>NZ_JBYRJB020000001.1:0-202461 GCF_058349865.2 Microbacterium altimontanum | reverse complement strand
GGCCAACTCGTGCAACGGAGGGCCAACTCGTGCAACGGAGGGCCAACTCGTGCAACGGAGGGCCAACTCGTGCAACGGAGGGCCAACTCGTGCAACGCGGGGCCAACTCGTGCAACGGAGGGCCAACTCGTGCAACGCGGGGCCAACTCGCGCAACGGAGGGGCAACTCGCGCAACGGAGGGGCAACTCGCGCAACGCCGGGCGACGGATGCGTCACGAGGCTCGGGTCGCGCCGGGCGACGGATGCGTCACGAGGCGCGGGTCGCGCCGGGCGACGGATGCGTCAGCGCAGGCTGTCGAGCAGGGACGACACCGCGTCGCGGAGCGCGGCGAGCCGGGCCGACGCATCCTGCGCGGACGTGCCGCGCACGTCGAGGTACGCCTTGAGCTTCGGCTCGGTGCCCGACGGGCGCACGAGCACCCGCGCGTCGTCGGCGAGCCGCAGGCGCAGCATGTCGGCGGGCGGCAGCCCCTCCGCGCCCCGACTGAAGTCGTCGACGCCCTCGACCATCGCGTCGCCGAGCCGCTGGGGAGCGGCCGATCGCAGCCCCGCCATGATCCGGCCGATGACCGCGACATCCTCCACCCGGATCGAGATCTGATCGCTCGCGAACGCGCCGAACGTCGCCGCGAACTCGTCGAGCAGATCCGCGAGCGTGCGCCCCGACTCCCGCGCCTCGGCGGCCAGCTGCAGCACCGCGACCGCCGCCGAGATGCCGTCCTTGTCGCGCACGGTCTCGGGGTTCACGAGGTAGCCGAGCGCCTCCTCGAAGCCGAACACCATCCCCGGCGCCCGCGAGATCCACTTGAACCCGGTGAGCGTCGCATGGAAATCGAGCCCGTAGTGCCGCGCGACAGCGGCGAGCCCCGGCGACGAGACGAGGGAGCAGGCGAGGGATGCGCCCGAGCCGGGCTCCGCCGCCCGGGCCGCGCGCCAGCCGAGCAGCAGACCGATCTCATTGCCTGACAGGCGCCGCCATCCCCCGTCGGCGGCGGCATCAGGCACCCCCACCGCGAGCCGGTCCGCGTCGGGGTCGTTCGCGATGATGAGCTCCGCGCCCGTGGATCGCGCCGCCTCGAACGAGAGATCCATCGCCCCCGGCTCCTCCGGGTTGGGGAACGCGACGGTCGGGAACGAGCCGTCGGGTTCGACCTGCGCCGTCACGGGCACCGGCTGCGGGTATCCCGCCGCCTCGACGACCCGCTGCACCGTCTCCCATCCGACGCCGTGCATCGCGGTGTACACCCAGCGCAGACCCCCGGCGGATCCGGAAGCCGGCCCCGACTCGGCGGATCCGGAAGCCGGCCCCGACTCGGCGGATCCGGAAGCTGACTCCGATTCGGCGGATCCGGAAGCCGGCCCCACGGCGGCGGTCGCCGCGATGTACGCATCGACGACCTCCTCCTCCGCCGTCTCGTACTCGTCCGAGCGCGGCAGCTCGGCGACCGAGCCGCCGTCGGCCACCTGCTGGATGTGCGCGGCGATCTCCGCGTCGGCGGGGGAGACGATCTGCGACCCGTGATCGTCGCCGCCGAGGTACACCTTGTAGCCGTTGTCGTTCGGCGGGTTGTGGGATGCCGTCACCATGACGCCGGCGTCGGCGCCGAGGTGGCGAACCGCGAACGCGAGCACCGGCGTCGGGAGGAGCCGGGGGAGGATGATCGCGCGCAGTCCCGCCCCGGCGAAGAGCTCCGCCGAGTCGATCGCGAAGGGGCGGGAGCCCCGCCGCCCGTCGTATCCGATCACGACCGTGGGCGGCGCATCCGGCCCCCCCTTCTCGTTGAGATAGGCGGCGAAACCCGCGGCCGCCTGCGCGACGAGCACGCGGTTCATGCGGTTGCTGCCCGCGCCGAGCTCGCCGCGCAGGCCGGCGGTGCCGAACAGGAGGCGACCGTCGAAGCGATCGGCCAGGTCGGCTGCGGCATCCTCGTCGTGCTCGGCGCGATCGAGCAGATCCTGCAGCTCGGCGCGCGTCTCCGGGTCGGGGTCCTGCGCCAGCCAGGCCTGGGCGCGGGCGGTGAGGGACTCGTCCATCACAGTGCCTCCACGACGCGGGCGAGCAGCTGCGAGATCACCGGCTCGGCGGCACGGCCGGCCTCGAGCACCTCGGCGTGGCTCAGCGG
This sequence comes from Microbacterium altimontanum, assembly GCF_058349865.2. NCBI lineage: Bacteria > Bacillati > Actinomycetota > Actinomycetes > Micrococcales > Microbacteriaceae > Microbacterium > Microbacterium altimontanum. The sequence goes on along the minus strand of NZ_JBYRJB020000001.1, from coordinate 200,337 downwards.
CGTCTCCTGGATGCCGGCGGCGAGGTTCGTGATGAGCGAGAAGCCGAGCACCTCCATGCCGGCCTCACGGGCGGCGATGGCCTCGAGCGCCGTGGACATCCCGACGATGTCGCCGCCGATGATGCCCGCCATGCGCACCTCGGCGGGCGTCTCGTAGTGCGGTCCGCGGAACTGCGTGTACACGCCCTCGTCGAGCGACGGATCGACGGAGTGCGCGATGTCGCGCAGCCGCTGCGAGTACAGATCGGTGAGGTCGACGAACGTCGCCCCCTCGAGCGGCGACGCGGCGGTGAGGTTGATGTGGTCGCTGATCAGCACCGGCTGACCGGGGGAGTAGGTCCGGCGCACACCGCCGGCGCCGTTCGTCAGCACCATGATCTTCGCGCCGGTCGCCGCCGCGGTGCGGACGGAGTGCACGACGCGGCGCACGCCGTGGTCCTCGTAGAAGTGCGTGCGCGCGCCGATCACCAGCACCCGCTTGCCGGAGGGGGTCAGGATGCTGCGCAGGGTGCCGACGTGTCCCTCCAGAGCCGGCTTGCTGAACCCGGTCACATCGGTCGCCGGGATCGTGGCGGTCGTCTCGCCGACGAGTTCGGCGGCCTTGCCCCATCCGCTGCCGAGGGTCAGGGCGATGTCGTGGCGGTCGACGCCGGTCAGGCGTGCGATGTCGGCGGCGGCCTCGCGGGCGATCTCGAACGGGTCTGCGGCCGGATCGTCCAGCGGGTGAAGGTCGTGACTCATGGGACCACTCTAGAAAGCGCGCCCGACAGGGGCCAGTCCGGCGCGGATTGCGCGCCCGACAGGGACCACACCGGCGCAGACTGCCGACCCGGGACAACGGCCGGCCGCGCGCCGGCAGCGGCCGGTCCTGAAAGCGGTGTCAGACGCCGAGGCGACGGCCTGGAAGAATGGAGGTCATGTCGTTGAGCTTCGAGCGCACCCAGTCCGTCGCCGTCCTCGGTGGGGGTCCGGGCGGGTACGAGGCGGCGCTCGCCGCCGCGCAGCTCGGAGCCGAGGTGACGCTCGTCGAACGGGCCGGCGTCGGAGGCTCGGCGGTCATCACCGACGTGGTCCCGTCGAAGAGCCTCATCGCCACGGCCGACGCCGCCGTCGCGATCGCCCAGGCGTCGGACCTCGGCGTCCAGCTCTTCGCGAAGGGCAAGGAGGGCAAGCCGCTCAAGCCCGAGATCGCGATCAACCTCGCGGCCGTCAACCACCGGCTCCTCTCGCTCGCCAGGCAGCAGTCCGACGACATGCGCGCGCAGCTCATCGAGGCGGGTGTCCGCATCATCCCCGGCCACGGCCGGCTCGAGGGTCGCAACGCGATCGTCGTGTCGACGGGTCCGGGTGGCACCGACTTCGACCGCGTCGAGGCCGACACGCTCGTCGTCTCGGTCGGGGCGGCTCCGCGCGAGCTTCCGACGGCGCAGCCCGATGGCGACCGCATCCTCACCTGGACGCAGCTCTACGACATGAAGGCGCTGCCCGAGCACCTGATCGTGGTGGGGTCGGGCGTCACGGGCGCCGAGTTCGCCGGCGCCTACATGAACCTCGGCGCGAAGGTGTCGCTCGTCTCCAGCCGCGACCAGGTGCTCCCGGGGGAGGACAAGGATGCCGCCGCAGTGCTCGAGAAGGTGTTCAAGCGCGGCGGGATGCAGGTGCTGTCGCGCTCGCGCGCGGCGAAGGTCGTGAACACCGGCGACGGCGTCGAGGTGACGCTGTCGGACGGGCGCGTGATCGAGGGCAGCCACTGCCTCATGGCGGTCGGATCGGTGCCCAACACGAAGGACATCGGACTCGACGAGGCCGGCGTGCAGATGACCGACTCGGGACACATCCAGGTCAATCGCGTCGCACGCACCTCGGTGCCGAACATCTACGCCGCCGGCGACTGCACGACGTTCGTGCCGCTGGCATCCGTCGCCTCGATGCAGGGCCGCACGGCGGTGTTCCACGCGCTCGGCGACGTGGTGATCCCGCTCGAGCGGCGCCGTATCGCGTCCAACATCTTCACCGCGCCGGAGATCGCGACGGTCGGGTGGCAGGAGGCGGACGTCGAGGCCGGTCTCATCAACGGCGTCGCGCACAAGCTGCCGCTGTCGGCCAACCCGCGCGCGAAGATGATGGGCACGAAGGACGGGTTCGTGAAGATCATCGCCCGGGCGGGCAGCGGCACCGTCATCGGCGGCGTGATCGTGGCGCCGAAGGCGTCGGAGCTGATCTATCCCGTTGCCGTCGCCGTCGAGCGGCGCCTGACGGTGGACCAGCTGTCACGGGTGTTCGCGGTGTACCCGTCGCTGGCGGGCAGCATCACGGATGCCACCCGTGCGATGCACCTCACCCACGTCGACGGCTGACGCCTCGCCGCTCGGGCGGGCCCCCCGAGCGGAGGAGTATCGGCCCAGAGCAGGAGAAATCCGGCGCCGATTCCCCTTCTGTCGGCGGAATCTCCTCGTCTCGGCCGGAGCGCGTCGGAGCGGAGCGGTCTCGGCCGGAGCGCCGCACTGTACTGACGACGGCGATCTGAAGAACGGATGCGTCGATCGCCGCGCTTGCTCGACGACAGCGCGCGGCCTCCGTCGCTCTCCAGAGGAGGAGAATCAGCCCAGGTGAGGGCGAATCGGCGGATGTTCTCCTGCTCCCGAGCGAATCCCCTCATCTCGGGATGATGAGCGTCGCGTCAGGCGATCGTCAGCAGCTGGTGACCGGCCGACACGGTGGTGCCGGGTGTCGCATTGATCGTGCTGACCACGCCGTCCTTGTGCGCCTGGATCGGCTGTTCCATCTTCATCGCCTCGAGCACGACCACGAGGTCGCCCTTGACGACCTGCTGCCCTTCCTCGACGGCGATCTTCACGACCGTGGCCTGCATCGGCGACTTCACCACGTCGCCCGAGGCTCCGGCCGTCGCCGTGGTGGTGTGCGCGCGGCGCGACGGCGGCGCGACCGCGGGGCGTCCCGCCGCGACCGGTGCCGCGGCGACCCGGTCGGGCAGGCTCACCTCGAGCCGCTTGCCGGCCACCTCGACGACGACGGTGTGCCGGGTCTCGACCGGCTCCGGGTCGCCGAGCTCCCCGTCCCACGGCGGGATGTCGTTGACGAACTCCGTCTCGATCCACCGCGTGTACACGCCGAACTCGCCGTTCTCCGCGGTGAACGCCGGATCGCGCACGACCTTGCGATCGAACGGCAGCACCGTCGGCAGGCCCGCCACCTCGAACTCGTCGAGGGCTCGGCGTGCGCGCTCCAGGGCCTCGGCGCGGTCGCGACCGGTGATGATGATCTTCGCCAGCAGCGAGTCGAAGGCGCCGCTGACGACATCGCCGGCGGTCACGCCCGAATCGAGCCGCGTGCCGGGGCCGCCGAAGGTCTTGAAGACCTTGATCGGCCCGGGCTGCGGGAGGAACCCCCGACCGGGGTCCTCGCCGTTGATGCGGAACTCGATCGAGTGGCCCACCGGCACCGGGTCGTCGTAGTCGAGAGTGCCGCCCTCGGCGATGCGGAACTGCTCGCGCACGAGGTCGATGCCGGTGACCTCCTCCGACACCGGATGCTCGACCTGCAGGCGCGTGTTCACCTCGAGGAACGACACCGTGCCGTCGGCTCCGATGAGGAACTCGCAGGTGCCGGCGCCGACGTAGCCGACCTCGCGGAGGATCGCCTTCGACGACGAGTAGAGCACGTCGCGCTGCTCGTCGGTGAGGAACGGCGCCGGCGCCTCCTCGACGAGCTTCTGGTTGCGGCGCTGCAGCGAGCAGTCACGCGTCGACACCACGACGACGTTGCCGGCGGCATCCGCCAGGCACTGCGTCTCCACGTGCCGCGGCTTGTCGAGGTACTTCTCGACGAAGCACTCGCCGCGTCCGAACGCGGCGACCGCCTCGCGGGTCGCCGATTCGAACAGCTCCGCGACGGTGTCCATCTCCCGCGCGACCTTGAGCCCGCGGCCGCCTCCGCCGTACGCGGCCTTGATCGCGACCGGCAGGCCGTACTCCTTCGCGAACGCGACGACCTCCTCGGCCCCCGAGACGGTGCCCTGGGTGCCCGGCGCGAGCGGAGCACCGACCTTCTCGGCCACGTGGCGTGCGGTGACCTTGTCGCCGAGCGCCTCGATGGCCTCCGGCGACGGGCCGATCCAGGTGAGCCCGGCCGCGATCACGGCGCGCGCGAAGTCGGCGTTCTCGGCGAGGAAGCCGTAGCCGGGGTGTACCGCGTCGGCGCCGGACCGGCGCGCGACCGAGAGGATCTTGTCGATCGACAGGTAGGTCTCGGCGCTCGTCGTGCCGTCGAGGGCGTAGGCCTCGTCGGCGAGCGTCGCGTGCAGGGCGTCGCGGTCCTGGTCGGCGTACACCGCGACCGAGGCCTTTCCGCTGTCGCGCGCTGCGCGGATGACACGTACGGCGATCTCGCCGCGGTTCGCGATGAGCACCTTGGCGATTTCAGGCATGGACTTCAGCCTACCCAGCGGCTTTCCGTCGTTTTTGAGTGCATCGCACAAGATCACCCGGGAAACGTGTAGCGGAATCTACGAGGACGTCCACGTATCCGTCCACTGCACGCCCAGCCGCCGCACGAGACGACGCAGGGTGGACAGCGACATCCCGACCACCGTCGACGGGTCCCCGTCGACCCGGTCGATGAACGGTCCGCCGAGGCTGTCGACGGTGAACGCGCCGGCGACGAGCAGCGGCTCACCGGTCGCGACGTAGGCGGCGATCTCGTCATCCGTGACGTCGGCCGCGAAGGTGACGGATGCCGCGGCCACCGCGTGCTCTTCGACCGGCGCACTGCCGGGGGAGAGCCGGAAGACGCTGTGCCCGGAGTGGAGCACACCCGTCCGCCCGCGCATCGCGTGCCACCGTGCCGTCGCGGCCTCGGGGGTGTACGGCTTGCCGAGGATCTCGCCGTCGAGCACGAACATCGAGTCGCCGCCGATCACGATCCCCTCGAACCCGGGGTCCTCGGCGGCCACGCGCGCCGCGACATCCGCCGCCTTCCGGCGTGCCAGCAGCAGGACGAACTCCTCGGGGGAGAGCGCGCGTCCCTCCGCCGCCTCGACGGCCGCGACGACCGCGTCCTCATCGACGTCGGGCGCCATCGTCTCGGGCGAGATGCCGGCCTGCCGCAGCAGCATGAGGCGGGCGGGGGAGGTCGAGGCGAGGCACACGCGCATCACCCCACCGTAGCCGCGGTCGCCTCCGGTCGGCCGGCCACCGTCGTCGGCCCACCCCGGCCGGTCGGCCGACGTCGTCGCCCGGCCTCCGCGGCGCCGGGCCGCGACCAATCGCCGTCCGGAAATGTCGCTTCCCGGGCGCGAAGCGGCGGGAGGGGACGGCATTTCGTCGGCGCGCCCGGTTGTGCCGTCCGGAAGTGTCGCTTCCGTCGGGCTAAGCACCGTAGGGGACGGCGTTTCGTCGGACCGCTCGGGTTGTGCCGTCCGGAAGTGTCGCTTGGCCGCGACAAAGCGGCCGATTGGGACGTCGATTGCGTGCGACCGCCACGCGTCGCACGGGTGTGAAACGATCGGATGATGCAGCCGGGAGACCAGATCGACCTCGACATCACCGCCGTCGCCCATGGCGGCGTGTTCGTGGGGCGCCACGAGGGGCGGGTCGTGTTCGTGCCCGACACGCTGCCGGGCGAGCGCGTGCGCGTGCGGCTCACCCAGACCGGCGAGAAGTCGTTCTGGCGCGGCGAGGCGCTCGAGGTGCTCGATGCGTCGCCGCACCGCAGTCCGCACGTGTGGCGTCAGGCCGACATCGACCGTGCGCCGGAGCAGCGTCCTGGCGGAGCCGATTTCGGGCACATCGAACTGGGGCACCAGCGCGCACTCAAGCTCGAGGTGCTGCAGGACGCGCTGACCCGCATCGGCGGCCTCGATCTCCCGAGCAGCATCCGCACCGCCGCCGGCGACGAGGAGGGCGACGGCCTGCGCTGGCGCACCCGGGTCAGCCTCCACGTCGACGACGACGGCCGCATCGGCCCGTTCGCCGCGCGCAGCCACTCCGTCATCGACGTCGAGGATCTCCCGCTCGCGACGCCGGCGATCGAGCGCGTCGCGGCGACCGTCCACGCCACCGCTCCGGGCCGCATCGATCTGGTGCAGGCGGTCGACGGCCGGGTGCGCATCGTGCCGCGACCGGTCGAGCGCGCCGCCCGTCGTTCCCGGGGCCGCCGCCCCAGCGAGGCGGAGAAGCGAGCCGCTCAGGCATCCCGCTCCCGCGCGAAGCACGCGGCCGACGCGGCCAGCGAGGTCATCACCGAGCGCGTGGGCGACCGCGCCTTCCAGGTCGACGCCAGCGGCTTCTGGCAGGTGCACCGCCGTGCCGCCGCGACGCTGAGCGGAATGGTGACGGCGGCGCTGCAGGGCCGCGTCGCCCCCGATGCCACCCACCTCGACCTGTACGGCGGCGTCGGCCTGTTCGCCGCGGCGATCGGCGAACTCGCCGGTCCGACGGCCCGCGTGATCAGCGTGGAGTCGGATCCCCGCGCCACCGAGCACGCCGGCGAGAACCTCGCCGAATGGGTCGGCGCCCGCGCCGAGACGGGGCGCGTCGACCGCTGGCTGCCGCAGCTGCGCGCATCGGCGTCGCCCCGGGAGCTCGAACGGCTGCGGCAGGGCGTCGTCGTGCTCGATCCACCCCGCTCGGGCGCCGGGGCCGCCGTGGTCGGCGAGATCGCCGCGCTGCAGCCGGAGGCCGTCGTCTACGTGGCGTGCGACCCGGTCGCCCTGGCGCGCGATCTGAAGACGTTCCGCGCGGCCGGGTACGAGGCATCCGAGGTCGCCGCCGTCGACCTCTTCCCGCACTCGCACCACGTCGAGGCCGTGGCGGCGCTCACCCGCGCCGGCTCGTCGCGCTAGCCTGATGCCATGACGCGAGTGGCCCTCATCGACGACCATGAGTCCGTGCGCCTGGGGCTCGAGGCGGCGTGTGCGCGCGCGGGCGAGATGGACGTCGTGTTCTCCGGCAGCTCGGTCACGGCGTATATCGACTGGCGTGCCCTGAGCGCGTCGGCGCCCGCCGACGTCATCGTGCTCGACCTGACCCTCGGCGACGGGACCACCGTCACCGAGAACGTCACCCGGCTCGCGTCCGACGGGTCGAGCATCATCATCCACAGCGTCGCCGACCGGCCGGCGGCGGTGCGCGAGGCCCTCGCTGCCGGGGCCGCCGGGATCGTCAGCAAGTCGTCGCCGATCGACGAGGTGATCGCCGCCGTCCAGGCGGTCGCGCACGGCGAGCCGCTCAACAACGTCGAGTGGGCGAGTGCGGTCGACGGCGACCAGGCGTTCGCCGACGCGCAGCTCTCGGCCCGTGAGCGAGAGGTGCTGAGCCTGTACGCCACGGGCCTGCCGCTGAAGGTCGTCGCCGAGCGCCTCGGCATCGCCTACTCCACCGCCAAGGAGAACATCAACCGCGTTCGCGTGAAGTACGTCGACGTCGGGCGCCCCGCGCCCACGAAGGTCGACCTGCTGCGCCGCGCCGTCGAGGACGGCATCCTCACGCCCATCGAGGATGCCGGTGACGCCTGACACCGACCGGGTCGCGCTGACCGACGCGTGGGGGCACATCCCGCAGTCGCACGCGAGCGTCGCCCGCCTCGGGTCGTTCACCCGCACCCGCGTCGAGCGCATCATCGCGCTGATCAGCGGGATCGGCTGCCTCGCGCTGGGCGGGCAGGCCTTCTTCGCGGCGCTGGATGCGTCGGCCGAGCGCCCGGGCTGGCATCCGGCCCTCGAGATCCTGGTGTTCGTGCCGCTGGCGGTCATGCTCGTCACATGCTTCATCGGCCGGGGGCAGCGGCTGTTCGCCGCGATCTTCGTCTTCGCCTACACGATCGGGCTGCTGCTGTGGCCGGTCGCGGCGGCCGGGGTGCCGGCGAAGCCCGGCGGGGAACCCTGGATCTTCTTCCTCATCAACGTCGCGACCGCGGCATCCGTCCTCACGTTCTCGCTGCGCTGGCAGGTCATCGCGACGATGGCGATCCCTGTGCTGTGGGGCGTGGTGCGCCTCCTGCAGGGCGGATTCGACCCGGCGCTCCCGGTCACGGTGGCGATCGACGTGTCCTACGCGCTGATCCTCGGTGGCATCATCGTCGCGCTCGGGTGGGTGTTCCGCAGCGTGGCGATGAACGTCGACGCCACGCGTGCGGAGGCGGTTGCCTCGTACGCGGCTGCGGCCGCGGTCGACGCCACGGAGCAGGAGCGGGTCGCGGTCGGCGCGCTCATGCACGACAGTGTGCTGGCGGCGCTCATCGCGACCGAGCGCGCCCATTCCGAGCGCGAGCGGATGCTGGCCGTCGGCATGGCGCGCGAAGCGCTCACCCGGCTGGCGAACGCGGAGCGCGACGCCGGCATGGGCTCGGAGGAGCCGGTGCCGGTCGACGTGATCGGCACCGAGGTCGAGGCCTCGGCGCGCGAGCTCGGCCACCAGCTTCACGTCGACCGCACCCACGTCACTGCCGGCGTCATGGTGCCCGGCGTGGTGGCACGGGCGCTGGCGCTCGCCGCCGCCCAGGCGATCGCCAACGCGATCCAGCACGCCGACGGCGCGGGGCTGCGTGTCTCCGTCTCGTGCACGGCGGATCCCGTCGTCGTGACGGTGCGGGTGCGGGATGCCGGCAAGGGGTTCGATCCCGCCGCTGTGCCGGCCGACCGGCTGGGGATCAGCGCGTCGATCATCGCGCGCGTCGCCGCGGTCGGCGGACGCGCCGACATCGACTCCGGCTCCAGCGGCACCCAGGTCACCCTCGAATGGGCGGAGGGCGCGTGAAGATCACCGTTCAGGGCATCCTGACGTCGCTGGCCGGCGCGTTCGCCGTGTATCTCGCTGTGCGCGGACTCATCTGGGTCGGCGGCGGCGTCGATCATCCGGTCGTGATGTACGTCGTCGCAGTGCTGTACCTGGGGGTGGCGGGGCTCTGCCTGTGGACGCCGGGGCGTCGTGCTCCCGCGCCGGACGCCGGCGACGGGGTTCTGACCGCCGGGCAGGGCGGACCGACGCGGATGCCGGTCTGGGCGTGCGTGCTCGCGCTGCTGTGGGCTCTGGTGATGCCGAGCACGGTCGCGATCGCGGTCGGCGAGGAATCGCGGACCACCGGATACGGCACCTGGTACGTGGGGGCGATCGGGCTCATCATGACCGTCATCGTCGTGCGTCGTCGTCCGTGGGCGGCGTGGAGCGGCATCCTCCTGCTGACCGTGGCGACGATGGCGTGGGTGGGCGTTCTTCCGGCGCTGTCGTTCGGGCTCGTGGGCTCCGTCATGTGGGTGCTCGCCGCCCAGCTGCTGCTGTTCTCGATGGATCGTGCCGCGCGCGACACCGCGCGCCTCGCGGGACTGCAGCGGGCCGCGTCGGCCTGGCGCGCCGCGCAGCTCGGGCGCCAGCGCGAGCGCCGCATCCAGGTGCAGCGTGCGCTCGCGGTGGCCGGTCCCATCCTGTCGCGGGCGATCGAGCAGGGCGGCGAGCTCGACGAACGGGAGCGCACCGAGGCGCGGATCGCCGAGGGGCAGCTGCGCGACGAGCTGCGCGGGGCGCGCCTGCTGGACGACGGCGTGCGGGCGGAGCTCGACGCCGCACGGCGCCGCGGGGCCACCGTGTCCGTCCTCGACGAGGGCGGGCTCGACGGGCTGGATGACGCGCAGCTCTCCGCGATCCGCAGCGACCTGGCCGCGGCCGTGCGCGCGGCGGGCTCCGATCGGCTGTACATCCGGGCGTCGACGCATCCGCGGATCGCGGTGACCGTCGTCGGGCGCTCGGCCTCCAACGGCGCCCTCACCGACGAGGACAGTGTCGACCTGTGGCGGGAGATCCCGCGCCCGCAGCAGCGCTGATGTGCAGTGCTGCCGGTCGCGCGGTGACGCGATGATGCGCGTAGAGCGCAAGAGAAGGAGAGAGGCGAGGGGCGGCGAAGCCGCCCGCCCCTCGCCTGTGGTGGACGGTTACCCGAAAACCGACCACAGTGGCCGAACCTGAACTCATCTACCCTGGATGAGCCGGCCAGCCGAACGCAGAAGCGTTCCAGCAAGACAAGTATCCGTCGGCCGCAACGCGCATGTCTGTAGGTATTTTGGGGGACATTTACGCGCGTAGTTTCGACGAGATCAGCCCGCGTAGTGGCCCCATCCGAACTCGCGGCGCAGCGGCTCGCGGAGGTTCCGGGCGGTGAGCTCCCACGCGCTCCGGGTGGGAGCGTCCGACGCCGTCGCGGTCGCCTCCTGGCGGGAATACTCCTCGGTGACGACGGCGATCAGCGCCGCAAGCTCTTCCTCGGTGGGGGTGCCGCGCACCACGTCCACGCGCAGGGGCGCCTCCGCAGCAGCGCCCAGGGGCGCCTTGGCATCAACGCGCAGCGGCGGCTCGGCCGTCTCCTGGTCGCCGCGGATCATAGCGGGATGTTACCGTGCTTCTTCGCGGGCAGACTCGCCCGCTTTCCGCGCAGCGCCCGCAGCGACTTCGCGATGAACACGCGGGTCTGCGCCGGCTCGATGATGCTGTCGAGCTCGCCCCGCTCGGCGGCGAGGAACGGCGAGGCCACGTTGTAGGTGTACTCGTTCGCGAGCCGCTGGCGCACGGCTGCGACATCCTCGCCCGCCTCCGCAGCGCGCTTGAGCTCGCCGCGGTAGAGGATGTTCACCGCGCCCTGGCCGCCCATCACGGCGATCTCGGCGGTCGGCCAGGCGACGTTGACGTCGGCGCCGAGCTGCTTCGACCCCATGACGATGTACGCCCCGCCGTACGCCTTGCGCAGGATGACGGTGACGAGCGGCACGGTCGCCTCGGCGTACGCGTAGAGCAGCTTTGCGCCGCGGCGGATGACGCCCGTCCACTCCTGGTCGGTGCCGGGCAGGTAGCCGGGCACGTCGACGAGAGTGACGATCGGCACGCTGAACGCGTCGCAGAAGCGCACGAAGCGGCTCGCCTTCTCGCCGGCGTCGATGTTGAGGGTGCCCGCCATCTGGCTCGGCTGGTTCGCGATGATGCCGACGGTGCGTCCCTCGACGCGACCGAAGCCCACGACGATGTTCGGGGCGAACAGGGGCTGCACCTCGAGGAAGTCGCCGGCGTCGACGATGTGCTCGATGACCTGGTGGATGTCGTACGGCTGGTTCGCCGAGTCGGGGATGACGGCGTTCAGGACGCGGTCGGCATCCGTCGTCTCCCACTCGAACCCGCTCTCGTAGACGGGGAGTTCGGCCATGTTGTTGTCGGGCAGGAAGCTCAGCAGCGCCCGGACGTAGTCGATCGCGTCGTCCTCGTCGCTGGCGAGGTAGTGCGCGACGCCGGAACGGGTGTTGTGCGTGTGCGCACCGCCGAGCTCCTCCATGCCGACGTCTTCGCCGGTGACGGTCTTGATGACGTCGGGGCCGGTGACGAACATCTGGCTGGTCTTGTCGACCATGACGACGAAGTCGGTGAGTGCGGGGGAGTAGACGGCGCCGCCGGCGGCCGGGCCCATGATGATCGAGATCTGCGGGATGACTCCCGACGCGCGGGTGTTGAGGCGGAAGATCTCGCCGTACTTGCCGAGCGCGACGACGCCCTCCTGGATGCGTGCGCCGCCGGAGTCGAGGATGCCGATGATCGGCATCCCGGCGCGCAGGGCGAGCTCCATGACCTTGATGATCTTCTCGCCGGCGACCTCGCCGAGCGACCCGCCGAACGTGGAGAAGTCCTGCGCGTACACCGCGACGGTGCGGCCGTGGATCGTGCCGACGCCGGTGACGACGGAATCGCCGTAGGGGCGCGCCTTGTCCATCCCGAACGCCGTGGTGCGGTGGCGGACATACTCGTCGATCTCGCTGAACGACCCCGTGTCGAGCAGGAGATCGATGCGCTCACGAGCGGTGAGCTTGTCCTTGGCGTGCTGCTTGGTCTGAGCCGAGGTCTCGGCGTCGACCACGGCCTGCTGGTAGCGGGCGCGCAGGTCGGCGATCTTGCCGGCGGTCGTGGTCAGGTCCGGTTCCGTCACGCATTCCACCCTAACGACCCGGATCTTCGAGCGGTTGGAGCCTGAGCACAAGCGGCCGACGGATCTGATGTGGGTCTCCACCGGCGTCTTGACTCGGTTCTCCGCCCACCCCGGCCCACTTCTGGAGGATACGAAGGAGATTCGGCCCGGAGAAGGAGAATCACGCCTGAGATCTCCTTCTGTCGGCGGGTTCTCCTCCCGTAGCCCGAGATTCGGACCGCGTTTCAGGGGCGGTGCAGCCCCTGCGCGATCGCGGCCAGCACCTGGGCCTCCACCATCGGCCACTCGTTCACGATCTGGGAGTAGTCGAACCGAAGGACGGTGTGCCCGAGAAGCCTCAGCCGCCGATCGTGCGCGATGTCTCGGCGCCGCTGGGCGGCATCCTGGTGATGGGCGTACCCGTCGATCTGGATCACGAGCCGTTCGCCGATCAATCCGTCGACAGGTTGCCCGGCGATCCACACCTGCTGCCGGACATGCACGCCGATGCGACGCATCCGCTCGACGAAGGACGTCTCGAGTCCAGAGTCGGAGAGGCTCGTCGCGTGCTTGAGCAGACGCCTCGCCTGCGCGCCGCGCCATGTCACCCGTTGCAGGTGCTCGATCGTGGTCCTCTTCGTGTTGAGGGCTGACTCCCACATGGCGAGAGCCTCTTCGAACGGGAGGCAGAGCGCCGCGATCGCGAGGACATTCTCCAGTGGGTCGAGCAGCGATCGCTTCAGCGGCGGAACGACGCCGGTCGACCAGTGTGCAACGACGTCGTCGCCCATCGGTCCCTTTGCGTGCGGCGACAGTGCGATGTGAGTGCTGGACTCGTGGCCGGGGCGCCAGATCCCGAGATGCTCGGCAGCGCTCCGGCACGTGATCCGGCCAGAGAACGTCGCAGCGCGGTGAACCGAGGGATGGGCGGACGGAGAGACGATCCACTGCCTTCGGAGGATGACCAGACCTTCCCTGGCGATGCCCGACCGAATGGCGTCACCGCTCCATCCGCGGTCGATGAGGTCGGCGCGGTGGACGTACTTGTTCCTGTTGAGCTCGTCCGAGATGCGACGCATGGTTCCACGGTGGACCTCGGCGAGGGCCGCCGTGTCGTCATGTAGCGGCTCTGTGGACAGATCCCCGGCGGTCGGGGGAACTCCAGATCTGGGGAGGGCATCGTGAAGCCCGGCCCGGAAGGAGATTCGGCCGGGAGACGGAGAGATCGTCGGCCAGATCTCCTTCCCCCGACCCAATCTCCTTCCCGACTCCAGGAGAGCTGCCTGCGGAGGCGGGTGAGCCGAGGACGAGAGGGGATGTCGCAGCCACCCGACGCGCTCACCGTAGGGTGAACGCATGCAGAACCAGGGATACCCGCGCACCGCGGCCGTCAGCCCGCGCGTGCAGGTGGAGGAGTCGACCGGGTCGACGAATGCCGATGTGGTCGCCGCCGCCGCGGCCGACCCGGTCGGCTGGCCGCACCTGAGCCTCCTGGTCACGACCGATCAGCAGGCCGGCCGCGGCCGGCTCGATCGCGTCTGGACGGCGCCGCCCGGCACCTCGCTCGCGGTGTCGGTGTTGGTCCGCGTGCCGGATGTCCCGCCCGCCGCGCGGGGATGGATTCCGCTGGCAGCGGGCGCCGCGATGACCCGCGCGATCATGGCCCAGCTGCGCGGTCACGGCCATTCCGTCGGCCTCAAGTGGCCGAACGACGTGCTCGTCGACGGCGGCAAGATCTGCGGCATCCTCGCCGAGGTGGTGCCGGGAGAGCCCGACGCGATCGTCATCGGAGCGGGCGTCAACACCCGCATCGCATCCGTCGACCTTCCGGTCGTCACCGCCACGTCGTTCGCCGCGATCGGACGCGAGGTCGACGACGACCGGCTGCTCGCCGACTATCTCGTCGCCCTCGACGAGCAGCTGACGGCTCTCGCCCGCGGCAGCGCCGCCGAAGCCGGCGTGCGCGGCGAAGTCGAGGCACTCTGCGTCACGCTCGGGGAACGCGTGCGCGTGCAGCTTCCCGACGGCTCGCAGTTGACCGGCCGGGCGCAGCGCCTCGACGAGGACGGCCGGCTCGTCGTGGAGGCGGCGGGCGTCGAGACGGCGGTTGCGGCCGGCGACGTCATCCACGTGCGGGGTGCGGAATCGTGACACCCGGCGTCACGTCACGGCCGATGTCGGAATCCCCGGTCAGAATGGGTGCATGACCCAGCCGACGAGCATCGGGGGGCGCCCGTTCGCACCGGCTCCCGGAGCGCCGACGCCGGAGCTGCGCATCGCGCGGTTCCGTCCGCACGCGCGCCGCCTGTTCTGGTCGGCGCTCGTGCTCATCGCCGTCGCAGCCGCCACGGGCTGGCTGTGGGGCAACCTCCCGCGCCCCTTCGAGGACTGGATGCTGCTGGCCGCCGCCTCTGTCATCGTGCTCCTGCTCGTGCTGCTGCCGTTCCTCGCCTGGTGGTCGCACGTCTACACGCTCACGACTCGTCGGGTCGTGGAGAGCCGGGGCATCCTGCGCCGTCGCAGGCAGGAGCTCGAGCACGTGCGGGGCTACACGATCCAGCTGCGCCGCGGCCCGCTGCAGCGCCTGTGGGGCACCGGCACCCTGACCCTGTCCAACGGCATCGACGCGCCGTTGCGGATGCGCAACGTGCCGTCGGTCGCGCTCGTGCACGAGGCGCTCGTCGATCAGGTCGAGGTGAACCAGATCCTCGCGCACCGCGACGGCTCGTCGATTCCGGTGCCAGGCCAGGCCTGACCGCGTTCGTGCGCGACAATGGACGCGGCGAAAGGAGCGGGATGACCCTGCGAGTCGGAGTGGTGGGCGGTGGCCAGCTGGCCCGGATGATGATCGCCCCGGCGGTCGAGATCGGCATCGACCTGCGGGTCCTCGCCGAGCAGGAGGGGATGGCCGCGGCCCTCGCAGCCACCGCCGTCGGCGACTACACCGACGCCGACACCGTCCTCGCCTTCGCACGGGATGTCGATGTCGTGACGTTCGATCACGAGCACGTGCCGCAGGGCGTGCTCCGCGCCCTCGTCGACGCCGGCGTCGCTGTGCACCCCGGCCCCGACGCGCTGCAGTACGCCCAGGACAAGCTCGCGATGCGCGCCAAGCTCGATGAGCTCGGCATCCCGCAGCCCGACTGGGCCGCCGTCTCCGACACGGCCGAGCTCCAGGAGTTCCTCGACGCGCACGGCGGCCGCGCCGTCGTGAAGACTCCTCGGGGCGGTTACGACGGCAAGGGCGTGCGCGTCGTCGCGGCGGCGACCGAGGCAGACGACTGGTTCGCCACGCTCGCCGAGGACGCGCACGGCGGGCAGCTGCTCGTCGAAGAGCTCGTCGACTTCCGCCGTGAGCTGTCGCAGCAGGTCGCACGCCGGCCGTCCGGCCAGGTGCGCTCGTATCCCGTCGTCGAGACCGTCCAGCGCGGCGGAGTGTGCGCCGAGGTCATCGCGCCCGCCCCTCACCTCAGCACTCGGCTTGTCGCGGTCGCCGCCGAGATCGGCGTCGGGATCGCCGAGGGTCTCGCCGTGACCGGGATGCTCGCCGTCGAGCTGTTCGAGACGACGGATGACCGCATCCTCGTGAACGAGCTCGCGATGCGCCCGCACAATTCGGGTCACTGGTCTCAGGACGGCGCGATCACCGGGCAGTTCGAGCAGCATCTGCGCGCGGTGCTCGACCTGCCGCTCGGCGACCCGTCGCCGCGGCAGCCGTGGTCGGTGATGGTGAACATCCTCGGCGGACCGTCGTCGGGGCGCATGGACGCGCCGTTCGCCGACGTCATGGCGACGCATCCGGATGTGAAGGTGCACACGTACGGCAAGGAACCCCGGCCCGGACGGAAGGTCGGCCACGTCAACGCGACGGGTGCCGACCTCGACGATGTGGCCTACGCCGCACGGGCGGCGGCGGCGTTCTTCGAGGGATGAGCGTCGGGCGGCCGACCGGAGCTGGATCCGTGACGCTCGACATCCGCGCCGTTGCGGGGTTCTTCCAGCGATCCGCCCTACCCTTGTCGGGTGACTGAGCCGCTGCACTCCTCCACCTCCCCGCTCGTCGGCGTCGTGATGGGCTCCGACTCCGACTGGCGGGTGATGAGTGACGCATCGCAGGCGCTCACCGACTTCGGCGTTCCGCACGAGGTCGAGGTGGTGTCGGCGCACCGCACTCCCGACAAACTCGTCGAGTACGGGCGCTCGGCGCGCTCCCGCGGGCTGAAGGCGATCATCGCGGGTGCGGGAGGCGCGGCGCACCTGCCGGGGATGCTCGCGTCCGTGACGGCGCTTCCCGTCATCGGCGTGCCGGTGCCGCTCGCCCTTCTCGACGGCATGGACTCGCTGCTGAGCATCGTCCAGATGCCGGCCGGCATCCCGGTCGCGACCGTCTCGATCGGCGGCGCGAAGAACGCGGGGATCCTCGCCGCACGCATCCTCGGCGCCGGGGACCCGGCGCTCGCCGACCGCGTGGAGGCGTACGCCCGCGACCTCGAGGGCCAGGTCGAGGCGAAGAACCGCAGACTCAAGGAGTCGCTATGACCGCTGCCGCACAGGCCGCGCCGTCCGGGTACTTCGTGCAGGAGCGCCCGCTGCGGCATCCCGATACGCAGTCCGAGCAGTTCATGACGCGTCGCGGATGGTGGCTCGTCGTGCTGAACTTCCTCCTCCCCGGGTCGGCGCAGGCGCTCGCCGGCGACCGGCGTCTCGGCAAGATCGGGCTCGGCGCGACGCTCGTCATGTGGGCGCTCATCGTCATCGCGATCCTCACCGCCGTGCTGTGGCGCACAGCGCTGCTGACCGTCGTGCTCGGCGACTTCTCGTTCTTCGGGCTGTTCACGATCAAGGCGCCGCTGCTCCTCGTGCTCGAGATCGTGCTGGTCGCCTACATCGTGCTGTGGGCGGTGCTGACGATCGACACCCTGCGCCTCGTGCGTCTGGTGAAGACCGGTCCGAAGGCGCGGTTCGGCATCGCGCTGCTGTCGGTCGTGCTCCTCGTCGTGTCGGGGACGACGGCGGCGGCCGCGGCAAGCAGGCTCAACAGCCTCCACGGCGGGCTGGCGACGATCTTCCAGGCGTCGGCGCCGCTCGCGCCGCCGTCGAACGGCTACTACAACATCCTGCTGCTGGGCGCCGACAGCGGGAAGGGCCGCGATTCCATGCGCTTCGACTCGATCTCGGTCGTGTCGGTGAACGCGGACACGGGACGCGTGACGATCACCGGCATCCCACGCGATCTCGAGGGCTTCCCGTTCCCGAAGGACAGCCCCATGCACAAGCTCTACCCCGAGCTGCACACCGGGCACGGCAGCGCGACGTGCGGGTGGACGGCTGCGATCAACCAGCTCAACACCGAGCTCGACGTCTGCCGCGACGGCAGCAAGATCTATCCCGACGCGGAGAAGAACGGGTCGACGCCGGGTGTCGAGGCGACGAAGGATGCCGCCGAGGGCCTGTTGGGCATCAAGATCCCGTACTACGCGTTCATCGATATGGCGGGGTTCGCGGCGCTGGTCGATGCGCTCGGCGGCGTGGACATCACCGTGACGCAGCGGCTGCCCGAGGGTGGTGGCCCGAAGTACGAGGGCCAGCCGGTCGACGAGTGGGCCACGGGCTGGATCGAGAAGGGCAAGCAGCACATGGACGGCAAGACCGCCCAGTGGTATGCCCGCTCGCGCAAGACGACGAGCGACTGGGACCGCATGAAGCGGCAGCGCCAGCTGCAGGAGGCGATCCTCAAGCAGTTCACTCCGCAGACCGTGCTGAGCCGCTTCAACGAGATCATGGCGGCGGGGCAGCATCTGGTGAAGACCGACATCCCGTCGCAGATGCTGCCGGCGTTCGCCGACCTCGCGATCAAGGCGAAGGAGCACAAGGTCACGACGATCGAGCTGACTCCCGCTCAGGACGTGGATCAGACCTCGCCCGATCTTGCGTATGTGCACGAGCTCGTGGAGAAGTCGCTGCATCCCGCGACGCCGTCGCCGTCGCCGAAGGGGTGAGTCACGTGAGCGTTCTGCTGCGGGTCGTCCTCGATCAGCTGGTCGCCGAGACCGATCCTGATCTCGCCCTCGCCTCGCGAGAATTGGCCCGCGCCCTCGTGCAGACGGCGCCGGTCGGATGCGAGGTCGGCGCGATCGTGCCGTCGGGAGGGGACGACCTGGACCTGCCCGGGCTGGCAGACGTGCGACGGATGGCGATGGCCCGGCGTGAGCTTGCTGCCGCGTGGCAGCTCGGTGTGACGGCGGGGGCCGGGGGAGGTCTGATCCACTCGCCGACGCTGTTGGCCCCGCTCATGCGGCACGACCGGGTGAACGACCACGATCAGACCGTCGTGACGCTGTGGGACCTGCGTCCGTGGGAGCATCCGGAGGAGCTGTCGCGGCCGGCGCAGGCGTGGCACAAGGGGATGCTGAAGCGCGCGCAGAAGCATGCGGATGCCGTCGTCGTGCCGACGCACGCGACGTCGCACCGGCTGGCTGAGTTGGCGGACTTCGGCGGACGCATCCGGGTGATCGCGGGCGCCGCGCCGTCGCGGTTCGCGGTGCCGACGGATGCCGCGGGTCGGCGGCGGACGATGTCGGTGCCCGAGGCTGTCATCGTGCTGGTGGGGGATGCGGCGGCGTCGTCTGCTCTGTCGAACGGCTTCCGCGCCGTGGCGGCGTCGGGTGCCGACCTGCCGATCGTGGTGCTGGATGCGCACGAGGGGGAGGAGCCGGCGATCGTCGAGATGGCGGAGGCCGCCGGCCTCGCCGCACACCGGGTGCATGTGCGCCCTGACGTCGACGCCGCGGACCGCGCCGCGATCCTCGACGCGACGACTCTTCTCGTCGCTCCTTCGAGGCGGAGCGGGTTCCCGTGGCGGGTGGTGGAGGCGATGACCCTGGGCGTGCCGGTCGTCGCGACGGCGTCACCCGACCACCGCGAGGTGATCTTCGACGGCGGGCGTCTCGTGGGCGGGGACGACGGCGAGCAGGATGCCGAAGCCCTCGGTGCAGCCGTCGCCGAGGCGCTGGGCTCGACGGCCGGACTCGAGCGTCTCGCCGTGCTCGCAGGCGACCGTGGCCGCGCGTTCTCGTGGCGTGCCGCCGGTGATCGGGTCTGGCAGCTGCACGCCGACCTGTGACCGCCCGTGTTTGAGTGACGCGGGGCGACCGACCTGTCGGTCGTTGAGCGCGCTCAGCGAAACGAAACGACGAGCGTGCGCCGCATGGCCGCATGACTGACAGCACGCTGAATTCGGCGTGTCGTGGAGACAATCCCTAACCTGAAGTGGTAATTCGCCTTCACTTCAGTCACACTGTTCACATGTTCTCGCGCCGTCACCCCGTTCTGTCCACGCGCCGGCGATGGCTCGCTGTCTTGCTCTCCACCGTCGTCGTTGCCGCCGTGCTGACGGCGATCGCTCCCGCGTCCAAGGCTCAGGCGGCGGAACTGCCCGGCACGATCCTCGACGGGGGGTACTTCATCTCGGACGCCGAGTTCTACAGGTCGAACTCGATGACCGAGGCGCAGATCCAGTCGTTTCTGAACGGCAAGGTCAAGACGTGCGCGTCAGGGGCGACGTGCTTGAAGAACTATCGGGGCGAGATGACCGCGCGTAAGGCGGACTCCTACTGCAAGGCGATCGCCGGCGAGAAGAACGTCACTGCCGCCCGCATGATCGCCAAAGCCACAGCCGCATGCGGGATCAATCCGAAGGTCGTGCTCGTGATGCTCCAGAAGGAGCAGGGCCTCGTGACGTCGACCAAGCCGAGCGACTGGAACATCGAGCATGCCATGGGCCAGGCGTGTCCCGACACGCCTGCGGGCTGCTCCGCGGCGTCCGCGGGTTTCTGGAACCAGGTGTACCTGGGCTCCCGTCAGATGCAGATCTACACGAACTACCCGAACTCCTTCAGCTACCGCAAGGGTCAGTACAACACGATCAAGTGGGCGCCGAGCTCGTCGTGCGGCACCTCGAAGGTGTACATCAAGAACCAGGCGACCGCGAACCTCTACAACTACACGCCCTACCGCCCGAACATCGCCGCTCTGGCGGCGGGCTGGGGCACCGGTGACAAGTGCTCCACCTACGGCAATCGCAACTTCTACAACTACTACGTGAGCTGGTTCGCACCTGGGGCGTCGACGTCGAAGGGCGCACCGGCTCAGGTGGGTGCCTGCACGAAGCCGGCTGCCGCCGACATCGCTACGCGTAGCGCGACGGCGAAGGTCAACGTGACGTCTCTGAACGCACGCACTGCTCCGACGACGCTGTGCGGGACCGGCATCCGCTCCCTGAGCAAGGGGACGAGCGTAAGCGTGACGGGCGTCTACGGAGCCTGGTCGCATATCACCGTCTCGGGAGCGACGTTGTGGGTCGTGAGTGAATACCTCACGACGACAAGCGACGGCGCACCAGCGACAACCGGCTGCGCGCAGCCCCTGGCATCGAACATCAAGAGTGCGTCGGGAACCGTCGTGGTGACGACCGGTTCGCTCAACGCGCGTACCGCGCCGAGCACCGATTGCTCCACTGGCATGAGGAGCATTACGAAGGGCCAGACGTTCACGCGCACCGGTACCTACGGTGTCTGGTGGCGGCTGAATATCGGCGGGAAGGCGATGTGGGCGCACAGTGACTACCTCGCGCTGAAGACGTCCACTCCCTCTACTCCTAGCACGGGCGCTGCGTCCGCCGGTGTCGGAGATCTCAATGGAGACGGCACATCCGATGTCGTTGCCGTCACCAGGGGCACGCTGAAGATCTACCCGGGCAACGGCCGGGGCGCCTGGCATTCTGCGACGACGCCGATCGCGAAGTGGAAGGGCGGTACGCCGATCACGCTCGGCGATTTCAACGGTGACAAGCACCCCGACGTCGGGGCGGTCGGCTCGGACGGCTCGTTCTGGCTCTACCGCGGAAATGGCGCTGGCGGCTTCGCTGCTCCTGTCCGTATCGGCACTGGGTTCAGATCATTCACCGCGTTCCTCGGCGGATTCGATTTCGACGGCAACGGCACACTGGATGTCATCGCTCGAAACTCCGCGGGGTATCTCAAGCTCTACCGCGGCGACGGCAAGGGCCGGTTCAAGGCCGGCGGGGGAACGACCGTGGGAAACGGATGGAAGTCGTTCACAGCTCTCTTCATGACCAGCGACTTCGACGGCGACCAGCGCCCCGATCTCATGGCCCGCCGCTCCGACGGCTCTCTCTGGCTCTATCGCATGACCGGCACCGGAGCATGGAACGGGGCCCGCAGGGTGGGCACCGGATGGAACTCGATGACGGCGCTGCTGAGCCCCGGTGACTTCGACGGCGATGGAAACAGCGACGTCCTCGCCCGCACCAGGAGCGGCGACCTGCTGCTCTACCCCGGCAACGGCAAGGGCGGCTGGCACAGCAAGCGCAAGGTGGGCTACGGCTGGAACTCCATCGCGTGGATCGCCTGAGGCCCGACACGCGCAAGGGGACCGTTCCAGACGGCTCCCAGCCGCTGCTCCAGTAGGATTGCGGGTGGCCTGAGCGCGGACGCGTGCGGCCGCTAGGACACATACCCGTGACAACCACTCTCGACAAGAGCGCCTTCGACACGCCTGGGCGCGGCAGGGGACTCCTCGACGTCTTTCGGTACCGGTACCTGCTCAGACTGCTGATCTCGAAGGGCACGTCGCTCCGGTATCGCAACTCCGTGCTGGGTTGGATATGGTCATACGTTCGGCCGACGGTGCAGTTCCTCGTCTACTTCCTTATCGTCGGCGAGATCATGGGGTTCAAACGGGGAATCGACTCCTTCCCCATCTACCTCTTCTCGGGCCTCGTCGTCGTGAACCTGTTCAACGAGGCGATTGGTGCCACGACTCGCTCGATCGTTGAGAACAAAGCCCTCGTGCGAAAGATCTACCTGCCGCGCGAGCTGTTTCCCATTTCTGCCGTGGTCGGGTCGTTCGTCCACTTCCTCCCGCAGCTTGCCGTGCTGCTGCTTGTGTGCGTTCTGTTCGGTTGGGTGCCGACGCTTGCCTCTGTCGGGCTTCTGCTCGGCGGACTGCTCCTAGTGGTGCTGTTCGTGCTGGGGGTTGGTCTCCTGTTCTCCGCCATCAACGTGCGGTTCCGCGATGCCCAGAACTTCATCGAGATCATCCGCACGATCGCGACGTGGTCGTCGCCGATCATGTACACGTGGGTGATGGTCCACGACCGTGCCCACAACTACCCGTGGATCTTCGAGGTGTACATGAGCAACCCGATCACCGTCGCAGTGGAAATGTTCCATGAGGCGATGTGGTCGCCGATCGTCCCCGAGACAGCGCGCTTCGGCTGGCCGCCGGAGTTCGGCTGGAATGTCCTAGCCGCGCTCGGCGTCATCTTGGTCGCCCTCATCATCGGTCAGTTGGTGTTCCGCAGGTTCGAGCGCACCTTCGCCCAGGATCTGTAATGACAAGTCAGCCCACGATCATGCGGCAGCGCACCGCAGAGCCGGTTATCGTCCTCGACCACGTCTCCAAGTGGTTCAACAAGCGCTCCACGCGTTCCTTCAAGGAGACGTTCATCAACTGGATCACGCGCAAGCCTGTGCGCGCCCAGCAGTTCCAAGCGCTCAACGACGTGAGCTTCTCGATCGCTGAGGGCGAGTCCGTCGCTGTCATGGGCCTGAACGGCTCGGGCAAGTCGACGACGCTCAAGATGGTGTCAGGTGTGCTGCGGCCCGACGATGGTGAGGTGCTCACCCGCGGACGCGTCGCAGGTCTGATCGAGGTCGGCGCCGGGTTCCACCCTGACCTCACCGGACGTGAAAACGTCTTCCTGAACGCCGCGATTCTCGGCATGAGCGAGAAGGAGACGAAGGAGCGATTCGACGCGATCGTCGAGTTCAGCGAGATCGGCGATTTCATCGATCAGGAAGTCAAGCACTACTCGTCGGGCATGTTCATGCGCCTCGCCTTCAGCGTCGCCATCCATGTCGAACTCGACGTGTTGCTCGTGGATGAGGTGTTGTCGGTGGGCGACGCTCCCTTCAAAGCGAAGTGCAACGCGAAGCTCAAGGAGATGGCGGCCCAGGGCATCACCATGATGATCGTGAGTCACAGCGCCGGCCAGGTGAAGGAGCTCTGCTCGCGTGGGATCGTGATCCGCAAGGGCCAGGTGATCTTCGACGGCCCGATCGATGACGCCCTGCAGGTGCTCGAGCAGTAGCGTCTACCGCACGTAGGTTTCGAGAGAGCGCAGCGCGTTCCGAGGAGCGAAGCCCGTCTCCTCGATCCGAGTCACGCTCAGCACGCTGTTCCGAGGACGCGGAGCGACCGGACCTTCGGCACTCGCGAAGTACTCCTCCGTCGACACACCCGTTACTCTCGCGGGGTCATGGCCGGTCAGTTCGAACACCCGTCTGGCGATGTCGGCCCACGTCATCGGCTCGCCGGCGCCGGTGAGGTTGTACACGCCGAACGCCGGGCGGGTTTCGAGCAGGTGGCGGATGCCACGGGCGATGTCGTCCGTGAACGTGAGACGGCCGGTTTGGTCGTCGACGACTCGGGGGTCGACGCCGCGTTCGGCAAGGGACACCATCGTGCGCACGAAGTTCTTGCCGTCGCCGATCACCCACGACGTGCGGACGATGTAGTGGCGGGGGACCGTCGCGACGAGGGTATCGCCGGCTGCCTTCGTCTGCCCATATACCCCGAGCGGGCTGACGGGAAAATCCTCGGCATACGGCTCCTCGGAGCCGCCGTCGAAGACGTAGTCACTCGACACATGCACGAGGGTGATTGCGTTCGCGGCGGCCACGCGGGCGAGCGCAGCGACTCCGGTCACATTCGCCGCCCAGGCGTGCTGGCGTCCCTCCGCTGTCTCGGCGGCGTCGACAGCCGTGTAGGCGGCGGCATTGATGATCGTGTCGTACTCTCGCCAGCGGCGCGCTGCGCCGAGGTCGACTGCAGCGAGGTCGAGATCCGCCCGCGTCGCGTACTCGACGTGCGGCGCGTCGCCGAATTCCGCGCGCAGTGCGCGTCCGAGCTGGCCGTTCGCACCCAGTACGAGGGTCTTGCGCGGCGGAACCGGCGTCACGTCGGCGAGCCACGGGTGAGCGGCATCCTTCGTCGACAGTTCGGCCTGATCAAGGGGGATCGGCCACGCGATCGCGGCCGTCTCATCAGCGAGGTTCAGGAACGTGTAGGTGGCGTCGGGCGACCAGTGGTCGTTCACGAGGTAGGCGTATGCGGTGTCGCGCTCGAGCGTCTGATAGGCGTTCCCGACGCCCCGTGGCACGAAGACCGCTCGGGACGGATCGAGCTCGCACGTGAACACCGCGCCGAAGCTCGGGCCTTCTCGCAGATCGACCCACGCGCCGAAGATGCGTCCCGTCGCAACGGAGACGAACTTGTCCCAGGGCTCGGCGTGGATGCCGCGCGTGGTGCCGACCGCGTCGTTGAACGAGATGTTGTTCTGTACCGGGCCGAAATCAGGAAGGCCCGCGGCCGTCATCTTCTCGCGCTGCCAGTTCTCCTTGAACCAGCCGCGGTTGTCGCCGTGGACTGGCAGCTCCCAAACTGTCAGACCGGGGATCGGCGTGGAGGCGGACTGCAGCGGCTTTCCGTACTCGGTCATGCGGTCATCCTCTGCGCCGGTGCCGGTCGTTGAGCGAGGACGCGCGCAGCGCGACCGAGTCGAAACGCATCACTGACCCTTGCTCGCATAGAACGCTTCCGTGGCGTCCTTGGCCGAGGCCCACCAGTCCTCGTGCTCGCGGTACCAATCGATGGTCGCCGCGAGTCCTGCCTCGAAGTCCTCGTAGCGTGGGCGCCAGCCCAGCTCTTCGCGCAACTTGGTCGAGTCGATCGCGTACCGCAGGTCGTGTCCGGCCCGATCCGTCACGTGGTCGTAGGCATCGGCATCCTGACCCATGAGCGTGAGGATCAGCTCCACGACCGTCTTGTTGTCCTTCTCGCCGTCGGCGCCGATGAGGTAGGTTTCGCCGATGCGTCCCTTTTCGAGGATGGTGAGGACGGCCGACGAATGGTCATCGGCGTGGATCCAGTCGCGCACGTTGAGCCCTGCCCCGTAGAGCTTGGGACGGATGCCGCGGATCACGTTCGTGATCTGCCGGGGGATGAACTTCTCCACGTGCTGATACGGGCCGTAGTTATTCGAGCAGTTCGAGATGGTCGCCTGCACGCCGAACGATCGCACCCACGCCCGCACGAGAAGATCGGAGCCGGCCTTCGTCGATGAGTACGGCGACGACGGGTTGTACGGGGTGTGCTCGGTGAACCGGGCCGGATCGTCGAGTTCGAGGTCGCCGTACACCT
This sequence comes from Microbacterium altimontanum, assembly GCF_058349865.2. Lineage (NCBI taxonomy): Bacteria > Bacillati > Actinomycetota > Actinomycetes > Micrococcales > Microbacteriaceae > Microbacterium > Microbacterium altimontanum. The sequence goes on along the minus strand of NZ_JBYRJB020000001.1, from coordinate 175,101 downwards.
CGTCGGTCGAGATGTGATGGAACCGGGTGCCATGGCGGCGTGCGGCCTCGAGCAGTGTGTACGTGCCGACGATGTTCGTGTCGAGGAACGGCTGCGGGTCGTGCAGCGAGTTGTCGTTGTGCGACTCGGCGGCGTAGTGCACGACGGCGTCGGTGGCGGCGAACAGTTCGTCGACGAGGGATGCGTCGGCGATGTCGCCGTGCACGAACGTGAACCGGTCTGTGGGCAGCCCGTCGAGCGACGCCCGGTTGCCGGCATATGTGAGCTTGTCGAGCACCGTCACATGGTGATCGGTGTGCTCGATCACGTGGTGTACGAAGTTCGAGCCGATGAACCCGGCTCCGCCGGTGACAAGCAGACGGCTCATCCCTGTCCTCTCTTGAGCAGGTCGAGCAGGTACGAGCCGTAGCCCGACTTCACAAGGGCTTCGGCTCGTTCCTGCAGCTCCTCGTCTGCGAGGAAGCCCTGCCGCCACGCGATCTCCTCCGGGCAGCCGATCTTCATGCCGGTCCGGCGCTCCATCGTTCGCACGTAGTCGGCGGCATCCGTCATCTGGTCGAACGTGCCGGTGTCGAGCCACGCGGTGCCGCGGGGCAGGACCTCCACCTGCAGCGCGCCCCTCTCGAGATAGGCGCGGTTGACGTCGGTGATCTCGTACTCCCCGCGTGCGCTGGGCTGAAGCGAACGGGCGATCTCGATGACGTCGTTGTCGTAGAAGTAGAGACCTGGCACCGCGTAGTTGCTCTTCGGGTGCGCCGGCTTCTCCTCCAGCGAGACGGCGGTGCCGGTCTCATCGAACTCGACGACGCCATAGGCCTGCGGCTCGGCGACCCAGTAGGCGAAGACGGCTCCGCCCTCGATCTCGGCGAAACGCTTGAGCTGCGTGCCGAGTCCTGGACCGTAGAGGAGGTTATCGCCGAGCACGAGCGCGACCTTGTCGTCGCCGATGAAGTCGGCACCGATCGTGAACGCCTGTGCCAGTCCGTCGGGAGAGGGCTGTTCGGCGAAAGTCAGCGAGACGCCGAACTGCGACCCGTCTCCCAGCAGTCGGCGAAAGAACGGCGCGTCGTGCGGGGTGGTGATGACGAGGATGTCGCGGATGCCGGCGAGCATCAGCGTCGACAGGGGATAGTAGATCATCGGCTTGTCGTAAACCGGTATCAGCTGTTTCGATGCGCCCAGCGTGATCGGGTGAAGCCGTGTCCCCGAGCCCCCAGCGAGAATGATGCCCTTCACATGAGCCATCTTGGCAGAGGAGACTCTGTCGAGAGACGGCACTCAGGGTGGATCGCGTAAAATCCACGGGTGACCGTCTCTGAGAAGCCTGACTTCGTCGTGCCCGCCGGCCATCGGGACACGACAGAGCGACCGGTCACCCTGCCACCCACTCCGGTGCGAGCCGACATCCAGGCGCTTCGCGCGCTCGCAGTGCTTCTGGTGGTCGTCTACCACTTCTTCCCCGGTCGTGTTCCCGGCGGGTTCGTGGGCGTCGACGTCTTCTTTGTGATCTCGGGCTTCCTCATCACCAGCCATCTCGTCACGAAGCCACCGCAGAACGGCCGTCAGCTCGCGGAGTTCTGGGGGCGTCGAATCCGCCGCCTCCTGCCCGCATCGTTCGTCGTCCTGGCAGTGACCCTCGTCACGACGCTGCTCTGGGCTCCGCAGACGATCTGGACCAATGTTGCGAAGCAGGTCGCAGCGGCAGCGGCATACGTCGAGAACTGGTTCCTTGCCGGGCAGGCCGTGGATTATCTCGCCATCGACGACGCACCGAGCCCGGTCCAGCACTTCTGGTCGCTGTCGGTCGAGGAACAGTTCTACCTGGTCTGGCCGATCGTGGTCCTCTTCTCGATCTGGTTGATCCGTAAGCGCTTGCGCGGTGCCGACCGCCTCGCCGTCGGCACCGCGATCGCCGTGATCGTCGTCGCATCGTTGATCGCATCGATCTGGATCACCGCGACGGATCCTGCGTCGGCGTACTTCGTGTCGTGGACGCGCGCATGGGAGCTGGGACTCGGCGGACTCGCCGCCTGCCTCTTCCCATCGATTCAGCACCGCCTCGAGGGGCACCGGGCGGCCCGGCTCGTCGTCGCGTACGCAGGTCTCGTCATGATCGCGGTCGCGGCATTCACGTTCACCGGTGCGATGCCGTTCCCGAGCTACACGGCGGCCCTTCCCGTCGTGGGCACGGCGCTCGTGCTTGTCGCGGCGATCGAACGCGGGCCGCTCTCGCCGTTGCGAACGATGTCGTGGCGGCCCGTCCAGGTCGTCGGCGACGTGTCGTACAGCATGTACCTCTGGCACTGGCCGGCCCTGGTCCTGTTGCCCTACGTCCTCGGGCACGATCTTCACCGTTCCACGAAGCTTCTCGCGATCATCGCCGCGTTCGTGCTCGCGTGGCTCACGAAGATCTTCATCGAGGATCGGTTCCGCGGCCGCAAACCTCTGGGTCAGCCCCTCCGTCGGTCCTTCGTCTTCGCCGTCGGCGGTATGGTCGTGATCGCGCTCGCGTGTGGCGCCGTCGTCGGCACAGTGAGCGCGCAGGCAGCGGCGGCACAGGCGAAGCTGGACCACGCACTCAACGACGCCGACTCATGTTTCGGCTCCCGCGCGCTCGTCAACAAGGACTCGTGCACCCCGCACGGGGAGACACTGCTCACTGCTCCGGTGTTCGCGAAAGACGACAAGCCGAAGCCGTACAACGACGACTGTTGGATTCTCGGTGATTTCACCGATCAGAAGACCTGCCATTACGGCAGCAGCGATCCGCACGCGAAGCAGGTCGCCCTCATCGGCAACTCGCATGCCGGCCACTGGCTGCCTGCACTCGAGGAGATCGCCAAGTCTGAGAACTGGTCGATCACGACATACCTCATCTCGCAGTGCTACACGGTCGACGTGTTGGCCGAATACGGGACACCGCAGCAGAATCAGAACTGCCTTGACTGGAACAAGAAGGTGATCGCGGAGATCCCGAAGAGCGACTACGACCTCGTGGTCTTCTCGAACCGGACGTGGGCCAAGATGCCCGGCAGGAGTCGCGAACAGACATGGGAAGCGGCAGGTCAGGCGTACACGCGGGTGCTCACCAAGTGGAACGAGGCGGGCACCCCCGTCCTCGTGCTCCACGACACTCCGTACGCGACGGAGCTGACCAACGTCCCGGATTGCGTGGGAACGCATCTCGATGACCTCTCTGCATGCGACGGCACGCGGGCGCGTGAGCAGAGAGATCCTCTCGCTGACGCGGCCGTCAAGATGTCGAAACCCGATCTGAAGATGCTCGACCTCACCGACCGCATCTGCTCCGGGAAGACGTGCTATTCCGTTGTCGGCGGAGTCATCGTCTACTTCGATCGCGGCCATCTTTCGGCCACGTTCGCGCGTTCCCTCACCCCTGACATCAAGAGGGCCGCGCTGGCCGTCATGGCGGCCAAGCCCGGCGAGAAGTAGTCGGCTTCCCCGCGAGTCGTCGACCCACAGCGTTCCCACAAAGATGTCGTCCCTAGACTGGACACTCGCCCGTGTGGATCCTGGCGGGCGGACGACAGGACGAAAGAGACAGTGACAGCAGCACCACGCTTCTCCGTGATCACGCCGATGTACAACGTCTCGGCATATCTGCCTGACTTCTTCGAGTCACTGGAACGGCAGTCCATCGGGATCGATGAGATCGAGATCGTCCTGGTGGATGACGGATCGACGGATGACACCGCTGAGGTGGCCGCGGAATTCGCGCGTCGGCACCCAGAGTCGGTACGCCTCCTGCGGAAGCAGAACGGCGGCCAGGCAAGCGCTCGTAACCACGGACTCGAGCATGCGACCGCCGAGTGGGTGACCTTCCCCGACCCCGACGATCGACTGTCAAAGCACTACTTCCGCGAGGCCGCGGCGCTGACGTCGGGCGCCTCCAGTGAGCATCTCGCCATGGTCACGGCCCGCATCAAGATGTGGCACGAAGTCGAGGAGGGCGCCGACACGGTCCGCGACACCCACGCGCTCGCGGATCGATTCGACGACGGCACACGGATCGTGGACCTCTGCGACGATCCGGACACGATCCAGGCCCACGTCACGACCGGGTTCTTCCGCCGCGACATCATCGAGGCTCGTAGCCTGCGGTTCCGGGAGAACTTGCGACTGCGCTTCGAGGATGGAAACTTCGTTTCGCGTTACCTCCTCGGATTCGACCGGCCCCGCGTCGCACTCGCCGCGCATGCCGATTACTTCTACCGTCAGCGGGCCGATGCGTCCTCTCTCGTGCAGAGCAGCGCGACGAATCCCGCGAAATACACCGACACGATCCGACACGGCTATCTCGACGTCGTCGCAGCAGCCCGCGGCGAACTCCCCGCGTGGGCGCAGATGCTCATCATCTACGACCTGTTCTGGCTTTTTCGGGCCTCCCAGGGCGGAGTGGTCCGCCGCGCCCGGTTCCCTGAACGCATGTACGACGAGCTGGACGAGCTGCTTCCGGAGATCGCCGCCTGGTTGGACGAGGACCTCATCCGAGGGTTCGCGGCGATGCCCGTCTCGGACTGGATGAAGGACGCGCTCATCCTCATCAAGCGAGGCGGCGGACACGGGCCGGTCCATCTCGGTCGGATCGATGCGTCGCGCGGCCTCATGTCGCTCACCTACCGCTATCGCGGCGAGCAGCCTCACGAGGAGCTCATCGTGGATGGCGGTCGTCATTCGCCGCGGTACACGAAGGACTGGGCTCTGGAGTTCGCAGGACGTCCGATCGTCTACCAGCGGACCATCTGGACGGCGACGACGTCGCGCCTCTCGCTATCGCTGAATGGCGAGGAGGTGCCGATCCTCGTGCGGCAGATGCCGGAGGGCTTCGTACCGGCGACGCCGGACGTGATCGAAGAGCGCCTTGGGAACGCCCAGCGCAAGGCCGTGCCGTCGGCATCGGGTCTCCCGCTGTACCGAAGACTGCGGCGTCGTGTCGGTCTGACGGCCCGCGAGACCGGTGCCGTGGTGTTCCGTCGGGTCGCGCCCCGGGAGGCGCTGAGCCGCGTACGGATGGCCTGGGGTGCCATGCCCCTCTCCCCTGAGAAGTTCGCCCGCGCTTGGGTGTTCATCGATCGGGATGTCGACGCCAATGACAGCGCAGAGATCCTTTACAAGTGGGTGGCTCAGCAACACCCGGAGATCAACTCCTGGTTCGCGATCCGTAGGGACTCGCCCGATTGGGCCCGCCTGGCGGCGGAGGGAGTGAGGCTGGTCGACTACGGGTCTCCGGAGTTCGCCCGACTGCTGCTGTCTGCTGAGCATGTCGCATCGAGCCACGCTGACCGATTCATCACGAATCCCATTCCGAAGCGACTCGGCCGCTACGCCTGGACGTTCACCTTCCTCCAGCATGGCGTCATCAAGGGCGACATCTCCGACTGGCTGAATCCGAAGCCCATCTCGACATTCATCACGTCGACCCAGGGTGAGTACGACTACATCGTGGGCCGTTCAGCGTTCCGGTATGGCGCAAAGGAAACACGCCTCGCCGGGCTCCCGCGATTCGACGCGCTCCTGCGCCAGGACGCCGCCGTGCCGGCCGATGAGCGCGACATGATCCTCGTCATGCCGACGTGGCGCGACTATCTTGTCACCGGGATGGTCGGATCCTCACGGGGGCGCGGCACGATCGACGGCTTCGCGGATACTCCGTATGCGCGGCATCTGGCTGAGTTCTTCCGCTCGCCGCGGCTCGCCGAGGCCGCGCGGAGGACCCATTCGCGGATCGTCTTCATGCCGCATCCGAACATGCACGCCTACCTCGATCGCTTTGAGCTACCGCGCGAGGTGACGGTGGCGTCCTACGACGACGTCGATGTCCGCGAGATGATCGTGCGTGCCCGCGTGCTCGTGACCGATTACTCCTCGACCGCCTTCAACATGGCCTATATTCAGCGACCGATCGTGTACTTCCAGTTCGACCGAGAAGAGTACTTCACCAACCACACCGAGCGCCCGGCGTACTTCGACTACGAACGAGACGGGTTCGGACCCGTGACGACGCAGGCCGACGCGGCGGTCACGGCCGTCGCCGACGCATTGGCCGGGTCGGTCGATGCCGTCTACGCCGAGCGCATGCGCCAGACGTTCCCCGTCCGAGACGGACAGAACTGTCGACGGGTGTTCGAGGCGATGCTCGAGGCTCGGCGTGTGCGCCCGTTCGAGGAGCGACTCACCCGGGCGGAGACGGATACCTGGGCGCAGGACGCGGGCCGCTGAGTCGCGGTCATCCGAGGGCGCGAAGCGTCTCGCGCAATGGTGTCCCGTTTCGTTCGAAGTCGAACTCCCAGGCCGAGTGGAAGGCTCGGGGATCGAACGTCGCCCCGGTTTGGGGACGGTCAGGCCGGCTCCAGAAGTAATGGAGCTGGGCGCCGAGGCCCATGGCGTACAGGTGTTCGTTCCGGGCCGCATACGCTTCGTGGTTCAGGACGACCATTGCATGCAGCCGTCCGGAGAAGAGAACGTTGAACATCGCCGACCCGCCGAAGCCCGCCACGATGCGGGCCTTCGCGAAGAGCGCGGCCTGTTCCCTCAGCGTGTGGTCCTCGGGATAGACCACCTCGAAGCCGTGCTCCTGGAACAGCTCCTCCACGTCGGGGGCGTTCCGGCAGTCGCGATGGACCATACCCGGACGTCGCGACACGAAGAGCTTGCGTTCTGCATCTCGTCCGGTGACATCGGTGAGTCCCGCTCGCAGTCGCGCCCACACCTCCCGGATGGCGGGGTGGAACCAGTACGGCTCGTGGTTCTGCCAGAGCGGCGTGCAGGCGATGAGCGAATCGACCTCGGCGGGATTCTGCTGCCAGACGACATCCTCTTCGCCGAGACCGTAGGCCCCCAGGAGCTCCCTCTCATAAGTCGGTTCGTACCCGGGAGGGACGCGGATGATCGCGCGGAGGCCGGGATAGCGTCGCTTGGCTTCGTCCCAGCCCCAGAGTTTCGCGGGAACCTCGGTCATGAAGTGGCCGAAGTGAGCGTGGTACGCGGTCGTCAGGTCGTACAACGGACCCGGAACACTCGCGGTCGGAGCCTCGAACCTGGCCGGAATCGAAACGAAATCAGGAGTGACGTCGGGCGCGAGGACCGTCCCCGGAACAGCCTCGGTGGGGAACCGGAATGAGGGCGGAAGAAGCGTATGTTCGTGAACCCATGCCATGTGGCTGAGCACTCGCAGACGTCCGCGATAGTGCCGCATCACGATCTCTGGTGTGTCCATCTCGGTGTCCAGGTTCTCGACACCGGCACCCGGGTCGTTGGTGTGCACCTCGCGCGTGGCTGCGACGTGCGCCCCCGGGAGGGTGTCGAGTACCTCGATGCCGAGGTGCGGTGCCCGGGTGGCGAGGGACGCCACCCGACGCTCCGGGACCTTGAGGAAATGAGCCCGCGCCTTGGTGTGCACGGCGTAGCCGCCGAGAACCTCGACCTTGGCGGTCGCGGCGATCAGATCGTCCGCCAGCTTGCCGGACGTCGGCTCGGAGGGAAGACGTCCACGGACGACGCCCGCCCAGCCTCTCGGATCGCCTGCCGATGCTCCGTGGGCGGTGCGGTGCACGTACAGGCCGTCTGCGGGCAGATGCGGGTAGAGCGCCCGCCAGCGAGCGACCGAATCCGCCTCCGCTGCGGGGTCGCAGAGATCGATGATGATGTCAGGCGGAGGCACCGTGCGCAGTGAGTCGCTGATCGACGACGCCGGGCTGCGCGGGTGGACACGTACCTTCGGCTGGTGCATTCTGCTCGGCGCGAAGCCCGACGCGTAGACTGCGACGTCGTCGGCGAAGAACGTGCGGAGCCACCGCTGCACTCGCCAGCGTGAAGGGCGATCGGCGATCAGGACCACGCGCCGATCCTCTCCTGGCCGTCCGGGGATGAGAGCGCGGATGGCGTCTGCCACGGACGATGTGGACGGGCGTCGTCGCCAGCGCCACAGGACGTACCCGAGGGCGCGCCGCGCGAGACGACGGATGCTCACTCGAACGCCTCCCCGTGCGCGATCGAGCGAGTCTGCCGGGCCGCGATTGCACGAAGCCTCGTCGATGCGGCGTCTGCCCGCCGCTGCAGCGGTACGGTGACGCCGACCACGAGGCCGAGCTCTGTCATGGGCGTTCTCGGAGCGCTGCCATCGCTGCCACCTCCACGGTGACGACCTGCCCGGTCAGATCCGATGCGAGGACATGCGTGGTGACGCGTGCGACGTCGTCAGGGTCGAGCAATGTACCGTCCGGCTCGGCGCCGAACGCTGCGGTCCGCATGGGAGTCGCCGTGCGTTGGGGGTTGATGCAGTTGATGCGCACGCCACTGTCTGCCCATTCTTCGGAGAGCGCCTGAGTGAGATTCACCACACCGGCCTTCGTCGCCGAGTACGTGCTGTAGTTCGCGCGACCGCGTGTGTACGAACTCGACGTGAAGAGTACGACCTGCCCCTGCGTCTCGGCCAGATACGGATAGGCCTCGCGGCAGACCAGGGCGGGAGCTGTGAGGTTCGTCAGGATCGTCTTCTTCAGGTCGCTCTTCTTCGTCTCGATCAGGGGGGCTATCCGGAGCACACCCGCAGTGATCACGACAGCATCGATCCGACCGATTTCGGCGGCCGCCTTCGCGAGAGCCCTGCGCACATGCTTACCGGAGGTGACGTCCGTGCCGGTGCTCGACCGGCTGAACTCGACAACGGCAGCACCGGCCGCTGCAGCGAGCCGGACGATGCTCGCGCCGATCCCATAGCTGCCGCCGAAGACGACGATTCCCCGTCCGGTGAGGTCGGGAAGGGCGCCCATACCGTCGAGCGAGAGGCTGGCCGACTGCAATTGGAAGAGCTTGTCCGCGATGTGCACGTCTATGGGCTCGGTCACCTTCATGTTCTCGGCGGTGCCGTCGACGACGAAGATCGGCACGTGGGGAAGGTAGGTGAAGACGACTCCGCAGTCGTCCGTGGCATGGAAGTCGGGGTCCTGCCGGGCGAGTTCGTATGCCCTCCGGATCGTCCCTAACCGGAATGCCTGCGGCGTCTGGCCACGGCGGAGCGTGGAACGGTCGGGGATCGCGGTCACATGTCCCGCGCCGTTGACCTCGATGATCGTGTCTGCCGAGGGAATCGCGGTGTCCACGGCGTCGTACTCGTCAAGAGCAACGACGCAGTCATGAATGATGCGCTCGTCGATGAACGGACGCACGGCGTCGTGAAACAGCACCTTGGTGTCATCGCCGGCCAGTGCGGCGATGGCAAGCTCTGTGGTGTCGTTCCGAGTCGCGCCACCTGGGAGGATACGGCTGAGCTTCGGGAAGCGGGCATCGTTCTTCAGGTGCTCCAGCTCTGCGATCGCACCGGCATTCATCATGACGACGATCTCGTCGATGTCGTCGCTTGCCTGCACCGCCTCCAGAGTGTGCTCGACGATCGCCTTGCCCGCGATCCGGATGAGCTGCTTCGGAATGCCGAGGCCGACGCGCACTCCGATGCCGCCTGCCAGCACAACCGCCACCGTTCGGGTGCTGTCACTCACGTGTCGATACCTCGTGCAATTCGTCGGATCTGAGAGAGAAACCGCCGCATGGGGCGTCCGCCCATCTTACGGTTGACCAGCAGGAGGTGCTGTGATGGCGTCGTCCTCACGTCTTCGCCGGCTCGGAATAGGATCGGTGGGCAATGATCTCCATCAGCGCCGTCATCCCGCTCTACCGCGTCGAGAGGTACCTGCCAGACCTGCTCGACAGTCTCTCCGAGCAGCGGCCGGGGGAGTATCGGCTCGAGGTGATCTTCGTCGATGACGGTTCTCCCGACCGGTCGGCGACCATGGCGGAGGACTGGCTCGCTGGCTCCGACGTTGAGGGGCGCCTGATCCGCCAGGAGAACGCCGGAGTCAGCGCCGCGCGCAACGCCGGTCTCGATGCCGCGCAGGGCGACTGGTTGACGTTTCCCGACTCGGATGACTATCTTGCGCCCGACTATTTCTGCCGCGTCGCGCGGTTTCTCGTACGTCATGGCGAGGAGGTGAGCGTCGCCTCCACACACCTCCTACGGTTGCGTGAGCCAGACACGGTGACGAAGGACGTGCACGCGTTGAAATTCCGCTTCATGGCCGGGAACCGCTGTGTCTCGATGAACGAGTTCCCGGACTTCTTCCAGTTGAACGTCGCCTCTGCATTCTTCCGTCGGGCCGATCTCGTGTCCCGAGGTGTGAGATTCCGCTCGGGCCTGCATGCCTCAGAAGACGCCCTCTTCGTCGCGGAGTTCCTTCTCGGCACCGCCGATCCCGTTCTCGGGCTCGTCGCCGACGCACGCTACGTGTACCGCAAACGGGCGACCGGTGATTCGGCCGTCGACAGGTTCCGCCGCGACCCCGACACCTATATCGAACGCTTCCGCGACGGTTACCGAGTCCTCATGGAGGGCGCCGCCGCCGGCGCCGGCGTGCCGGGATGGCTTCAGTCGATGTTCCTCTACGAGTGCCAGTGGATCCTGCCTGCGCAGCTCACAGAAGAAGGGCATGCCGACGTTCTGGGCCCATCCGAGCGCACCGCCGCACTCGACGCACTCGCCGCCTGCGCGCGACACGTAGCCGAGCAGCGGTTGTTCGAGTACGACGCGACCGCGCTGCCGCTGGAATCCCGTCTGCTGCTCCAACGACTCGCGGGACGGACGGTCCCCGCCTGGGTTGGCGCCTATCGGGACCTCGGCGGCCGCGTGATGGTTCCGACGGCTGAGCCTGCAAAGGTCGAGTTGCATGACGTGCACGACGAGGTCCTCTCCGTCGCCCCAAGTGTCATCACGCCGGACTACTTCGGTCAGCAATTGCTGCATCGGTGGCAAGCCGAGGCGCCGACGGCGCGGTGGGCGGTATCGGACGGGGAGCGTCGGTCGGTCGTTGAGCGGAGAGCCGACGACACGGCCACTCAGCAGCAGGACCGTCATCGCCGGGAGCGGTTCGGTCAGCTCCATCGTGCCGTTCCCGCCAGAACCGGCGAAGTCAGGGTATGGAAACCGGTGCCCGGTCCGACGGGATCGCGGTGGCGGCGCCTGCTCTGGGACGCCCAGCTCGCGCGTCATCGCGCCGGCCGTCTGGTCAGGCGTCTGCTGCGGCGATGATGAGACCCGCGATTGTGTCCGCACACGCCGTCGCGGGGTTGGCGGTCGGGGGGACCTGCACCCACCGGTTGGCGAACTCGCGGGCGGCTTCGCGCGTACCTTCGTTCGCCTCAATCGCTGCAACGAGGGCCGCGATGTCGCGAACAATCGGGCCCGGAAGGTCGGCGCCGTAGTCGATGTAGAAATCCCGTGACGCGATGTACTCATCGAGATCGGGTGCAAGGAAGTAGCTCGGCACTCCGAGCACCGCCGCCTCGTAGAGCGTCGAGGAGTAGTCGGTGATGAAGAGGTCGGCGACGTCAAGGAGCTCCTGCGTCGAGAACCCTGGGGCGGTGTCGACCTCTGGCCCGAAGTCGACCGGCATCAACGGATGCACTTTCACGACCAGGTGCACCCCGATCTTCGCGAGCGCTGCCGAGACCGCTGCGGCATCGGTGATGACACTGCCATCGAGGCGGAACGTTGGTGCGAACACCGCGACTCGGGCGTCTCGCAGATGGGGATGGACGCCGAGGATGCGATCACGTGTCCGCGCGGCGCGGTGTCGGTCGAGAAGCCGATCGACGCGGGGGAGCGGAGCGACGGCGACCCTGTCGACATCCGTTCCGAATGCTTCGGCGAACGCCGGTCGGCAGTCCTCGCTGCTGGAGAGAACGATGTCGTAGCCCTCGTGCATCCGCATGGCCCGCGCCAGCCGGCGGTCACGTCCTTCCTCGTGGTCGAGAATGCTCAGCCCGAACTTCTTGAAGGCCCCCAGGGCGTGCCAGATCTGCACGACCGTCAGGCCCCTGCCGTGCTTCAGCAGGCTCGCGACCATTGCGTAGGTATCGATCACCAACACCCGCGATGTGGCCACGTGGTAGAGCTGCGCGAGCATGTGGAACACGTATCCGACCTTGGCGAGCACCCCGGGCGGCACCATCTGTACGAGCGTCACGACACGAACGGAAGGATCCGCACGGGAGATCGCATCTGCGAGGTCGGTGAAATCCTCCGGCACGGTCTCGTGCTCCCGGCTGATCATGACCACCTTGCGCCGCCGGGGCAGGATCCGAAGAGGCGTATACACGATGTTCAGGCCGATGCGTGCAGCATGTGCGACAAGCAGTCTCAGGCCCATGGCGCCTCCGGTCCGAGTCGGCTCGGGCGCGCTGCCCCCCGGGGCTGCCGCTGCTGGTCGGCCGCCCGTGCGCGGGGTGAGGATGAGTTCCCGTGTGATGCGCTCGCTGGATCGTCCGTCGCACGCCGACATGAAGAACTCGAGGAATCGGTCCTGCTCGGCCTCGTGGCGTGCCTGTCTCACGGCATCCGGTAGCTCGGCGGCATCGCGGACGAGCGGTCCGGTGACGTAGCGCTCGAACGGATAGTAGAAATCCCTGTCTGCGGTGTACTGCTCGAGGTCAGGGCAGAAGAAGACGATGGGGCGGCGCAGCAACGCGTACTCGAAAATCGTGGACGAGTAGTCGGTCACGAGCACGTCCGCGGCCATGAGCAGCTGCGTGATTTCGCGATCGCCCGTGACATCGATGACGCCGGTGACGGAGGGGCGTGCAACGATGAGGGGCTTCACGAACGGATGCATCTTGACCATGACGACCCAGTCGTCGCCAAGGTCGGCGGCCAGGGCATGCCAGTCGATGCTGTCGTAGTCGAACGTTGCGGTGAGCTGGCCGTTGCCGCGGAACGTGGGCGCGAAGAGCGCGATACGGGCTCCGTCGGCGATACCGTAACGTGACCGCACCGAGCGACGGGCCTCGGCGATGAAGGTCTCGTCGAAGAACATGTCTGTGCGGGGAACGCCGAGCGCCTTCACTCGGGCGACATCGATGCCGAACGCTTCGGCGTAGTCGGGGCGAACTGCTTCGCTGCTGACCGTCACATCCGTGTAATTGCGGTGGATGATCGAGCCCGGGATCGGTCCTCCCGGCAGTCCCTCCCGGCTGAAGCCGACGCGCTTGAAGGCGCCGGCTGCATGCCACACCTGCACCAGGCGACTGCCGGGCCGGATTCGGAAGCCGTAGATCGCCGGATAGAAGTCATCGACGACGATCGTCTGAGCGGTGGCGGCGAGCCATGGGAGGCGTACGACATCACGGAGTGGACGACGCGCCGCCATGCTCCGCTTGAACAGCCCGATGACCTCGGCGGCCGGATTCTGGCGGTTGATCTCTTCCCGGAGCAGCGCGATGTTGCCGGAGTAGCCGGCCCGTGAATCGGACAGGAACAGCACGCGCCCGGGCCGTATTCGCACGATTCGGGCGAGGATCGCGTACGGAAGGAAGTAGTGGGCGAACCGCCACTTCTGGAGGATGCGGCTTCTGCGGAGAATCCTGCGGAGGCTGGGCATCTGGGCTCTCTTCCGAACGGCGAAACTGTACGGGATCCTATGACACCGACATCAGTGATTCATGAGACTCGGCTTCGTCACAGTTGCTGCTCGCTAGGCTCGGGCCGTGCCCGACACCCGTGCAGCCGGACGCCACAGCGCCGCAACGAACGCCACTCACGCCACGAGCAACCGCCGTCGGCGCTGGCCATGGATCACGGCGATCGTCGTCGTCCTGATCGTCGGCGCCGCAGCGGCGGTCTTCGCTCTGCAGGCGTTGTCCGTCAAGAACGATCTCAATGCGGCGAGGTCCGAGGTGTCGGCGATCATGAAGGCGGTCAAGAAGGGCGACACCGCGTCGATCAAGGCGTCGGGCGACAAGGTGATGACGCTGACCGCCCACGCTGATGACACTGTGGCCGGGCCCCTGTGGACGGTGTTCGGTGCCATCCCGTTCGTCGGCGCCAATGTGGACGCCGTGCGCACCGTCACCCAGGCGACGCACACGATGGTTGCGGGCGCGATGCCTTCCGGGGTGAGGATGCTCAGCACACTCAAGCTCGACAGCCTCGCTGTGAAGGGCGGCGGCATCGACCTGAAGCCCATCCAGGAGGCAAGTGACTCGCTGCCAGCGATCACGGACGCCTTCGACAAAGCCCAGGAGCAGCTCGCCACGGTCGACCGCACGAAGATCCTCCCCATGGTCGACGGCGCCATCAGCCCGCTCTTCGATCTCATGGACGAGACGGCCCCGGTCCTGAAGAATGTCCAGAAGTACCTCCCCGCGCTGCTCGACATCGCGGGCGCCAAGGGGGAACGTTCCTACCTGCTGATCTTCCAGAACAACGCTGAGTCGCGCAGCACCGGCGGGCTCCCTGCCGCGACGGCGAAGGTGATCGTCGACGATGGCCGCATCTCGCTCGGGAAGCAGACGAGCACCTACAGCTTCCCGCGCGACCGTCAAGTAATCGATCTTCCCGAGAAGACGCTCGCGTTGTACGACTCCGACACCTTCTCGGGCTTCGGCAACTTCACCCGCACCCCGAACTTCCCGACCACGGCGAAGGCGTTCCAGGCGCTCTGGTCGAACACCTATGGCGAGAAGCTCGACGGCGTGATCAGCATCGACCCGGTCGTACTCTCCCACGTGCTGAAAGTCACGGGGCCCGTCACGGTGACCGACGGCACGAAGCTGACGTCGAAGAACGTGGTCGACGAGGTGCTCTACAAGCCGTACATCCGCTACCCGTCCCGTGACGCACAGGATCTGTTCTTCGCCGACGTCGCCGCACGCGTCTTCATGAAGGTCGCGGGTGGAGGCTGGGACGTGCCGAAGATGTTCAACGCGCTCAAGACCTCGGCCCAGGAGCAGCGCCTGTACCTCTGGTTCACGCGAGACGGCGAGCAGGCGATGGCCACCGAGTTCGGGCTGGACGGCGCCCTGAAGACGAAGAACACGGGCACGACACAGGTGGGCATCTTCCTCAACGACTACGCCGCGAGCAAGCTCGAATACTTCCTGACTTCGAAGGTCGCTGTCGCCTGCGATGCTGCCGCTCGCACCGTCACGACCAGCGTCACGGTCACGAACACGCTGACCGATGACGACGAGCTGTCGTCGTACCAGATGGGCATCCGCAACAGGGGGTACGGCATCCCGCGCACGTCGTTCATTCTCGACGTCATGTACTTCGCTCCGCCCGGAGCATCGATCGGGTCAACCGATCCGGCCGCCGGAGATGACCCGTCCGCGACGCGCACGGGCGAGGAGGACGGCCGTGACGTCGAGAGCATGCGCATCTTCGTAGCGAAGGGCGAGACACGAACCGTCTCGTTCACCAGTACGGTGCCGAAGGGCGAGCTCGGTCCGCTGTCGGTGCGGTACACGCCGACGGCGACGTCGACGAAGGTGGACGTGGCCGCATCGTGCGGCGCACTGGCCGGCTCGTAAACATCCGACTGGTCCCCGGCCCCGTCATTCGGCGGGATCACAGTGTGACCCGGGTATTCTCGACGGGTGCCCAAGACCTCTTCTCCTGGACGCTACCGCGCGGATCGAGCCGGATCCCACGCGGCACCCAAGCGCCGTCACCGCTGGCCGTGGATCACCGCATCCGTGGTCGGCGGTGTCATCGTCGCTCTCGGCGGGGTGACCGCCGTCTTCGCCTTCCAAGCGATCTCGGTCAAGGACGACCTGATGTCGGCGAAGAGCGAGATCAGCTCGATCACGAAGTACATGAAAGCCGGCGACTCTGAGAAGATCGTCGCGGCGGGCGACAAGATCCTGTCGTTGACGAGGGGCGCGAACAGCACGGTACAGGGTCCGCTGTGGGAAGTGGCAGCCGGGATTCCGCTTGTGGGGCAGAACGTCGACGCAGTGCGGAAGGCGACGGAGGCGACGCACACCCTCGCGGAGGGCGCCATGCCGGCGGGCGTGAAGCTGCTGAGCACTCTGCAGATCGACAAGATGTCGGTGAAGGGCGGAGGCGTCGACCTCGAGCCGATCAGCGAGGCGAGCAAGTCTCTGCCCGAGATCACCGACGCGTTCGGTCGTGCGCATGAGCAGCTGAAGGGTGTCGACCGCACGAAGATCCTGCCGGTCGTCGACAATGCGATCGGGTCGCTGTTCGACGTGATGGATGAGGCCGGTCCGCTGCTGAAGCAGGTGCAGCACTACCTGCCCACCCTGCTGAAGGTTGCGGGCGAAGACGGCAAGCGCACCTACATGCTCGTGTTCCAGAACAATGCCGAGTCGCGCAGCGGGGGAGGCCTGCCGGCCGCCACGGCGATCGTCGACGTCGACAACGGGCACATCAAGCTGCGGGAGCAGACGAGCACCTTCACCTTCCGGCGCGATCTCCAGGTGATCTTCCCACCCGAGGAGACCCAGGCACTCTACGAGCCCGACACCTTCCGAGGATTCGGCAACTTCACCCGTACGCCGAACTTCCCGACGACAGCCGAGGCGTTCGATTCGCTCTGGGACATCACGACGGGCAAGCACCTGGACGGGGTCATCACTCTTGATCCGGTCGTGCTGTCGCACATGCTCAAGGTGACCGGACCCATCGAGACGGCCGATCACCGCAAGCTCACGTCGGAGAACGTCGTCGAGGCGCTCCTGTACGACGCGTACACGCGCTACAGCGGTAACACCGCGCAGGATGCGTTCTTCGGCGACGTCGCATCGCGGGTGTTCACGAAGATCTCATCGGGCCAGTGGGACGTCATGAAGATGCTCGACCAGCTCACGATCTCGGCCGAGGAACAGCGCCTGCATGTGTGGTTCCCGCGCAAGCAGGAGCAGGCGATGGCCGTCGAGCTGGGGCTCGACGGCGCCCTCGCGACGGACAACAAGAAGACGACCGAGGTGGGCGTCTTCGTCAACGACGCCGCGTACAGCAAGCTCGAGTACTTCATGAAGACGAAGGTCAACGTGACGTGCAACGCCGAGGACCGCACGGTCACCACGGCGCTGACCATCTCGAACAGTGCACCGCTGGAGGGGATGACGAAGTACCAGCTCGGCATCCGGAACAAGCGCTACGGGCTGCTCAAGAACACCTTCATCCAGGACGTCATCTACTTCGCGCCGCCGGGATCCGAGATCACCTCTGTGGATCCCGAGTACGGCGACTCCGCCTACGACCGCCGCGAGGGCGTGGAAGACGGACGGAACGCCCAGAGCATCCGTGTGTTCGTGCCCAGCGGCGAGAGCAAGACCGTGACCTACACCAGCACGTTGCCGAAGGGTGAGCTCGGACCGCTGTCGGTGCGCTACACCCCCACCGTGACGTCGACCCCCGTGACGGTCGCGAAGACCTGCGACGGTTTGTTCGACGCAAACTAGCACGCCGCAGAAAGCGCTCAGATGCCGACGTACTCCGTCATCACGCCCCTGTACAACGTGGCGGCATATCTGCCGGACTTCTTGCGGTCGCTGCTTCGGCAGAGCATCGGATTCGATCGACTGCAGGTGATCCTCGTCGACGATGGGTCGACGGACGACGGAGCGACCGCTTCACTCGCTCGCGAGTTCGCGGACGCGCACCCTGATAACGTCGTCTTCCTTGCCCAGCCGAACGGCGGACAGGCGTCGGCGCGCAACCTCGGCCTCTCGGTGGCGACGGGCGAGTGGCTCACGTTCCCCGACCCGGATGACGTGCTCGGCCGCACGTACTTTGCGGAACTCGAGAAGGCGCTGGCTCGCGTCGATGCTGACACGGTGGATGCGGTTTCGGCACGCATCCTGCTGTGGTACGGACGAGAACGCGGCACTGAGCCGCATGCGCTCGACGGACGGTTCCACCACGGAATGACTCTCCGCCACCTTGACACTGATCCGGATTGGATCCAGCCGCACGCCACATCGGCACTCATCCGTCGGAGCATCGTCGAGCGGTTCACGCTGCGATTCCCTGAGGAACTTCGTGTGCGGTTCGAAGACGCGGCCTTCCTCGCCGAGTACCTCCTCCGGGTGGACGACCCAGTGGTTCTTTTCGTCCCGGCGGCGCGATATCTCTATCGACAGCGTGCCGACCAGTCCTCGACGATCCAGTCGACCAGGGCCGACCCACGTAAGTACGTCGACCACTTGAGGCATGGCTTCCCCCGCGTGATCGACACTGCGCTTCGCACACATGGACGCGTTCCTCGCTGGGCGCAGAACCTCATGCTGTACGACCAGTTCTGGATCCTGCTCTCGTCGCAGTCGGGACCGGCCCGCAACGGCCGATTCCCCGAGGGGACGCATGCCGCCCTGCGTGAGCTTGTTCCGGCCTACCTCGAGCACATCGACGTTGAGGCGATCCGCTCGTTCGGCCTCATCCCGGTCGAGGAATGGATGCGGGACGCTCTGGTCATTGCGAAGGGAGCGGCAATCCATGGTGACGTCGCGATGGCCGGCTCCGATCGACGTCAGGGGCTGCGAGCATATGTCTACCGTCACGGCGCGGATGCTCCGACAGAGGACGTCCTTGTCAATGGACGCCGCGTGCAAGCGCACCATGTCAAGACGCAGGGGATGGAGTACGTCGGACGTCCGATCGTCTGGGAACGGACGTTGTGGCTGCCCGATGAGGTCGAGCCGATCATCGTGCTCGATGGTCGAGAACTGCCGGTACGGCGTGCTCACGCATCTGCGAACGCCTTTGCTCGGAAGGAGGGGGGCCTCGCGGCGCGTGCACACGCGGCCCGCTTCACATTCGTGGCGCAGACGCGCCGGATCGTTGCCGGCGTGAACCGGCGGCGCGGTCGAATCGCACAGATCGGACGCCAGGCCCTCGCCATGCGCTCGCCCCGCTCTGCGCGGCGGTTCCGCCGCGCGTGGGTGTTCATCGACCGAGACGTCGACGCGAACGACAGCGGGGAGGACATGTATTTCTGGGTACGCGAGAATCACCCGGAGATCAACGCGTGGTTCGTGGTGACGAAGGGCACCCCCGACTGGGAGCGCCTCGCCGTCCGCGGTGCGCGTCTTGTCGGTTACGGTGAACCGGAGTTCTTCGCGCTCCTGGCGCATGCAGATCACTACGCTTCCAGCCACGCCGACAGGTTCATTACCGATGTGCTGCCGAAACGACGCCGGACCGGCTATACCTTCACCTTCCTGCAGCACGGAGTGATCAAGGGCGACATCTCGGACTGGCTCAACAAGAAGCACATCGACGTCTTCGTCACCTCGACAGAGGCGGAGTACGACTACATCACCGATTCATCCCCGTACAAGTTCGGAACCAAGGAGGTGCGGCTCACCGGCCTGCCGCGGCATGATGTGCTGCGACTGATGCGCGCCGACGGGCGAGACGATGTCCGGCGCACCGTGCTGATCATGCCGACGTGGCGGGACTACCTGGTGGGGGAGATGACCACCGATTCGGGGGTGCGTGAGCACATCGCCGGATTCGCGACGTCCGCCTACGCCCGATCCTGGGCTGCTCTGCTTGCAGACCCCCGCACAAAGCAGCTCGCGGGCGACGGCTATGACGTGGTCTTCATGCCTCATCCGAACATGCGTGCTTACTTGCCCGAGTTCGTTGTTCCGGATCATGTCCGCGTGCTCTCGTACGCGGATGCGAACGTTCGAGAGCTGCTCGCGGATGCCGCTGCACTGCTCACCGACTACTCGTCGATGGCGTTCAACGCCGCCTACCTGCGGACGCCTGTCGTGTACTTCCAGTTCGACCGCGACGAGTATCGCGCGGGGCACACCGAGCGAGATGGGTACTTCGATTACGAAGCCGGCGGATTCGGTCCCGTGCACGTGGATGCTGCATCCGCGGCCGGGGCTCTCGCCGACGCTGTGCTGCGCGGAGCGGGGAACGAGTACTCAGCCCGAATGGCCGCCGCGTTCCCTGTGACGGATGGCAAGAACCGCGAGCGTGTGTTCCAGGCGATGGTCGCCGCGCGTACCCGCAAGCCGCTCGCTGCGCGGCTTCGCGCCGCAGCGCCGGATCGCTGGAAGCGTGAGGCCAGGACAGAGCCTCAAACGGGATCTTGAGGAAGTGCGGAGCCCGTCTCCGCTGCATCCAGTCTCTCTCGCCACGACCGTGACTGCCCCGCTCTCACGAGACACACGACGAGGATGAGCCATCCGGCACCGAAGAGGGCGAAGCTCTCGAACAGCGAGTTCACGACGATCGCGACGAGGATCAGCGGCGTCCACGCGTAGACGATCGAGCGGCGTTCGCCGGAGACGAGCCACGACCGGATGACGGCGATGCCGACCATGCCCACGAACAGGAACGCACCGACCCATCCCACCTGGAGCACGAGATCGGCGTAGGCGTTCAGCGCCGTCGTGTAGTGCTTGTCGAGCGAGAAGTTGATCGCGACGAACGGGTACTCGTCACGGGGCCACGGGCCGAACCAGCCGAAGCCCTGAACGGGGTAGAACCGCACGTAGAACGAGAGCACACGCCACAGGTTCGCGCGGATCGAGAAGTCAGTCCCCGCCGCCGCGATGATCTGATGCCGGAAGACGTAGGCCGATGCGAGCGCCACCACGACCACTGCGCCGAGGGTCCACTGCACGGTCATCCGGTTGTGCGGCTTCGTGTGGCGCACGAGCGCCAGCGCCGCCGTGGCGAGCCCGACGCCAGCCGCCACGACGAGCACCGTCGGCGATCCGCTCAGCACCGCCAGCACGCCGCCCACGGCGACCGAGTACACCGCGACACCCGGTCGGACCGACGCCGTCCGCCATTCCACCACGAACGTCACCAGCGCGAGCACCGCGACGAAGCCCAGCATGTTGCGTGTGCCGAACAACCCCTCGACAGGGCCGAGGTGGATGATGTTTCCCTCGATGCCAAGCCAGTGCACGGGCGTGCGCATCAGGATGCCGATCAGGATCTCGAGCCCCAGCGAGATCGACAGCAGCCACCGCATGACGTCCCCGAGCGCCCGCGCCGTCTGCAGCGTGTCACGCACGTGCCCGACCACGATCGCCAGGAACGCGATCCCGACGAGAGACGTCCATCCCACCACGGTGTCGGGCGGCGAGTAGCTCCAGAAGACGCTGACGGCCGTCCACGCGAGGAACAGCAGCAGCGAGACCGGGACGAGACGCAGGAACGAGATCTCCCGGCGCCGGGCGAGGAGCATCCCGAGGCCGATGAGGCACAGCCCGATGATCACCGTGACGTAGGTCACCAGCCCAGCCAGCCACTGGATCGCGTGCGACGAGAACACCGCGGCGAACGCCGTCAGCGTGAACGCACGCGCCATCCCCGCCGACCGCAACAGCTCGGAGAGCCACCGCATCGGATGCGGCTGGTAGCCGTGCTGCGCACTGCTCACGTGCGACCTCCGGGCGCGGCCGGAGCATCCGCCACCAATTCCCCGCGCTCGATCGCGGCGCGCTGCTCAGCGCGCCCCACGCCGACATGCGGAGACTGCTTGATCTTGAACGCGAGCATCACCACGAACATCCAGCCCCACAGCAGCAGCGGCTCCGACTCGGCCACGCCCTGCACGAGCAGCACCGTCGCGACGAGCGTGGGGAGCAGCGTGAGAGGCGAGTAGGGACGGTCGGCCCGCAGATCCCACCGCGGCCGGTCGACCGCGAAGAACCATGCCCGCCAGATGAAGGAGAGGTACACGAGTCCGAGCAGCACGATGCCGACGATGCCCAGCTGCATCGAGACGTCGACCCACATGTTGTGCGCCTGCATCACCGACTGACCGTGGTCGATGATCCAGCCGTCGAAGTGCGGATCGCCGGTGAGCCACGGTGTCGCGAAGCCCCATCCGATCGCCGGCCGTTGCGCGGTCCGCTCGAGCACCGCACTCCAGATGCGCTCCCGGCCGGTGAGATCGGCCGATCGCCCGAGCGCCGTGAAGATCGTGCCACGCACGAGCCACGCCGTGAGCGCGCCGCCGAGACCGATCACGGCATACAGCGCGTAGTAGAGCGTGCGTTGGCCGGGCCGCCGTGCCGAACGCATGAGGAGCACCGTCACGAGGACCAAGGCGGCGGCGACGGCGGCGAGGTACACGGTCGCGGACGACGCCCGATACATGAGATACGCCGCAACGACGATCCATACGCCGAGCAGCGCCCGCCGCGGCGCCTTCGCCGCGATGCGGATCGCGAACACGATGATCGCGAGCAGACACACGATCGCGAGCGGGTTCGCGTTGCCGAAGATCCCCTGGATGCGCCCCCCGTTGAAGAGGTTCCCGCGGCACCAGTACACGATGGGATCGACGCTGCGGTCGGCCGGGATCATGAACTCCGGCAGCAGCGGACCGCGAACGAAAACGGCCACGGCCAGCTCGAACAGGAGCGACAGCCCCACGCACCATTTGAGGGCGGATGCAATGGCCCGGATGATCTCGCGCCACGTCAGCACCGCGGCCACGAACAGCCCCTGCAGGGTGGTGAGCACGAGCAGTCCCCATGTGATCGCGGAGACGCCCAGCCACTGCGACCAGATCATCGACAGTCCGGCCCAGACCAGATACAGCACCGGGAACCACGGCAGTCGCTGCCAGTGGACGGGGGGACGGATGGCGAGCCACAGGATCAGCGAGACGATGCTCGCGCCCACCGTGAGCGCCGCCGATGCCACCGCGCCGATCGCATTGACCCAGGAGACGCCCGAGAGTACGAGGAAGAGCACGAAGATGCACCAGCCGCGCAGCAGCAGGTGACTCGTCCGCTCGCGCACCGGCGCCTTCGGCGGCGCCGACACGGGATGCTTCGAGAGGACGGCCATGGTGTGATTCAGGCTACCGTGCCCCTCCTGTGCGCCCGGATCGACGCTCGATCGCGACACGCCGCGGCGCGTCGCAAACGTTCAACTGGAGGATGAGGCTTTACGATCTGCGACTTGACCATCGCGAATGACACCTGTGTAATTATCAGCAAGCGCGGAATCGCGTGGGGGGAAGCAGGTTTGGAGAACGAGATGACCGGGGCTCAGTACCGCTCAGGCGTTCCCGCAGATTGGTTCGTCGATCCCGTCGAGCTGGGAGTGCCGGGCGTCCGGCGCGCTGTCGAAGAAGACAACCCGCTCGCATGGCAGGCCGATGCGCTGTGCGCGCAGACCGATCCGGAGGCGTTCTTTCCGGAGAAGGGCGGCTCGACGCGCGACGCGAAGCGGGTGTGCACCTCATGCGAGGTGCGGTCGCAGTGCCTGGAATACGCGCTGCAGAACGACGAGCGCTTCGGGATCTGGGGCGGCCTCAGCGAGCGTGAGCGTCGGAAGCTGAAGCGCCGCGCGAGCTGACCGGCACGGCGGCGCGTCGAGCAGGATCGGTGACGCCGCTCGCCTAGGCTGACGAGGTCATGCCCGCCCGAGTACACGCCATCCTCGTCGTGCGTTCCGACGCACACATCCCCGCAGCCCACCGTCTCGAACGGATGCTGGCCGCGCTGTCGGCGCAGACGCATCCCATTGACATCCTGACGATCGTGCTGTGCGGGGAGGATGCCGACACCGCCGCATTCGCCGCGGCCTCCGGCGCCGAGGCGGTGCTCACGGCGCCCCGCACGACGAGCTTCGCCGATGCTGTGCAGCTCGCCGCTCGCCGCATCAACGGCGATGCGGTCTGGCTGCTCGCGCAGGACACGGTGCCCGAGCCCGCCGCCCTCGCGCACCTGGCCGATGCGCTCGAGATCGCCCCGTCGGTCGCGGTGGTGGCGCCGAAGCTCGTGCGCTGGGACGACACCGACCACATCGTGTCGCTCGGCGTCACGATGACCCGATTCGGTCGCTCGGTCGGACTCGCCGACGAGGAGTTCGACCAGGGGCAGCACGACGCCACCGAAGACGTGCTCGGCTCCGACGTGCGTGGCGTGCTCGTGCGCGCCGACGCATGGAAGGAGCTGGAGGGGCTCGATCCCGCCCTCGCCGGCGGTGACGAGGGTCTCGACCTCGGCGTGCGGGCGCACTTGGCAGGCGGGCGCGTCTGCGTCGTGCCCGCCGCGCGCGTCGGCGTCTACGGTGACGGCGTCGCCGGGTCGACGGGTCTTCCCCCGGAGCACGGCTTCCACAACTCCTACGTGCGCCGCCGGGCTCAGCTGCAGCGGCGGCTCGCGTATGCGCATCCCGTCGCCCTCCCGTTCGTGTGGCTGGCGATCCTCCCGGTCGCGGTGTGGCGCACGATCGTGCAGCTGATCGCGAAGACACCGGGACGCATCCTGCCCGAGTGGGGAGCCGCGGTCGTCGGCCTCGTGTCGCTCCCGGGGGTCGCGCGCGCCCGCGGCAGGATCCGCCGCACGCGCCGCGCGACCTGGAGTCAGCTCGCCCCGCTGCGGCTCACCCGCGATGAATTGCGCACAGGGCTCCACCCCGACGCCGAGGTGCACGTGGGTGGTGACCGCCGCGGCGATCTCCGGTTCTTCTCGGGAGGCGGCGCCTGGGTCGTGCTCGGCGCCCTGGCCGTGTCGGCCGCCCTGTTCCCGACCCTGCTCGTCTGGCCCGCCCTCGGCGGGGGAGCGCTCGCCCCCCTGCGCTCGACCCTCGCACGGCTCTGGTCCGACGCCGAGTTCGGACTTCGTCCGACCGGTCTTGACCAGATCGCGCCGGCGGATCCCTTCTCCGCGGTGATCGCCGTGATCGGCAGTCTGTGGCCCGGCGACCCGTCGCGGGCGCTCGTGCTGCTGTGGCTGCTCGCGTTGCCGCTCGCGGTGCTCGGCGGGTGGTTCGCCGCGACCCGCCTCACCGACCGGTCACTCCTGCGCATCACGGCGGCGGTCGCGTGGGCGCTGGCTCCGACGTTCCTCGTCGCGCTCACCCAGGGCCGCCCCACCGGCGTGCTCGTGCACCTGCTTCTGCCCTGGCTGTTCTACGCCGGCACTGCGGCTCATCGCTCGTGGGGATCGGCCGGGGCGGCATCCGTCCTCTTCGTCGCGGCGGTGGCGTGCGCGCCCTCACTTGCGCCGGCACTCGTCGTGCTGTGGCTCGTCCTGCTCGTGGGCCTCATCGTCGCCGGTCGCGGTCACGGCGTCGCGCGCGTGGGCTGGATGGTGATCCCGGCCGCGGTGCTGGCGGCGCCCATGGTGTTCCGTCAGCTGCAGGCGCATAATCCGTGGGGACTGCTCGCCGACCCGGGGTTGCCGTGGAAGGGCCCGCAAGTGGCGGCGGATGCGGCCGGGCGGGCGCTGCTCGCTGCGGGATCGCCGACATCGGATCCCGGGGGCTGGGGGACGCTGCTGCGTCGCGGCGCGTTCGGCGACTGGGCTACCGGCGTCCCCGCCGCCTGGCTCCTCGTTCTCCTCGTCCCGCTCGGCGCGCTCGCGGTGCTCGCGCTGTTCACCCGGCGGTGGCTGGCGGGTGCGGCGCTGATACTCGTGGCAGTGCTCGGCATCCTCACGGCGTTCATCGTGGTGGGAATCGCCGTCACTCTCGTCAACGGGGCCGCTGTGCCGATCTGGCCGGGAAGCGCCCTCAGCCTCGCGTGGGTCGGCATCGTCGGCGCTGCCACGCTCACGCTCGACACTGGCCTCGCCCTGCGTCCGTCGCTCGATGCCGACCGCGCGCTCGCCGCTGGGCGATCGCGCGTGCTGCTCGCCACCGCGGTCATGCTCGCGCTGGGCGTCTTCGCGCTCCCCGCCCTCACCGCACATCTGCGCGGTGCCGATGCGCTGACGAACGGACCGCAGTCGACTCTTCCCGCGTTCGTGACGGCGGAGGGCCGCAGCAATGCCGACACCGGGACGGTGGTGCTGCAGCCGCTCGCGACCGGTGCCGTTGGCGCGCAGGTGGTCTGGGGGGAGAGTGCGACGCTCGGCGGTCAGTCGACCGCCCTCCACACGCGCACCGAGGTCGACGAGCACGACAGGGCGCTGGCCGAGCTCGCCGCCGATCTCGTGACCCCCACGTCGTCCGACGTCGTGAAACGTCTGCAGGCCGAGGGCATCGGCTTCGTTCTGGTCGCGCCGGCCGACGAGAACGCGGACCACGCCCGCTCGCTGCGGCTCACGGCGGTGACGGCGCTGAACCAGCGCGCGGGCCTCGATCCGGTCGGTGACACCGACAAGGGAACGCTGTGGCGCGTCACGTCGGGCGTGCAGCCGCGGGCGACCGCGTCGGCCGCCGTGGTGTCACTCGGTCATTCCATCGCCGTCATCCAGCTGCTCGCGGTGGCGGCGGCTCTGCTGCTGGCGGTGCCCACCGCGGCGTCACGTCGGCGTTCGCGTCGCTCGCCGCGCGTCGTCGGGCGCCGAGAGGCGGTGCCGGTGCCCGTGCGCCTCGACAACGCTCCGACGGCGGCGGCCGACGCCGGTTTCGGCGAGGAGGGGGACTCATGACCCGCGTGGCGCGTATCGGTACCGCAGCCCGTTTCACCGCCGGCGCGGCTGTCGCGACAGCGACCCTTGTGGTGGTCGGCGGCGGAGTGGCCTTCGGATGGATGCCGCACCGCGCGGCGCCCGCATCCGTCGCCGTCGCGCCGGCGGCCGCAGACTCCGTGCTGACGTGCGCCGGACCGCTGCTCGCGATCGGGCGCACGTCAGAGGATGTCGACAAACTGGCCGTCGCGGCCGAGGAGCACGTCACGGCGTCGGGTTCCGGCGTCCAACGCGACACGTTGTCTGCGCGGGGACTGCCGGAAGACGCCGGGCCGACGCGGCTTGTCGCCGTGGCCGAGGGACGCACTGTGCCGGTGGCGGTCGGGGCGTCGTCGGCCTCGGTGGTAGCGGCCGATCTGCAGGGGTTCGCCGCGTCTGCGTGTGCGCCGGCACTGATGGAGTCGTGGCTCGTGGGCGGCGCAACGACGACCGGATCGTCGGACCTCGTGCTCCTGGCGAATCCCGGAGCGGTGACGGCCACCGTGAACCTCACCTTCTACGGGGCGGACGGCGCGCAGCAGCCCGGCGCCGGCGCGCACATCGTGATCGGTGCCGGTCAGCAGCGGATCATCCCGTTGGCAGGTCTCGGACTGCAGGAGGCGGCTCCGGCGGTGCGCGTGACGGCGATGGGCGCACCGGTGCGCGCGGCGCTGCAGTCGAGCATCACGCGCGGCCTGACGGCGAGCGGCACCGACCAGGAAGGCGCGATCGCTGCGGCCGACACCACACAGGTGATCACGGGCGTGCGCGTGACCAAGCCGCCGCAGGACAATCCGACCACGATCCTGCGGTTGCTCGCGCCCGGTGAGGCGACCACGGCGACAGTGACGGTGGTCGGCGCGCAGGGGGCGGTCGGGAAGCCGAAGGACGTGCCGTTGACCGCTGCGTCGCCGGCGGAGCTCGAGCTCGACGGTCTGGCGCCCGGCTCGTATACGGTGCTCGTGAAGGCGGACCAGCCGGTGGCGGGCGCCGTCTGGCAGGCGACCGGAACCGGCAAGGGCGATGATTTCGCGTGGGTCACATCGTCACCGCAGCTTCCGTCGTCGAAGGAGGGCACGGTGTTCGCGGTCCCTTCCGGCGAGAGCCCTTATCTGGTGCTGACGCCTTCGGGCGAGGGGGACGTCAAGGTCGCCGTGGCGCCCGCGGGCGGGGGAGCGGCGGTCAGTGCCGTCGCTGCGGGTGGCCGCGCCACAGCCATCAAGCTGAGCGCCGGCGTCGCGTATCGCCTCATCGCGAACGCACCCGTGCACGCGGCCGTGACGTTCGCGGGCGCCGGGCAGCTCGCCTCGTACCCCGTCTGGCCGCAGGACGCGGCGTCCGCCCCGGTCATCGTCTACCCGTAACGCGGTGCCTTTCGGCTCGTCGCTGCGCTCCTCGCTCAGGGACCTCGGCAAAGCCCCGGGCACACCCTCCCGTCAGGTCCCTGAGCGAGCGCAGCGAGTCGAAGGGCCGGTCCCCGACGCGCTCCCGTCAGGTCCCTGAGCGAGCGCAGCGAGTCGAAGGGCCCTCAGCCCTCAGAAGTACCGGAACCGCTCGGGGCCGAGATCCCACGGATCGCGGCCGAGGTACTCGGCGGCGGCGCGGAAGACGCATCCCTCGATCTCCATACGCCGGTGAAGGTCGTCGTTGCGGTGCAGATGGCTGAGGCGCTCGATCGGGATGCGGAAGAGGATGATGCGCTTCTCGTCGCGGGCGATGTGCCAGCGGGGGATGCCGCCCTCATCGGGGCCGAGAGGCATGTCGGCGATCTCGAAGCTCACATCGCGCAGGTCGTCCCACGCGGAGCGGAGGAACTCCGCGGCCGTGCCGACGACGAAGTCGAACCGCTCGAATCGCGTCTCGAGCGGCGGAAGCGGCGGCCGCACGACGGCACTGCGCCCGAGCCGGCCGTGGCGCCCGTGACGAGCGGGGCGCGCGTGAGCGCTCGCGTTGGATCGCCGGCGCATCATGCGTCCATCCTACGGTCGGGTCGGGTCGGGTCGGGGCGGGGCGGGGCGGGTCGGGTCGGGTTGGCTCGGCGCCAGCTTGTCGGCCGGCATCCTTCCTCCCCGGCATGCCGCCACAAAGCACACGGCGCGCCGGATAGAATCTAGGGAGGTTGAGAGCTCCCTTCGGGTCCTTCTCGAACCGGACGAGACGCCTCCCCAGAAACCATGATCGCGCAGCTATGACATCGGCCGCCCTCTCGCTCATCATCCCTGTACGCCGGGCTGGTGCGGAGTTGAATCAGTTTCTTGCGTCTCTCGCGACACAGGCGCTGACCACCGATACAGAGTGCATCTTCGTGGTTCTCGGTGACGGTGAACAACACGGTCGGGTTGTGGCGAGCGTCGGGGTGCACGGCATTCAGGCAGAGGTTATCCGCTCGTCGAAGGAGGACATCGCGATCGCCCGCCGAGAAGGTCTCGCAATGGCGACCGGCCGATGGGTTACCTTCCCGAACGCGCGCGACGGTCTCAGCCGGGGCTACGTCACCGAGGTGCGGAATGCCATTGAAGCATGTGGCGACACAACGGATGCGTTCGCTGTTTCGACCGTTCCGATCGACCAGGAGCCGCAGGTCGGCACCGGTCTCAGCAGGGTCGAACTCGACGAGACGTTGAGCGGTCTTCCATCGGACGTGAGTCGCCTCGTCCTTCCTCGGCGGCACGTGCCGACCGAAGCGACGGCTCTCGGTTCATACGCCGATATCATGCTCATTCTCGATCTGCTGGGCCCGCAGAAGCCTGGTGTGCTCCGGCTCGTTCGCGGCGCCCGGTACATGCGCCGCCCCATGCGGTCTACCGACCCCCAGACGGACGCCTTCCGGGCACTCGGTGAGAACTACCTCTCGTTCCTCGAGAACCTGGGGGACCGTATCGGGGGATTGGAGCCGAACGGCGCGAGTTGGCGTCATCGGCTCGCCGTTCGAGAGCTGTTCCGGCTCACGGAGTTCGAGAACGCGACGACCAAGCGAGCGACTGTCCTCTCGGGCGACCTTGGCGTGCGCTTCCGCGACAAACTTCGCCGCCTGCTTCAAGCCTTCGATGAGGATCTCTTCGCCCGTGCAAACTCCCCGACGGGATTCGATGAGCGTCGGGACGTGCTGTGGGGCCTGCGCGGGCGGCGAGGCGCTTCACCGATCGCGCACATCGTCGATGTGGATCCCGGCGCAGGGTTGATGGAAGTTCGGCATTCACGATGGGAAGCGACGCAGAGCGAGTCGTTCGGGTTCGCGGAGAGGCGGATCACTCCGGTTCACGGCAAGAGACGCTCACTGGAAGCATTCGGCGGTCGAGTGCTTGACCAGCAGATCGCGTGGGTGCCTGCCAACGGCGGCCTGCGTCTGGCAGTGAACGGCACGGATGTCACGCTCGCTCTCCCTGACGGCCAGCAGGTGCCGGAATCAGCCGATGCTGCCGCAATCGAGGCGCTGCGGACTCGACACGACCGTCTGCGCACGAGGCAGGAGCGCTCGACCGCCAGCACACTTGACCAATGGCGTCGGGGTATCAGGAGCGCCCGGCGCAGCTGGCTGAGCAAGGCCGCGGCTGTCCGAGTGGCCGCCCATACTCCCGGTGTCGCTCGTCAATTCCGGGACGCCTGGTTGCTCATGGACCGCGCAGACATGGGTCGAGATAACGCAGAGCACATGTACCGATGGCTACTGCAGAATCACCCGGAGATCAACGCGTGGTTCGTGCTGCGATCGGATTCGCCGGATTTCGCACGCCTCAAGTCCGAGGGTTTCCGCCTGGTGGAGTACGGGTCCCTGCGTCACCAGCTGCTGCTGAACAACACGAAGCAGTATCTTTCGTCCCACGTGGGCATCGATGTAAGCCGTCCGATCTTCGACCGATACCTGCTGCGAGACGCACCCTGGACCTTCACCTTCCTGCAGCACGGCGTCATCCACAACGACTTGTCCCTGTGGCTGAATCGTCAGAAGCTTCGGCTCTTTATCGCGTCGACGCATCAGGAGTTCAACGGTCTTGCCGGCGATGCCTCTCCCTACGTCTTCACCGACCGTGAGGTGCGTCTCACAGGCTTGCCTCGCTTCGACAAGCTCCGGCGGATAGCCGATGCAACGCCGGTGGATAAGCGCCGAACGATCGTGATCGCTCCGACGTGGCGTAACGGGCTGTTCAACCCGCCCGAGCGCTCGGGTCAGCTGCGCAAGCCGAAGCCTGGCTTTCGCGAGTCGCCCTTCATCCAATCGCTCCTCGGGGTGCTCAACGACGAGGGCCTCCGGGCTCTCGCAGACCGGGGATACACGATCCGCTTTGTGCCGCATCCGAACCTCGCGGCGCACTTTCCTTACGCGGACGTCCCGGATTACGTCTCCATCACGACTTACGACTCGACCGACGTCCAGGAACTCATTGGCACCGCCGCGGTTTTCCTGACGGACTACTCCTCGGTTGCCTTCGATGCTGCCTTCGCGGGCGCGGCGGTCGTGTACATGCAGCTCGACGAGGGAGCGATCTACGGCGTCGACCACACGCTGTTCCCCGGATACTTCGACTTCGAGCGGGACGGCTTCGGCCCGGTGTGCAGGACCCTCGACCAGACGCTCCAAGCCGTAATTGACGCCACCGAAGGGAATGCGCCTGCGCTGTACCAGGAACGGGCGCGCACGACGTTCGCGCACTGGGATACGAACGCCTGTCAGCGGGTCTACGAGGCGGTCATGTCCAACGCTGCGCAGTAAGGAACTGGCGACCAGCCGTCGTCAGCTGTCCTGATCACGGTTGATGAACTCCAGCTCCCGCGCGATGACGATCTCAGATGATATCTGACGACGCACTCGAGCAGCGCTGGCCGCCGACTTCGCCAGGAACACGCCCGGATCGCGGTACATCTCGCGGATGGCGTCAGCGAGGCCGCGATGATCTTCTGGCGGCGCGAGATACCCCTCGGCCTCACTGACGAACTCCGGCACGGCGCCGGCGGCAGACGTCACCGGCACGAGGCCGGACGACATCGCCTCGCCTCTGCTGACGCCTTGCGTGTCGGCCCGTGTCGGCACGAGGAAGACCCCGTACCCGGCGTGTGCGTCGGCGATCTCACCCTGAGTGAGGAAGCCGCGGTGCACGGTCACGTTGTCGAACGACAGCAGCGGCGCGGTGATGCTCTCGAACAGAAGGCCGTCACCGATGAAGGTGAAGGAGAGTTCGTCGAACCACGGTTCGGCAGCGAGTTCTTGAACGGCCGCAACCGCGAGGTCGTTGGCGTAGATCGGGCTCGCGTACGGCCGAATGGACAGGATGCGGAGCCGCGCCGACGCGTCCTTCTCGCGGTAGGCGAAGAGGGACGTATCGATCGGGTTGTGGATCACCGCGACCTGGTCGTCCGGTACCGCGCGCTCGAGGTCCTCGAAGGCTTCCCGCTTGAAGTGGTCGGAAACGAACACCAATCCGAGGCGGGGAGGGAGGTCGTCGAGCAGATCGCGCCAGAAGTTCAACCGAGTGACGGTGGCGGCCTTGGCTGCCGCGAGTTCTCGATCGTTCGCGTACGTCCGCCGCCACCAGGGTTGGATCTCTGCGCCGTGAACCCAGACCGTGATCCAGACACGGTCGCTGAACTCACGGAGAATCGACCACAACTCCGGGGAGAGGAAGTGCACGAGAACCCGCTTGTACTGCCCGGAAGCGAGGGCCTGGCGCAGCGCTTCCGCATTGCCCGACTCGACCTCTTGTCCTTCGAATTCGTAGAACGTGTGCTGGTCCGCCCGCTGATAGCGGAAGACATCCACGTCGAATCCTTGCTTCCGGTACTCACGGATCCGGGAGTGGACGAAGCCGTACCGGTAGAGGTTGTCGTAACTCGGGTAGGCATCGGCCACCAGCAGCGTGTCGGACGTTCGTGGTGTGAGAATCACGTCGGGTTCGCGGTGGCTGAGCGCGAGATATCGCACGGTGACTGCCCCCGATCCCTCGACACGGACTCCCAACTGGGCGCTCACCGCCTCCGGCGGGGCCACCACCGTGTGGTTGTGGTTGGGAATCAGCTTGACCCAGGTTATGGCCTTGCCGTCGCGGTCGAACCACCGGACGATCAGGCTCGTGTGGACGGAGCCGTAAGCTTCGAGCCGCATCGGCAACGTGCCGTCCGGCCCGGTGACCGCGAGGTCGACGCGGCCTCTGCACCACAGGGTCGCGGCCGGTCCTTCCGCGAATCGACTGATATGCCGCGTGCCGAATCCGCGTCGCACGATGGCCCAGCCGGAATCGGCGGGCGGGGACAGGGGAAGATCGGAGGGAGCGACGACCACCGGCCGATCGGCAGGGATGTCGTGGCCGACGTATCTGTCGTTGAAGGCCAGCAGGTCTTCGATGCTGGCGCCCTCATCGATGGTGGACTGTGCCGCGGAATAACGAACCTCTCGCGCGCCCATCCCGTTCTCACAGAAGTCGAACGGATCGACCGCGACGACTCGGCATGCGGCCTCGAGCTCGACGTCGCCGCTCAGAAGCTGACCGAGGACGAGTGAGCCGGTTCCGGCTGGGGTGAGGACCGACATGGTCGGATCGATGCTCCCCGGTGAGAAGATCCCGAAGAGATCACCGGTGTGGACTCGGGCGACGTCTCCTCCCGGTTCCCGTACGAACCGGTCGCGCTTCGTGAGCCAGCCGGCGTCACCTGCATACGCGGTCGCGCCAAGAAGGCTCTCGAGGTAGGCCGGGCCGTATCCGTGCCGTTCATCGAGGACCGCGACCGGTCCGCCGGCCGCGAGCTCGGCGAGGCTGACGGCGTCGGCTTCCGCGCGGGAGACCGTGCGCCAGCCCCTGTCGGCTGCCGCCTGAGCGATGGAAGAGACGTCCGTCACCACGACCGGGGCGGTCTCCACGCGGACCTGAGAACCGATGACCCGACACAGCCTGTCCCAGCCGTCCGTTGTCCGGGGCGCCAGGATGACGGCGCCTCGCGGTGCAGTCGGCCGGTAGGGCTCGCCCGTCACGGTCGAGACGATCAGGTTGAGTCGCTCGGCGTAGGTGTGCTCGCGGATGACCTTCCGCAGAGCGAGGGTCCGGACGCGGTCTCGGTGGTCGACGTCGGCGTCGAGACGCTCGATATATGAGCGGAGGCCCGCTGCGTCGTCACTCGATGGCATGAGATCGCCGAAAGTGGCGGATAGGCCGCGCGCATAGTTGGACACCGTGGCGGTGCCGCTCATCGCCAGCTCGAAGACGCGCCGGGCGAACATCGTCGTCGAGTCCTTGACCGAGTTCAGATTGAGTGCGAGGTCGTAGCCCTTGTACGCGTCGTCCAACTCGTCGGCGGCGAGAGTGCCGACGATGAGGTGCTGAAGGTCTTCGGGGAACGCGTAATCGGGCAGCGTCGTTCCGTATGAGCGGTCGAAGATCTCGATCGGCATCACGTCTGTCGCGGCCCGGATCGCGGCTGCCAGGTCTCTCATCCGTTCGGGATAGCGGCGATAGTATCCGCCCGCGAACATCATCGCGCGCCGTCGAGGCCGAGTCTGGAGCGGATTGTGGTGCGCAGGTTGCGACGCGAACGGAAGGAACCGGACGCGATCATGTGCGAGTTCTCGCATGTAGAGCGGAACGCGGTCCAGATCGGTCGTCATGACGAAATCGAACTCTGCCGCAAGAGGCAGGAACGTCTCGAAGTGCACGGGGTCTTCCTTGTTCCAGAAGACGGTCGGTATCGAGTGGTCACCGCACCATGCGAGCATCTCCCGAAGCTCATTCGGAATGGACGGGAGCGCGTTGTGCCACGTTCCATCGGCGCCCCGCCAGGCGGACTCGACGAAGAGGAGGTCAGGTCCGAACGACTCGATCTGCTCCCGCCACTGCTCTCGGTCGAGATTGATGAAGTCGGTCTCGGCGGAGAACCCATTGGCAGTGAAGTCGTCGGCGATAGCGGCGATGCGTGGGCGTCGGCCGCTCACGCTGACGCGGAAAGAAGCGGCCGCGCGTTGAGCTCGTTCGGTGCTCGCGAGCCTGAGCTCCGTGGAGAAGCGAGCTTCGCTCGCGTTGTCTAGAAGCACCGTGGGTGTGAACGGTGCGGCCTTCGGGGACGTGGCCGGACCGGTGGTCTTCACCTCCGGTGCGGTGGGTCCACTCGGCGCCCGCAGGCCCTGTAGTGCGCTGCGAAGCCCCTTTCGTGCGGCGGCGAGCCTGTTTGCGGCGACAACCGCTTTCCGCTTCCTCAGCGTGCGCAACTGCGCGTCACGCCGCGCTGCAAGCGCGCGGGACGACTTCAGCTGCCCGGTGAGACGGCTGACGGTCGCCTTCTGTTCAACAACGGCATCCTGAAGCTGCTTCACTCTGGCGCGTGCGGCGTCTCGCTCTTCGGACGCCCGGAGCGCTTCCGCTCGCACCCGCTGGAAGCCCGCTTCGGCAGTACGGGCGCGTCGTGTCAGCGTTGCGACGTCCTCGTCGCGGGCGTGAGTGAGTTCGGCCACCTGCGCGCGGAGTTCGGTGAGCGTTGCGTCCGTGCCCCGATACTTGAGATTTGCGCTGTCGAGCTTCGCACGGAGGTCGGTGAGCGTTGCGTCCGTGCCCCGGTACTTGAGATTTGCGCTGTCGAGCTTCGCTCGCAGCTCTGTGATTCTCTGCGTGAGCTCGTAGCGGTCTCTGATGAAGTCGGCGATGTGCGCGCTCAGCGCGCGCTCCGCTCCGTCGCGCACAGGATGGAACTCGTGCGTCGGTGTCGCGTTGTAGGTTGCAGACGGGCCGTAGCCGAGTTCGGCGAGGAAGGCCGAGATCGCGTCGAAGTGCTCGAGGTCGGCGCACTCGATGAACAACGTGGGAGAGTCCCGTCGGATGAGGGCGGCCGCCCCGTGCAGCGCTTCCAACTCCATCCCCTCGACGTCGAGCTTCATGACCGAAACGCGCATCTCCGCGTCGATGTCCTCATCGATCACGACGACGTCGATCTCGCCGTCGCTCGTGCTCACGAGAGACTGCGCGCCCAGATTCGTCGGGATGTGCTCGCGGAACCTGGCGTGCCCCGACCGGGAACCTACAGCAGCGCGGCGGACCTCGACGCGGCCGCTGAGCCCGTTCGCCTCGACGCTGGCTTCGAGCGCGTCGCAGAGGTCCTGGTTCGGCTCGTACGCGATGACCTCGCACTCCGCGTGCGTAGCGAAGTAGATCGTGTGGTTCCCCACGTTCGCTCCGATGTCGAGCACCCGAGTGCCCGGGACGATCCACGGAATGACTGCGCGGAGCATCTCGAACTCGTACGGCTCGTGGGTCGTTGCGATGTGCATCTGTATCGCGTCTGTCTCGCGGTTCGGCAGTGCGAGCTTGTAGTCGCGCGTCGCCCCTTTGACCTGGATGATGTGCTCTGCCCCTGGGCCGGCCGCAGTCATCGCCACACGCCTCGGGTGTCGATGACCTTCTCCGGATCGATGCCGAGTTCTCCGAGGTCGGCGGCGCGGAATTCGCGGTGGTCGACGAGCAGGACGACAACATCGGCGTTGGACGCCTCCGCCAGATCTGCAAGCTCGATGTTCGCCCGGGTGTTGAGGGCTCCGGGCAGCGAGGCGATGTTGGGCTCAACCGCGAGCACGCGTGCGTTCGAGAACTCGTCAGCGATGTCAGCGGTGATGCGCAGCGCCGGAGACTCACGCAAATCGTCGATATCGGGCTTGAACGCCAAACCGAGCGTGGCGATGACTGGGGCATCCAGAGCATCGGCCTTTTCTCGGACCTTGTCCAGCACCCAACTCGGTTTCGCGTCGTTGACCTCCCGGGCAGTGCGGATCAAACGGGCTCGATCGGGTGCGGCATCGACGATGAACCAGGGGTCAACGGCGATGCAGTGGCCACCGACGCCTGGCCCCGGTTGAAGGATGTTGACCCGCGGATGGTGGTTCGCGAGCGCGATCAGCTCCCACACGTTCACGTCGAGATGATCCGCGATGACCGACAACTCGTTCGCGAAGGCGATGTTCACGTCCCGGTACGAGTTCTCCACGAGTTTGGCCAACTCCGCGGTGCGTGCGTCCGTCAGGTGGATGTCACCGTCGCAGAACGTCGCATAAAGAGACTGCGCTCGCTTGGCGGCCTCTCGCGTGACGCCACCGACGATGCGGTCGTTGGTGACCAATTCCACCATCACTCGTCCTGGCAGCACCCGCTCGGGGCAGTGGGCCAGCAGGACGGTGAGCATGCCGTCGATGCCCACGAGGTCAGGGCGAAGTTCGTGAATCCACTTGCCGATCTGCTCCGTGGCACCCGGAGGGGAAGTGGACTCGAGGACCACGAGGTTGCCCGGGCGCAGCTTGGGAGCGAGGGCGGCGGTTGCTGCCTGGACGTAGGACAGATCGGCGCTGTGGCCCTCCCTGAAAGGAGTTGGCACGGCGACGATGTAGGCGTCCGCCGCGATGACATCGGTGCTCGCCGTCAAACGACTGGCTTCGACGGCGCCGTTGACATAGCCGGCGAGATCTGGCTCCACGAAGGGCACAGACCCTGCATTGACGGCTGAGACGGTCGCTTCGTTCACGTCCGTGCCGTGCACGTTGAGGCCCCGAGCCGCGAGAATGGCCGCCGTCGGCAGACCAATGTAGCCGAGCCCGATGACGTTGACGGTCGTGATCAGAGTCGTCACGCAGTTGCTCCTTCGTATGTGAAATCAGGCAGACGGGAGCCCAGGCCGAAGTGAGCGCGCAGCGCCGCTACCGAACGCTCAGCAGCACGGCCGTCGCCGAAGGGGTTGCGAGCGCGCGCCATCCTCTCGTAAGCGACGGGGTCGGTGAGCAGGCCGTCGACCGTTGCCTCGATGAGGTCGGTGTCAGTGCCAACCAGGACGGCGGTGCCCGCGTCCACGGCTTCGGGCCGCTCCGTGGTCTCACGGAGGACCACGACGGGCTTGCCGAGCGCTGGCGCCTCTTCTTGGATGCCCCCGGAATCAGTCACAGTGAGCACGCAGCGGTCGAGCGCTTTGCACAGGTCGGTGTAGCTCAGAGGCTCGGTGAGCACGACATTGCTGAGCTCCTCCAGCACCGGCGCGAATATCTGACGAACAGTCGGGTTCGCGTGCAGCGGGAAGAGGAAGATGGTGTCAGTGTGTCGTTGCGCGAGGCGGCGAAGCGCGTCTGCCGTACGCCGCATCGGTTCGCCCCAGGACTCGCGGCGGTGAGACGTCACGAGGACCAGGCGCCTCGGGTCGGCGTCGGCCTGGGCGAACCGGGCGTCTTCGATGGGTAGATCGTCCCTGCGTGCCGTGGCAAGCAATGCGTCGATGACAGTGTTCCCCGTCACGACCACGCCGGATTCGTCGATGCCGTTGCGGAGAAGGTTCGCACGGCTGGCGGCCGTGGGCGCCAGATGAAGGCTTGTGATCTGGCTCACCAGACGGCGATTTCCCTCTTCCGGGAAGGGTGAAGCAATCGACTCCGTTCTCAGCCCGGCTTCGAGATGGACGACGGGTATCTGCTGATAGAAGCCGGCCAGCGCGGCCGCGAGAACAGAAGTCGTGTCGCCCTGGACCGCGATGGCGTCGGGACGCCGTTCGCGGATGATCGGCGCCAGGTGGGTGAGCGTCTTCTCGGTGACGGTGCTCAAAGTCATGCCGTGTTCGAAGATGTCGAGATCGTAGTGAGGCGAGATGCCGAAGACACGATTGACCTGATCGAGCATTTCCCGATGCTGACCCGTGACGACCGGAACGACCTCGAAGTCCGCACTCGCTTCGAGCGCAGCGATGAACGGCGCCATCTTGATTGCTTCAGGGCGTGTCCCGTACACGGGCATGATCGAGTACACGGCGGCGGGATCTCCTGAGCGTCTTCTGGATTGAGGCGAATGCCCAAAGAAGGTTACCAGCACTCTCTCAGGATGCGGTTCGGGGAGGGCTCCGGAGGGGTCGCTCCACGCGCATCGACGACGGACGCCGACATCGCGACTCTAGGATGTCCCCCGGGAGCCATTGCTTTCCAGACACGACGACTTTCGCGGATTGGGGGAGCAGATGGGCCTCTTTTCGCGGGCGCCGTTGTTGAGCGTCGCCGTGCTCGACTACTCTGCATCGGTCGTCTCTCAGCGCGAGGACCCCGTGATTGCCGCTCGCGATGTCGAAGTGGTGGAAGGACATCCACGGGAGGTCTCGACGCGCCTCACAGGACGCTGGGTCTTGGCTGTTCCGTCCGGAACCCTGCTCCCCCCTGCCGCCGTGATCGACACGCTGTGTAGACGCCTTCGGCGCATGAGGGGGGTCGCCGTCGTCGCTGAAGACGGCGAAGAGTCGGTCCCCCTCGCCGGCGAACCGCTCATGAGACTTGCTCTCACGAGCCCCCTAGTGGCCGTCGAGCGTGCCCTCGTTAGATATGAGGATTTCGACGTCCCGATCGCGGCAGACATCGTGGTGCGTGCCGCAGCGATCGGACGATGCCGGACGTCCCCGGGTGTGATCCCCATCGCTTCACCGCAGAATGCCGCCCCCGAGCACTCCACAACAGGTCATCCAGCGGCAGTCGCCGGGGCGTGGCTCGACGTGTTCGCAAGAGTGGAGGAGATGGGGCGAAGGTCTGAACGAATGCGGCGTCCGCTGCTCGTCGTGAAGAACCAGATCGCCCGGGAACTGGGCCGCGTCATAGCCCGAGAGCCGTCGCTTCGTCTGCCGATCTTCGACGAGGTCAGGGCGCGCGGCTTCACAGCCTTCTCCGAGCGCACTGTCAACGTCGAGTGCAGTCATGACCTCGCTGTCGTTTACGGCTTCCCGCCCTTCCTCGATACGGGAGGGTTCGTGGTCTCACGTCGTTTCCGAGGCAACGCGGAGCCGTACGACGTTCTCACTCAGGACATGTCGCGGCGAAGGCCGAGGGATGATCGGTCGCTTCAGCTCGCGAGTCGCAATCTGGGGCGGCGCATGGTGGTGAACACACCGCTGGCTACGGGGAACTGGACACAGGTGGAACAGTTCTGTCGGGCGGGGATGGCGAAGATCGCCGAGCGAGAGGCCAAGCAGGGCGCGTACCGGACGATCTACACCCGATCGATGTGGATCGCACCGTCCGTGCTCGGTGCGTGGTACAAGGCCCGGAATCCGGAAACGCCGTGGACCGCCGAGCTGTCGGATCCCCTCGCATACCGACCGAACGGCGAGCTTCGGCCGAATCCCTTCCCTGACAACGACATCCTGCGCGATATTCGCACCGCGGTGGAGGAGCGCCGCCTCCCCGATTGGAGAGGAGACCGCTTCTTCGAGGGCGTTGAGTGGATGGTCTATGCGCTTGCTGACCGGATCATTTTCACGAACGAGAATCAACGGGATTTCATGCTCAGCGCGTTCCCGGACCAGGTGCTGGCATCCCGAGCTCGTGCAGTGTCGGAGGTGCAGCCGCACCCGGTCCCAGAGCCCGAACTCTACGAGTTGGCGGACTCTGCCGTGGAGCTTCCAGCTGATCGGATCAACATCGGGTACTTCGGCAACTTTTACAAGGTTCGTGGGGTGGACGACCTGCTCGCACCCCTCGCTCTTCTCACGCCCGAGGAGCGGAACCGACTTCGGTTGACGATCTTCACGGCGACGGCCGACGAAATAGCGCCTTCGATCGCCGACCATCCCGCTGCCGACTCCGTTCTGGTCTTGCCGGCGCAACCGTACTTCGAGTTCCTGGCGCTGACCCGGCGGATGGACTGGCTGATCGTCGTCGACGCACGCACTCCGGATGTCTTCGGGCGTAATCCCTTCCTTCCTTCCAAGCTGGCCGATTACCGAGGTTCCGGTACTCCCGTCTGGGGAATCGTCGACGGCGACTCGGTTCTCAGCAGGTCACCCCTGGACGCACGATCGTTGCTCCGCGATCCGTCG
This sequence comes from Microbacterium altimontanum, assembly GCF_058349865.2. Lineage (NCBI taxonomy): Bacteria > Bacillati > Actinomycetota > Actinomycetes > Micrococcales > Microbacteriaceae > Microbacterium > Microbacterium altimontanum. The sequence goes on along the minus strand of NZ_JBYRJB020000001.1, from coordinate 135,105 downwards.
ACGAGTGCGGAGGTGCTGCGGCGGATCATCTCCCAGGGAAGCCGATGACTGCCGAGGGCTGAGCTCCGGCTTTCCAAACCTGCCCGCACGCACCGACGAGGGTTTCGTCAGTGCGGACGATCAGAGCCGGCGACGAAGCGTCCGCGCGAGAGCGACGGCGCGCCGATGCCCGGGCGATGAGCGCGGCCACTAGCGTTGAGGAGAAATGCGCCAGAGACTGTGCTCTAAGGTGGGATGCGCCCGCGAAGCGGTGTCGACCCTGACATATGACTATGCCGACCAGATGGCCGCCGTCGGCCCGCTCGGGCGCCAGGGCGATCCGCACGCCCACGACCTCTGCGCCCAGCACACCGACCGGCTCTCGGTTCCGCGCGGCTGGGTCGTCGTGCGACACGAGACGCTGCAGGCATAGGCGCGCCGCGGGGGAGTCGTTTCGACTCGCTGCGCTCGCTCGACGACCGGGGGCGCTCGATAAGCGACGGGAGCTCTCGCTCAGCGAGCCGTCTGCTCGCGCAGCGATCGGGGTCGGCGTGGGAGAATGGCGGGATGCCGGCATCCACTTCCGAGGCTCCCGTCCGCCCGCTCGACTACCGCGTCGCCGACCTGTCGCTCGCCGAGGCGGGGCGGCACCAGCTGCGGCTCGCGGAGAACGAGATGCCCGGCCTCATGGCCCTGCGCGCCGAATTCGCCGCATCCCAGCCCCTCGCCGGCGCCCGCATCGCCGGCTCGCTGCACATGACCGTGCAGACGGCGGTCCTCATCGAGACCCTCGTCGCCCTCGGCGCCCAGGTGCGCTGGGCCAGCTGCAACATCTTCTCCACCCAGGACGAGGCCGCCGCTGCCGTCGTCGTGGGACCCGACGGCACGGTCGCCGAGCCCCGCGGCGTGCCGGTGTTCGCGTGGAAGGGTGAGACGCTCACCGAGTACTGGGACTGCGCCGACCGCATCTTCGACTGGTCGGCCGAGGGCTTCGACGGACCCAACCTCATCCTCGACGACGGCGGCGACGCCACCCTCCTCGTCCACAAGGGCGTCGAGTTCGAGAAGGCAGGACAGGTGCCGGATGCGTCGCCCGACGATTCCACGGAGTACCGCGTCATCCTCGACCTTCTCCGCAAGAGCCTGACCCGCAGCCCGCAGCGCTTCACCCGCATGGCCGAGGGGATCCTGGGCGTCACCGAGGAGACCACGACGGGCGTTCACCGCCTCTACGAGCTCGCGGCCGCCGGCGAGCTCCTCTTCCCCGCGATCAACGTCAACGACTCCGTCACGAAGTCGAAGTTCGACAACACCTACGGGATCCGTCACTCGCTGCCCGACGGCATCAACCGCGCCACCGACGTCCTGATCGGCGGCAAGGTCGCCTTCGTCGTCGGCTACGGCGACGTGGGCAAGGGCGCCGCCGAGGCCCTCCGCGGACAGGGCGCCCGCGTGATCGTCGGCGAGGTCGACCCCATCTGCGCGCTGCAGGCGGCGATGGACGGCTTCCAGGTCGCACGACTTGATGACGTGGTCGACCAGGTCGACATCCTCATCACCGGAACGGGCAACACCCGCGTCGTCACGGTCGACCACCTGCTCGGACTCAAGCACCTCGCGATCGTCGGCAACGTCGGCCACTTCGACGACGAGATCGACATGGCGGCGCTCGAGGCGCTCCCCGGCGCCGAGAAGGTCGAGATCAAGCCGCAGGTGCACGAGTGGCGACTGCCGAACGGCCGCAGCATCCTCATCCTCTCCGAAGGTCGCCTGCTGAACCTCGGCAACGCCACCGGTCACCCGTCGTTCGTGATGAGCGCGTCGTTCACAAACCAGGTGCTGGGCCAGATCGAACTGTTCACGAAGAAGGACGAGTACCCGATCGGCGTGTACACCCTGCCGAAGGTGCTCGACGAGAAGGTCGCGCGCCTGCACCTCGACGCCCTCGGCGTGCGGCTCACGATGCTCACGGAAGAGCAGGCCGCGTACCTCGGCGTTCCGGTCGACGGGCCGTACAAGCTCGACCACTACCGGTACTGAGTCGGCGTACGCCGGTCCGGTCTGCGCTTGAGTGCAGCGCTTCCGCACGAGCGGAGGGCTTTCGCGCTGATTACTCCGGCGGAGGGCTTTCGCGCGAACGGAGGGGATTCCAGCGACGGATGCCCTCGGCTCGAGTGCATCCCCTCGTCTCGGCAGGATGAAACCGGCATGGAGGATCGCTCGCGTCGGAGCAGGCTCTGCGCAGGGAAGCGGCTCAGCGCTGCGGGAAGCCGCGTGGGACCGTCGCGGTCCGGGCGATGAGGGCGTCCACCCGCTCGGTCTCCAGCTGCAGCGCCGCGTACTCCCGGTCGCGCCGGGCGGCCACGACGCCCCGGACGAGCGTCTCCGCATCCGTCGCCGGCATCGGCGAGACGAACGGCGCCACCTCGGCGGCGAGCGCACCGGCCAGTCTCAGCCGTGCGGTCTGCTGCATGTGCTCGGCCTGGCGCACGAACTGCGCACAACGCCGGGCCAGCGCGTCGGGCAGGCGCGTGGCATCCGCCACCGCCGCCCACTCCATCAGCGCCACCGGCATCGGCGGCGCTCCGGCGGGCAGCGGGGGAGTCCGCGTGCGCTGACTGTACGTGCCCGCGAGCAGATCGCCGAGCCGCTGCGACCGAGGGGTGAATGCCCCGACGAGCGCTGCGAGGCCGCCCAGCGTCATCCAGATCTCGAGCACCCCCACCAGCGCGCGGATCAGCGCCTGCCGGAATCCCGCCGCGCCGCCGTCGGCCCGCACGATCCGCCCGCCGACCGCAAGGCGACCGAGGCTGCGCCCGTGCGTCAGCGTCTCGACCGCGGTCGGCAGCACCACGACGACGAGCACGATCATCGCGATCCCCACGATGCTCGACGCGCTCGAGGAGATGACGTTCTCGCCGAGGAGCCACCCCGACGCCCACGCCAGCAGCAGCATCACGCCGATCGCGACGAGGAAGTCGATCAGCGCGCCCAGCGCCCGCAGGAAGAACCCGAGCGGCTGCACATCGAGCGCCACGGCCTCGCCCGTCAGCACCTCGTCGGGCACGATCGTGAGCGCTTCGGCGGCCATGACCTACAGTGAACCACATGGACCTCGACGCCCTGGCCGCCGCCCGCAGCCCCGAGTGGTCCAGGCTCGACGAGCTCAGCCGCGCTCGCCGCCTCACCGGCGCCGAGGCCGACGAACTGGTCACGCGCTACCGTGCCGCATCCGCCGACCTCGCCGACATCAAGACGAGCGCCGGCCGCACGCTGCTCGGCGACCATGTGTCGACGATCATCGCCCGTGCGCGGCTGCGCCTCACCGGCAGCGGCACCGACCCGCGCGGCGCCCTTCCGCGCTTCTTCGTCTGGCAGCTGCCGGCGGCGCTCTACCGGCTGCGCTGGACGACCCTCGCCATCGCGCTGGCCTTCTTCGCGATCGGATCGCTCGTCGCGATCTGGATCGGCACCGACGCGCAGGTGCTCGCCGCGCTCGGCCAGAAGGCCGACCTCGAGTACTACGCCGAGCACCAGTTCACCGACTACTACCGCGAGAATCCCGCCGCCGTGTTCGCCGGCACCGTCTGGACCAACAACGCGTGGATCGCCGTGCAATGCGTCCTGTTCGGGATCACCGGCATCTGGCCGCTCTACGTCGTGATGCAGAACGCCGTCGGCGTCGGCACCGCGGGCGCCGTGATGGTGTCTCTCGGGCACGGCGACGTGTTCTGGCAGTTCATCGCCCCGCACGGCCTGCTCGAGCTCACGAGCGTCTTCGTCGCCGCTGCCGCCGGGCTCCACGTGTTCTGGGCCTGGGTCGCCCCCGGCCGCCGCAGCAGGGGAGAGGCACTCGCCGCCGCAGGACGCTCCCTCGTCACCGTCGCGATCGGGCTCGTGTTCTCGCTCGCGCTGTCCGGCGCCGTGGAGGGATTCGTCACCCCGCAGCATTGGCACTGGTCGATCAAGGTCGCGCTCGGCGCGCTCGCGCTCGCCGTGTTCCTCGTCTACATGCTCGTGGTCGGGCGCCGCGCGGCGCGTGCGGGCGAGACCGGCGACCTCGCCGAGAGCGAGGCGGGCACGCCGCGCCTCGTGGCGGGGTAGTGCCGCCGCCGAGAACGAAGCGGGCACGCCGCGCCTCCTCGCCGGGTAGCGGGCTCCGACGACCTGGCGGCACGCCGTGCCTGGTCGTGCGGTGACGCCGCCGCGGTCAGAACTCATCTCATTTGGAGCCTCGGCGCGGTGAAACGGGCTCGTTCCGGCCGTCGCGTGCGATCTGTGATGAGTTCTGCACGCCGGCGTTCCGGACAAGCAGAGCCCGAGCCCCACCACTTTTTGATTTGATCAATTAAAAGGTAGGCTGAGGGCATGCACGCGCACCGGAGTGATCAGGATGCGGCGGCCGCCATCCGCGCCGCCGGGCTGCGCGTCACCGACTCCCGCTGCGCGGTGTTCGACGCGCTCCGCGCGCAGCCGCACGCCAGCGCCGACGACGTCTTCGTCGCCGTGGCCCCGCTCCTCGAGCACCCGAGCCTCCAATCGGTCTACAACGCGCTCGGCGACTTCGCCGACGCGGGGCTCGTCCGCCGCATCGAGCCGGCCGGGCGCCCGCAGCTGTTCGAGCTGCGCGTCGGCGACAACCACCATCACCTCGTATGCACCGGATGCGGCGCTGTCGTCGACGTCGACTGCGTCGTGGGGGAGGCGCCGTGCCTCAGCCCCTCCGATGCCGCCGGCTTCCGGATCGCGGAAGCCGAAGTCACCTTCTGGGGCACCTGCGGCGACTGCACACACGCGGCGGCCGACGCATCCGTCGCCTGAGACTTCCACCGACCCACGCAACCCACGAAGAAGGGACCACAATGACTGACAGCGTCATCGACGAATCTGAGGGCGTCATCCCCACGCCCACCGCAGAGGAGTCGGCGGTCGCGGCCGAGGAGGCCACGTGCCCGGTCGTACACGGCGTGAGCCGCGCCGGCGGCTCGAGCGCCCGCAACTGGTGGCCGAACCGCCTGAACCTGCGGATTCTCGCCAAGAACCCGCCGGCCACTAACCCGCTCGGTCCCGACTACGACTACAAGAAGGCGTTCGAGACCGTCGACCTCGACGAGCTGCGCGCCGACATCGAGGAGGCGCTCACCACGCCGCAGGACTGGTGGCCGGCCGACTTCGGCAACTACGGCCCCTCGATGGTCCGCATGGCCTGGCACAGCGCCGGCACCTACCGCGTGACCGACGGCCGCGGCGGCGGCAACAGCGGCCAGCAGCGCTTCGCTCCGCTGAACAGCTGGCCCGACAACGCCGGTCTCGACAAGCCGCGCCGCATCCTCTGGCCCGTCAAGAAGAAGTGGGGCGACCGCATCTCGTGGGCCGACCTGATGATCTTCGCCGGCACCGTCGCGATGGAGCAGATGGGCTTCACCTCGTTCGGCTTCGCCGGCGGCCGCGTCGACGCGTGGGAGCCCGAGGACGACGTGTACTGGGGCTCGGAGAACACCTGGCTCGGCGACGACAAGCGCTACACCCCGGGTGAGAAGCGCGATCTGGAGAACCCGCTCGCCGCGGTGCAGATGGGCCTCATCTACGTGAACCCGGAGGGCATCGGCGGCAACCCCGATCCGGTGGAGCTCGCCGGTGACATCCGCGAGACGTTCAAGCGCATGGCGATGAACGATGAGGAGACGGTCGCGCTCATCGCCGGTGGCCACACGTTCGGCAAGACGCACGGCGCCGGATCGGCCGACCTCGTCGGTGCGGCGCCGGAGGATGCCCCGCTCGAGCAGATGGGTCTCGGGTGGAAGAACGCGCACGGCACCGGAAAGGGCGACGACCAGACCGCGAGCGGCCTGGAGGTCACCTGGACCTACCACCCCACGCGCTGGGACAACGAGTTCTTCCACATCCTCTACGCGTACGAGTGGGAGCTCATGGAGAGCCCGGCCGGCGCGAAGCAGTGGCGGCCGAAGAACGGCGCCGGCGCCGACATGGTGCCGATGGCCCACGACTCCACGAAGCGGCGCGAGCCGCGCATGCTCACGAGCGACCTATCGCTGCGGTTCGACCCGATCTACGGGCCGATCTCGAAGCGGTTCAAGGACGACCCGGAGGCGTTCGCGGATGCGTTCGCCCGCGCCTGGTTCAAGCTGACGCACCGCGACATGGGGCCGTCGACGCGTTACCTCGGCAAGCTCGCGCCCACCGAGGTGCTCATCTGGCAGGACCCGGTGCCCGCTGTCGACCATGAGCTGATCGACGAGGCCGACGCCGCCACGCTGAAGGCCGAGATCCTCGCCTCGGGCCTCACCGTCTCGGAGCTCGTGTCGACCGCCTGGGCGGCCGCGGCATCCTTCCGCAACAGCGACAAGCGTGGCGGCGCCAACGGTGCACGCCTCGCCCTCGCGCCGCAGAAGGACTGGGAGTCGGGCAACCCGGCCCGCTCGGCGAAGGTGCTCGACGTGCTCCGCGGCATCAAGGAGCGCTTCGCCAAGCCCGTGTCGCTCGCCGACCTGATCGTGCTCGCCGGCAACGCGGGTGTCGAGAAGGCGGCGAAGGATGCCGGACACGACGTGGTCGTGCCGTTCCACCCGGGACGCACCGATGCCACGCAGGAGATGACCGACGTCGAGTCGTTCGCGTACCTGGAGCCGGTCGCCGACGGGTTCCGCAACTACGTCGGACCGCTCGCGACGGCCGCCGACCTGCCGGCCGAGCACCTGCTGGTCGACCGGGCGAGCCTGCTGAGCCTGACGGCACCCGAGATGACGGTGCTCGTCGGCGGCCTGCGCGTGCTCGACACGAACTGGGACGGCTCGAACTACGGCGTGCTCACCGAGCGCCCCGGCGTGCTGACGAACGACTTCTTCGTGAACCTGCTCGACATGGGCACCGAGTGGAAGCCGCTCGACCCGGGTTCGCACGCGTTCCAGGCGTCGGATGTCGTCACCGGCGAGCTGAAGTGGATCGGCACGCGTGCCGACCTCGTCTTCGGGTCGAACTCCGAGCTGCGTGCCGTCGCCGAGGTCTACGGCGCCGATGACGCGGGCGAGAAGTTCGTGAAGGACTTTGTCGCGGCCTGGACGAAGGTCACCGAGCTCGACCGGTTCGACCTGGTCTGACAGGCAGACCTCGCTTCAGGTCCCTGAGCGAGCGCAGCGAGTCTCTTCAGCTCCCTGAGCGAGCGCAGCGAGTCGAAGGGCCGGTACCCACCATCGCGGAGGGTACCGGCCCTTCGACTCGTCGCTGCGCTCCTCGCTCAGGGACCTGTTGTCGTGTGAGGATCACACGCCGTTCGTGGTGACGACCCGCGGCTCGGGGAACAGCGCCTTGTGCACGAGGCCGGCGATCGCCCCGCCGACGAGCGGGAACACGATGAACACCCACAGCTGTGCGAGCGGTGCCACGCCGCCGTAGATCGCCGCGGCGATCGACCGGGCCGGATTGACCGAGGTGTTGTCGATCGGGATCGAGATGAGGTGGATGAGCGTCAGCGTCAGGCCGATCGCGATCCCGGCGAAGCCCGCCGGCGCGCGCAGGCTCGTCGCCCCCGCCACGACGAGCACGAAGATCGCCGTGAGGATGATCTCGATGATGATGGCCGCGCCCAGGCCCCAGCCCGAGGGGGACTGATCGCCGAAGCCGTTGCTGGCGAATCCTCCCGCCTGCGCCTTCTGCAGCCATCCCGGCGGGCCGAACAGCCCGACGAGCACGATCAGCGTCGTGCCGACGATGCCGCCTACCACCTGCGCGACCCAGTACCCGACGACGTCCTTCCACGGGAAGCGGCCGCCGATGGCGAGGCCGAGGGTGATCGCCGGGTTGAAGTGGCCTCCCGAGATCGGCCCCCAGGCGTACACCCCGACGAGCACGGTGAGGCCGAAGGCGAAGGCGACGCCGAGGTGGCCGACGCCGAGCGGTGTCCCTTCGCCGCCGACGGCGAAGTCGGCCGCGATGAGGGCCGTGCCGACACCGCCGAGGACGAGCACGAGCGTTCCGATCGCCTCGGCCACCATCCGGGTGACAAGGGGCGGCGACACGTCCGTCGAATCAGCCATCACAGGCTCCTTTCGTCGGTGCCGTGCGGCGCGCGGCATCCGTCGGGCCTGAGATTATCGGCATGGTCGGCCGCGCGGTGCGGTGCGACACGGCGAACCGCGTCGTTCCGCGCGTTCGGTGGCGGATGCCTCACCCGAACAGGGTGAGCGTGTACAGCGCGAACACGGCGAGGTGGGCGGCTCCGTGAACGGGAGTCCCCCGCCGCGCGGTGAAGGTCACGATCGTCAGCACGAGCGAGACGCCGAGCAGCACGAGCGCCGTCGGGTCGGCCGCGAACACGGCGTGGTGCCCGGTGATGAGGCCGACGACGAGCACCGCAGGGACCGTCAGCCCCACGGTCGAGACCAGGGCGCCGTGGCACAGGTTGCTCACGCGCTGCGTTTCGCCGGCGGCGGCCGCACGTACCGCGGTGATCGCCTCGGGCAGGAACACGATGGCGGCGATCAGCGCACCGGCCAGCGCGGCCGGCGCGCCCACTCGGTCGAGGGCGTCGTCGAGGAGCGCCGCGAGGCTGTGCGAGAGCAGGACGATCGGCAGCATCGTGGCCCCCAGCAGCAGGAGCCGGATGCCGATCTCGCGCCGATGGGCCGCGAGGCTCCCGCGGGCGACGGGATGCGTCTTCTCGCCGATCTCGCGGAAGTCGCTGGCCTGCGGGCCGATCTGCCGGTGCAGGAAGAACACGTACAGTCCGACCGTGAGGACGGTCACGATCGCGGCCTGCGGCACCGTGAAGCTGCCGCCGACGCCGATCAGCGCGGGGAGCGCGAACGCGACGGTGCAGAGCACGACGAGCATCGCGACGTAGGCCGAGGTGCCGGCGCGGTTCGCCCGCATCCGGTGCCCATGCAGTCCGCCGACGACGAGGGACGCCCCGATCACGAGGTTGAGGATGATCATCGACACGGCGAGTACCGAGTCGCGCGCGACGACAGCGTGGTCGCCGGGGCCGAGCATGACGGCGACGATGAGGACGACCTCGATCAGCACGATCGACAGGGTGAGCACGAGCGTGCCGAGCGGATCGCCGAGGCGTGCGGCAAGACGCTCGGCCTGGTGCACGACGCCGAACGCGCACACGACGATCACGGCGATCGTCGCGGCGAGGGCGCCGACGCTCGCGGCGGGTGAGCTCAGCGCCGGGCCGAGGAGCGCGAGCGCGCTGACGGCGATCCAGCCGAGCGCCGCGCGGCCGAGGGCGGCCGGGGTGAGGATGTCGCGGAGCGGCGTGGGGGTTGTGGCGTGGGCCGTGTCATTGCGCGGCGCGCGGGTCGGGACGGTCATGGGAGAGCCTCTGGGGCCGTCCCCGTCCGGATGTGGCAGCGCCGGGCCGTCCCGTTCGCTGTCGCGCATCAGCGTTGGCCTCCACCGTAGCAACAAGGCCTGGGCAGCGCCCGAGCATCGTGCTGACGCATCCCTCCCTTGGGTGGCCCTTCGACTCGGGGCTTCGCCCCTCGCTCAGGGACCTCGGATCAGCCAGATCCCTGAGCGAGGGGAGGGTGAACCAGATCCCTGAGCGAGGGGAGGGTGAGCCAGGTCCCTGAGCGAGCGGAGCGAGTCGAAGGGCCGCCTGCGCCGTCACGGAGGGGAGGAAGACCGGCGGAGGGAGGACGAGCGGCGCGGTGTCGTCCTTCCCTCGTCTCGTCTCCTCCGCTCAAGGGCTGGGGCGTTCAGAGGCGGCCGGTGGCCTTCAGCTGCAGGTAGCGGTCCGCGATGCGCGGCGGAAGGTCGTCGGGGCCGGCGGCGATCGCCTCGGCGCCGGCACGGCCGACCGCCTGCGCCACGCGGTCGGCATCCGCCAGCGTTTGCTCGGCAGCCGCGGCCCGGTACACCTCGCCCACCGTCGCGCGCGCGGCGGCGCGAGCGGCGAGCTCGCCGTCGGTCACGGTGCCGACCAGCACGTGGGTGTGCGCGGTGACGGCCGGCAGTGAACCGAGGAAGCCGCGCGCCGATGCCGCCTCATCCTGCGCCGTCAGCAGCACGACGAGCGACGGCCGCACGCCGAGGGCACGCACCTGCGCGAAGGCGGCATCCCAGTCGGTGTCGATCAGCGTCGGCTCGACCGGCGCCATCGCGTCGACCAGGGCCGGCAGGAGCATGTCGCCGTCGACCCCCGAGACCCGAGCCCGCACCGCCCGGTCGAACATCACGAGGTGCACATGGTCGCCCGCCTGCGCGGCGAGAGCCGAGAGCAGGAGCGTCGCCTCCATCTCGGCGTCCAGCCGGACTCCGTCACCCACGCGGGCCGCCGAGGTGCGCCCTGTGTCGATCACGATCACGATGTGCCGATCGCGTTCTGGCCGCCACGTGCGCAGCATCGTCGTGCCCGCCCGCGCCGTCGCACGCCAGTCGATCGAGCGCACGTCGTCGCCGCGCACGTATGGCCGCAGGCTGTCGAACTCGCTGCCCTGCCCGCGGATCAGCACGCTCGTCGCGCCGTCGAGCTCGCGCAGCCGGGCGAGACGAGACGGCAGATGCCGGCGCGCGGTGAACGGTGGCAGCACCCGGATGGCGCCGCGCGCGTCGATGCGCGCCTGTCGCCCCGCGAGCCCGAGTGGACCGAGGCTGCGCAGCACCACGAACTGCGACACCAGCTCTCCGCGCCTGCGGGGCCGCAGCAGGACGGGGAGCCGCAGCGGCGTCTCGGGCTCGAGCTCCACCCTGATCCGCTCGGCCGGCGCACCGGCCGTCGGCTGCCAGGCGTCGCGCAGCCAGCCCCGCAGTCGACGTGGCCCGCGCAGCGTCAGCGTCGTTTCCACCTCGGCGTCGCGCAGGATGCGGCGGGGGAGCGTCCGCACGACGCGAACGGCGCGCGGATCGGCGGCGGCCAGCGCATCCGCCCCCGCCGCGATCGCACACAGCACGACCCATCCGGCAGCCGCGATCCAGGCGTCGACACCGGCGATCGACAGCGCGATCACCGGCAGCGCGCCGAGCGCGACCAGCAGGGGGAGCCGTCCGGTGAGATACATACTCAGATGGGCACCCGCGTCTGCTGCAGCACGGAGGTGAGCACGGCGTCGACCGACACTCCCTCGAGCATCGCGTCGGGCCGCAGGCGGATGCGGTGCCGCCAGGTCGGCACGAGCATGGTCTGGATGTGATCGGGCGTGATCGCGGGGTAGCAGCCGAGCCACGCCCACGCCTTCGCCGTCGCGAGCAGCGCGGTCGCCGCGCGCGGGCTCACTCCGAGCTGCACGGAGGGGCTCTGCCGGGTCGCCCGGGCCAGGTCGACGAGGTAGCCGAGCACCTCGTCGGTGACGGCGACGGATGCCGCGGCCTGGCGCGCGCGGCGCAGCTGCGCGGCATCCACCACGGGCGCGATCTCGCGCAGCACATGAGGGTCGAAGCCCGCCGCATGCCGGCGCAGCACCTCGAGCTCGGCGTCGCGCTCGGGCACCCCGATCACGAGCTTGAGCAGGAACCGGTCGAGCTGCGCCTCGGGCAGCGGATACGTCCCCTCGTGCTCGATCGGGTTCTGGGTCGCCGCGACCAGGAACGGGTCGGGGAGCGCGCGCGTCACGCCGTCGGCGGTGACCTGGTGCTCCTCCATCGCCTCGAGCAGTGCCGCCTGCGTCTTCGGCGGCGTCCGGTTGATCTCGTCGGCGAGCACGATGTTCGTGAAGATCGGCCCCTCGCGGAACTCGAACTCCGCCGTGCGGGCGTCGTAGACGAGCGATCCCGACACGTCGCCGGGCATGAGGTCGGGCGTGAACTGCACCCGCTTGGTATCGAGGCCGAGCGCCTTGCTGAACGCCCGCACGAGCAGCGTCTTCGCGACGCCCGGAACACCCTCCAGCAGCACGTGGCCGCCCGCGAGCAGGGCGATCAACAGACCCGCGATCGCCCCGTCCTGGCCGACGACGGCCTGTCCCACCTGCAGCCGCACCCGGTGCAGCGCGTCGCGGAGGGCCGCGTCGGCGGATGCATCGGGCGCCGCGGAAGTGGACGCGTCGGGTGCCGTGCGGGCGGATCCGTCTCCGGTCGTGGCGGCACGTGTCGCGGCGGCCGTGTCGGCGGTGCCGGATGCGTCGGCGGTCGGGGGAGCGGATGCGGGTGTCGGGTCGCTCATGGGCGGTTCCTCCCGGTCGGGGTGTCGTACGGACGCAGCGCGGTGGTCACGGCGCGCTCGAGGTCGCGGAGCCGGTCGCTCAGGTGGAGCAGGGCACCATCGGTGGTGGGGATCTCGTCGATCAGCACGCCACGCACCTGGGCACGCGGCATCCCGAGCAGGTCGGCGGCGGCATCGCACACTTCCGTCGCGGACGCGGTGGGCCCGAGGCCGAGTATGCGGCCGAGGCGGTTCAGCGTGCCGATGCGCAGCCGGTCGGCGACGTGCAGTCGGTCGCGCGAACGGGCGTACAGGCGCGCGCGGCCGTCCGTCGTCTCGGCAGTGCGCACGGTCACGGGGAGGTTCTCAGCGACGAGCGGTCCGAACCGGCGTCCCCGCCACACACCCGCGGCGACGCCGGCGACAAGGAGCAGCACGATCACGGGGCTCACCCACGACGGCGTCAGCGTTGCGAGCGTCGGCGGCTCGGTGCCGGCGTCGGCGTCGTCGGCCGACGGCACGTACCAGATGAGGGTCGGGTGCGCTCCGAGGAGGTTCACGGCGAGCGCCGCGTTGCCGTTCTGGGTGAGGGCCGCGTTCGTGAAGAGCTCGGTGGCGTCGATCACCGTGCTGGTGGTGCCTGCGGTCGTCCGCTGCAGGAGCGCCGCGTCGGAGCCGACGCGGTAGCACGCGGTGACGGCCGGGTCGGACCCCGGCGCGTAGAGCGTGCCCGGAAGGATGCGTCCCGCCCGCTGAGCGGCCGGCAGTGGGCAGCCGGCGGTGACGGGCGCGTCGGCGCCGAAGCCGGCGGTGGAGGCGTCGAACAGCAGGCGCACCGTGCGCGACTGCGGCTGGATCACCGCGACGTCGGCCGCCGATTCGGCGAGCTCCTGGAATCGCTTGTCGGCCACCAGCGGGCTGTCGGGCAGCACCAGGGTCGCTCGCGCCGGGCTGCCTCCGGCGCGACCGGCGTCGGCGAGAGCGTGCGCGAGAGCGCCCCGGTCGCGCACGACGAGCACGTCGACGCCGTGATCCGACAGGATGCGTGCGAGTGCGCGCGCTCCGTCGGGTCCGGCCGATTCCGGGTCGAGGAGGTCGCGCTTCGTCCACTGGCCGATTCCGCTGAGCACGGCGCCGATGATGCCGACGATGACGAGGACGACGGCGATCGCGACCCAGGCTGCCGCACGACGTCGGCGCGGTGCGGGCCGTGGGTGAGTGGGGGCTTCGGGGGCCGGCGGTGTCGCCACGCCGGGATGCGTCGCCGTGGTCATACGGCCGCCTCGACGCGTTCGTGACTGGCAGGCTGCGCCTGTGCGACGGCGTCGTCGGCCCGTGCGACGCGGTCGTACAGGTCGGCGGTGCCGGAGCGGCGCAGATACCGCACATCGTCGAACGCCGCGGCGGCGTCGTCGAGCAGCGCGATGTCGGAGGGGAATGCACGTCCCGCCGCACGGGCGAAGGCATGCACCGTGGCGCCGGGCACGAGCTCGACGGCACCGCGTTCGGCGAGGCCGCGCGCCAGGGCGCGGAACCGCAGGATCACGGCTTCGGTGAAGTCGCCGGCGGTCACGGCCGCGGCGGCGGCGCGCCGCAGCTGCGCCGCGGAGCGCGTCTCGGCGTCGCCGAACAGGTCGGTGGGAGCTGTGGCGCCGCGCCGGGAGAGTCGGCCGCGCCCCGAGAAGATCACCGCCACGATGATCAGGGCGATGAGCACGAGGCCGATCCCCAATGCCAGCCAGAGGCCCCAGGCGCCGGAGGCGCTGCCCCCGAAGAGGTTCTCGAAGAACTGCTGCACGCCGCGCGCGATACGGTCGATGGGGGTCGGCTTCGCCGCGGCGTATGCAGGATCGCTCAGCTCGTGCTCCGCCCATCGCCGCGCCTGCTCGCCGTCCGGGTCGAGCGGCGGCGCCGTGGTCGAGAGGAAGGGCTGCGGGACGGAGATCGGCAGTCCTCGGCTCACGGCGCCTCGTCGCTCGGCCGGCCCGGCGCGGCCCAGTCGGTGGACGAGGGGCCGGCTTGCGACGAAGACCCGGGGTTCCGGCCCTTCGACTCGTCGCTGCGCTCCTCGCTCAGGGACCTGGCATCAGGATGGCGCTCGGGTGCCGGAGCGGACGGCTGCTGCGCGGACGGCGGCTGCTGGAGGTATGGAGGCGGCGCGTACGGCTGCTGGCCGTAGGGCTCGGGCTGTCCGTATCCCGGCTGTCCGTACGGCGGCTGGCCGTAGGGCCCGGGCTCTCCGTACGGCGGCTGGCCGTAGGGCCCGGGCTGTCCGTATCCCGGCTGACTGTACGGCTGCTGGCCGGAGGCCGGAGGTGGGTAGGCGGCGGGATACGCGGGGGCGGCGAGCGGAGGCCGCACGAGCGTGCGGCCGATGTGGGCCGTATAGGGGTCGGGAAGTTCGGTCGCTCCGGCATCCCGCCGCTCCACGTACTGCAGCAGATCGAGGTCGAGGCCCTCGTGACGCATCCGGGTGTCGATGTAGAGGATCGAGGTCGCCGTCGCCTGCACCACCGACGCGATCGACTGCACGAGCAGCACGACGATCTCGGCGACGATCAGCGTGCCGAGACCGGCGATCATGGCGCCGGATGCCGACTGGCCGGTCGGCGCGATGAACGCCGACGCCAGACCGCCCAGCACCGAGAACGGCAGCGACACGATCTGCGCCATCGCGCTGAAGATCACGCCGATCACGACGATGACGCCGAGGATCGGCCAGAACCGTCCGCGCGTGAGGCGCCACGACCGGGCGATGGCGGCCCCGATCGTCGCGCGCTCCATGATGATTGCGGGCGGCACGAGCAGCAGCTTCGTCGAGAGCCAGAGGTACAGCGGGATCGCGGCGAGCACCGCGAGGATCGTGAGGATGATCGCGAGCGCCTCGGCGACACCGGAGACGGCGATCACGACGGCGGTCACTGCGGCGATCGCGACGAGGACCGCGACGGTGATCAGCAGCGCGTAGCCGATGAGACGCCAGGCGACCGGGCGCACCTGACGCCACAGCTCGGGCAGACGCATCCGCTCCGCCACCGCGCCCCGTGCGACATCCGTCAGCACGACCGCCTGCACGATCACACTGAGCGCCGCGGTGGCGAGGCCGAGGACGCCGCCGGTGACGATCACGATGGCGGTCGATCCGGCCTCGATCGCCTGGTAGTCCGGCGAGGATGACGGCACGTTCTGCAGCCGCGAGAACGACCAGAACGCGGCCGCTCCGACCGCGGCGATGAGCACGAGGAACGCGACGACCTGCACGACGAGCGCGAAGCCCAGGAGCACGCGCGGATTGCGCCGCAGCGCCGCGAACGACCGTCCGAGCACCGTTCCGAAACCGAGCGGATGCAGCGGGATCAGCCCCGGGCGCGATGCGGGTGTCCAGGTCGGATACGCGGTCACGAAGCCTCCAGCAGGGGGAGCGGTGCGTTCCCTATCGTGTCACACCCTCGCGAGGCATCCGCCCCGGTCTGGGTCTGCTCGGCTACGCTGTGCAGAGCGCACGGGGACTGCGCTGTACAGCGTGCCATGGCGAGGCCTGGCCGGATGAAGGACGAAACGCGTTCAATGACTTCACGGATCCTGGTGGTCGACGACGACACGGCGCTCGCGGAGATGATCGGCATCGTGCTGCGCACGGAGGGGTTCGACACCGTCTTCTGCGCCGACGGCGCCAAGGCCGTCGAGGCGTGGCGCGCGCATCGTCCCGACCTCATCCTGCTCGATCTCATGCTTCCCGGGATGGACGGCATCGAGATCTGCAACCGGGTCCGCAGCGAGTCAGGCGTGCCGATCATCATGCTGACCGCCCGCAGCGACACCGCCGATGTCGTGAAGGGGCTGGAATCGGGCGCCGACGACTACATCGTCAAGCCCTTCAACCCCAAGGAGCTCGTGGCACGCATCCGCACGCGGCTGCGGCCGGGCTCGCAGGCCGCCGGCGAGGTGCTGCGCATCGGCGATCTGGAAGTGGATGTCGCGGCCCACGAGGTGCGCCGGGGGACGAGCTCGATCGCCCTCACGCCGCTGGAGTTCGAGCTCCTCGTGGCGCTGGCGTCCAAGCCCCAGCAGGTGTTCTCGCGCGAGATGCTGCTCGAGCAGGTCTGGGGCTACCACTACAAGGCGGACACCCGCCTGGTGAACGTGCACGTTCAGCGCCTGCGCGCCAAGGTCGAGCTCGACCCCGACAACCCCAAGATCGTCACCACGGTGCGCGGCGTGGGATACCGCGCCGGCGCCGTGGTCTGAGGCCCGCATGACCACCGCGCCCGTGCGCACCGCGTCGTCGCCCACCTGGCGCGACGGCGCCTGGTGGCGGGCCCGTGCCGAGGAGCTCGGCACTCTGTGGCGGCGCTCGCTGCGGTTCCGCACCGTCGTGATCAGCCTCGTGCTGACGGCGATCGCGGTGGTCATCGCGTGCGTCTGGATGGCCCTCGCGATCCAGAACGACCTGTACGAGTCGCGCAAAGAGCAGGCGCTCAGCGACGCGCGCCGTGCCGTCGACAGCGCGCAGGCGACGCTCAATGACGCCGTCGTGCAGGACGACCCGGTGCAGGTCCAGAACCTCATGAGCAGCGTGTCGACGTCGCTGGCCCGGCAGTCGGCGACAGACATGATGATCGCGATCCGCATCGACAAGACGCCGTCGCAGATCGCGCCACCGGGCTTCCGCTCGGGCGGTCTCACCGAGGACATGATCTCGCCCGAGCTGCGCACGCACGTGCAGGCCGAGAGCCAGACCGCCCAGACGCAGTGGGGGCAGTCGATCTCGCTGCCGTCGCCCGACGGCGCGGTGCGGCCGGGCATCGTCGTCGGGCAGCAGATCATCGTGCCGGACATCGGCCCGTACGAGCTGTACCTCGCGTACGACCTCGACGACGCCGCCAAGACGCTGAGCTTCGTGCAGGCGACGCTGTGGATCGTCGGCAGCGTGCTCGTCGTGCTCATCGGCGGCATCGTCTGGTTCACGATCCGTGCCGTGACGACGCCGATCCGGCAGGCGGCCGACACGAGCGCCAAGCTCGCCGCCGGCGACCTCGGCGTGCGGCTGACGGTGCACGGCGAGGACGAGATCGCGACGCTGGGGCGCTCGTTCAACGCGATGGCCGACAGCATCCAGTCGCAGATCAACCAGCTCGCCGAGCTGTCCCTCGTGCAGCAGCGATTCGTGTCGGATGTCTCGCACGAGCTGCGCACGCCGCTCACCACGATCCGGCTCGCGGCCGACATGATCAACGACCGGCGTGACGAGTTCGACCCCGCCACGGCCCGCGCCGCCGAGCTGCTGTACGCGCAGGTGCAGCGGTTCGAGGTGCTGCTCGGCGACCTCCTCGAGATCAGCCGGTACGACGCCGGATCGGTGCAGCTCGAGCTCGAGCCGACGAGTCTCGCCCACCTGGCCCAGGACGTCATCGCGTCGATGCAGCAGCTCGCCGACCAGCACGGCACCGACGTGCGCCTCGTCGCCCCCGGCGGCTATTCGCCGGTGGAGATGGACCCGCGCCGCATCCGCCGCATCGTCCGCAACCTGCTCGGCAACGCGATCGAGCACGGCGAGGGCCGCCCCATCGTCGTCACCGTCGACAGCAACCAGCAGGCCGTCGCGCTGGGCGTCCGCGACTACGGGATGGGGATGACCGAGGCCGACGCCGAGCACGTGTTCGACCGGTTCTGGCGGGCCGATCCCTCCCGAAAGCGCACGATCGGCGGCACGGGCCTCGGCCTGTCGATCGCGCTCGGCGATGCGACGCTGCACCAGGGCACGCTGACGGTGTGGTCGCACCTCGGGCGCGGCACGAACTTCGTGCTGACGCTGCCGCGGGGCGGGCATCCCGTCGAGGGCGCCTCGCCGCTGCCGACCGATCCCGGCGACGACGGCGCGTCCCTCGACGAGCTCGGACTCACGCAGCCGATCTCGGTGCAGGACCTCGGGCCCGACGCGCTGCGGGGTGCGGGTGGGCGCGGCGGCGCTGCTCCGGGATCCGACGCGCTGCACGACGCTCGCCACGGGGGTGCCTCATGACCGGTTCCCGCGGGCGACGCGGCGCGCTCGCCGTGCTGACGGCCGCTCTCGCGCTCATCCTGTCGGCGTGCGCCGGGCTGCCCACCTCGGGGCCGGTGTTCGCGGGGCTGCCGCCGGGGGCCGCGGATCCGCCGGACTTCTCGTTCGTGCCGCAGAAGCCGCAGGACGGCGCGTCGCCCGAGCAGATCGTGCAGGGCTTCATCGACGCCGGCATCGGGCCGGAGGGCAACTGGTCGGTCGCGCAGCTGTACCTCGCGCCGTCGTTCCGCGGCACCTGGAAGCCCGGCGACAACACCACGATCGACGACCGCGCCGCCCGCGTCTACACGACCATGGGCGACAATGTGACCCTCACGGTGACGCAGCGCGCGATCGTCGACGCCACGGGCGCGTACAAGCCGTCGGACGGCGGCCGGACCCCGCTGGACTTCTCGCTGCAGAAGGTCGACGGGCAGTGGCGCATCGCGAAGGCGCCGAACGGCATCGTGCTCGGCGCCGACCAGTTCACGGGAGTGTTCCGCGAGTACTCGCTCATGTACTTCGACCCCGGATGGCGCTACCTGGTCCCCGACGTGCGCTGGTTCCCGACGAGCATCGCGGCGACCCGCGTCGCGCAGACGCTCGTCGACGGCAAGCCGAGCCCGTGGCTTGCCGACAGCGTGGTCACGGCGTTCCCCGACAGCGTGAAGCTCGATGTGCCGTCCGTGCCGACCTCGGGCAGCGTCGCGCAGGTGGAACTGAAGGGCCCCGTGTTCTCCCTCGATTCCCAGACGCTCGACCGCATGCAGACGCAGCTGCAGCGGAGCCTCGCGAGCGCGGGCGTCACCGACGTGTCGATGTCGTACTCGGGCACGGTCGTGAATGCCGAGCCCGTCGCCACGGCGTCCACGCGGGTGGACACGCGTGCGCTGGTCAACACGGCGAAGGGTTTCGGGTTCCTCGCCGGGGGTGACGGGATCGAGCAGATCAAGGGCATCACGCAGGCGATGACGCGGGTGCACCCGGTCGCCATCGGCCTCGCGAACGACTACTCGGCCGCGGCGGTGCGCACCTCGTCGGGGGCAGTGGCCCGCGTTCCGGCGGCGGGGCCGATCCTGTCCCTCGACGAGCGCGCCGGGCTCGTCGATCCGGTGATCGACACGAAGGGCTTCATCTGGTCGAGCCCCGGCGACGATCCCGACGGCCTCGTCGCCTACAGCCCTGTCGGGAAGGCGACGAAGCCCGGACGCGGCTCGTGGGCGAACGCCTCGCACGTGACGGCGATGGCGGTGTCGCGCGACGGCACCCGGATGGCGGCCCTGCTGCGGATCGGCGGGGTGCCGCAGGTCGAGGTGTTCGGCATCGTGCGCGACGCGAACGGCACGCCCACCGGCCTCGGCGACTCGGTCATGGTGGCGAAGCTGCCTGGCGCGGGGATCGACGTGACCTGGCTCGACGACGCGACCGTGGGCGTGCTTGCGCGCTCCGGAACCGGGATCGTCGAGATCAGCCAGATCGTCGGCGGCCCCGGCGAGTCGATGTCGGCGCCCGACGGTGTCACGACGATCTCGGGCACGATCGGCACGACAGTGCGCCTGCGGGGATCCGACGGCACGCTGTACTCCCAGCGGGGGTCGAACTGGGAACAGGCCGGCGCCGGGGTCGAGGTGCTCGCGACGGCGCAGGGGATGCCCCAGCAGTCGCAGGGCTGACCCGGCGCGTCTCGGCGTCGTGCGGGGCCTTCGCGTCTCGCCGTCGTCGTGCGGCCTTCGGCGCCTCCCGCTGGTCGAGGGACGTCGGCGCCTCCCCAGACGGTGCGGACGGCGCGCTCCGCCGCAGTCGTGCACGGATGCGTCGCCGGGGCCGCTCGAGGGGCGGGTGGCCGCCGATGATCGGAGGATGAGCTCCGACACCGCCGCATACGACGACCTCCGCCGCCTCGCGCAGGACGCGCTCGCCGAGGCGCTCTCGCTCGTGTTCCCGGATGCGTGTGCGGGATGCGGGGCTCTCGACGCGGCGCTGTGCGCGAGCTGTCGCGGGCAGCTGCGGCCGCGCGTGGTCGCCGGCGAGGTCGACGGAGTGCCGCTGCGCAGCGGCCTGGTGTTCGACGGGGTACCCGCCCGGGTGCTGCGAGCCCTGAAGGAGCAGGGCCGCACCGCGTTCGCGCGATCCCTCGCGCCGGCGCTCGCCGCGGCGGTCGTGGCGCTCGACGCACCCGGTGCGGTGATCGTGCCGGTGCCGACGTCGCGGGCGGCCATGCGTCGACGGGGCTACCGCGTGGCCGAGCTTCTCGCGCGCCGCGCGGGCCTGGAGCCGCAGCGACTGCTGCGCGCTGCGCGACCCGTCGCCGATCAGCGGGCGCTCGGTCGTCGGGCGCGCGAAGTCAATGTCGCGGGGAGCATGGCGGTGACGCATCCGTCGGCTCTCGCCGGACGGGCGGTGATCCTCGTCGACGACGTCAGCACGACGGGTGCGACGCTCGCCGAGGCGGCGCGCGCGGTGAGAGCGGCGGGTGCGCGAGTGGTGGGAGCCGCCACCGTGGCGGCGACCCCGCGCCGGCGTCGCAGCGGCTGGTGACGCGGAGGAGACGGCTGGGCAGACGGATCGGGAACGGAGGGTGACAGTACGGGAAGCGCCGACTACGGTGGGGGACAAGAAGGCGACTCAGGTCCGCCCTTGGCCGGGAGGACCGGAACAAGGAGGTCAGGGATGGAAACCAGCATCGTCGGCGTGGGCGTGAGCGTTTCGGATCGGCTCCGCACCGTTGTCGAGGACAAGTCCGCCCGCATCGCGAACCTCGCGCCTCGCGCGCAGGCACTCGACGTCAAGGTGACGCATCGCGCCTATCACAACGGCGACCGCGAAGACTCCACCGTGGAGCTCACCCTCACCGGCAAGGGACTCCCGATCGTCCGTGCCGAGGCGGTCGACGGCGACAAGTTCACGGCGCTCGACCTCGCCGTCGACAAACTCGCCGAACAGGTCCGCCGCGCGAAGGAGAAGCGCGTCGACGGGCGCCGCCACCCTCGGGGCGCGAAGCTCGACAAGGGCACCGGCTCGCTCAGCGGCGTCGACCTGCAACCTGTCTCAGCCGACGTGCTGCGCGCCGTCGCGACCGGCGAGGTCCCGATCGTGACCGGTGCCGAGGAGGAAGCCGACTACACCCCGGTCGTGATCCGCACGAAGCGGTTCGACGCCGAGTGGATGACGGTCGAGGACGCCGTGGACCGCATGGAGCTGGTGGGGCACGACTTCTTCCTGTTCATCGACGCGCGCACCGACCACCCGAGCGTCGTGTATCGCCGCAAGGGCTGGGACTACGGGGTCATCTCGCTGACGACGCAGGCGCCCCCGAGCGCACAGCTCGTCTCCTGAACCGCAGGCGCGGCGGGCGGTCGAGGATCCTCGGCCGCCCGCTTCGTGTCAGTCGAAGAAGTCGCCGAGGATGCTGCCGATGACGAGGCCGCCGAGGATGCCGCCGAGCGCATCCCCGCCGCCCCCGCGCCGCGGGCCCTGCCCCCAGCCGCCATCGCCCCATCCGCCGTCGTTCCGGGGCCGGGCCACGTCGATGTCGCGCTGGGCCAGCTGCAGCGACTCCGCGGCGAGGTAGGCGACCCGTCGGGCAAGGGCGAGCGCCTGCTCGCGCCGGTCCTCCGCGACGGGCTGTGCGCCCAGCGCGGCGTCCGGTCCGATCAGCCGGGCGAGCTCGTCGCGCAGCCGCTCCGCCTCGGCGAGCCGGGTGCGCGCGTCCGCGCCGATCCAGCCGCGATGACCGCCGATGAGATCGCGGCCGATCGCCAGCTGCCGATCGGCGTCGTCGATCGCGTTGCGCACCTGCTCCGGGCTGGGCAGCGGATGCGCCGCGCGCTCGCGCGCAACGTCCACAGCGGCGTCGAGCGCGCTGTTCGACTCGCGCAGCGCGTTGAGATGAGCGAACGGATCCGCGTTCACGCCGGCGGCCGGCAGCGCGGCGAGATCGCCGGCGAGTCGCTCGGCGGCGGCGCGCACGTCCGGCGTCTGCGGCGCCGTGCGGGCGGCGACGAGGTCGTTCCGGGAGTCCTCGATGATCGCGCCGAGGGTCGATTCGGCGCGGAGCGCCTCGATCTCGAACCCGTCCACCGCCTCGAGGAGCGTACGGGCGCGGCGCACTGCTTCGGTCGCCGCCTCGAGAGCCACATTCGCCGGCTCCCGCTGACCCGCCTCCCGCCGCTCGTGCGCCACACGGGCGCTGTGCTCGGCGAACCCGAGCAGCTGTTCGGCCTCCGCGGGGTTGCCGTCGATCCGGCGCATGGCGCTCTCGGCGTAGCGCGCGGCGAGCCGCTCCACCGTGACGCGGGCGGGGGCGATGCGCTCACGCAGGTCGGCCGTGTCGCGCTGCACCTGGGCGAGGATCTGCGGGGCCTGGCGCGCGTGCGCGATGCGGTCGGACAGGGCGCCCATCCGCTCTTCGATGAGGTTCTCCGCCCACTCGCAGAGCTGCACGATGCGGGCGTTGCGGGTGCGGAGCTCCTCGGGGGTGTCGGGGATCTCGTCGTGGTTGAGCTGATTGAGCTGGAAGGCCTCGCCGAGGTGGTGCCGCACGCTCGCGAGCGCCTCGCGGAGCGGCTGCGTCGCCTCGTCGCCGAGCTCGGCTGCGGCGAACACCAGTTCGTCGGCGGTCAGGCGCACGCGCTCGTCCGCCGCGATCAGCGCAGCGTCGGCACGGCGGCCGAGCTCCGCATCCTCACCGGTGATCACGTCGCGCCGGCGTCGGCCCCAGAATCCACTCATGGGGGGATCCTAGAGCCCTCCGCTCGCAAGCGGCTGTGCGTCGGAGCCTCGTCGCCGCAGGGCCGACGCCGCGGGCTCAGCGGAGATGACTCCGCCCGGAATCGACGCCGAGCGGCGACCGGTGGACGGGCTCAGGCGGTGCGACGGATGAGGATGCGCCAGCGCTCCGGGCCCTCGTCCAGGTAGCGCGTCGCGTAGGCGTCGCCGTGGCGCGCCTGCAGCTGGCTGAGCAGCGGGAGCGGGTTGTGCGTGGCCGAGATGATGAGCGCGGCGCTCGGCTTCAGCGCGTCGATCGCTCCGAAGATCGCAGCGTGGCGGATCGCGTGCGGGATCGTCTGCACGTCGAGCTCGGGCAGCTCCTCGTCCTGCTCGCCGCACGTGCACCCGAACGTCGGGTTGTCGGCGTTCTGCTCGACGGCCTCGTCGCGGGAACGGTGGATCTCGATGCTCGCCATGGAACGCTCCTGTCTGTGCGGATGTGTGAATCCGCCTCCGAGTTTATTACACTTGTTTCCGTGGAAAATCGCGCGGTGCGCCCGGAGAGCAGGATCCGTCCCGGCGACCGTCGGCGTACCGCGGCCGGCCGGCGCCACTCGTCGACCCGGGAGATGCTGCTGCGCATGGTGGAGGCGCAGACGGCGCCGGTGTCGACGGCCGCGCTGGTCACCGCATCCGGTCTGCACGAGAACACCGTCCGCGCGCACCTCGAGCAGCTGCGCGACGATGGGTACCTGCACCGCGAGCGCCAGCAGATCTCGGGCCGAGGCCGGCCCGCCTGGCTCTGGCAGGCCGTGCGGCCTGATGCCGTCAACCCGTACGCCGGTCTCGCCTCCGCTCTCGCCGAGACCCTCGCCCGCTCCGGCGACGACGCGATCGCGCACGCCCGGGCAGCCGGAGCCGAATGGGGTGCGCAGATCGCGGCATCCCGCATCGACGAGGCGGGAACGGCGAACCAGACCGTCATCGGCGTGATGGAGGAGCAGGGCTTCGCGC
The DNA here is from genome assembly GCF_058349865.2 of Microbacterium altimontanum. Taxonomy (NCBI): domain Bacteria; kingdom Bacillati; phylum Actinomycetota; class Actinomycetes; order Micrococcales; family Microbacteriaceae; genus Microbacterium; species Microbacterium altimontanum. The sequence goes on along the minus strand of NZ_JBYRJB020000001.1, from coordinate 111,259 downwards.
CGACCGCCGCCGGCGACGTCGTGCTGCTGCGACGCTGCCCGCTCATCGAGGCTGCGACGCGGCATCCCGAGATCGTGTGCGCGGTGCACCGCGGCATGATCGACGGGGTTCTGCGCGCCCGCGGCGACGACTCCGAGAGCGATCTCGTGCCGTTCACCGGGCCGGGGGAGTGCACTCTGCGCCTGCGGGCAGCACGGTGAGCGCCGCGTCGCGCCGGCGTCCCTCGTGGCGTCTGGTCTGGATCCTGCCAGCGGGCCTCTCGCTGCTCGCGGGACTCGACGCGGCGCTCCTGCTGCTCGCGCTCCCGGCTCCCGTCACGACCGTGCGTCTGCCCGAGGTGCACGGCCCGCTTATGGTGCTGGGGTTCGTCGGCACGCTCATCGCCCTCGAGCGGGCGACGGCGCTGGGGAGATGGTTCGGTTTCACGGCGCCGGCACTGCTCGGCCTCGGCGGCATCGCTCTGCTGGCGGACGCGGTTCCGCTCCTGGCGGCGAAGGCCCTTCTCACCGCGGGCATGGCGGCCTTCGTGCTGGTCTACGTGCCGCTGTGGCGCCGCCAGTACGACGCGGCGCTGCTCGTGCAGCTGCTCGGGGCGGGCGTCGGCCTCGCCGGCGCCGTGATCTGGCTCGGCCAGAGCAGCCTCGACCGCGTGCTGCCGTGGCTCATCGGCTTCGTCGTGCTCACGATCGCGGCCGAGCGGGTCGAGCTCGCACGCATCACGATGGGTCCGCGGGCGGGCACCCGGCTGCTCGTGCACGGGTGGACGATCGCCGGGGCGCTTGTCGTGGGGATCCCCTTCCCGGATGCCGGCGCGATCCTCCTCGGGCTCGCTCTTCTCGCGCTCGTCGGCTGGCTCCTCGAGCACGATGTCGCCCGGCGTACGATCCGGGCGCAGGGGGCGAGCAGGTACATGGCGGCGTGCATCCTCGCCGGTTATGCGTGGCTCGCGGTCGCCGGTGTCGCGCTGCTGTTCGGCGAGCCGGCGGCGCAGCCGGTCTACGACGCCGTGGTGCATGCCGTGTTCCTCGGGTACACGATCTCGATGATCATGGCGCACGCGACGACGATCCTCCCCGCCGTGCTGCACATCGCGCTGCCGTATCGCGCGGCGTTCTGGGTGCCGGCCGCGCTCGTCCAGCTCAGCCTCGTCGTGCGCCTGTGGATCGGCGACGCGCTCGGCCGGCCCGCCGGATGGCAGATCGGCGGCGTGCTCGGCGTCGCCGGGCTGCTGCTGTTCGTCGTCGTCGCCGTGGCGAGTGCCGTCCTCGGCCCCGTGAAGCGCCCGGCGAGGGCCGCCGCCACAGCTCCGTCGAATGACCGCGCCGCTGCCCGTGTCCGCACGATCCCCACCCGAGGAGACGAATGACCGCCCCGACAGTCCGCCCCGACGACAAGGCGCCGAATCGCGGATTCTGGGCGCTGCGCGACATCCCGACCCTCGTCTGGCTGCTGCTCGTCGTCGCGGCGGTGATCGCCCATCGTGCGCTTCCCGAGCCGCGGTGGCTCATGATCCACCTACTGCTGCTCGGTGCGATCACGCACGCGATCCTCGTGTGGAGTCAGTACTTCTCGTATGCGCTGCTGCGCAGTGCACCCACCGTGCGCGATCGCAGGCGGCAGACGATCCGGCTGCTGCTGTCGAACGGCGGAGCGCTCCTCGTGATCCTCGGGGTGCCGACTCGTGTCTGGGTGCTCACGGCGGTGGGCGCCGCATCCCTCATCCTCGCCGTCATCTGGCATGGCGCCAGCCTCTATGCCCGGTCGCGGCGGAGCCTGCCCGGCCGGTTCGGTCGGACGATCCGCTATTACATCGCCGCCGCGGCGATGCTGCCGCTCGGTGCGGCGCTCGGGGCGTGGCTCGCGCACGACGACGCGTCGGCGAACCTCGTCCTCGCGCACGCGCTGCTGAACGTGCTGGGGTGGGTCGGCCTGACCGTCGCCGGGACGCTCGTGACGCTCTGGCCGACGATCCTGCGCACGCGTGCCGACGAGCACGCTGCGGCCGGAGCCGCCCGCGCGCTACCGGTGCTCGCCACCGGGGTGCTCGTCGCGGCGGTCGGCGCGGCGGGAGGATGGCTGCCGGTTCTCGCCGTCGGCCTCGTCGGCTACGCCGCGGGCCTCGGGATCATCGCGGTCTCACTCGCGCGCGCTGCGCGGCAGTCGCCGCCGCGCAGCTTCGCCGCGATGTCGGTCGGCACGGCGTTCCTGTGGTGGGTCGGATGCGTCGTCGCCTTCATCGTCGGAATCGTGGCGAGCGTCCTGAACGGCGCCGGGCTCGCCGGGGTGCAGGAGTCGCTCGACGCCATCGTGCCGTTCCTCGCGGCGGGATTCGCCGCGCAGGTGCTCATCGGCGCGCTGAGCTACCTCATCCCCGTCGTGCTCGCCGGCGGTCCGACACCGGTGCGCATCGGGACGGCGGCATTCGACCGGCTCGGCCCGCTGCGGGTGACGACGGCGAACGCGGCGCTCGTGGTGTGCGCGCTGCCGGTCACGAGCCTCATGCGCGTGGTGGCGTCGCTGCTGTACTTCGTGGCCGTCGCGTCGTTCCTCGTGATGATGCTGCTCGGGATGCGCGCGCAGCGGCGCGGAAAGGCGGCCGGCGCGACCCTCGCCGAGCACGGCCACGGGCCCATCGTGCCCGAGGGCACCGGACGAGGGCGGGCCGGGCAGGCGGTCGCGGGGCTGCTCGCGGTCGTGCTCGCCGTCGCGGTCTGCGTCGCCGTGGATCCGCTCCCGCTCGGCGGGGGAGCTCCTGCGGCGGGCGACCCGAACGCGCCGGTGAAGGTCGTGCAGGTGAGCGCGGCGAACATGAGGTTCGCGCCGAACCGCATCGAGGTGCCCTCCGGCACGCGGCTGAAGATCGAGCTCACGAACACCGACGTCAGCCAGGTGCACGACCTCGTGCTCGCGAACGGCGTGGCGGGCGCTCGGCTCGCCCCGGGCAGGAGCGAGACGATCGACGCCGGCGTGATCACGAGCGACGTCGACGGGTGGTGCTCGGTCGTCGGACACCGGCAGATGGGGATGACCCTGACGATCGTCGTGACGGGCGCCCCGGGTGGGGCGGCTGCGCCGGCGCCGAGCGCGAGCGCCATGCCCTCGATGCCGGGGATGCCGGGGATGGATGACGGCGCGAGCGCGACGCCGAGCGCGGGGTTCCGTCCGTACGACGCCACGCTCGCACCGCTGGCAGAGGCCGGTCGTCCGGTGACCCGTCGCGTCACGATGACGGTGACGGATAAGAAGATCGAGGTCGCCCCCGGCGTCACGCAGACGCTGTGGGTGTACAACGGCACGGCACCCGGGCCGGTGCTGCACGGGCGGGTGGGCGACACGTTCGTCGTGACGCTCGTGAACAAGGGCACGATGGGCCACTCGATCGACTTCCACGCCGGGGAGGTCGCGCCGGACGAGCCGATGCGGACGATCGCGCCGGGCGAGAGACTCACCTACACGTTCACGGCCGGCCGCGCCGGGATCTGGATGTACCACTGCTCGACGATGCCGATGACGGCGCACATCGCGAACGGCATGTACGGGGCCGTCGTGATCGAGCCGAAGGATCTGCCCGCGGTGGATCGCTCATACGTGCTGGTGCAGGGGGAGTACTACCTGGGCTCGCACGACGGCGGGGAGGTCGACACCGGCAAGATCGCTGACGACAAGCCCGATCTCGTCGTGTTCAACGGATACGCCGACCAGTACGACCACGCGCCGTTGACGGCGGCCGTGGGGGAGCGGGTGCGCGTGTGGGTGCTGGATGCCGGGCCCGACCGCGCGTCGAGCTTCCATGTGGTGGGCGGGCAGTTCGACACGGTGTGGAGCGAGGGACGATACCTGCTGAACCGCTCGGAGACGACGGGTTCGCAGGCCCTCGCGCTCGCACCGGCGCAGGGCGGGTTCGTCGAGCTGACGTTCCCCGAGGCTGGCCACTACCCGTTCGTGTCGCACTACATGATCGACGCCGAGCGCGGCGCCCACGGTCTGTTCGCCGTGACCGCGAAGTAAGGGCTGCGGCGCCCGCGGCCTCGCGAAGGACGGAGATCTCGCGAAAGGCGGAGCGAATCCGGCCGAAGGCTCCGCCTTTCCGCAGGTCTCCGCCCCTCGTCCGGCTACGCGATCGCGGTGCGGCGGGTGAGGTCCGGCTTCCGGGGAGGCACGAGCCAGGCCACCAGTGCGATGGCGACGGGAAGCCCGATCGCGAGGAGCGTGAGCCACGGCCACGGGACGTCGGCGAAGTACATGTAGTCCTGGCTCGTCTGCGTGATCCCCCAGGCCGGGATGAGCGCGGCCGCCGTTCCCACGACGGTGCCGATGCCCACCACGATCAGTGCCTGCCACGCGTTGATGCCGCGCCGGACGGAGTCGTTCGCGCCGACGGCAGCGAGTGTCGCGTCGTCGGGCCGTCGTTCGAACCGCGCCAAGCCGAGACATACGGCGCCGGCGCCGAGCACGAGCACCATCGCGCCCGCGGAGATCGCCCACAGGACGGGACTGATCGGATCCGGCCCCTTCTCGATCGCGACTGAAAGGGAGCCTCCCCCCACCCGCGTGTTGTCGGCAGCGAGCGTGAGCGCATCCATGGTGGCCGTGGACGGCGGCTCGGAATAGGCGCCGTACAGCATCTGCGGGACGAGCGGCATGCCGAGCGTTCGGGCGGTCGCCGGCGTGATCACCAACTGGATCTGGGACTGGGCGTGCGTGCCGGTGAAGACGGCGACCGGCAGCTCGTGCGATCGCACCGGCGTCGGCAGGTCCGCGGCATTCCCGCTCCCGGACATGTACGCGCTGGATGCGTCGCTGTACGCTGTCAGACCCGCATACGTCCACTCGCTGATCCGGATGTCCCGCCCGCCAGGGAACGCCGCCGCAGCAACGCGAGTTCGCGCGGCGACACGGTGGAGAGGTGACGCCCCTCGACGATGACCTCGCCGGAGGTGGGATGCTGCAGCCCGCCGGCGATCGACAGCAGCGTCGACTTGCCCGACCCCGACGCGCCCATGATCGCGACGAGTTCGCCGCGCGCCACCTCGAGGTCGACGCCGGACAGGGCCGACACGGATGTCTCACCGACGCCGTACTGCTGCGTGACGCCGACCAGGCGCAGCACCGATTCGCTCATCGTGAGACTCCCGTCGGCTCGACCCGCTGCGCTCGCCCGGCGGCCGGGGCCGCCGCCGGCCGGCCTCGCTTCGGCCTCTCGGTCGACAGCTCCAATGCCAGGGCGTGCCGGGGATGCAGCGCCAGCCGCTGCTCGGTGTGGTCGAGCCAGCGCACCTCGGCCTCCGCCGCGAAGATCATCGAATCGACCACGAGCGACCACGCCAGCTCCTCAGGCCCGTCGGGATCGGAGCCGGCGTACTTCGCGCGGTTCAGCTCCTGCAGCTGCGCGAGCGACGCTCGGCGCTGCCGTTGGATCACCTCGGCGACGTCCACGCCGGGAAGCGTCGCGGCGAGGGCGAGCTTGATCGCGAGCTCGTCGCGGGTTCCCTGACCGCGCTCGACGGGGGAGTCGAGCCAGGAACGGACCTCCGCCATCCCGGCATCCGTGATCTCGAAGAACACGTGCCCCTGCTCGTCGACCTCGCCCTTCGCGACGAGCCCGTCGCGCTCGAGGCGCTCGAGCGTGTTGTAGATCTGCCCGACGTTGAGGGGCCACGTCGAGCCGGTGCGCCGGTCGAACTCGTGCCGCAGCTGGTATCCGTAGCACGGACCCTGATCCAGGATCGCCAGCAGGCTCTGTTTGACCGACATCCGCGTCTCCTTCGGTGCATTCCGAGTATGTAATTGCCGAGTATATACATACTGAGAAACGCGGATGCGTCAGCCGTCGCTGGCGTGTCGCGAATTCAGGCGTCGGCGCGGCTCAGAGCCGGCACCGAGGGAGGAGACGGCACGGAGGCAGGTGAAAATCACCACGCTCGTCCTCCCTCGGAGTTTTCGCCTCCGCTGGACCGGCGGAGGACGGCACGAGCCGATAACGTGACGGCATGGATGCTCCTGCTCCAGAGTCGCAGTCGCCTCGCGTCGTCCGTCCGACCTGGGTGTGGGGCGGCATCTGCCTGACGGCCAGCGTGGTGCCCGGGCTCCTCTGGCAATCCACGGTGGCGATCGGCCTGTCCGTCGCGCTGGGCTATCTGGAGAAACTGCTGTGGTGCGCAGCGCTCGTGTTGTTCGCATTCGGGCGCGACAGCGTCGTCGCGCGCCGTGGGCTCGGTGTCGTGGCGCTCTGCGCGCTTGGCGTGTGGCCCTTGGTCGCCACTGTCGCGGTACCGGCGCTTCCGGTCTTCGCGGACGGCGATGGGCCCGGTGACCTCGCCGGCGCGGTTCTCACCTCGGTGGCGATCGGGCTGATCCCAGTCGTATTTTCGCTGGTGGCGGTCGTGCAGGTGTGGCGGGCCGATGCGATCCCGCGCGCGTTCCGCTGGGCACCGACGGCGGCGCTCGTGCTGTGCGTCGTGCCGGCAGCGCTGCAGTACATGCCATTCGTCTTCTCAACCCCGGCTGGTGCTTCGATCATCATGAGCGTGACGCCGTTGTTCCGTGTGGCTGCCGTCATCGGACTCGGTGTGATCGCGATCATCGCCGGGATGCAGCCACGGGCGGCCGAACCCATCTCGGTGTATTCGTCGGGGGAGTGAGCAGCGCGGGGTCGAGGCATCCGTCGTCGCCTTCCCTCCGCACGGCGGCTGAGGAGCCGATCTGCCAGCCACCTCAAAGGCGGCCGATGGATAACATGGGTGGATGTGCCCGGGCGCGAGCCCGCCGCACGCTGACCCGATAGATGGAGATCCTCCGTGGCCAACCCCCTCGAGAAACTGCTTCGCGCCGGTGAGGGCCGCCTCCTACGGCGGCTCGGCCAGGTCGTGAAGGCCGTGAACGCCCTCGAAGACGAGTACGCGGCGCTCACGGACGACGACCTGCGAGGCGAGACGGCGCACTTCCGCGAGCGCTACGAGAACGGCGAGTCGCTCGACAAGCTCATGCCGGAGGCGTTCGCCGCCGTGCGCGAGGCAGCCAAACGCACCCTCGGCCAGCGCCCGTACGACGTGCAGCTCATGGGTGGCGCCGCCCTCCACCTCGGGAACATCGCCGAGATGAAGACGGGTGAGGGCAAGACCCTCGTCGCGACCCTCCCCGCCTACCTCAACGCGATCGCAGGCAAGGGCGTCCACGTCGTCACCGTGAACGACTACCTCGCGAGCTACCAGTCGGAGCTGATGGGCCGCGTGTTCCGCGCGCTCGGCATGACGACCGGCACGATCGTCTCCGGGCAGACGCCCGAGGTGCGGCGGGAGCAGTACAACGCCGACATCACGTACGGCACGAACAACGAGTTCGGCTTCGACTACCTGCGCGACAACATGGCGTGGCAGAAGCAGGACCTCGTGCAGCGCGGCCACTTCTATGCGATCGTCGACGAGGTCGACTCCATCCTCATCGACGAGGCGCGCACCCCGCTCATCATCTCCGGTCCGTCGTCGGGCGAGGCGAACCGCTGGTTCACCGAGTTCGCCAAGATCGCTCGCACCCTCGAGGCCGGCGTCGACTACGAGGTCGATGAGAAGAAGCGCACCGTCGGCGTGCTCGAGCCGGGCATCGAGAAGGTCGAGGACTACCTCGGCATCGACAACCTCTACGAGTCGGCCAACACCCCGCTGATCTCGTTCCTCAACAACTCGATCAAGGCGAACGCCCTGTTCAAGCGCGACACGGACTACGTCGTCATGAACGACGAGGTCATGATCGTCGACGAGCACACCGGCCGCATCCTCGTCGGCCGCCGCTACAACGAGGGCATCCACCAGGCCATCGAGGCCAAGGAGGGGGTGCCGGTCAAGGCCGAGAACCAGACGCTCGCCACCGTCACGCTGCAGAACTACTTCCGCCTGTACGACAAGCTCTCCGGCATGACCGGCACCGCCGAGACCGAGGCCGCCGAGTTCATGTCGACGTACAAGCTCGGCGTCGTGCCGATCCCGACGAACAAGCCGATGATCCGCAAGGACCAGCCCGACCTCGTCTACAAGAACGAGCAGGCCAAGTTCGTGCAGGTCGTCGAGGACATCGCCGAACGCCACGCCACCGGACAGCCGGTGCTCGTCGGCACGGTGAGCGTCGAGAAGAGCGAGTACCTCTCGCGCATGCTCGCGAAGAAGGGCATCAAGCACGAGGTCCTGAACGCGAAGAACAACGCGCGCGAGGCCGAGATCGTCGCCCGTGCGGGTCGCCTCGGCGCCGTCACCGTCGCCACGAACATGGCCGGCCGCGGCACCGACATCATGCTCGGCGGCAACGCCGAGTTCATGGCGGTGCAGGAGATGAAGGCCAAGGGTCTCGACCCCGAGGAGACTCCCGAGGAGTACGAGGCGGAGTGGGATGCCGTCTACGCCGCCGTCAAGGAGAAGGTGGATGCCGAGGCCTCGACGGTCGTCGAAGCCGGCGGCCTCTACGTCCTCGGCACCGAGCGTCACGAGTCGCGCCGCATCGACAACCAGCTGCGCGGCCGGTCGGGCCGTCAGGGCGACCCGGGCGAGAGCCGCTTCTACCTGTCGCTGACCGATGACCTCATGCGGCTGTTCCAGTCCGGCGCCGCCGAGGCCATCCTGTCTCGCACGAACTTCCCCGACGACGTGGCGATCGAGTCGAAGATGGTCTCGCGCGCGATCAAGAGCGCGCAGTCGCAGGTCGAGGCGCGCAACGCCGAGATCCGCAAGAACGTCCTGAAGTACGACGACGTGCTGAACCGCCAGCGCGAGGCGATCTACACCGACCGCCGTCACATGCTCGAAGGCGACGACATCGCCGACCGCGTGCAGCACTTCATCGAAGACACGGTCAACACGATCATCGACGACCACACCTCGGTCGGCCACACCGAGAGCTGGGACTTCGACGCACTCTGGACCGAGCTGAAGACGCTCTACCCGGTCAGCGTGACGATCGACGAGGTCGTCGCCGAGGCGGGGACCAAGGGGCGCATCACCTCGGAGGGCCTCAAGCGCGAGATCCTCTCCGACGCCAAGATCGCCTACGACCGCCGCGAGGAGTCGCTCGGCGAGCCTGCCATGCGCGAGCTCGAGCGCCGCGTCGTGCTGCAGGTGCTCGATCGCCGCTGGCGCGACCACCTCTATGAGATGGACTATCTCAAGGACGGCATCGGCCTGCGCGCGATGGCGCAGCGCGACCCCCTCGTCGAGTACCAGCGCGAGGGCTTCCAGATGTTCCAGACCATGATGGGGCAGATCAAGGAGGAGTCGATCGGCTACCTCTACAACCTCGAGGTCGAGGTGCGTCGCGAGGCGGAGGGTGAGCTGGATGTCGAGGCAAAGGGCCTCGTCGCGCCGGCGCAGGACAACCAGCGGCTCGAGTACTCCGCGTCGAACGACATCGGCGAGGTCGAGGTGCGCAACGACCGCGGACAGGTGCAGCAGGCGGCCACGAACCGCCTTCGCCAGGCGGCCGCCGCCGCTGCTGCGGCCAGCGAGCAGGCTCCGCAGCAGGCACCGGCCGAACCGGTCGCCCGCGGGGCGTTCGGTCAGCCGACCTCTGCCCCGTCCGGCCAGAACAACGGCCCCGCGCCGCAGAACCGTGCGGAGCGCCGCGCTGCCGGCAAGCGCAAGTAGCCGCATCCGACGCGTGCGACGAGGCGGGGTCGTCCGGGCAGTATTCTGAACGGATGACCCCGCGCCCGCTCGACCAGTCGTCCAAGCTCAAAGACGTCCTCTACGAGATCCGCGGGGCAGCACTCGTCGAGGCAGGCCGCCTGGAGGCCGACGGCCACAAGATCCTGAAGCTCAACACCGGCAACCCCGCGATCTTCGGTTTCGACGCCCCGTACCAGATCGTCCGCGACATGATCGAGGCGGTGCCGTACGCGCACGGGTACAGCGACAGCCGCGGCATCATGTCCGCGCGCCGCGCCGTCGTCTCGCGCTACGAGCAGATCCCGGGTTTCCCCCACTTCGACCCCGACGACGTGTTCCTCGGCAACGGGGTGTCCGAGCTCATCACGATGACGATGCAGGCCCTGCTCGACACGGGCGACGAGGTCCTCATCCCGTCGCCCGACTACCCGCTCTGGACGGCGATGACGAGCCTCGGCGGTGGCACGCCCGTGCACTACCGCTGCGACCCCGACGGCGACTGGCAGCCCGACCTCGACGACATCCGCAGCAAGGTCACCGAGCGCACCAAGGCGATCGTCGTGATCAACCCGAACAATCCGACCGGCTCGGTGTACACGCGCGAGACGCTGCAGGGCATCGTCGACATCGCCCGCGAGCACTCACTGCTGCTGCTCGCCGACGAGATCTACGACCGCATCCTTTACGACGGGGCCGAGCACATCAGCCTCGCCACGCTCGCCCCCGATCTGCTGTGCCTGACCTTCAACGGCCTCTCGAAGACGTACCGGGTGGCCGGGTACCGCAGCGGCTGGCTCGTGATCACCGGTCCCAAGGAGCACGCGCGCGGGTTCCTCGAGGGGATCACGCTGCTCGCGTCGACGCGCCTCTGCCCGAACGTGCCGGCGCAGCACGCCGTGGCGGCCGCGCTCGGCGGCGTGCAGTCCATCGATGCGCTGATCGGTCCGACCGGGCGGCTGCACGAGCAGCGTGACGTGGCGTGGGAGGGGCTGGAAGCGATCCCCGGCGTCACCTGCTACAAGCCGCAGGGGGCGCTGTACGCGTTCCCCCGGCTCGACCCGAACGTGTACGAGATCCACGACGACGCCAAGCTCATCTACGACCTGCTCGTCGCCGAACACGTGCTGGTCGTGCAGGGCACCGGGTTCAACTGGCCGACGCCCGACCACTTCCGGATCGTGACGCTGCCTGAATCGCGCGTGCTCGCCGACGCCGTGGAGCGCATCGGGAACTTCCTGAGCTCGTACAAGCAGTAGGAGTCACAGCAGGGCGATGGAGGTCGCCCGCCAGCGGTGATCCATGCCCTCGAGCCGGATCGCGGCGGCGCGAGTGCGAGCGGGACCGCCGATGACCACGACGGCCTCGACGACGCCGTCCGCCGGGTTGGTGCGATGCACCGAGCGGATGGCGTGCACAGGCCGCACCGCGGTCACGCCGCGTGCACTCCGGGCGCGCGTGGCGAGCGCTGCCCGCATGGCGAGGGAGCGGAACGCATCCTCCGTCATCCACCGCGCCAGCTGATTGACATCGCGCACCCCGGCGAGCACCTCCAGCACTCCCTGCGTGAGATTTCGCAGCAGCGGATCAGGATCAGGGAGGCAACTGGCCGACGTGTGTTCCGGCGCTGTCAGATCGCTGTCACGGTCGTCGTGTTCGGGCCGCCATGCGCCCTGTGCCATCGCCATCGAACCGCCTCTTCCCGTCTCCCGGCCCCACAGCCCGGCGCATCCTCGCGCCGGTGGCCGTCAGGTCCCGCGAATCAGTAGAGCACACAGCCAACTCTCAGCCTCATGAGAAGCCTCTCACTGTGGATAACTCCTGACGGCGAGAGGTGATCGCGTACTGTCACCGGAGTGCGATGGGATCGCTTCTTCGAAGACCTCGAGGATCAGCTCGACTCCGAGTGGGAGGCCGAGCGTGCTGCCCTCGATTCCGAGGCGGAGCGGCTGCGTCTCGCCCGCCTGCCGCTGAGCGAACGACTGCGTGCGCTCGCCGTCGACGACACGCCCGCGCTCGTCGTGGAGCTTGTCGACGGCAGCGCACTGTCGGGCAGGATCAGCGCGGTCGGCGCCGACTGGTTCGGGGTCAGCCTCGCCGACGTCCGCGGCGGAGTGGCGGTGGTGCCGAGCGATGCGCTCGTGGCGATCGGGATGCCGGAGGCAGACGTGCTGCGCAGCGCCCGGGCGGGTGCGGGCACCGCGACGCGTGGGCTCAGCGAACGGATGACCCTGGGCTTCGTGCTGCGCGACCTCGCCCGGCGCCGGCTGCCGGTGACCGTGTGCACGCGGTCGGGCCGTGCCCTCGCCGGAACGATCGACCGTGCCCTCGCCAACCATCTCGATCTCGCGCTCCACGACGTGGGTACGCCACGACGGGCGGGAGCAATCACGGGGCTGCGCATCCTGCCGTTCGCCGCTCTCGCGTGGGTGCGGCTGGAAGACCCGATCGCCACGCTCTGACGGGTCCGTTCGCCGGAACCAGGTTCACGGCTGTCAGTCGGGCCGGCGGACGTTCCCCCTGCCCCACAGCTCGGGGAAGCTCGCCGCGTTCGACTGGCGCCACAACGCCATGAGGCGCGTCTGCTCGGTCTGCTCGTCGAGGTAGGCGGTGACGCTGTCCTCGGCGATCCGCCACTGCGGCGGCGTGCCCACGCGCACCCCGCGCAGCTGTCCCTCCATCGCCAGGGCGATCACCTCGTCGACGGAGACGCCGAGGGCCTCCGCGACCTGGGCAGGGGCGACGAGACGTGCCTCGGGAACGGGGGAATCGGGCATGACTCGATTATGACGGGGATGCCTCGGCCCGACGCCGTTCCACGCACCCTGTGGATAACTTCCGACGCCGATGCGGCAGGTGGGCCACGATGGAGGGCATGACTGCACTCCACGGTGCTCACTCCGGCGGCGCCGACCGTGCTCACTTCGGCGGCGCCGATCGCGCTCACTCCGTCCGCGCCGACCGTGCCGCCGGCGGCTGGGACGATCGGGCCGGCGCGACGGCCGGCGGCGCCGGTGGTGCGGACGGCCCGTACGGCGCGGGAAGCGACCGCAGACCGGCGACCCGTCCGCGCCGCCGCGGCTTCTGGACCGACACGCGGTTCTTCCTCGGGATCGTGCTCATCGCCGCATCCGTCGCGGGTGTGTGGGCCGTCGTCGCGCTGTCGCGGCAGACCGCTCCGATCTACGCGGCCGCCCACACGATCGTGCCCGGCCAGGCGATCACCGCGGGCGATCTCACCGTCGTCGACGTCGCCCTCGGCCACAGCGCCGAGGCGTACCTCGCAGCCGGTGGCGCGCTCGACGACACCGTGGCGACCCGCACGATTGAGGCGGGCGAACTCGTGCCGGCTTCGGCCACGATCGCCGCGGCCGACTCGGAGGTGACGACCGTCGTCGTGCACAGCAGCGTCGACGTGCCGAGCAGTGTGAAAGCCGGCGCCGTCGTCGAGCTCTGGGCCGCCGCGCAGAAGGACCGCGGGGTGTACGACGCTCCGCGCATCCTCATCCCGAATGCCACGGTGGTGACGGTCACGCGCGACGATTCGATGATCGGCGGGGGACAGGCGGCGCTCGAGCTCGTGATTCCGCGCGCGGATGTCGCGGCGACCCTTGCGGCGATCTCGGCGGAGTCGGCGCTGTCGGTCGTGCCCGGAGGAGGGAACGGATGAGCGGGGTCGTCGTCGCCGTCGCGTCGCCCCGCGGGGCGGCCCTCGGCGAGCACCTCGCACGCGCCGGGGTCGCGGTGGCCGCTGTCGTACCGCCCGAGGCACCGGTCGACGGCACCGTGAGCGCCCTCCTCGACGCCGCCGACGCGCTCGTGCTCGAGGTGACGCGGCGCACCCTGACCGCCGAACTCGTCGCCGGATGCGACGCGAACGGCGTGCGCATCGTTCCGCTGTGCGCCGGCGACGCAGACGTGCGCCTCGCCGCGGCGTTCGGCATCGGACCGGAGCTGCCGGTCGACGCCGACGCCTGGGCAGTCGTCGACGCCCTCGCGGCCCCGGCAGCCCCGGCGGCCGCGCGCCCCGGACCGGCGGACGACTCCGCTTCCGGCCCCCGCATCATCGCGGTGTGGGGCACGGCCGGAGCACCGGGGCGCTCCACACTCGCGATCGAACTCGCCGCCGAGCTCAGCCGGGGCGGCAGGCACGTGTGCCTCGCGGATGCCGACACCCGCGCACCGTCGGTCGCGCTCATGCTCGGGCTCGCCGACGAGGGCCCGGGGTTCGCCGCAGCATGCCGACAGGCCGAGCGCGGCAGCCTTGACATTGCCGAGCTCGACCGCATCAGCACACCTGTCGGCGTCGGCGACGGACGCATCGACGTCCTCACCGGACTGAATCGTCCCTCCCGATGGCCGGAGCTCAGCGAGCGGCGGGTCACGGCGGCCCTCGCCGTCTGCCGGGACTGGGCCGCACACACGGTCGTCGACGTCGCCGACAGCATGGAACGCGACGAGGAGATCGTGAGCGACCTGGTCGACGGTCCGCGCCGCAACGCCGCCACCCTCGGGACGCTGCGCGCCGCCGATCTCATCGTCGCCGTGGTCGGGGCGGACCCCGTCGGCATCGCGCGCTTCCTGCGCGCACACGCCGAACTGCGCGCGACCGTCGGCGCGACGCCGGTCGCCGTGGTGGCGAACCGGCTTCGCCCCGGCACCCTCGGCATCGACGCGCACGGTCAGGTGCGGCGCACGCTCGAGCGTTTCGCCGGCATCCGCGATGTCTGGTTCGTCCCGCAGGATCCGCGCAGCGTCGACGCGGCCCTGCTCGCGGGTCGCCCGGTGGCCGACACGGCGCCGAAGTCGCCGCTCACGCTCGCCGTGCGGCGACTGGCGGCGGAGGCGGTCTCACCGCCGCCGTCGGCGAAGCGGACGGCCCGGCGGCGGGCCCGGGCCCGTGGTGTCACGGTCGACGCCGCAGTCGCCCCGTAGGCTGAGGGGGTGTCGACCCTCACCGATCTCGTCTACGCCCAGGGCCTCTCGAACGAGGACGACGTCGAGTGGCTCCATCGCCTCGCCGGCGACGCCCAGCTGCTCGCCGATCTCGCCTTCGCCGACGTCGTGATGTGGGTGCCGACCGGCGACGACTCGTTCACCGCCGTGTCGCACACCCGGCCCGGGGGAGCGGCGACGCTGTTCTACCGCGACATCGTCGGCGAGAAGGTGCGTCCGCAGTGGCGCGCGCAGGTCCGCGCGGCGTTCACCGGGGGCCAGATCGTCGACTCGGCCTCACCCGACTGGTTCGAGGAGACGCCCACCCGCGTGCGCGCCGTGCCGATCGTGCGCGAGCATGCGCGTGCGGGGGAGAAGCCGCACGTGATCGGCGTGCTGACCCGGCACACCAACCTCGGCGAGACCCGCACTCCGTCGCGTCAGCAGATCACGTTCAACGACTGCGCCGACGATCTGTTCGGGATGGTCGCCTCCGGCGACTTCCCCGACCTGTCCGCTCCGACGGGCCCGCGGCGCGGGGCGCCGCGGGCCTCCGACGGGCTCATCCGCCTCGACGTCGACGGGATGACGACGTTCGCGAGTCCCAACGCGCTGTCCGCGTTCAACCGGCTCGGGTTCGACGACGAACTGGAGGGGGTGCCGCTGGTCGAGGTGGTCACCGCGATCCTGCCGGAGAAGCGCCAGTTCGACGAATCCCTGCCTCTCGTGGTGACCGGCCGTGCACCCTGGCGGGCCGACATCGACGCCCGGGGCGTCACGATCTCGCTGCGCACGATTCCGCTGCGCGATCACGGCACGCGCATCGGCGCGATCGTGCTGTGCCGCGACGTCACCGAGATGCGCCACCAGGAGCAGGAGCTCATCACCAAGGACGCGACGATCCGCGAGATCCACCATCGCGTCAAGAACAACCTCCAGACGGTGGCCTCACTGCTGCGCATCCAGGCCCGCCGTACCCACTCCGAGGAGGCGCGCGAAGCGCTCACCCAGGCGATGCGGCGTGTGTCGGCGATCGCCGTCGTGCACGACACCCTCGCCCAGGGGCTCGCACAGAACGTCGACTTCGACGAGGTGTTCCAGCGCGTGCTGAAGCTCGTCGCCGAGGTCGCCGCGGGCGCCGGCACCCACGCGCGCACGCACACGACGGGATCGTTCGGCACGCTGCCCAGCGAGTACGCGACACCGCTCGCGCTGGCGCTCACCGAGCTCGTCACGAACGCCGTCGAGCATGGGCTGGCGGGCAAGGAGGGCGACGTCGAGATCGACGCGTCGCGCACCGACGAGCGCCTCGAGGTGAGCGTCCGCGACAGCGGCGTGGGGCTTCCCGAGGGTCAGGTCGGACGGGGGCTGGGCACGCAGATCGTGCGCACCCTCATCCAGGGTGAGCTCAGCGGCTCGATCGACTGGCACACGCTGGCGGGCCAGGGCACCGAGGTGACGATCGAGATCCCGCTGCGCTACATCGAGCGCGAGGCCGGCTGACGCGGAAAGACCCGGCGGGCGCCGGGTCTTTCTCCAGGGTGCGGGACCATCAGGAGGCGCGGCGCGCGCGAGCGGCGCGCCGCTTGAGGGCGCGGCGCTCGTCCTCGCTCAGACCGCCCCAGACGCCCGAGTCCTGACCGGTCTCGAGGGCGTACTGCAGGCAGATCTCGGTCACCGTGCAGCGTGCGCAGACGGCCTTCGCCTTCTCGATCTGGTCGACGGCCGGCCCGGTGTTCCCCACGGGGAAGAAGAGTTCCGGGTCGACGGTAAGGCAAGCGGCTTTGTCGCGCCAATCCATTGCAGAGTGCTCCTTGACTGAGAGATGTCAACGTCGTGTCGGGTAGTTTCCGGGTCGGATTCGGGTTCCGGTAGCCTGGAGATCGTGCGAGCGGATGCTCGCCCCACGCCGCTGTGGGAGCACACAACGTGTTCAATGGTTCCACAGCACAGCGGTCGAATCAAGGGTTTCCCGTGAAGAATCCTGGTCATTGTGCTGATAAAGCGCCCAGGAACGCGCAGATCGACAACGCGGCGCCCCGCACGCGGAAAGGACCGGATCGCCGATGAACACCCCCGCCCGCGTGGCGTCGCTCGTACTCGGGATCGAGGCCCTCGGCGTCGTGGCGCTGGTGGCCTGGCAGATCGTCGCCCTCGCCGCCGGCGACACCGATTCGGCGGTCAGTGCGATCGCGCTCATCGTGCTCACCGCGATCGGCGCGGCGGCGCTCACGGCGTTCGCCGTCGGGGTGGCACGGCGGATCTCCTGGGGACGCAGCGGCGGAACCGTGGCTCAGCTGCTGATCCTCGCCGTGGCGCTCGGCGCCGTGACGGGGCAGTATGCGCACCCGCTCATCGGGCTCGCGCTGGCCATCGTCGGCGTGCTCGGACTCGTGCCGCTCGTGCTCGACGTGCGCCGCGCGAACCGGGAGCGCAAGCAGGCCGAGAAGGACGACGCTGCCCGATAGAGCCGCGGCGGCCGCCGCATCCGGTGCCGCTCAGTCGATGCCGAGCTGCTTGCGCAGCCGCGCGACGTGCCCGGTGGCCTTCACGTTGTACTGGGCGAGCGTGATCGCGCCGTTCTCGTCGATCACGAACGTCGAGCGCAGCACGCCCTCGACCTTCTTGCCGTAGTTCATCTTCTCGCCCCACGCACCGTACGAGTCGTGCACGGCGTGGTCGGGGTCGCTCAGCAGCGGGAACGTGAGCCCGTCGCGCTCACGGAACTCGCGCAGCTTCTCCGGCTCGTCGCGCGACACCCCGATCACGGTGTAGCCGGCGCCCGCGAGCGAGGAGATGCTGTCGCGGAAGTCGCAGGCCTCGGTGGTGCAGCCCGGCGTCATCGCGGCGGGGTAGAAGTAGAGCACGACCTTGCCGCCGCGCAGATCGTCGAGCGACACCTCCGCGCCGTCCTGGTCGGTGAGCGTGAAATCGGGGGCGATGTCGCCCGGTACGAGCTGCGTCATACCCCCAGCCTACGGCCGTCCGCGCGGCTCACAGCCTCTGCATCGAAGTCGTACGATCTCGCCGACGGAACATCATCCCGCGCGAAACCTCGTGTTCACTCGGCGAAATCGTACGATCTCGCGCCACAGCTGGGCCGCGTCAGCGTGCTCTCAAGGGGGCGGGGCGGGCTCAGCGGTCGGCGAAGGTCGCGAGCAGGCGCTGCAGGGAGTCGAGGCGGCCGGCGGCGGTGGGGCCGAGCCGCCCCGACTCGACGGCCTCGATGATCGCGCAGTCGGGGGCGTCCGGCAGATGCGTGCAGCCCCGCGGGCACTCCTTCGCGACCTCGGCGAGGTCAGTGAACGCGTCGAGGATGTGGTCGGGATCGACGTGGCCGAGCCCGAACGACCGCACCCCGGGAGTGTCGATCACCCAGCCCGCCCCATCGGGTCCGCGGTAGCGCAGCGACACCGTCGAGCTCGAGGTGTGCCGTCCGCGGCCGGTGACTTCGTTGACGTGCCCAGTCGCACGGCCGGCGTCGGGCACGAGGGCGTTGACGAGCGTCGACTTGCCGACGCCGGAGTGCCCCACGAACACCGTGGAGTGGCCGACGAGCGCGGCCCCGATCTCATCGACCGGCATGTGGCCGCGGGCGCTCGTGAACACGCGCAGGTCGAGCCCCTGGAAGTGGCCGAGGAACGCGCGCGGGTCGGCGAGGTCGGTCTTCGTCACGACGAGCAGGGGGCGGATGCCTGCGTCGAGCGCCGCCACGAGGTAGCGGTCGACGAGGCGCTCGCGCGGCTCGGGATCGGCGGCTGCGACCACGATGAGCATCTGGTCAGCGTTGGCCACGATGATGCGCTCCACCTGGTCGGTGTCGTCGGCGCTGCGGCGCAGAAGCGTCGTGCGCTCCTCGATGCCCACGATGCGCGCGAGGGTCCCCTCCCCGCCCGAGACGTCGCCCACCAGGCGTGCGCGGTCTCCCGTGACGATCGGCTGCTTGCGCAGCTCCCGCGCGCGGCTGGCGAGAACCGTGTGCTCGTCGGGCGCGTCCTCGTCGACGAGCACGGTGTACCGGCCCCGGTCGACACCGAGCACCCGGCCGATGACGGCGTCGGCGTGCGCGGGCCGGCGTTTGGTGCGCGGGCGGTTCGCCTTCGGATTCGGCCGCACCCGCACGTCCGACTCGTCGAACTCCGGTTCGTCGTCGTCGCTGTCGTCGAGCCAGCTCATCGGCGTGCGCGGCTAGGCCGCCGCATCCCCTGATTCATCGCCCAGCATGCGCGCCCACAGCTGCGGGAACTCGGGCATGGTCTTCGCCGTCGTGCCGATGTCGTCGACCTCGACGCCCGGCACCGCCAGGCCCAGCAGCGCGCCCGTCGTCGCCATGCGGTGGTCGTGGCGCGCCTTCCACAGCCCGCCGTGCAGCGGACGGGGGACGACGCGGATGCCGTCGTCGAGCTCTTCGGCCTCACCGCCGAGCGCACGCAGGTTCTCCACGAGGGCCGCGAGGCGGTCGGTCTCGTGACGACGGATGTGCCCGATGCCGTGGATCGTCGACGGCGCGTCGGCGAGCGCGGCGAGCCCCACCAGCGTGGGAGCCAGCTCACCGGCTGCCGACAGGTCGAGGTCGACGCCGGTGATGTGCTGACCGGCGCTCACGTGCAGCGCGCCGCCGCGGCGGTGCGTGCGGGCGCCCATGAGCCCGAGGATCTCGGGCAGCAGCGCGCCCGGCTGGGTGGAGTGGGTCGGCCATCCGGTCACCGACACGCGGCCCCCGGCGACCATCGCGGCGGCGAGGAACGGCGCGGCGTTCGAGAGGTCGGGCTCGACATGCACATCCTTGCCGCGGATGGAGCCCGCCGGCACGACCCACTCGGTCGGGCTGGGCCGCTCCACGATCACCCCGCGGCGGCCGAGGGCCTCGATCGTCATGTCGATGTGAGGCAGGCTCGGCAGCCGTGCGCCCTCGTGGATGAGGTGCAGGCCGACGTCGAACCGGGTCGCCGCGAGCAGCAGTCCCGACACGAACTGACTCGACGCGCTCGCGTCCATCGTGATCTCGCCGCCGCGGATGTGCCCGCGACCGCGCACCGTGAACGGCAGGGCCCAGTGACCGCCATCGTCGATGTCGACGCCCAGGTCGCGCAGGGCCTTGATCATCGCGCCCATCGGGCGGTGCAGAGCGCTCGGATGCGCCGTGAGCGTCACTTCGCCGTCGACCAGACCCGCGAGCGGCGCGACGAAGCGCATCACCGTCCCGGCCTGGCCGCAGTCGACGTCGCCCGAGGCGGTGAACGGAGACACCGGTGTGACGACGATGTCGTCGCCGAACTCGCCGTCGCCCGGCTCGGCCTCGATCGCCACTCCCAGGGCGCGGAGCGCCTCGATCATGCGCACGGAATCGTCGGAGTGCAGGGGGGCTCTCAGCCGGCTCGGTCCGTCGGCGAGGGCCGACAGCACGAGCTCGCGATTCGTC
Source organism: Microbacterium altimontanum (assembly GCF_058349865.2). NCBI lineage: Bacteria > Bacillati > Actinomycetota > Actinomycetes > Micrococcales > Microbacteriaceae > Microbacterium > Microbacterium altimontanum. The sequence goes on along the minus strand of NZ_JBYRJB020000001.1, from coordinate 91,258 downwards.
AGCGACTTGGAGCCGGGCACGCTCACCGTCGCGTCGAGCGCCCCCGTGGCCAGCGGAGCTGTCCACGCGGCAGACGCGGTCGGTGTCGATCCGGTGGGATCGGGGGAATACCGGTGGTCGGTCATCGGGTTCTACCCTAACGAACACCCGAGAGGAGCCGGATGATCGCCACTCTGGAGCGCCCTGACCTGTGGGCGACGGCGCACGTAGACTTGCCGTCGATGGACGAGACTCCCACCACAGACGACGCGGCCGCACCCGACGCGAGTGCCCAGTTCGAGGAGCAGGCGCTCCCGTTCATGGACCAGTTGTATGCGGCGGCGATGCGGATGACCCGCAACCCCGCCGATGCGTCGGATCTCGTGCAGGAGACGTTCGTCAAGGCGTTCGCGTCGTGGCACACGTTCCGCCAGGGCACGAACCTCAAGGCGTGGCTGTACCGCATCCTCACGAACACGTACATCAACACGTACCGCAAGAAGCAGCGCGAGCCCTACCAGAGCCACATCGACGACCTGGAGGACTGGCAGCTGGGCGGCGCGGAGTCGACGACGTCGACCAGCGCGCGGTCGGCAGAGGCCGAGGCGATCGACCACATGCCGGCGAGCGTCGTGAAGGACGCGCTGCAGGCGATCCCCGAGGACTTCCGGCTGGCGGTGTACCTGGCCGACGTCGAGGGGTTCGCCTACCAGGAGATCGCCGACATCATGAAGACCCCCATCGGCACGGTCATGAGCCGTCTGCACCGTGGCAGACGCATGCTTCGTGAACGACTTGCCGGGTACGCACAGGAACGCGGAATCACCGCATCAGGGAGCAAGAAATGACGGACTGTGGCTGCGAGAAGGCCAGGAAGGACCTCGAGGAGTACCTCCGCAACGAGGTGTGCAAGACGGCTGCCGCCGATATCAAGGAGCACCTGGACGGGTGCCCGGGATGCCAGGACGAGGCGATCGTGGCGCGCACCCTGACGGAGGTCGTGGCGCGCTCGTGCAAGGAGGCTGCCCCGGAGGAGCTGCGCGAGCTCGTGCTGGCGAAGCTGCGCGACGCGCACACCGTCTCGGCGTGAGGTCGTCGGTCTCGGCCTGACGTCGAGCGCCACGGCACAGGACCCGCCGACGGACTCAGACGGATGCGTCGCATGCGATGCACGGTCACATCGTCGAGCGCCGCAGCGGCCTCGGGTTCGTCACGGCCGATCGCGACGACTCCGCGGCGGCCGCGGCATCCGTATTCGACCGCGCCGGCGTCGAGCCCGTGTGACTCGATGCCGGCGCAGTCGCACGGCGCCGTCCCGGAGGACGACGACCCCGACGTTACAGTGTCGTGGCCTGCTGGAGGATCGCGGCGGCCTCGGCGGCGTGCACCTTCGGCGAACCGGTCGCGGTGGATGCCGCGGCGGCGCGCGAGATGCGACGCACCGGCCGGTCGAGCTGCGCGGCGACCTCCAGCGCGATGAACGGCCAGGCGCCCTGGTTCTCCGGCTCGTCCTGGACCCACACCAGCTCGGCGTCGGGGTACTGGGACAGCACGGCGTTCAGCTCGTCGATCGGCGCCGGGTAGAACTGCTCCAGGCGCACCAGCGCAATCGCCGGGTTCGGGTTCTTGTCGAGCTCGGCCTTCAGATCCCAGTGGATCTTGCCGGAGTGCAGGAGCACGCGCTTGACCGCCGCCTTGTCGCCGCCGTCGTCGAGCACCGGCTCGAACTTGCCGGTGAGGAAGTCCTCGACCTGGCTCGTCGCCCCGCGCAGGCGCAGCATCGCCTTGGGCGTGAACACGATGAGCGGGCGGCGCGGACGCGCGTACGCGTGCCGGCGCAGCAGGTGAAAGTACGACGCGGGCGTCGACGGACGCGCGACCGTCATGTTGTCCTGCGCGCACAGCTGCAGATAGCGCTCGATGCGGGCCGAGGAGTGGTCGGGGCCCTGCCCCTCGTAGCCGTGCGGCAGCAGCAGCACGACGCCCGACTGCTGGCCCCACTTCTGCTCGGCCGACGAGATGAACTCGTCGACGACCGACTGCGCGCCGTTCGCGAAGTCGCCGAACTGGGCCTCCCACAGCACCAGCGCGTCGGGTCGCTCCACGGAGTAGCCGTACTCGAACGCCATCGCCGCGTATTCGCTGAGCAGCGAGTTGTACACCCAGAAGCGGCCCTGGTTCGCCGACAGGTTCGTCAGCGGGATCCACTCCTGGCCGTTCTCCCGGTCGTGGAGCACGGAGTGGCGCTGCACGAACGTGCCGCGTTGCGTGTCCTGCCCGGCCAAGCGCACCGCCGTGCCCTCGAGCAGCAGCGAGCCGAACGCCAGCAGTTCGCCGAAGCCCCAGTCGATGTCGCCGGTGCGGCTCATCTCGAGGCGCTTCTGCAGCAGCTTGTCGAGCTTGGGGTGAACCGTGAACCCGTCGGGCTTGTTCACGAAGGCGTCGCCGATCGACTCGATGACCTCGCGCGAGACGCCGGTGGTGTCGGGCTCGCCGGAGAAGGCCATGACGCCCGCGTCGCCCGGCGACACGACAGGGGAGGTGCCGGTCTCAGCTGCGTGCGTCTCCGCGAAGGCGATCTCCAGGCGGTCCTGGAAGTCCTTCTTCGCGGTGTCGTACTCCTCCTCCGTGATGTCACCGCGGCCGACGAGCGACTCGGTGTACAGCCGGCGCACGGAGCGCTTCGCCTCGATGAGGTTCGTCATCAGCGGCTGGGTCATCGACGGGTCGTCGCCCTCGTTGTGGCCGCGACGGCGGTAGCAGACGATGTCGATGACGACGTCGCGGTGGAACTCCTGGCGGTAGCGGAACGCGACCTCGGCGGCGTGCACGACGGCCTCCGGGTCGTCGCCGTTCACGTGCAGGATCGGCGCCTGGATGGTCTTGGCGACATCCGTCGCGTACACCGAGGTGAAGCCGTCGTTGGGCAGCGTCGTGAAGCCGACCTGGTTGTTCACCACGATGTGGATCGTGCCGCCGGTGCGGTAGCCGCGCAGCTGCGACATCTGCAGCGTCTCGACGACGACGCCCTGGCCGGCGAACGCGGCGTCGCCGTGCACGAGGATCGGCAGGTACGTGAACGAGCCGATCGGCTTGCGGTCCTGCTTCGCACGGACGATGCCCTCGAGCACCCCGTCCACCGTCTCGAGGTGCGACGGGTTCGCGGCGAGGTGGATCGGCAGCTGCTCGCCGCCGTCGGCGACGAACGTGCCATCCATTCCGAGGTGGTACTTCACGTCGCCGGAGCCGCTCTTGTTGCCGACGGCGACCGAGCCCTCGAACTCGCGGAACACCTGACCGTAGGTCTTGCCCGCGATGTTGGTGAGGACGTTGAGGCGACCGCGGTGCGCCATGCCGATCGCGGCCCCGTCCATCCCCGCCGTCGCCGCGCCCTGCAGGATCTGGTCGAGCAGCGGGATGAGCGACTCGCCGCCCTCGAGGCTGAAGCGCTTCTGCCCGACGTACTTCGTCTGCAGGAAGGTCTCGAACGCCTCGGCCTGGTTGAGCTTGCTGAGGATGCGCAGCTGCTCGTCGTGGCTCGGCTTCTGGTACTTGACCTCCATGTTGTCCTGGAACCACTTGCGCTGGATCGGGTCCTGGATGTGCATGTACTCGATGCCGAGCGTGCGGCAGTAGGAGTCGCGCAGCACGCCGAGGATGTCGCGCAGCTTCATGACGCGCTTGCCGCCGAAGCCACCGGTGACGAACTCGCGGTCGAGGTCCCAGAACGTGAGCCCGTGGCTCTCGATCTCGAGGTCGGGGTGGGTGTGCTGGCGGTACTCGAGCGGGTCGATGTCGGCCATCAGGTGACCGCGCACGCGGAACGAGTTGATGAGCTCCTGCACGCGGGCGGTCTTGTCGACGCGCTCGGCGACGTCGACGTTGATGTCCTGCGCCCAGCGGATGGGGGCGTACGGGATGCGGAGGGCGGCGAAGATGTCGTCGTAGAAGCCGCGCTGTCCGACGAGCAGCTCGTGCACCTTCTTCAGGAACTCGCCCGAGCCGGCGCCCTGGATGACGCGGTGGTCGTAGGTGCTCGTCAGCGTGATGGTCTTGCCGATGCCGAGCTCGTTGAGGGTCTTGTCGGAGGAGCCTTGGAACTCGGCCGGGTACTCCAGCGCACCGGCGCCGATGATGCAGCCCTGGCCGTTCATGAGCCGCGGCACCGAGTGCACGGTGCCGATGCCGCCGGGGTTGGTCAGCGAGATCGTGGTGCCGGCGAAGTCGCCCGCGGTGAGCTTGTTCGCGCGGGCGCGCTTGACGAGGTCCTCGTACGACGCCAGGTACTCGCCGAACGTGAGCTGGTCGGCGCGCTTGACGCTCGGCACCATGAGCGCGCGGGTGCCGTCGGGCTTCGGCAGGTCGATCGCGATGCCGAGGTTGATGTGCGCGGGGGCGACGACGGAGGGCTTGCCGTCGACCTCGGCGTAATAGACGTTCTGGCTCGGGAACTCCTGCAGCGCCTTGATGATCGCCCAGCCGATGAGGTGGGTGAAGCTCACCTTGCCGCCGCGGGTGCGCGACATGTGGTTGTTGATCACGATGCGGTTGTCGATCATGAGCTTCGCCGGGATGGTGCGCACGCTCGTCGCCGTCGGCACCGTGAGCGAGCGGTCCATGTTCGCCGCGAGCGTCTTCGTCATGCCGCGCAGCGGCGTGACGACATCCTGATCGCCGTCGCCGGCCGGCGCCTCCTCGGCGGCGGACGGCTTGACCTTCGGCGCCTGCGCCGGGATCGGCTGCGGCGCCGCCGGCTTGGCGGTAGTCCGGGCCACAGGCGCCTGGCCGATGACCGGAACGGGCGCTGTCACCGGGTGCGCGTCGGCGGAGGGAGTGGTCACCGCGGGTGCCGTGGTGGCGGTGTCGCCTGTTCCGCTCGGTGCGGCGGCGTCGACGGGGTGATAGTCCTCGAGGATCGGCCACCATGACTTGTCGACGGAGTTGCGGTCCTTCTTGAACTGCTCGTAGAGCTCATCGACGAGCCATTCGTTGGCCCCGAATTCTCCCTCGCTCGAAGTCCCGACGCCGCTGGACTGGCTCGACACGCTCGCTCGCCTGCTTTCCTCGCTCAGATCTGGGATGTGCGGGGACGTTCGCGGCCCTTGCGCACGTCGATCAAGCCTAGTCCAGACACCTGGCGAGTGCTCCGCATCCGCGGGCGCGGCGGCCACGATTCAGCATCATCTTCGCGCTCGGAAGGAATGGCTAGCCTTGACAGCATGGAGTTCTACGGAGAGCAGCCCACGGTCGATCTGACCTACTCGGATGTGTTCCTCGTGCCGCGGCGGTCCGACGTCACGAGCCGACTCGATGTGGACCTCTCGCCGGGCGACGGGACGACCGCGACGATCCCCCTGGTCTCCGCGAACATGAACTCCGTGACCGGGGCCCGCCTCGCCGCCACGCTCGCCCGCCGCGGGGGCCTCGGCGTACTGCCGCAGGACATGCCGCTGCAGGAGCTCGACGCCGCGATCCGCTGGGTGAAGGCGCAGCCCGTGCCGTGGGACACCCCGCTCGTGCTGCCGTCGCACGCCACCGTCGTCGACGCCGCGCGCATCCTCCCGCCGCTCGAGGGCTACGGGATCGTCGTGGCCGACGCCCCGGTCGAGGGGATGTCCATCGACGACGTGCGCGGGGTGGTCCCCGCGTCGCGACTGGCGACGGCGCTGCCCGACGCACGCCTCGGCGACCTCGTGCGGGCGCGGCCGACGGCGATCGACGCGGACGATGTGACGGATGCGCGGCACGCGTTCGACCTCATGGTCGACAGCGGCGCGGAGACGGTGTGCGTGATCCGGCACGGCGTGCTGATCGGCACGCTCTCGCGGCGCAGCGCGCTGCGGGCGACGCTGTACCGGCCCGCCGTCGACGCCGACGGGCGGCTCATCGTGGCTGCCGCGATCGGCATCAACGGCGACGTCCAGGCGAAGGCGCAGGCGCTGGTCGCCGCAGGCGTCGACGTTCTGGTCGTCGACACGGCCCACGGGCATCAGGACGGCATGCTCCGCGCGATCGAGGCCGTCGCCGAGCTCGGCACCGGCATCCCGATCGTCGCGGGCAACGTCGTCACCCCCGAGGGAGTCCACGATCTCGTGACGGTCGGCGCCTCGATCATCAAGGTCGGCGTGGGCCCGGGCGCGATGTGCACCACCCGGATGATGACCGCGGTCGGACGTCCACAGTTCTCGGCGGTGCTCGAGACGGCGCAGGCCGCGCGGCTCATGGGCGCGCACGTGTGGGCCGACGGGGGGGTGCGCTACCCCCGCGACGTGGCGCTGGCGCTCGCCGCCGGCGCGGCATCCGTGATGATCGGCTCGTGGTTCGCCGGCACCGTCGAGGCGCCGGGCGAGCTGCAGAAGGATGCGTCGGGGCGGGTCTACAAGGAGTCGTGGGGGATGGCCTCGACGAAGGCCGTGCGCGAGCGGTTCGGGCGACTCGAGGCGTATGAGCTCGCGCGCAAGGAGCTGTTCGCCGAGGGGATCTCGTCGTCGAAGATCTACCTCGATCCGCTGCGCCCCGGCGTCGAGGACCTCGTCGACATGATCACGTCGGGCGTGCGGTCGTCGTTCACCTACGCCGGCGCGCGCACCGTGCCCGAGTTCCACGAGCACGCCCGCGTCGGCCTGCAGTCCGCCGCCGGCTACGACGAGGGCAAGGCGCTCCCCGTCAGCTGGTAGCGCCGCGGCGCGGCGCGGCGCGGCGCGCCCTTCGTCGTTCGCTCTGCGTCGTTCGATCTTCGTCGTTCGATCTTCGTAATGCTGCAACATCCTGCTAATGCGGCATCGTCTTCCCTCGTGCGGCAGTTTCCTGCAGATGCGGCACGGTTTTCCTGGCGCATTCGCCGAAGACTGCAGCACCAGAGCAAACGGAGGCCTCAGAGTCATTGCCGCCGGAACCTCAGAGCCGGCGGCCGGCGACATCCGCAGCGCTACGGGCGCGGCTTGGAGCAGGGCATGCCGTCGCCGGTCAGGATGTCCCAGATCGCCCGCGGGTCATCGGCCTGTTTCGCGGCCCAGCGAGAGAACCCCCGTACTTCTCGTCGGATCTCGTTCTCGCGATCCTTCTCGTCGATCACGATCTCGGTGATGTCGCGCCGGGAGTCGAACTCCGGCTTGACGTACTTCACCCGCCCGTCGACCTCGCACCAATGATCGTGCTGCTCGAAGTAGAGGTCACCGTACGCGACGCGACCACTACGCAGGACGCGGCGCTCCTGCAGACGTGGACGGGGGAAGCCGAGCTGCACCACGACGACTCGACTCTGGCTCTCACGGACGTTCGCCGCGAGCGGCTCGGCGAATGCGAGAACACGCCGAGCGCGTGCGTTGGACCGCCGTTCAGGTGTGCTGCGCGTGAGCGCGAGGATCTCCTCGATCGTGGTCAGAGGGCCGCCGCTCCGCCCGGTCCAGATCGCCTGGTCCACGGCGCTGACAGCGCGCACGAAGGGCAGGTCACGCGCCAGATCGAGCGCTGTCTGCGTCGGGCTGGTGATGCGGTGCCGCTCGAACTCCGCCGTCTCCACATGGTCCAGTCCGAGCGTGTGTCGGCGGACGGTGCCGCTGGATCGCCCACCCTCCGTGCGTTCGGTCGTGACGTCGACCCGGTTCGGCCACGCGCCGAGGACGTCGATGCCGTGTTCGGCAGCGGCCGCCATATGCGACACGACGGCTGGACCCTTCAGCCGCCGCAGCACTTCACGGACGAAGACTCGATGCTTCTCGATCGGCTTGAGTGCAGCCCACATCGGCGTGGGTGAATATGCGCCGGTCGCGATCCGGGTCCACTCGCCCGACGCGATCGCCGCATACAGACGACGGTCGTCGATGAGTTCGAGGGGACGATCGCTTCGTCGCGTGATGACGAGGTTGCGCACAGCGGTCGAGGCCATACGAGGAGCTTGCTGCGCCGGCGCCGTGCGCGGGGCGACGCACCCCCATCCGTGGAAAACGAAGCCGATGAGGCCGATTTCCCCCGTCTCGGGAGGCCGCGACGGTGGAGATGCGTTATCTATCGGGCGCCGACGCGACCGCCGTCGGCCCTGCGCCAACGGGCGAAGTCCCAGGGCTGCACCTTTCCGCTGATGCGCCTGGAATTATCTGGCGCAATAGCGGGAATCTGCAGCCCTGGGGAGAACTCTGCAGCATGAGCATGATGCTGCAGCACTGGGCGAAACGCTGCAGCACGAGCCTGATGCTTAGCACTCGGTCTCGAAACACGGCCGGGACGCCGCCGCGCCGCGGCGCACCGCCGCTCGTGGAGCACGACAGTGGGCTGTCGTAGAATTGTGCGCACGATGGACGACCCGCCGAGTTGCAGACGCCCGCCCCACGAACCCGCCCCCGCAGGGGGTGATGCGTGATGGACTACGTCATGATCGCCGTGGGGCTTCTTCTCACCGTGGGCACCGGACTCTTCGTCGCCAGCGAGTTCGCCCTCGTCAACCTCGATCGCGCCGACCTCGAGGCGCGCCAAGCGCGGGGTGAGACCCGGCTGCGCATCACGATCGCCGCGCTCATGCGCACGTCGACGCACCTCTCGAGCGCGCAGCTCGGCATCACGCTGACGACTCTGCTCACCGGCTACACGATGGAGCCGGCGATCTCGAACCTGCTGCGTCCGCTGTTCGCGGGATGGGGCATCCCCGCCGCCGCGGCATCGCCGGTCGCCGTCATCATCGGCGTCACCATCGCCACGATCGTCTCGATGATCCTCGGCGAACTCGTGCCGAAGAACTTCGCCCTCGCGTTGCCGCGCCAGACCGCCAAGCTCGTCCTCCCGTTCCAGGTCGCGTTCACCGCGGTGTTCCGCCCCGCCGTCGTCGCGCTCAACGGCTCCGCGAACGGCGTGCTGCGCGCCATGGGCTTCGAGCCGAAGGAGGAGCTCTCGGGCGCCCGCACCGCGTCCGAGCTCTCGAGCCTCGTGCGCCGCTCCGCGAGCGCCGGCGTGCTCGAGCAGGACACCGCGACGCTCCTCGACCGCAGCCTCACCTTCTCGCGCCTCACGGCGGCCGACGTCATGACGCCCCGGCCCAGCCTGCGCGCGGTCGGAGCCGACGACTCCGCCGAAGACGTCGTGCAGCTCGCCCGGCGCACCGGGCACAGTCGCTTTCCGGTCACCGGCGAGTCGATGGACGACATCGTCGGCGTCGTGCACCTGAAGGCCGCGGTCAGCGTCCCCAGGGACCGGCGAGCGGATGTCCCGGCCGCCGCGCTCGCCTCGGAACCGCTGCGCGTGCCCGAGGCCGTCCACCTCGACGGCCTGCTGGCCGAGCTGCGCGCCCGCGGGTACCAGCTCGCGATCGTGCTCGACGAGTACGGCGGCACCGCCGGCATCGTCACCCTGGAGGACCTCGTCGAGGAGATCGTCGGCGAGGTGCTCGACGAGCACGACCGCCGCCGCGCCGAGATCGTCCGCGGCGGCCAGACCGTGTCGTTCCCTGGTGACTGGCGCCCCGACGAGGTGCGCGACCGCGCGGGCGTGCGCGTCCCCGAAGGCGATGTCTACGACACCGTCGGCGGGTACATCATGAGCCTCCTGGAACGCATCCCGAGCGTCGGCGACACCGTCGCCGTCGACGACGGCACCCTCACGGTGGCCCGGATGGACGGCCGCCGCATCGACCGCGTCACCTTCACACCGGCCCCGCCGGTCGACGAGAACGGGGGCGAGCGATGAACGACTGGGCCGGAATCGTGTGGCTCGTCATCCTGCTGGCCGTCAACGCGTTCTTCGTCGGCGCCGAGTTCGCCGTCGTCACCGCCCGGCGTTCGCAGATCGAGCCGCTCGCCGAGCGCGGCTCCCGGTCGGCGAAGACCGCGCTGTTCGCGATGGAGCATGCGACCCTCATGCTCGCGACGACGCAGCTCGGCATCACGATCTGCTCGCTGCTGATCCTGAACGTGTCGGAGCCCGCGATCCATCACCTGCTGGCGGCCCCGCTCGGCCTCACCGGCGCGGGCGAGGCCGCGGTGGACGTCATCGCGTTCGTGATCACGCTCGTACTGGTCTCGTACCTGCACGTCGTGTTCGGCGAGATGGTCCCGAAGAACCTCGCGTTCTCGGTTCCCGACCGGGCGGTGCTCCTGCTGGCGACGCCGCTCGTGTGGGTGTCGAAGGTCTTCCACCCCGTCATCGTCGCGCTGAACTGGCTCGCGAACGGCGTGCTGCTGGCATTCCGCGTGGAGCCCAAGGATGAGGCGGCGTCGACGTTCACTCTCGATGAGGTCGCGACGATCGTGAACCGCTCTCGCCGGGAGGGAGTGCTCGAGGACACCTCCGGCACCGTCGCGGCGGTCGTGGAGTTCACCGACAAGAAGGCCGGCGACATCGCCGTGCCCCTCGCCGACCTCGTGACGCTGCCCCGCTCCTCGACGCCGCTGGAGATCGAGCGCGCCGTCGCCCAGCACGGCTTCTCGCGCTACGTGATCGTCGACGAGACCGGCGCCGCGGTCGGCTACGTCCACCTGAAGGACGTGCTGCGGGCGGCGGAGGATCCGGATGCGCCGGCCGACGTGGAGAAGACGATCCCGGCCAAGCGCATCCATCACATGGTGCCGGTGCTCGCCACGACCGACCTCGAGGACGCCCTCGCGCTCATGCGCCGAGCCGGCCGCCACCTCGCGCAGGTGCGCGCGGCCGACGGGAGCACCGTCGGCGTGCTGTTCCTCGAGGACGTGATCGAGGAGCTCATCGGCGAGGTGCAGGATGCGACGCGGCGCGGTCACCGCGCGAACGGGCGCTGACGCTCCTCGACACCGCTGCCGACGACTGCGCGACCTTCTCGTGCGGTCGCCGAGCGGTCGCTGCGCCGAGCGGCGCTGACGCGGCTCAGCGCCGCGGCCGCGCCCGCAGGTACTGGGCCGGCCAGTAGTCGATGTCGACGCCGAGCTCGCTCGCCGCGCGCAGCGCGAAGTGCGGGTCGCGCAGCCATTCGCGCCCGGCCATGATCGCGTCGGCGTCGCCCGCGGCGAGGATCTGCTCCGCCTGAGCGGCGTCGTCGATCATCCCCACGGCGCTGACGGCGACGCCCGCCTCGCGGCGCACGCGGGCGGCGTAGCCAACCTGGTATCCCGGTCCCACGGTGATGCGCTGGTGGGCGACGAGCCCGCCGCTGGAGATGTCGAACATATCGGCGCCGTGCTGGGCGGCCATCCGGGCGACCGCCACGGTGTCGGCGACATCCCATCCGTCGTCCGCGGCATCGGTCGCCGAGAGCCGCACCAGCAGCCCGGCGTCGGGGGCCGCCGCCCGCACCGCGTCGACCACGCGCAGCAGCAGCCGGGCGCGGTTCTCGAGCGGCCCGCCGTACTCGTCGTCGCGCCGGTTGCTGAGCGGCGAGAGGAACTGGTGCAGCAGGTAGCCGTGCGCACCGTGCACCTCGAGGACGGCGAATCCGGCCTCGACGGCGCGCCGCGCGGCGTCGCCGAACGCCGTGACGATCTCGTCGATCCCGCCGGCGTCGAGTTCCCGCGGTGCGGCGAACCCGTCGTACGCGATCGCCGACGGCGCGACCGTCGGCCAGCCGCCGTCGTCGGCGGGCACCGATCCCGACCGCGGATCGAAGGGGCGCCAGGTGGACGCCTTGCGGCCGGCGTGGGCGAGCTGGATGCCGGGGACGGCGCCGCGGGCGCGGATCGCGGCGGCGAGAGGAGCCCAGGCGTCGCGATGCGCATCGCTGTAGATGCCGGTGTCCTCGGGTGAGATGCGGCCGTCGGGGAGCACGGCGGTCGCCTCGGCCATGACGAGACCCGCTCCGCCGCCGGCGAACTGCGCGAGATGAACGTGGTGCCATTCCTGCGGCATCCCGTCGACCGCGCTGTACTGGCACATCGGTGACACCCACAGCCGGTTGCGGAACACGATGTCGCGGATCTGCAGGGGCGAGAAGAGGACGCTCATTCGGCTGCTCCTGGATGTGACGAGGGCGGGGGTAGGGTGGCGCCATGGTCGACGCGGGCGATGCACGGGAATGGTCGGCGGCCGATGCGGCGGCGTGGCTGTACGCGCCGAACTCCGACGATGACAAGTATTCCCGAGGAGTCGTGGGTGTGCGCACCGGGTCGGACACGTACCCCGGAGCGGCAGTGCTCGGGGTGGAGGCGGCGTGCCGAGCGGGCGCCGGCATGGTGCGCTACCTCGGCCCGCGGCGCGCGGCGGAGTTCGTGCTCCACCGTCGACCCGAGATGGTCACCGCCCACGGACGGGTGCAGTCGTGGGTGACGGGTTCGGGGATGGATGCCGCGGCACGCCCCGCTCCGGTCACCGCGGCGCTGCATCACGTCCTCGCCAGTGAGGTCCCCGTGGTCGTCGACGCGGGGGCGCTCGACCTGGCTCCCGCTGCCACAGCGCCCGTCGTCGTCACGCCGCACGCGAGCGAGCATGCCGCCCTGCGGCGCCGGATCGGCCTCGACGATACGACGCCGCAGGGCGATGCCGCGCGGGCGGCGCAGGCAGCCGAGACCGCCGCGGCGATCGGGGTCACGGTGCTGCTGAAGGGCGCCGTCACGATCGTCGCGACCCCCTCCGGCTGGACGACGCGGATCTCTTCCGGGACGGCGTGGCTCGCGACGGCCGGCACCGGCGACGTGCTCGCCGGTGCGCTCGGCGCCGTGGTCGCCGCGGCGCAGGCGCGCCGCGAGGTCGACGGCGGGGGACTGGACGCCGAAGCCCTCGGCCCGCTCGCGGCGACAGCGGCGTGGGTGCACGGCCGCGCGGGCGTCATCGCGGCCGCGCGCAACGGTGGCGGCGGAGGCGCCGGTCCGATCACGGCGCTCGATGTCGCCGACGCGCTGCCCGCGGCGATCGCGGAAGTCCTCGCCACGGCCGGGCGCACCGCGACGGACTGAGCATCCCACCGGGCAGGTGCTCGCCGCGATCCCACAGCCGGCGCTGAACGCGCCACTCTAGACTTGCCGGATGTCGAGGCGGGCGATTCTCTGGGCGGCGTTCGCCCTCGTGCACGTCGTCGTCGCTGCGCTCGGCTTCGTGCTTCCCAACCAGCCCATGGGCGATGTCTACCTCGTGTACGAGCCCTGGTCGACGAAGGCGATCGACGGCGCCGGCATCGTCGGCATCACCGAGGGGTGGGTGTACCCGCAGCTCGCTCTCGTCCCGATGGTGCTCGCGCACGGGCTCTCGTGGATCGGCGGCTACACGCTCGGCTGGGCGCTCCTCGTCACGCTGTGCGACGCGCTCGCCTTCGCGCTGCTGGTCGGACGGGCACGCTCGCGCGGTCGCCGCGTCGCCGCGTGGTTCTGGCTCGCGTCGATCGCGCTGCTCGGTCCCATCGCGCTGTACCGCATCGACGCGATCACGATCCCGCTCGCCATCGCCGGGTGTCTGTGGCTCGTCGGCCGGCCGTGGCTCGGCTCGATCCTGCTCGCCGCCGCGACCTGGATCAAGGTCTGGCCGGCGGCGCTCCTCGCCGCCGCGGTGATCGCCGTGCGGCGCCGGCTCGCCGTCGTCGGCGGAGCCCTCGTGGTGTCGGCGCTGACGCTCGCGGCGGTGGTCGCCGCCGGGGGAGCGGCATACGCGTTCGGATTCATCGGCGATCAGACGGGTCGCGGCCTTCAGCTCGAGGCGCCGGTCAGCACCGTCTACCTGTGGCGGGCCGTCGCCCACATCCACGGATCGTTCATCTACTACGACCCCGACATGCTGACGTTCCAGGTGACGGGACCGAACGTCGACGTCGTGATCGCGCTCATGACGCCGCTGCTCGTGATCGCCGTCGGCGCCGTCGCTGTCCTGGGTGTAGTCAAAGCGCGCCGGGGCGCATCCTTCGCCGCGCTGTTCGCGGACCTCGCGCTCGGGCTCGTGACAGCGTTCATCCTCTTCAACAAGGTCGGATCGCCCCAGTACCTCACCTGGATCGCCGTGCCCGTCGTGATCGGCCTCGTGATCGACCGCCGCCGCTGGCGGGGACCCGCGCTGCTGGCGCTGGCGATCGCGGTGCTCACCCAGGCCGTGTATCCGCTCGCCTACTCGGAGCTGCTGGCCGCGCACCCGATGGGCGCCGCCCTGGTCACGGCGCGCAACGCGCTCGTGCTCGCGCTGTTCGTGTGGAGTGTCGTGCGGCTGGCGCGCACGCCCGTCCCCGAGCGGGCGCCGCGTTCCGTCGCCGTGGGGGCTGCCGACAGCGCGGTTGCGCGCTGAGCACGAATTGGTAGCGTTTCAGGCATGCTGATCGCCTTCTCCGTCGCACCGAGCGGTACCGGTCGCTCGGACGGAGCCGTGCACGACGCCGTCGCCGCCGCCGTCCGCATCGTGCGCGACTCCGGTCTGCCGCACCGCACGACGTCGATGTTCACCGAGCTCGAGGGCGAGTGGGACGAGGTCATGGATGTCGTCAAGCGCGCCACCGAAGCGGTGATGCCGTTCGGATCGCGCGTCTCCCTCGTGCTGAAGGCCGACATCCGCCCCGGATACACCCGAGAGCTGGACGGCAAGATCGAACGGCTCGAGGACGCGATCGCCGAGTCCGAGGTCGGCTGATCCGCGAAGAGCGGGTCGTAGGCTGGCGTGGTGAGTGAGACCGACCCGGCGCTGCGCGACCTGCGCTCGGCCCTCGAGGCCGCGGACGCGGAGTCAGGAACCGCCGCCGGCCCGCCGTCCGCCGACGTCCTCCCGGTGGCGGGGACCGCCGTGCTGATGCGCGACGGCCACGCCGGACCGGAGGTGCTGATGATGCAGCGGCCCGAACGCGGGTCGTTCGCGGGGGCATGGGTGTTCCCGGGCGGACGCGTCGAGCCCGCCGATCTCGTCAGCGGCCAGACCGAGGCCGACGACGCGCGCCGGGCCGCGGCCCGCGAGACGGCGGAAGAGGTGGGCCTCGTCGTCGACCCCGCCGCCCTCCATCCGATCAGCTGCTGGACCCCGCCGGCCGGCATCCCCAAGCGCATCCGCACGTGGTTCTTCCTCGGCACCGCTGCAGAAGCCGTCGAGCTGACGCTGTCGGCGGCCGAAGTCGTGTCGGCGGAGTGGGCGGCCCCGGCCGACGTGCTCGACCGTCACGCGCGCGGCGAGCTGACGCTGTATCCGCCGACCTGGGTGACGCTGCACGGGATGGTCGGCTTCGCCGACGCGGCCGCCGCGGTCGCCGGCGCGCGAGTGCAGGGTCTGCAGGAGTTCGCCACCGTCATCCGGCGGCGCGCGGTCTTCGCGTGGGCGCCGGACGTCGCCCACGACCGCGACGCCGACCTCGACGCATCCGGACCCCGCCACCGACTGCTCACCGACTCGCTGCCCTGGCGTTACCTGAAGACGGCGTGATGCGGCCGTTCGAGGAGCTCGTCGCGGAGGCCGAAGCGGCACCCGTCGACGGGTGGGGCTTCGCCTGGCTCGACGGCCGCGCCACCGAGGAACGGCCGGGATGGAGCTACGCGCGTCTGCTCGCGCGCCGATTCGCGGAGGTCGAGTCCGCCCTCGACATCGATACGGGCGGCGGCGAGGTCGTCGCGGAGGCCGAACGACTGCCGCCGCGGATGGCGGTCACCGAATCGTGGGCGCCGAATCTGCGCCGTGCGCGTGCGCTCCTGGGCCCGCGCGGGGTCGAGGTCGCCGCGTCCGTCCCGGGGGAGCCGCTGCCGTTCGGCGACGGCGGCTTCGCGCTGGTCTCGTCGCGGCACCCGGTGGCCCCCGACTGGGCGGAGATCCGGCGCGTGCTCGCGCCCGGCGGCTGCTACATGGCCCAGCACGTGGGACCGCGCTCGGCGGCCGAGCTCAGCGAGTACTTCATCGGACAGTGGCACGGCGAAGACGGTCGCGATCCGCGACGCGAGGCGGCCGCCGCCGAAGCCGCCGGTCTCGTCGTCGACGACGTGCGCACGGCCCGTTGCCGGATGGAGTTCTTCGATGTCGGCGCCGTCGTGTGGATCCTCCGCAAGTGCGTCTGGTGGGTGCCCGGCTTCTCCGTCGACCGGTACCGGGACAAGCTGCGCGCGCTCGACGCGCAGCTCAGAGGAGGCCAGCCGTTCGTGACATCGTCGGCACGCCACCTCTTCGAGATGCACCGGCCCGGCTAGGCCGCAAGGAGCCGGCGCAGGTGCGCGCCGACGAGGTCGGTCTCGATGAGGAACCCGTCGTGGCCGAAGTCGCTCGTGAGCACGACCGCCTCGTTGCAGTCCAGAGTGTGCGGGATGCTGCGGGCGATCCGATGCTGACCCTCGACGGGGAACAGCCGGTCGGTGTCGATGCCGAGCACGAGCGTCGTTGCCGTCACGCGTGCCAGCGCATCCTCGATCCCTCCGCGGTCGCGTCCGACATCGTGCGAGTCCATCGCCTCGACGAGCCGGATGTAGCTGTTCGCGTCGAATCGGCGCGTGAACTTGTTGCCGTGGAAATCGAGATACGACTCGACCGCGAACCGTCCGCCGTTTCCGAGCGGACTCACCCCCGACTGCCACGACCGGCCGAACCGCATGTTGAGCTCAGCGGGGCTGCGGTAGTTCAGCAGCGCCATGCGTCGCGCGAGCGCGAGACCGCGATGGGGTCCGTCGCCGTCACCGGCGTCGTAGTACTCCCCGCCCGCGAAGCGCGGGTCGATCTGGATCGCCTCCAGCTGCACCGAGTTCAGCGCGATCTGGTCGGCGGTGTTGAACGGGGGAGAGCTCAGCACCGCGAGCCGCTCGACGCGCTCGGGCTGGCCGACCGCCCATTCGAGGGCGTGCATCCCGCCCATCGATCCGCCGATGACGGCGGCCCAGCGGTCGATGCCGAGCGCGTCGGCCAGCATCCGCTGCGCCGCGACCTGATCGCGGATCGTGAGGTACGGGAAGCGCGACGCCCACTCCCGCCCGGTCGGTCCGATGCTCGCCGGCCCGGTCGAGCCCTGGCAGCCGCCGAGCATGTTCGGGGCGATCACGCACCACCGGTCGGTGTCGATCGCCAGTCCCGGTCCGACGATGTCCTCCCACCAGCCGGCAGTCGGATGCCCGGGCCCGGCAGGTCCTGCCACGTGACTGTCGCCGGTGAGCGCGTGCAGGATGAGCACGGCGTTGTCGCGAGCGGGGGCGAGCTCACCCCACGTCTCGTACGCCATG
The DNA here is from genome assembly GCF_058349865.2 of Microbacterium altimontanum. Lineage (NCBI taxonomy): Bacteria > Bacillati > Actinomycetota > Actinomycetes > Micrococcales > Microbacteriaceae > Microbacterium > Microbacterium altimontanum. Next base: position 74,240 of record NZ_JBYRJB020000001.1, on the reverse strand, counting down.
CGCACGAACGGCAGTTCGGCGCCGTTCTCGGTGCGGAACGCGCCGAGCCCCGCGAACACGCGGTTCCCGACGGGGTCGCCGTCGCGCCACGCGCCGGTCGCCGGCGGCCGGCCGAGGAGCGATCGGGCGTCGGCCTCCGTCACCGGTGCGCTGGGCACCGTGTCCTCGGAGGTCTGCTGCCAATCCATTCCTCCATTCTCCCGTGTCGAGACGTACGCCCGAGGAGCGTTACGTCGCGGCGGGAGCGCGACCGGCCGTGGACGGGCCGGGCGCCCGAGCCGTCACGCGGGGAGCGTCACGGTGTGGGCTCACCGCCGTTGACGTTCAGCGTCTCGCCCGAGACGTAGCTCGATTCCGCCGACGCGAGGAAGACGTACGCCGGGGCGAGCTCGGCCGGCTGCCCGGCACGGCCGAGCGGAACCTGCTGCCCGAACGACTCGATCTTCGGCTGCGGCTGCCCTTCGCTGACCTGCAGCGGGGTCCAGATCGGGCCCGGTGCGACGGCGTTCACGCGGATGCCCTTGGGAGCGAGCTGCTGCGCCATGGACTTCGTGAAGTTGTTGATCGCGGCCTTCGTGATGGAGTAGTCGACGAGGATCTTGCTGGGGCTGTACGCGTTGATCGACGTGGTGTTGACGATGGTGGCCCCTGCCGGAAGATGCGGAAGCGCGGCCTTCGTGATCCAGAACATCGCGTAGATGTTGGTCTTCATCGTGTCGTCGAACTGCTCGTCGTCGATGTCGGTGAGGCTCTCGGCGAACACCTGCTTGCCCCCGTTGTTGACGAGGATGTCGAGACCGCCGAGCTCTTCGACCGCCTTCGCCACCAGGTCGCGGCAGTGCTGCGCGTCGCGGAGATCGCCGGGGAGCATCACGGCGTTGCGGCCGGCGTCGCGGATGAGGGCCGCGATGCGCTGGGCATCCTCTTCCTCCTCCGGCAGATACGACATCGCGACGTCGGCGCCTTCTCGCGCGAACGCGATCGCCACCGCTGCGCCGATTCCCGAGTCGGCGCCGGTGATCAGGGCCTTGCGTCCGTTCAGCCGCTCGCTGCCGCGGTAGGTGTCCTCGCCGTGGTCGGCCTGCGGCTCGAGATCGGCATCCAGTCCGGGCTCGGGCTGGTGCTGCTCGGGCGGCGAGATCTTCGGGTAGAGGGTCGTGGGGTCGCTGAACGAGTACTGGTCCTGTGCCATGGGTGTCTCCTCTGCTGAATCCGAACTGATCTCTTCGCAAGCGGCGGATGCGCGTGCATCGACGGTTGCCCGGCACGTTACGCGGGTCGCGGCCGAGACGAATGAGGGTTGCGCTCCGGGGCCTGGTGCGCAAGCGCCCGGCGATGTCGGATGCCGCGGGTAGCGTCACCGTCATGGACGACGACGTCATCGACTACCTCCTGACCGGCGATCCGGCGATCCGCTGGCAGGTGCTGACGGACCTCGGTCGGGCGAGTCCCGAGGAGGTGGCGGCCGAGCGTGCGCGCGTGGCGGCGGAGGGCTGGGGCGCGCGGCTCCTCGCCGAGCAGGACGCCGACGGATTGTGGGACGGCGGCGTCTATCGGCCGGGCTGGGCGGATGAGTCGCGGCCGTTCTTCGATGCCTGGACGGCGACCCACTTCAGCCTGCAGCAGCTCGTCGACTTCGGCGTCGAACCCGACGACGAACGCGTGAAGGCCGCCGTCGCCCGCGTGCGGCAGCGCGTGCGGTGGGATCACGCCGGCGAGCCGTACTTCGACGGCGAGACCGAGCCGTGCATCAACGGCGTCGTGCTGACGATCGGCGCGTACGTCGGCGAGCCGACCGACCCGGTGCTCGCGACGGTCCTCGACACGCAGCTGCCGGACGGCGGATGGAACTGCTGGGACGAAGACGGGACGAGCCCTGCGTCGTTCCACTCCACGATCTGCGTCCTGGAGGGACTCCTGGCCTACGAGCGCTCGCATGAGGGAACGGATGCGGCGGCCGCCGCATCCGTCGCCCGTCGGCGCGGCGAGGAGTATCTGCTGGAGCGACGGCTGCTGTGGCGCGCGTCGGACGGCGAGCTCGTCGACCCTCGCTTCGCGATGCTCTCGTACCCGACGCGCTGGTTCTACGACGTGCTGCGTGCCCTCGACCACTTCCGGCTGGCGCGGCCGGAACGCGATCCACGGTGCGCGGACGCCATCGAGGTGCTGCGACGGAAGCGGCTGCCGTCGGGCATGTGGAAGCTGGACAACCCCCATGAGGGGCCGAGGCTGTTCGACATGGAGGGGGAGGGGGAAGGCTTCCCGAGCCGCTGGGTCACGCTGCGCGCCCTCCGCGTCCTGCGGTGGTGGGACGCGGGGTCGCCGGCCGACTGATCCGGCAGGCTGGGGCGTCGACGCGCACGGGAACGGATGCCGGGAACGACGGATGCCCCGGCCGCCACCCGGGACGGGCCGGCGGTCGGGGCATCGTGTCCCTGAGGAGGTCAGACGCGAGCGGCCTCGCCGACGGCACGCGCGGCGGTGAGGGCGTTCTCGAGGTCGTCCTTGAGGTCGTCGATGTTCTCGAGGCCGACCGACAGACGCACGAGACCCGGGGTCACCCCGCTCGACAGCTGCTCCTCGGGCGACAGCTGCGAGTGCGTCGTCGAAGCCGGGTGGATCACGAGCGACCGCACATCGCCGATGTTCGCGAGGTGGCTGAACAGCTTGAGGTTGTCGACGAACGCGCGGCCCACGTCGACGCCGCCCTTGAGCTCGAACGACAGCACCGCGCCCACGCCCTTCGGCGCGTACTTGTTGGCGTTCGCGTACCACGGCGAGCTGGGCAGCCCGGCGTAGCTCACCGACGCGACGTCATCGTGGTTCTCGAGCCACTCCGCGATCTCCTGCGCGTTCTGCACGTGACGCTCGACGCGCAGCGACAGCGTCTCGATGCCCTGGATGAGCTGCCAGGCGCTGTTCGGCGAGATCGCCGGTCCGATGTCGCGCAGCAGCTGCACGCGCGCCTTGATGATGTAGGCGATCCCGTCGCCCAGCACGCCGGTGTAGCTCACGCCGTGGTACGAGGGGTCGGGCTCGGTGAGGCCCGGGAACTTGTCGGCGTGCTGCGACCAGGCGAACGTGCCGCCGTCGACGATGGCTCCTGCGATCACCGTGCCGTGACCGCCGAGGAACTTCGTCGCCGCGTGGATCACGACGTCGGCGCCGTGCTCGAACGGACGGATCAGGTACGGCGTGGCGATCGTGTTGTCCACGACGAGTGGGATTCCGTTCTCGTGCGCGATGCCGGCGACCGTCTCGATGTCGAGCACGTTGATCTTCGGATTGCCGATCGACTCGGCGAAGAACAGCTTCGTGTTCGGCCGCACCGCCGAGCGCCACGCCTCGGGGTCGTCCTGGTTCTCGACGAACGTCGTGGTGATGCCGAGCTTCTCGAGGGTGTACCGCAGCAGGTTGTACGTGCCGCCGTAGATGGCCGAAGAGGCGACGACGTGGTCGCCGGCTCCCGCGATGTTGAGGATCGCCAGCGTCGCCGCCGACATCCCCGATGCCGTGAGGAGAGCGCCGGTGCCCCCCTCGAGGGCGGCGAGGCGCTGCTCGACGACATCCTGTGTCGGGTTCTGGATGCGGGTGTAGATGTTGCCGGTCTCGGCGAGCGAGAACAGGTTCGCCGCGTGCTCGGTGTCCTTGAACACGTACGACGTGGTCTGGTAGATCGGCGTCGCCCGCGCCCCGGTGACCGGGTCGGGCTGAGCACCGGCGTGGATCTGCGCGGTCTCGAACCGCCAGTTCTCGGTTGCTGACATGGGATGCTCCTCGGGTGGGAATCAGATCGGGCTGTCGGAGGGCCGCGAACCCCCTCGCGGCTTGTGTCGACACTACGGACGGCGCCGGTTGTCAACAACGCCCGAGAAATATGACGTAACCCACGGGCGCCGGGCCGATCGTTACGCTGAGTCCATGACCAGACGAGCAGTCGTGACAGGGGCCAGCACCGGCATCGGCGAGGCGACGGTCCACGCCCTGAGAGCGGCGGGATGGGATGTCGTCGCCGTCGCCCGGCGAGCGGAGCGGCTCGCGGCGGTCGAGGCGGAGACCGGAGCCACCGCGTTCGCCGCCGATCTCACCCGCCAGGCCGACGTCGACGCGCTCGCCGGCTGGCTCGGCGAGACCGGCCCGGTACACGCCCTCGTCCAGGTGGCCGGCGGCGCCCGCGGCACCGACAGCGTCGAGAACGGCAGGCCCGAGGACTGGCAGTGGATGTTCGACGCGAACGTCATGGGGGCCCAGCGGCTCGTCGCCGCGCTCCTGCCGCAGCTGCGCCGGGCCGCCGCCGCAGACAGTCACGCCGACACGCTGTTCGTGACGTCCACCGCCGCGACGACGCCCTATCCGGGCGGCGCCGGCTACAACGCCGCCAAGGCGGGGGAGTCCATGCTCGTCCACGTGCTGCGGCTCGAGCTCAACGGCGAACCGATCCGCGTCATCGAGGTCGCCCCCGGCATGGTGCACACCGAGGAGTTCTCGCTCAAGCGCCTGGGCGGCGATCAGGATGCGGCCGCCAAGGTGTACGCCGGCGTCGAAGCACCGCTCACCGCGGCCGATGTCGCCGACGTCATCGCCTACGCGCTCGGTGTTCCCGGCCACGTCAACCTCGACCTCATCGAGATGCGCCCGGTCGCCCAGTCGGCCCAGCACCTGCTTGCCCGCGGTCCCCTGAAGGTCCGCGAGTGAGCGTCCACCTCGTCGGCGGCGGCTGGCAGGACGAGCCCGACGGGGTCGCCTACCGCGCGTTCGTCGCCGAAGCCGCTGCACGAGCCGCCGCCGCGGGCCGCGACATCCCGCGCGTCGCCGTGATCGCCGTCCGCGACGGCGACGCCGACGACCATGCCGCGCGGCTGCTGGCGGCGGCGGCCCCCGCCGGCCCGATCGACGCGATGGTCACGGCCGTCGGCGAGACCGGGACGGTGCCGGAGATCGCATTCGACGGTGTGGACGGCATCATCGTCGGGGGAGGGTTGACCCCCGCGTACCGCGACGTCCTCGAGCCGCGCTTCGACCTCATCCGGGCACTCGTTCTCGCCGGGGCGCCGTACCTCGGCTTCTCCGCCGGTTCGGCGATCGCCGCCACCCGCGCGCTCGTCGGCGGATGGCGCATCGGCGGGGTCGAGATCGCGCCCGAAGACGTCGCGGAAGACCTCGATGAGGTGACCGTCGCACCCGGCATCGGGCTCATCGACATCAGCGTCGACGTGCACGTCGCGCAGTGGGGCGCCCTGTCGCGGCTGGTCGCCGCCGTGGAGGCCGGTCTCGTGGAGTCGGGCGTCGGGATCGACGAGAACACCGTGCTCATCGCGGGCGACGGGGCGCTGCGCGTCGACGGCGCGGGCAGCGTTTGGACGGTCAGCGGATCGGAACAGGGAGTCCTCGTCCGGACCCTCGGCGCCTGACCTGGAGCGCCCTAACGTGCGCTTCTCGTTCCCGCAAGGGGGTGTCTCCGACGCATCCGCCCGACCTACCGTCGGACCATGTCGGAGACACTCACAGCACCTCTGGGCACCGGATTCGACGACATCGCCGACCTCGCCGCGCAGCTGCGCGTCGACTCGCTGAGGGCGACGGAGTCAGCCGGGTCGGGCCACGCGACCTCGAGCCTCTCGGCCGCGGATCTCATGGCAGTGCTCATGACGCGGCATCTCGACTACGACTGGCATGCCCCGAACGACCGGGACAACGACCACCTGATCTTCTCGAAGGGCCACGCCTCACCGCTGCTCTACTCGATGTTCAAGGCCGCCGGCGTGATCGACGACGACGAGCTCGTGCAGACCTACCGCCGCGCCGGTTCACGCCTGCAGGGTCACCCCACTCCCGTGCTCCCGTGGGTCGACGTGGCGACCGGCTCGCTCGGCCAGGGCCTGCCGATCGGGGCGGGGCTGGCCTGGGTGAGCCGCCGGCTGGAGGAGGAGCGCGACTACCACGTGTGGGTGCTCTGCGGCGACGGCGAGTTCGCCGAGGGCTCGATCTGGGAGGCGCTGGAGCTCGCCGGCAGCAAACGGCTCGGCAACCTCACCGCGATCGTCGACGTCAACCGGCTGCGGCAGTCGACGTCCACCGAGCTCGAGTGGGACATGGAGGCGTACGCCCGTCGCGTGCGCGGGTTCGACGTCGACGCCGTCGTGATCGACGGGCACGATCTCGAGCAGATCGACCGCGCGCTCGCCGATGCGCGCTCGAGCGAGAGCCCCACCGTCATCCTCGCCCGCACGATCAAGGGCAAGGGCGTGCCGGAGGTGGAGGACCTCAACGGGTGGCACGGCAAGGCCCTCCCGGAAGACATGGCGGATCGCGCCATCGACGCCCTCGGCGGGATGCACGATCGCGTCGTGCACCGGGTCAGCCCGCACCACGAGGCACCGCGATCAGACGCCGAGCGGGCCGCCGCCGGCGGCATGCCGCGCCCCGACGTGCAGCCGCCGCAGTACAAGCTGGGCGACAAGGTCGCCACCCGCACGGCGTTCGGCGAGACCCTCGCGGCCCTCGCCGCCGTGCCCGACGTCACCGTCGTCGACGGCGACGTCGGCAACTCGACGCACTCCGGCATGTTCGCCGAGGCCGCCCCGGAGCGGTTCTTCGAAGTCGGCATCGCCGAGCAGCAGATGATCTCCACCGCCGTCGCACTCTCGGTGCGCGGATACATCCCGTTCGCCGCGACGTTCGCGGCGTTCTTCGCGCGCGCGTACGACTTCATCCGGATGGCGGCGATCTCGCGGGCCGATCTGCGGCTGTGCGGATCGCACGCCGGCGTCGAGATCGGGGAGGACGGGCCGTCGCAGATGGCGCTCGAGGACATCGCCGAGATGCGGGCGATCCTCGGCTCCACCGTGCTCTACCCGTCGGACGCCACAAGTGCCGCCGCGCTCACCACCGAGATGCTCGACGTGGCGGGGATCTCGTATCTGCGCACGACCCGGGGCGCCTACCCGGTGCTGTACGAGCCCGACGAGAAGTTTCCGATCGGCGGCAGCAAGACGCTCCGCGCGAGCGGCCACGACAGCGTGGTGCTGGTGGGAGCGGGCGTCACCGTGCACACGTGCCTGGGAGCGGCCGACGAGCTGGAGGAACAGGGCATCTCGGCGCGCGTGCTCGACCTGTACTCGATCAAGCCCGTTGACCGTGACGCCCTCATCGGCGCCTCACGGGACTGCGGCGCGCGCATGGTCGTCGTCGAGGATCACCACGTGCAGGGCGGTGTCGGGTCGGCGGTGCTCGAGGCGTTCGAAGACGTCAGCGCGCACCCCGCCGTCACCGTCCTCGGCGTCCGCGGCCTCCCGGGCTCGGGCACCGCGACGCAGCTGATGGATGCCGCGGGCATCGGCGTCGACGACGTCGTGCGCGCGGCGCGGATGCTCGGGGCGGCGATGCACCCATGACGGTCGGCGGCCCCGACGATCCCACCCGGGTCACCGCACAGCCCGCGCTGACCCGGTCGAGCGGCCGGCGCTGGCTCGTGTGGGGCGGCGCGCTCGGCGGCGTCGCAGTCGTGGTGCTGGCGTTCCTCGTGCCCGTCGTTCCGGTCGTCGCGATCATCGGGGTCGCGGTCCAGGTGGCGCTGTACGCGGCGATGGTCATCGTGCGCTTCGCCGTCCACACCCGCCGCACGCGGCTGCGCGCACTCGCCTGGCTGCTCGCGCTCATGGCGGTCGCCGCCGTGGTCGCCATCCTGTGGGTGGGGGCGGTCGCCGGCAGCCTCTGACCGCCGCGTCTACCCTGGAGAGGTGGCGATGACTCTCCCCGAACTGGCCGACGCGGGACTGATGGATGCCGGATGGGCGCAGCAGCTCGAGCCGGTCGCGGGCGACATCGCCGCGCTCGGTGACCGGCTGCGGGCAGAGACGCAGGCGGGGCGGCACTACCTTCCGGAGGGTGCTCGCGTGCTGCGCGCGTTCTCTCGTCCGCTCGCCGACGTGAAGGTGCTCATCGTCGGGCAGGACCCCTACCCGACGCCCGGTCATCCGATCGGGCTGTCGTTCGCGGTCGACCGGCATGTGCGCCCGCTGCCGCGCAGCCTCGTCAACATCTACCAGGAGATGCAGACCGACCTCGGGATCCCACCGGCTCCGCACGGCGACCTCTCGGCGTGGAGCGATCAGGGCGTGATGCTGCTCAACCGGGTGCTCACGGTATCCCCGGGCTCGCCCGCCTCGCACCGCAACTGGGGATGGGAGAAGGTCACCGAGCACGCGATCCGCTCACTCGTCGACCGCGGCGGCCCGCTCGTGGCGATCCTGTGGGGGAGGGACGCGCAGAACCTGGCTCCGCTGCTGGGGTCGACGCCGATCATCGCGTCGGCCCATCCGTCGCCGCTGTCCGCACATCGCGGCTTCTTCGGGTCGCGGCCCTTCTCGCGCGCGAACGCCCTGCTCGCGGCACAGGGTGCCGACCCGGTCGACTGGCGGCTTCCGGCGTGATGCGTCAGTCGTCGTAGGACTGCACCTCGGCGACGAGGGTCCGCCAAGGACCGTGCAGGTGCGACTCGGGCAGCTCCGTGCGGTGAGCCGTATCGCCCAGCCGGGCGTCGATGCGCCAGACGAACCTGTCGGGCTGCGCCGGTGGGCACTGCGCGTCCTCGGCGTCCCACGGACATTCCCGGATGAGCGCGATCCACCGCTGCGCCTCGTCCGCCGGCGGCTGCGCCCGCCACTCTCGTCGGATGCCGGCGAAGCCGCCGGTGCGTACGACCGTCACCGAGACGGTGGTACCGCTCGCAGCGCCACCGCCGTCACTCTTCTCGGGATCCGTGCGTCGGGGATCCCTGCTCTGCTGATTCTCCATCCGAGAGCACGCCGACCTCGCTCCAGGCCGAGCGCAGTGCGGCGACCTCCTTCGAGTTCTCACCGTACTCCGCTGCGGCAGTGGTGACGGTGGCGTTCGCGAAGGTCGCGAAGTCGGTGCTCGGCTTCAGGGCGCCGCCCGTGAGCGTCTTGTACCAGACAAGGCCAGCCTGCTCCCAGGCGCGGCCGCCGAGCGCGACGGCGTAGAGGTAGAACGCGTGGTTGGGGATCCCGGAATTGATGTGCACTCCACCGTTGTCGTCGGTCGTCTGCACATACCCGGCCATCGTCGCCGGCTGCGGGTCCTTGCCCAGCGTGGGGTCGTCGTACGCCGTGCCCGGCGCCTTCATCGATCGCAGCGCCACCCCGTGGATGCCCGGCGCGAGGATGCCTGCGCCGATGAGCCACGACGCCTCGTCGGCGGTCTGGTCCAGGTGGTACTGCTCGGTCAGGACGCCGAACACGTCGGAGATCGACTCGTTGAGCGCGCCCGACTGTCCCTGATACGTCAGTCCTCCCGACGCCTCGGTCACGCCGTGCGTCAGCTCGTGGGCGATGACGGTGATGGATCCGGTGAACCCGGTGAAGACGTCGCCATCACCGTCGCCGAAGACCATCCGCTCGCCGTTCCAGAACGCGTTGTCGTAGTCCTGGCCGTAGTGCACTGTCGCATCCAGGGGCAGGCCGCGCCCGTCGATCGAGTCGCGGCCGTAGACGTCCTCGTAAAAGTCGAACGTGTCGCCGAGACCGTCGAACGCCTGGTTCACGGCGGCGTCGGCGACCGGTCCCTGGTCTTCGGTGCGCACCGTGGTCCCGGGAAGGTCCTCCGTGTTCTTCGCGTCGGCGATCGTGCGGTCGGGGGAGGGCTCGGTGCGGGCGACGAGGGCGCCGTCCTCGATGCTCAGCTCCAGCTGCAGCCGCTCCGGCCGGTAGTCGCGCGGCGCGATGAGCGTGTGCGCGGCGGCCTTCGCCGCATGCGCGAGGTGCGGCTCGTCGGTCTGCGCGACGCGGGCCAGCATGTACGGCGGCACGATCCCGTATCTCATAACCGAAGAGTATCCCCGGGCGCCGACGTCCGGGCGGGCTCTCGCGGCGGGTCCCGCCGGCTCAGCCGCGCGACCCGCCGTCGGGATCGATCACCGGAATGGACGCCAGCAGCCGCCGGGTGTAGGCGACCTGCGGCTCGAGCAGCACCTTCTCGGTCGGCCCCTCCTCGACGATGCGGCCGTCCTTCATCACCACGACCTCGTCGCACAGGCTCTGCACGACGCCGATGTCGTGCGACACCATGACGATCGTCATCCCGTCGCGCGCGCGCAGCGCGGCGAGCACGTCGAGGATCTGGGCGCGCACGGTGACATCGAGCGCCGACAGCGGCTCATCGCCGACGAGCAGCCGCGGCCGGTGCGCGATCGCGCGGGCGAGGGCGATGCGCTGCCGCTGCCCGCCGGAGAACTCGTGCGGGTAGCGGTTCGCCATCTCGGGCTCGAGCCCCACGTCGACGAGGACCTCGCGCACCCGCTCGCGGCGCCCGGTGTTCCCCGGGCCGCCGTCGCCGCCGAGGCCGAGCGCCCACAGCGGTTCGCCGACGATCCTCCCGACGCTCATCCGCGGATCGAGTGACGCGTACGGATCCTGGAACACGATCCCCGTCTGGCGGCGCAGCCAGTGCAGGGAGCGGGCGCCGGATGTCGCGTCCACGCGCCGTCCGTCGAAGGCGACGCTGCCCGCGGTCGGGGTGTCGAGGGCGAGCAGCAGCCGCACGAGGGTCGATTTGCCCGAGCCCGACTCGCCGATGATGCCGACCGCCGACCCCTCCCGCACATCGATGTCGGCGTCCGCGAGAGCCGTGGTGGACGAGCGGCGCTCGAACAGCCCGGTTCGGGGCGCGGCGAACCGGCGGGTCAGTCCGCGACCGCTCAGCAGGAACGCGTCGGTCATGACCGGCCCTCCGGCTTCCACAGCGTGGCGGTCGCATCGCGCAGCAGCCCCTGCGTGACGGGGGACGCGGGGGAGGTCAGCAGCGACCGCACGGGCGCCGCCTCGACCACCCGGCCGTGCTCGAGCACGACCCCGTCCGTGGCGATCTGCGACAGCACGGCGAGGTCGTGCGTGATGAAGATCAGCGACATCCCGTCGTCGTCCACGAGACCGTGCAGCAGCTCGAGGATCTCGGCCTGGATCGTGACGTCGAGAGCGGTGGTCGGCTCGTCGGCGATGAGCAGCTTCGGCCGGCAGGCGAGCGCCATCGCGATCGCGACGCGCTGCCGCTGTCCGCCGCTCAGTTGATGCGGATAGCGGTCGACGATGCGCTCAGGATCGGGAAGGCGCACACGCTCCGCTTCGGCGATGGCCCGGGCCCGGGCCTCCCGCCGGGGGACGCGCTCATGGATGCGGATGGCCTCGGCGATCTGCCGGCCCACGGTGCGGATGGGGTTCAGCGCAGTCCGCGGCTCCTGGAACACGATGCCGATCTCGTCGCCGCGGAGCTGGGCGAGCTGCCGGTCGGGAAGGCCGATGAGCTCGGTGTCGTTCCACCGGATCGAGCCGGTGACGGTGGCTGCCTCGGGCAGGAGACCGAGGACCGCGAGCGCGGTGAGCGACTTCCCGGAACCCGACTCGCCGATGAGGCCCATCCGCTGTCCGTCGGCGACGTCGAACGAGACGCCGTCGACGACCGGTCGTCCGCCGATCGAGATGCACAGGTCGCGCACGCGCAGACTCATGCGACCACTTCCGGCTGCGGCATCCGTCCGCCGCCCTCCGGGGGCATCGGCCCCTCCCGTCGGGCGAGCGTCGGGTCGGTGGCCTCGCGCAGCGCGTCGCCGAGCAGGTTCAGCCCGAGCACGGTGAACGTGATCGCGAGACCCGGCCACAGCACCGACGTCGGGTGCACCGTGAGGAACTGCTGGAGCTCCGCCAGAAGCAGTCCCCAGCTGGGCTGGGTCGGCGGGGCGCCGACCCCGAGGTACGACAGTCCCGCTTCGGCGAGCACGGCGACGGCCATCCCCCAGGAGAGCTGCACGATGAACACGGGGGCGACGTTCGGCAGCAGGTGCCGGTAGAGGTTCTGTGCGGGGGTGAGGCCCGACGCCTGGCCGGCGAGCACGAAGTCGCTGTGCAGCACTCGGCGCAGCTCGGGCCGGGTGACACGGGCGATGTTCACGCCGAAGCCGATGCCCACCGCCCAGATCACGACCCACAGCGACCGGCCGAAGATCGCCGAGATCATCAGGGCGATCAGCAGGACGGGGAACGCGATGAGGATGTCGACGAAGACGGCCACCGACTCGCGCATCCAGCGGGTGGTGAGCGCGCCGAGCGCGGCGAGGGCGATGCCGACGATCGTCGCGATCACGGCCGACCCGACGGCGACGAACACCGTCGTCTGTCCGCCGGCCATGATCAGGCTCAGGATGTCGCGGCCCGAGCCGTCGGTCCCGAGGAGGTGCGGCCAGCCGGGCCCGAGCCAGCGCTCGGAGATCTCCACGTGCTGGGGATCGAAGGGCGTCCAGAAGAGGGAGACCCCGGCGGCGAGCAGGATGACGAGCGCGACGATCACGCCGAAGCGCCCCGTGGAGAGGCGCCAGAGCCGGCGCAGCCAGGAGCCGTTCATGCCGCCTCCCGCTGGCGCGGGTCGATCGCGCGGTGGAACAGGTCGACGAGGAAGCCGACGATGAGGACGAATCCGGTGAGCACGAGCAGCTCGCCCTGCACCTTGATGAGATCGCGGTTGCCGACATCCGTCACCAGCATCCGCCCGATTCCGGGGAGGGAGAACAGTTGCTCGATCACGACCGATCCCACGATGATGCCGGCCACCTGCAGGCCGAGGACCGTGACGACCGACAGGGCCATGGTCGGCAGCCCGTGGCGGATCAGCGCCTGCGTGCGGGTGAGGCCCTTGGCGGCGGCGGTGCGCACGAAGTCCTGGCCGACCGCCTGCAGTGTCGCGCTGCGCACGAAGCGCATGAGCATCGCGCCCTCGACGACCCCGATCGTGAGGGCCGGCAGCAGCAGCGACCGCAGCGCGAACCCCGGCTGCTGCCATCCGGCGCGGGGAAAGCCCTGCGCGGGCAGCCATCCCAGCCACACCGCGAAGAGCACGACGAGCATCATGCCCGCCCAGACGACGGGGACGGCGGCGACGGCCTGGGCGCCGACGTTCAGCGCCGTGCCGCCGGCCCGCCCGCGCAGGAGCGCGGACGCGACCCCGAGCGGCACCGCGAGCACGAGCGCGATGACCATCGCCATGAGCCCCAGGGGCACCGTGACCTGGGCCTTCTGGCCCAGCTCGGCGAGCACCGGCGTGCCGGTCAGCAGGGAGGCGCCGAAGTCTCCGCGCAGCACCCCGGTGATCCACGTGATGTACTGCGCCGGAAGCGGTTCGCCGAGGTGGAGCTGGTCGCGGATGGCCGCGATCTGCTCGGGCGTGCTGTTGGTGCCGGCGATGAGCTGGGCGACGTCTCCGGGCAGCACCCGGAGCGTCAGGAAGATCAGCACGCTGGCGACGAACAGCCCGACGACCAGGAGGGCCAGTCGCGTCAGCGCGTAGCGGATCACCCCTTGCTCTTGGCGAGTTCGGCGAGATTCAGGCGCTCGTTGACGCTGTCCTTCGGCATACCCGTGATGTTAGTGCCGACCGCCACCACCGATGCGCCGTTGTAGACCCAGTCGGCCGCCATGTCCTCCGAGACGATCTTCGCCGCCTTCTTCAGGTCGGCCGCCGCCTCGTCCTCGCTCGTCGCGCTCAGCGAGTCCTGGTAGAGCTTCTGCACCGTCGGGTTGTCGTAGGTGAAGTAGTAGTCGGGATTGGCCCAGTTCTCGAAGTCGCGCGCCTCGGTGTGCAGCACGAAGCTCAGCTCGTAGTTCTTGTTGACGTAGACGTCGTTGATCCAGGTGGGGAACTCGACGGCGTTGACCTTCAGCGTGATGCCGACGTTGTTGAGGTCGGAGACGAGGATCTGCGGGATCGTCGTGCCGTAGCCGTTGTAGATCGTGAGGGTCAGCGTGATGTCCTGGGCGCCGGCGGCCTTGAGCAGGGCCTTCGCCTTCTCCGGATCGTACGGGGCGACGGCGGAGAGGTCCTCGTATCCCGGGTCGAGTTCGGGGATGGGGCCGAACAGGGTCTGTCCCGCTCCCAGCGCGGTGATGACGGCCTTGTGGTCGATCGCCTGGCGGATCGCCTGGCGCACGCGCTTGTCGCTCAGCCACTTGTTGTGGCTGTTCATCGCGAGCGTGCCCTTGTCGGTCGACTTGCCGAGCACCAGCTTGTAGTCGCCGTTCGCCTCGATCTGGTCCTTGAGGTTCGCGTCGAAGCCGGTCACCACGTCGACCTCGCCGGCCTGGGCGGCGTTGAGCGCGGCCTGGTTGTCGGGGATGTAGTCGAAGACCACTTCCTTGACCTTCGCCTTGTCGCCCCAGTACTTGTCATTGCGCTCGAACGTGATCGAGTCGCCCTGCTTCCAGCTGGCGAGAGTGAACGGGCCGGTGCCGTTCGCCTTCGTCTTGTAGTCGACCTTGTCGTCCTTCTTCAGGATGACTCCCGCGCGACCGGAGAGGTTCCACAGCAGCTGCGAGTCGGGCTGGGTCATCGTGATCGTGATCTTCTGGCCCTCGGCCGTGATCGACTTCACCCGCGCGAGCGTGTCGGAGTCGGTCCACCCCGCCTGCGTCTTGTGCTGCGTGAGCGACCAGACGACGTCATCGGGGGTGAGCGCCTGGCCGTCCTGGAACGTGACGCCCTCGCGGAGCGTGAACGTGTACGTCAGTCCGTCGTCCGACATCGTGTAGTCGCTGGCCAGCGCGGGGACGATCTTCTGGTCCGGGGTGTGCGAGACGAGCCCCTGGTAGACGTTGTCGAGGAGGATCTGGTCGAGAGCGGCGCCGGCGGTCTGACGGATGTCGAGGTTGCCGGGCTCGAGCACCAGACGGATCGCGACCGACGCGTTGGGATCGGGCGTGCCCGCGGCGGTCGGCGCCGGGCCGGAGCCGGTGCAGCCGGTCAGGGCGAGCGAGGCGGCGGCGACGAGGGCGGCGGCCGCCAGGATGGTGCGACGAAGCATGGGGGTCCTTTCGCGGGCTGCGGACAAGCCTAGAGTGCACGCGGTGGCGGCGCCGAACCGCGTCATCGGATTGCAACACAACGGCGCGCGGCGCGCGCTCATTCCACCCGGGCGCGCAGCATCCGTCCGAGTTCCACGGGGATCTCCTCCTGCACGTTGTGTCCGGTCGGCACCACGACAGTGCGCGAGCCCGGCACCCGGCGGGCGAACTCCTCGGCCTCGGCATCCGTCACATAGCCGTGGTCGCCGCGGATGAGCGTGACCGGTGCCGTGACGGCGCGCAGGTCCTCCCACCCGCTGTCGGCGAGGACGCCGGCCACGGCATCCTGCCGGGCAGCCGCCTGGCGAGCGGCGTCGGGGTTCGCCGCGAGCGCCGCCGCGACGTGGGCGAAGTGGTGCTTCCACTCCACGCGCCCGTCGTCGCGCACCCGCGAGTTCAGGTAGACCCCGCGCGTCGCCGCCTCCCGCGAGCCCCCGAGCCCGAAGCTCAGGGCGCGCTCGACGAGCTCGTCGCGGCTGGCCCAGTCGGTGGGTCCGGAGAAGAACTGCGAGATCTGCTGCGCGTTGCCGTTCGGGTCGATGCCGGGCGTGATGTCGATCACGACGAGCTCGCGGACGAGGTCGGGGGCGGATGCGGCGACGGCGGCGCCGGTGAGGCCGCCGAGGGACTGGCCGACGAGAAGCTGAGGCCGGTCGGTGAACGCCCGCAGGCCCGCGACCACGTCGGGCGCGAGCGTCGACGCGACGTACGCGGCATCGTCGCGCCACGAGGAATCGCCGTGACCCGGCAGATCGATCGCCAGCGCCGGCAGGCCGAGCGCGAGGATCGTGGTGTCCCACGTGTGGGCGTTCAGACCCGCGCCGTGCAGGAACGTGACGACCGGGCCCGCGTCGGGGTCGGATGCGGGGGCGTAGCGCAGCGCGCTCAGCGTGCGGCCGTCGGGCAGCGTCAGCGACACCCGGCGTCCGATCGGCACGGGCCCGCTGACGCCGGACTCTTCGGCCTGGACAGGGAGGAACGAGAACTCGTCGAAATCGTCGTCGATCACGCGCTCATTCTCCCAGGCCCGGGACGCTGTCGTGTCGGCCCCGCCTTGTGCAAGACCCGAGGGGCACCGACGGCCGCCGCTAGGCTGGCGCCATGAGCGAGCAGACCCGCGTGCACCTGTCCCGTTCCGCGAAGCCCGCGTACCAGGCGCTGGACGCCCTGTCGAAGACCGTCAAGCAGCGCGCCGACGAGGCCGGCATCGACGACCGGCTCGCCGAGATCGTGCAGCTCCACACGTCGCAGCTGAACGGCTGCGCGTTCTGCGTACGGGTGCACGTCGACCGCGCCCTCGAAGCCGGGCTCGACGCCGACGTGATCGCCCAGATCGCGACGTGGCGCGAGTCGGGAGTGTTCAGCGAACGTGAACGCGCGGGCCTGGAGCTGGCCGAGGCGTACGTCTACATCCACGAGGGCGGGGTGTCCGACGACCTCTACAACCGCGTCGGGAGCATCTTCTCGGAGCAGGAGTATGTCGCCCTCAGCTGGCTGCTCGTGTCGATCAACTCGTTCAATCGCGTGGCGATCGCGGGGCGCTACCCCGTGCCGCCGCGAGGCGGGAAGTGACCGCGGCGGTCCCCGGCGCCCTCAACTTCCGCGACGTCGGGGGCCTTCCCGCGGCCGGCGGCCGCACCCGTTCCGGAGTGCTCTACCGCTCCGGGGACCTGTCACGGCTTGATGACGACGGCCGCGCCGCGCTGGAGGGGCTCGGAGTGCGGCACGTCATCGATCTGCGCAGCGACGACGAGGTCGCGCGGGCGCCGAGCCGCCTCGAGGGCGTCGGCATCGCGGTGCACCGGGTGCCGCTGTTCCTCGGCTCGGCGGCATCCTTCTTCGTCGACGACGTGTCGCTCACCGAGCTGTACCGCCACCTCGTCGACGGGGCGCAGGGCCGCATCGTCGAGGTCGTGCGGGGAGTGCTCGGCGGGGCGCCCGTCGTCGTGCACTGCACGGTGGGGAAGGATCGCACCGGCGTGACCGTCGCGCTGACGCTCGCCGCAGCGGGTGTCGACCTCGACGCGATCGTCGCCGACTATGCGCGCACCGAGACGCTGCTGCCCGCGCAGTACACGAGTGCGGTGGTGTCGTTCCTGCGGGCGCAGCATCCGGAGGCGGTGCATCTCGAGGAGCTCGCGGCGCGCTCGCCGGCGACCGCGATGCGGGAGCTGCTCGACGACCTCTCGCGGCGGTTCGGCTCGCCCACCGACTACCTGCGCGCCGGGGGCCTGCGCGACGACGAGATCACCGCATTGCGGAGCGTGCTCATCGAAGGTTAGGCATGCCTATCCTGTGCGGTAGACTCATCGTGACATGAGCACTTCGACCACCGCCGCGCCGACGAGCGCCGTCGCCCGCCGCCTTGCGCGCCGTGGCCTCGTGCAGCACCTCGTGGCGGCCGACGAGGGGTCGCTCGTCGAGCTGCAGGCGCTTCTCGCGACGCTGCCGATGTGCGCCACCGGCCGCGTCTTCGTCGAGGTGCCGGATGCGTCGTGGATCGGTCCGCTCGACGCACCGGGACGCATGACCGTGACATGGCTCGATCGCTCCGCCCGCTCCGGTGCCGCCGGCACCGGCCGTTCGTGCGGGCGCGGCACGGCGCTCGCACGCGCCGTCACGGCGTGGGCCGACGAGATGATGTGCGCATCCGACGACCGCACCCGCGTGTTCCTGCTCGGCGGCTACCTCGGCACGGCCGAGATCGTCGACCACCTCGCCGAGCGACTGGGTCGTGCGCCGGAGAGCCTCCACACGCCAGCGGAGTACCGGCTCGGCTGAGACTCAGCCACCACCGCGCGGCACGTAGTTGCCGTCCTCGAGTCCCGCTTCGATCTCGAACCTGTTGCGCAGCGGGTCGCGCCCGGCGAGCAGGTACAGCAGCGGCATGAGCAGGCCGTAGCGCCGCCACTGCGCCGCGTGCACGGCCTCGTGCCGCAGCACCTCAGGTGTCGGATCGTCGTCCCCGGTGAGGAAGCACGAGCCCACGCACACGCCGCCGCGGCGGAAGGTGAGTGACGGCATCCCGCGGAAGACCCAGAGTCCCTCGCGTCGCTCGATGCGGCCCGTGCTCCACAGCGCGCCCCACGCCCACCCCAGCGCCGTGCCGTACCAGGCGCCGGCGCGGCTGACGGGGGAGTCGAGCAGGAACGGGGGGATCGCGCGGTCCCACCGGCGGCCGCTGGAGACGCGCCGCTGCGCGCGCTCGCGCCAGCCTGCGGGCGGTTCGGGGATCGGGCTCATGCCAGCGCCCCGACGACGCGGAGGATCGCCCCGAGATCATCGATCGCGGCGGCCGGTGAGCCGGGCGCGAATCCGGCGATGCTCGCGCCGGCCAACGGCACGTCGGCGCGCAGCCGCTTGAGCGCGGCGACGAGTTCGGCCACCTGCACCCCGAACGGGACGGCAGCGGTGACGCCGGTCATCGCCGACGGGTCGAGCACGTCCAGGTCGACGTGGACGTACACCGCGTCGGCGCCCGTGGCGGTCACGGCGTCGACGAGGGCGGATGCGTCGGCCAGGGCGGTCGCCTCGACGGCGGTGAGGCCCAGCCGGGCCGCGGCATCCTCCTCCGCGTCGTCGTAGTCGCGGGCGCCTGCGAGCACCACCCGCTCCGCCGGCACGGGTGTGCTCAGGACGAGGTCGTGCGATCCCTCGCCGAGCACGGCGCGCAGGGCCATCCCGGCGAAGGCGCCGGACGGCGAGGAGTCGGGGGTGTGCAGGTCGGGATGAGCGTCGAGCCACAGCACAGCGAGGTTCGCATGGCGCGACGCGGCGTGCTCAACGGCGCCCACCGCCGCGCCGCAGTCACCGCCGACGACGAGCGCCGGTCCGTCGTGCGCGGCGAGCTCGGTCCGGAGTGCGTCGCGGACGCGGCGCAGCGCGCTGTAGCGATGGATGCCGGTGCCCGCCGCGTCGCCCGCTTCGAGCGGCACCTCGAGGGTCGTGCACGACGCGCGGGGAAGGTCTCCCTGGATCGCGAGCGCGCCGTCGACGAGGAGCATCGCCCGCGGCGACGGTGAGCCCTGCCACTGCGGGACGACGAGAAAGCGGGTCATCGTGATCTCCTCCGCTGCTGACCAGGACTCTACCCGTGCGGCACCGCTGCGGAGCCGGGCACCGCCACGATGTCCGGCTCCGCATCCGGCTCAGGAGCCGGGCGTGTACGGCGCCGAGGGCGCGTCGATCGCGCTCTGCTGCGCGGACGCGCCGACGGCGGGCTTGCCGCCGGCCTTCAAGGCAGCCAGGCGGGCTTCCACCTCGGTCAGCTCGCCCATGTCCTCGAGCTGGTTGAACTGCGCGTCGAGGGTCGACGCCGCGAGCTCCTGCTTGCCGGCGGCCAGAGCCTCTTCGCGACGGATCTTGTCCTCGAAGCGGCCGAGCTCGCTCGTCGGGTCCATCACGTCGATCGACTTGACGGCGTCGGCGACCTTGTTCTGCGCCTCGGCGGTCTTCTGCCGGGCGACGAGCTCGGCCGACTTGGCCTTCAGCTGCTCGAGCTTCTGCTTCATGCCGTTCAGGCCGTCCTTGAGCTGCTGGACGGTCTTGTTCTGCGCGGCGATCTGCGGCTCGGCGGTGCGCGCCTCGTTCTCCGAGGAGATCTGGCGCTGCAGGGCGACCTTCGCCAGGTTGTCGAACTTGTCGGCCTCCTCGGTGTGGCCGGCACCGCGGAGCTCGTCGGCCTTCCGGCTGGCGGCCAGCGCCTTGCTTCCCCACTGCGACGCGGCCTGCACGTCCTCTTCGTGGTCGCGCTCGAGCAGGCGCAGGTTGCCGATCGTCTCGGCGATCGCCGACTCGGCGTCGGCGATGTTGTTCGTGTAATCGCGCACCAGCTGGTCGAGCATCTTCTGCGGGTCTTCCGCCGAGTCGAGCATCGCGTTGATGTTCGCGCGCACGAGTGTCGTGATCCGGCCGAAAATGGACTGCTTTACCATCAGGGGTTCCTTCCTGTCAGGGTGTGATGAGTCGAAGGGTCAAGTCGTCAGGCGGGTCAGAACCGTCCACCCCCTCGTCGGCTGCGGGTCCCGCCTCCACCGAAGCTGCCCGGGCTCATGCCACCGCCGAAGCCGCCTCCGCCGAAGCCGCCGCCCCCGCCGAACATGCCGCCGAAGCCGCCGCTCGAGCGCGAGCCGCCGCCGCTCAGCAGCGAGTTGATGAGGATGCCGCCGAGGACGGCGCCCATCATGTTGCCGCCCGATCCGCCGCCGGCCGCCGGCACGCCGAACTGCCCGACATCGGACTGCGCCGCGCTCAGCGCCTGGCCGGCCAGCTGGTCGGCGCGCTGAGCGTGCTGGAGAGCCTCGTCGGGACTGCTCGCCTGCAGCTGCTGTGCGCGCGCGAGCTCGGCTCCCGCCTGAGCCAGCCGAGTGCGGGCGTCGCTGCCGATCGCGCCGCGTCGTGAGGAGATGAAGTCCTCGGCGGCCGACACCTGTGCCTGCGCCTGCATCAGCGTCTGCCCCAGGATCTGGGTGGCACGTGCGGCCCGCTGCTGGGCGTCGCGGACGCCCTGCACGACCTGGTCGATCTGCGCGTTCACCGCCTGCAGCGCCTTGAGGGTCGCAAGCGGATGCCGCTGCGTGCCGGCGATGTCGGCCTTCGCCGCGGAGATCTGCGCCTTCGTGGCGGCGATCACGCGGGCGACGGCACCGTCGGAATCGGGGAGGGCGGTGGCGGTGGCGACGTCGCCTTCGAGCTCCTGGATGAGTGCCGCGGCCTCCTTCTCTCCCGCGGCGAGGTCGCCCCCCAGCTTTCCGATGGCGTCTTCGAGTTGCCGCGCCTGCGCGGCCGACTGCTCCGCAGCCTGGATCGCGACGGCAGCGGCCCCGCTGTCGCCTGCCGTGATCGACGTCTGGGCCGCGGTGAGCTGCTCGTCGGTGAAGGCCAGTCGCTGTCGCGCCTGATCGACGTTGTCCGCGATCGTCGCGAGCGCTTCGGGGGCGTACTCGGTCGTCAGCTGTCGGAGGCGGGCGGCAGCGTCGTCGAGGCCGGCCGCGGCATCCTGACTCTCCTTCTTCACCCGCCCGAGCGCCTCGGGTGCGTTCTGCTCGAGCCCCCGCAGTTCGTCGAACTCCGCCGCCTTCGCGTCGAGGTCCTTGTTCGACGCGGTGCACAGCTCGATGATCTGGGAGTTCCAGGCCCGCTTCTCGTCTTCGGTGTCCTCGACGGCGTCGTCGAGCTGCTGCTTGAGGGCGAACGCCTTGTCGAGGTTGGCCTTCGCAGCGGTGAGTGCGGCGGCGAAGGAGCCGGTCGCGTCGTCGCCGAACTGCGCACGGGCGAATCCGAGCTCCTGCTCGCTGGTGCGGATCGCGTCGTCGGTCTCGACGAGCGCCGATCCGGCGCGCCGCGCGAGCTCCTTCGCGTCGAGCTGCTGCAGCCCCGGCCCGGCCGCGGTGGTGCTCTTCCTGCGCCGACGTGCGCGGACGACGAGCAGGATCACCACGACGATCGCGGCGATCACCAGCACGGCGATGAGGATGCCCCCGAAGCCGCCGCCGGAGGTGCCGTTCGATCCCTTGAGGGCCGCCTGGAACCCCCCGGCGGCGGCGGTGACCGCACCGAGGTAGTCGCCGTCGCTGAGCTCCGGCTTGATCTGAGCCTCGATGCTCCGCAGCTGCTCCTCGCTCACCGGGCCGGTGTCGAGGGCGGAGATCGTGTACTGGCGCGACTGCGTGGCGACGGCGAGCAGGTACTGCGTGCGTCCGAGGCCATTGCTGTCGGCGACGGTGTCGGCCCACTCCTGCCGGTCGGACGGGTTCGTGAACGTGTCGACGAACACGACGTACAGGTCGACGCCCGTGGAGTCATACAGGTCGCCGAGTTTCGCCTCCGCCGCCGCCGTCTGGCCGGAGTCGAGCACACCGGCGTCGTCGACGACATAACCGGCCCCCAGCTGCACCGGGTCGGTGGCGATGGCCGCGCCCGCGGTTCCGATGATCAGGGCGGCGCTCGCCGCCACGACGGCCACGAGTCGACTCAGCCTCATCGATCCCCCTGTTCGGCGGGCGCCAAAGCCCTTCCCGTGAGTCTATTCAGCGCGGCCGACGCTGGGTACCCGGCGCGTCACGCGGCTGAGGGGGCCGCGCCGACGGGTAGGATCGCCCCTTCGGGAGGCGGCATGGAAGACCGATACGGCACCGATGTGCTGGCAGCGGGATGGCGCGACCGGCACCGCCGCGAGCTCGCCCGCGTGCCGGCCGAGCGCGACACGGTGATCGAGGTGGCCGAGGACGGCTTCTGCGGAGCTGTCACGTCGTGCGCGGGGGGCCTTGTCGAGCTCGAGGACCGCAAGGGCCGCCGCCGGATGTTCTCGCTCGGGCCGGGGTTCCTCGTCGACGGCGAGCCGGTGATCCTCGTGGCGCCGAGCGCCAGGCCCGCGACCGGGCCGAAGCGCACCGCATCCGGTTCCTTCGCCGCCGACGACGCTCGGGCGCGGGTGGCCCGTGCGAGCCGGATCTTCGTGGAGGGGCGGCACGATGCCGAACTCGTCGAGAAGGTGTGGGGCGACGACCTCCGCGCCGAGGGCGTCGTCGTGGAGTACCTGCAGGGCGTGGATCTGCTCGAGGCGGTGCTGCGCGACGATCCGCCGTCGGCGTCGCGGCGCTACGGAGTGCTGGTCGACCACCTCGTGCCCGGGTCGAAGGAGGCGCGCATCGCGCAGCAGATCGAGCGCGGTCCGCACGGCGCGCATCTGCGAATCGTGGGGCACCCCTTCGTCGATGTGTGGCAGTGCGTGACGCCGGCGGCGCTCGGCGTCCCCGCGTGGCCGACGGTGCCGCGGGGGATCGAGTGGAAGGTCGGCATCTGCCGGGCGTTCGGGTGGCCGGCGCGCGACCAGGCCGACATCGCGCGGGCGTGGCAGCACATCCTCTCGAAGGTTCGCACGTACCGCGACCTCGAACCGGCGCTGCTCGGACGGGTCGAGGAGCTCATCGACTTCGTGACGGTCTGACGCGCGTTCGGGGCGCGTGCCTGCGTGTGGGGCGCGTTCTTGCGCGTCGATCCGCAGAAACGCGCCCCACATCGGCCGGACGCCACGGCGCGGCTACCCTTGGGAGGTGCCCGAGAACGACCAGCCCCGCACCTTCCGTGACAAGCCCGTCTCGTTCGTCCGGCGCAGCGGCCGGATGTCCGACGCGCAGGAGCGCGCGTGGACCGAGCTCGCCGGGCGGTACGTCATCGAGGTGCCGCGGGATGTGGCCTCCACGAGTGTGGCGCGCGACGCGAGAATCGACCCGGCCGCCGTCTGGGGGCGACAGGCGCCGCTCGTCGTCGAGATCGGCTCGGGGCAGGGGCATGCGATCGTGTACGCGGCGTCGACGCATCCCGGTCTCGACTTCCTCGCCGTCGAGGTGTTCAAGGCCGGGCTCGCGCGAACGATGCGGGATGCGGATGCCGCCGGAGTGGGGAATCTGCGTCTCGTCGAAGCCAACGCCCCGGAGGTGCTGGAGCATCTGCTGCCGGCAGGCTCGGTCGACGAGCTGTGGGTGTTCTTCCCCGATCCGTGGCACAAGAAGCGGCACACGAAGCGGCGGCTGGTGACGGAGGAGTTCGCCCGGATCGCGCATGCCGCTCTGCGCCCGGGCGGGATGCTGCGGCTCGCGACCGACTGGGAGGATTACGCGCTGCAGATGGTCGAGGTGATGGACGCCGCGGCAGGGTTCCGCCGTGCGTTCGAGGGAGAGTGGGCGCCGCGCTTCGACGGCCGCGTCATGACGGCGTTCGAGCGGAAGGGCATCGCCAAGGGGCGGGACATCCGCGACCTCGCATACGAGCGGGTGTGATGTCTGAGATGTCTTCCGCTCACTGATAGTCTTACTCGGTACGCCTCCGTAGCTCAGGGGATAGAGCGTTGGTTTCCGGTACCAAAGGTCGCAGGTTCGATTCCTGTCGGGGGCACGAGAATCCGAAGAGGGCCGATCCGTCAGGGTCGGCCTTCTTCGCGTCTGCAGGCGGAACTCACCCCTGTCCAAACTGGTCGTAACGATATATCGTTATATATCGTCAGGACCCGATCGGGGCCCTTCGTCAAGGAGGTCGACATGAACGGTTCACAGTCAAGCGGCGGCGAGAGCGGGCACGGCGGCGGGTTCGGCGGATTCGCCTCCCAGGCCTTCGGCGGCGGGCGCCCGGGTGCCGGGCTCTTCGAAGCCTTCGATCAGCTGCGCTCGATGTTCGAGCAGCGCGTGAACACGCGGATGTCGCGGGGCGACGTGCGCGCGGCGGTGCTCGCGCTCCTCGCCGAGCAGCCGATGCACGGCTACCAGATCATCACCGAGATCGAACAGCGCAGCGGCGGGATGTGGAAGCCCAGCGCGGGCTCCGTCTATCCGACGCTGCAGCTCCTCGCCGACGAGGGCCTCATCGAGGCCGCCGAGGCGAACGGCCGGAAGACCTATTCGCTCACCGAAGCCGGCCGCGCCGAGGTCGGCGACGCCGACCGGGCCGCACCGTGGGAGGCGTTCGGCTCGGGACGCGGCCCCATGGGTGCGCTGCCCAAGGCCGGCATCGACCTCGCTCAGGCCGCCGCCCAGGTGCAGCGCACCGGCACGAAGGAGCAGATCGGCGCCGCCGTCGCGGCGCTCGACGACGCACGCCGTCGCCTCTACGCGATCCTTGCGGGAGACTGAACGGGTGACGCATGCGACCGGCGGGGACCCGCACGCCTCGCCCGCCGTGCACCGTGATCCGCACGACCGGCCGGCGCCGCTTGCGGGCTCTGCCCGGTACCGCCGCATCATGCGGTTCGCGATGCGCTACATCGCGCAGATGTGGTGGTACGAACTCGTCCTGCCCCGCACCGGGTTCGCCCGGGTCGCCGACCGCACGCGCACCGACCGCCTGATCACCCTCGCGCGGCAGTTCCACGCGCTCGCGGTCGAGCTCGGCGGCCTCATGATCAAGGTCGGCCAGTTCCTCTCGTCGCGTCTGGACGTGCTGCCGCCCGAGATCACGTCGGAGCTCGCCGGGCTCCAGGACGAGGTGCCCCCCGAGGCGTTCCCCGCGATCAAGCGGCTCGCCGAGGACGAACTCGGCATGCCGCTGCACCGTGCCTTCGCCTCCTTCGACGAGGTGCCCGTGGCTGCCGCATCCCTCGGCCAGGCCCACCGCGCGACGCTCCCGCCCGCGCTCGCCGACGACGCGGGGTTCACCGACGTCGTCGTGAAGGTGCAACGGCCCGGCATCGAGGCGATCGTCCACATCGACCTGTCGGCGCTGCGCCGCGTCGCACGCATCCTCAGTCGCGTGCGCGTCGTCGCCGAGCACGTCGACCTGCCCGGGCTCGTCGAGGAGTTCGCCCGCTCGTGCCGCGAAGAGATCGACTACCTGCATGAAGCGGCGAACGCGGAGCGGTTCGCGGCGGATTTCGACGGCGATCCCGGCGTGCGCACTCCCCGGATCGCGTGGGAGCGCACGACCCGCCGGGTGCTGACGCTCTCCGACGTCACCGCGATCAAGATCACCGACATCGCGGGCCTGCGCGCGGCGGGCGTCGACCCCGCCGAGGTGGCCCAGCGTTTCGCGCAGGTGATGTTCATCCAGCTGTTCGAGAACGGGTACTTCCACGCCGACCCCCACCCGGGCAACATGTTCGTCACGCCGGCGATCGATGGGGGCGCCGCCGGATGGCGCCTCACGTTCATCGACTTCGGGATGATGGGCCAGGTCGACGACACGCTCCGCGCGGGCCTGCGGCGCCTCCTCATCGCCGTCGCCGCGCGCGACGGCGAGGGACTGATCGCGGACATCCGCGAGGTCGGCGTGCTGCTGCCGTCAGCCGACACCGTCGAGCTGGAACGCGCGATGTCGCAGCTGTTCGCACGGTTCGGCGGCATGGGCTTCGCCCAGCTGCGCGAGCTCGACCCGCGCGAGTTCCGCGAGTTCGGCGAGGAGTTCGGCTCGGTCGTGCGCTCGCTGCCGTTCCAGCTGCCGGAGAACTTCCTCTTCGTCATCCGTTCGATGTCGCTGACGTCGGGGGTGTGCAGCACACTCGACCCGGAGTTCAACATCTGGGAGGCCGTGGAGCCGTTCGCCGCGCGGCTGCTGCGCGCCGAGAGCGGCAGGGCCGCGAAGGCGCTCGCCGGTCAGGCCCTGGAGGTCGCGGCGGCCGCGGTGCGGCTGCCGCAGCGGTTCGACGGACTCGTCTCGCGCATCGAGCAGGGGCGCGTCACGGTGTCGACGCCGGCGATCGACCGTCGCCTCGCGCGTCTCGAGCGCCTCGTGCGGCGCGCCGTGTCGGCCGTGCTGTTCGCCGGCCTTCTCGTGGGCGGGGCGCTGCTGCTCCCGCTGAACGAGCCGTTGGGCATCGTCGTGATGTCGGTCTCGGCCATCCCGCTCGTGCATGCCGTGCTCGCCGGCCGGTTCGGCCGCCGCGACTGAGTCAGCGGCGCAGCGGTCGCAGCACGCCGTCGAGCTCGGCGATCTCGTCGAGCATCGTCGCGAGGGTTCGCTCCTGGCTGTCGCGGGGCACGAAATCGCCCTCGTCGTCGATCTGCTGGGCCGCCCAGGCGAGCTCCACGTTCACCGTCGTGGGCGAGAGTCCGAGCACGAGCTCGGTGGGACGGATCGCAGTGGTGCCGCGTGTGCCGCCCGAGATCCCGCCGTAGCTCACCGTGCCGACGGCCTTGCGCCGCCACTCGCGGTGCAGGTAGTCGAGCGCGTTCTTCAGGCTCGGCGCGAAGCTGTAGTTGTACTCAGGCTGCACGAAGACGAATGCATCCGCGGCCTCGACCCGCGCACTCCACGCCTTCGTGTGCTCCTTCGTGTACTCGTGCAGCTTCGGGTGGTTCGGCTCGTCCATGAGGGGCAGACCGATCTGCTTGAGGTCGGCCCAGTCCACCTCGAACCTGTCGTCGCGCTCGACCGCCGATCGCACCCACTGGGCGATCGGCAGGCCGATGCGTCCCTCTCGGATGCTGGCGACGACGATCATGAGTCGGATCATGTGAATTCCCTCCCGCCTCCATTCAACCCCTCCGGGCGTCCAGGTCACGCGCGGGGTGTCCCCGTAGAATCGAAGGTCTATGGATCCCGAAGCCCTCTCCTCAGCCCTCCTCGACGTCATCCGTCCGCTCGCCGAGGCGCGCCGACCCGAGTCGACGGCGGGGCTGACTGCGGCCGACTTGCCGCTCGAGCGGCCCAAGAACCGGGATCACGGCGACTGGGCCTCGAACGCCGCCCTCAAGCTCGCCAAGAAGGTCGGGGTGAACCCGCGCGAGCTCGCGGCCGACATCGCCGCGGGGCTCGGTGAGATCGACGGCATCGCGTCGGTCGAGGTCGCCGGCCCGGGGTTCATCAACATTCGCCTGGATGCGGCGGCCGCCGGCTCTCTCGCGAAGACGATCGTCGAGGCCGGCGCCGCCTACGGCACCGGCGATTCCCGTCGGGGCGAGGTCATCAACCTCGAGTTCGTGAGCGCGAACCCGACCGGCCCGATCCATCTCGCCGGGGCGCGCTGGGCGGCCGTCGGCGATGCTCTCGCGCGCATCCTCGCCTCGCAGGGCGCTCAGGTCACGCGGGAGTACTACTTCAACGACCACGGCGCGCAGATCGACCGGTTCGCGCGGAGTCTCGTCGCCGCCCACGAGGGGCGTCCGACGCCGGAGGACGGCTATGGCGGCGCCTACATCTCCGACATCGCCCGTCGGGTGGCGCTCGCCTACACCGGCGACATCGACGCCCTCGAGCCCGGCGCCAAGCAGGAGGCGTTCCGCGAGATCGGCGTCGGGTTCATGTTCGACGAGATCAAGCAGAGCCTGCACGAGTTCGGCGTCGACTTCGACGTGTACTTCCACGAGAACAACCTGCACTCCGGCGGCGCCGTCGATCGCGCGATCGCCCGTCTGCGGGAGCTCGGGCACATCTTCGAGCAGGACGGCGCGACGTGGCTGCGGTCCACCGAGTTCGGCGACGACAAGGACCGCGTGCTCATCAAGAGCGACGGCAACGCCGCCTACTTCTCCGGCGATCTCGCCTACTACCTCGACAAGCGCGAACGCGGCTTCAACCGCTGCGTCATCATGCTGGGCGCCGACCATCACGGGTACGTGCGACGGATGATGGCGATGACGGCAGCGTTCGGCGACGAGCCCGGGGTGAACCTCCAGATCCTCATCGGGCAGATGGTGAACCTCGTCAAGGACGGGCAGCCGGTGCGGATGTCCAAGCGCGCGGGCACCGTCGTCACGCTCGAAGACCTCGTGGAGATCGTCGGGAAGGATGCCGCGCGGTACGCGCTCGCCCGCAGCTCCGCCGATTCGAACCTCGACGTCGACCTCGACGTGCTGCGCAAGCGCACGAACGACAATCCGGTGTTCTACGTGCAGTACGCGCACGCCCGCACGCACAACGTCGCACGCAACGCGGCGGACGCCGGCGTCGACCGCAGCGCCTTCGCACCCGAGACGCTCACGCACGAGACCGAGGCGGCGCTCCTCGGCGCGCTGCAGGAGTTCCCCCGCATCGTCGCGTTCGCCGCCGAGGTGCGTGAGCCGCACCGCATCGCGCGCTACCTCGAGGAGCTCGCCGGCCTCTACCACCGGTGGTACGACAACTGCCGCGTGATCCCGCTCGGCGACGACGCGATCGAAGACGTGCACCGCACGCGCCTGTGGCTGAACGACGCGATGGGACAGGTGCTGCGCAACGGCCTCACACTGCTCGGAGTGAGCGCCCCCGAACGCATGTAGCACCGCGCGCATGCCGGAGACGAGACAGGGAGACGGGTGATGGTCGACAGCGGCCCGCAGGAACCGACCGAGCCGATCGGCGTTCCCCCGAAGCCGCCCCTGCCGGCGACGCAGGCATGGCAGGCGGCGCAGGAGACGCAGCCCATCGAGGCGGCGCAGCCGACCGAGCCGGTGCAGGCGGCGCAACCGACCGCGCCAGCGCCCGTCGAGCCGGAGGCGACGACTCTCCCGCTGCCGATCCAGCCCGACGCACCCGCTCAGCCGGCCACCGACGCATACGCGCCGCACCAGGAGTACACGCCCCAGCCGCAGTACGCCCGGGCACCGGCCCCACGCCGCAAGCGACGGGGCACCGGCGTCATCATCACGCTGAGCGTGCTCGTGGTGCTGGTCGCGCTCGGCGTGGTCGGCTGGTTCGCCGGCAACGCCTGGGCGAAGCAGACGGTCATCGAGACCGCGCAGCAGCAGACACGGCAGGCGCTCGGCCTCGATGCGGGCGCGCGCGTCGACGTCAGCATCGACGAACCCGTGCTTCCCCAGGTGATCGGCGGTTCCCTGACCCGGCTCGACATCGCCGTCCCCGACGCGCCGCTCGGCTCGACGCGGGGCGATCTCGCCCTGCATGCGACGGGCGTCCCGACCAGCGGCAACGGTACGGCGTCCTCGGCGGAGGCGACGGTCAGCATCGCGCCCGACCAGATCCCGAAGCTCGTCGGCGACATCGGCAACACGGTGCCGGGAACCCTGCACGTCACCGGCGACAACGTCGCGGTGAGCCTGAACCCGGCGCAGTTCCTCTCCGGGGTGTCGTTCACGCTCACCCTGCACCCGAGCGCGAAGGATGGGAAGCTCGTGCTCACGCCGGTCGCGTTCACCGTCGGCGGTGCCGAGATGTCGGCCGACATCATCCGGGAGCGCTTCGGCACACTCGCCCCGGGGATCCTCGCCCCGCGCGACGTGTGCGTGGCCGACAAGTTCCCGAAGGGACTGACGCTGGAGGGGATCGCGGTCGACAAGTCAGCCGTCACCGCCTCGTTCACCGTCGACCCGCACATCACACGGGACGCGTCGCTGCAGAAGCCCGGAACGTGCGGCTGAGCCGCCGTCCGTCACGTCGCGCGGCGGCCGCGCGACCGTGCCATAGACTTCTGGGAACCCCCGGAGCATGGGCGGTTCCCGGCCGCCCACGCGCGGCGTGAACGCACGTCCCGTCCCGAAACACCGCGCCGAAGCATCCACTGATTGGTCCGATCCTTGTCCGCCTCGCCCTCCCATCCCGACGCCGCGCTCGTGCTCAGCCCCCCGGATGACGCGAACGCGCTCGACGCGAAGATCTGGCCCGCCTCGGCCGAGCGCGACGACGACGGCCAGCTGCTGATCGGCGGGGTCGGCGTGCAGGACCTCCGCGAGCGGTACGGCACGCCCCTGTACGTCCTCGATGAGGACGAAGTGCGTGCGCACGCGCGCCGCACCGTCGCCGCGTTCGCCGCCGCCGCGCGCGCCCACGGCATCACGACCCGCGTGTACTACGCCGGAAAGGCGTTCCTGTGCACCGAAGTCGTGCGCTGGGTGACCGACGAGGGCATGAACGTCGACGTCTGCAGCGGGGGCGAGCTCGCGTTGGCGCTCGCAGCCGGTGCCGACCCGGCACGCATCGGCTTCCACGGCAACAACAAGAGCACCGCCGAGATCGAGCAGGCCGTCGTCGCCGGCGTCGGCTCGATCATCGTCGACAGCCTCATCGAGATCGAGCGGATCGCCGCCATCGCCGACCGCCTCGGGGCCGTGCAGCCGGTGCTCATCCGCGTCAACACCGGCGTGCACGCAGAGACCCACGATTTCCTCGCGACGGCGCATGAGGACCAGAAGTTCGGCATCGCGATGGAGGATGCGCCGGCCGCCGCCGCGCGCATCCGCGAGGTCGCCGCCCTCGAGCTGCGCGGCCTGCACTGCCACATCGGATCGCAGATCTTCGGCGTCGCCGGGTTCGCCGAATCCGCCGCGCGCCTCGTCGACCTGCACGCACGGCTGGCGGAGAAGGGGGAGCTTCCCCTGCTCAACCTCGGCGGCGGCTTCGGCATCGCCTACACCGGTGCGGACGATCCGAGCCCGATCGAGGAGCTCGCGAGCGGCATCGTCGACGCCGTGTGGCGCGAGTGCGATGTGCGCGGCATCCCGATGCCCGACCTCGCGTTCGAGCCCGGACGCGCGATCGTCGGGCAGGCGGGCGTCACGCTGTACGAGGTCGGCACGACCAAGCCAGTCACGATCCACGACGGCTCCGGCGCCGAGCGGCAGCGCCTCTACGTCAGCGTCGACGGCGGCATGAGCGACAACGCCCGGCCGGCGCTGTACGGTGCGCAGTACTCCGCCCGCATCGCATCGCGCACCTCCGACGCCGATCCCGCCCTCGTGCGGGTGGTCGGCAAGCACTGCGAGTCGGGCGACATCGTCGTCGACCACGAGTTCCTGCCGGAGGATGTCGCGCCCGGCGACCTGCTCGCGGTGCCCGCCACGGGCGCCTACTGCTACGCCCTGTCGAGCAACTACAACCACGTCCCGCGCCCCGCGGTGGTCGCCGTGACGAACGGCGCCGCGCGCGTGATCGTGCGCGGCGAGACGATCGCCGACCTCCTCGCACGGGACGCCGGCATCGCACGAGAAGGGAACGCATGACCGATTACCGTCGCCTGCGCGTCGCGCTCCTGGGAGCCGGCGCCGTCGGATCCCAGGTCGCCGATCTGCTGCTCACCCACGCCGACGAGCTCTCCGACCGATCGGGGGCCCACCTGGAGCTGGCGGGCATCGCCGTGCGCGACGTCGACGCACCCCGCGACGCGGAGCTGCCGCGCGAGCTGCTGACCAGCGACGCCGAGACGCTCATCGTCGGCAGCGACATCGTGATCGAGGTCATGGGCGGCATCGAGCCGGCCCGCACCCACATTCTGCAGGCGCTGAACTCCGGCGCCGACGTCGTGACCGCCAACAAGGCCCTGCTCGCGACGCACGGACCGGAGATCTTCGACACCGCCGACCAGGTGGGCGCCACCGTCTCCTACGAGGCGGCCGTCGCCGGCGCGATCCCCATCATCCGTCCCCTGCGCGACTCGCTCGCCGGCGATCGCGTGCACCGCATCGTCGGCATCGTCAACGGCACGACGAACTACATCCTCGACCGGATGGACAACGAGGGCGCCGAGATGGCCGAGGTGCTCGCCGACGCCCAGCGGCTCGGCTACGCCGAGGCCGATCCGACAGCCGACATCGAAGGCTACGACGCCGCGCAGAAGGCAGCGATCCTCGCGAGCCTCGCCTTCCACACCACGGTGCCGCTCGACGCAGTCCACCGCGAGGGCATCACGGGCGTCACGAAGCAGATGATGGATGCCGCGCGGCACGCCGGCTACGTCATCAAGCTCGTCGCCGTGTGCGAGCGACTGAACGGTCGCACGGGTCGGGCGTCCGAGGCCATCTCCGTGCGGGTGTACCCGGCGCTCATCCGCCGCGACCACCCGCTGGCGAGCGTGCACGGCGTGAACAACGCGGTGTTCGTGCAGGCGGAGGCGGCCGGCAACCTCATGTTCTACGGCGCCGGGGCCGGCGGGGTGCAGACCGCATCCGCCGTGCTCGGCGACGTCGTCTCGGCCGCGCGGCGTCACATCGCCGGCGGCGTGGGAGTGGGCGAATCGACGCGGGCGAACCTGCCCACAGTCGACATCGGCCAGGTGATCACGCGGTATCAGATCTCGCTCGAGGTGGACGACCGCCCAGGCGTGCTGGCGCGGGTCGCCGGCATCCTGTCCGACGGACGGGTGTCGATCGCGACGATCGAGCAGACGGTCCCGGATGCCGCCGAGTCCGGCTCGGCCCGCATCGTGATCGGAACGCACAAGGCTTTGGAGCAGGACCTCAGCGAGACGGTCGCCCGGCTCGCCGACGACGTCGTGGTCGAACGCGTCGTCTCGGTCCTGCGTGTAGAAGGAGACTGACATGGCACATGTCTGGCGCGGAGTCCTCCGCGAATTCGCCGACCGGCTCGGCGTCACCGAGAACTCGACGATCGTCACGCTGGGGGAGGGCGGCACGCCGCTGATCCCCGCGCCCGCGCTGTCGCGCCGCACCGGCGCCGACGTGTGGGTGAAGTTCGAGGGGATGAACCCCACCGGCTCGTTCAAGGACCGGGGCATGACGGTCGCGCTCTCGCGCGCCGTCGAGCAGGGCGCGAAGGCCGTCGTCTGCGCCTCGACCGGCAACACCTCGGCCTCCGCCGCCGCGTACGCGGCGCACGCCGGCATCACCGCCGCGGTGCTGGTGCCGGAGGGGAAGATCGCGATGGGCAAGCTCAGCCAGGCCGTGATCCACGGCGGCCGGCTCATCCAGGTGCGCGGGAACTTCGACGACTGCCTCGAGATCGCGCGGGAGCTCGCGGATTCCTATCCCGTGCACCTCGTGAACTCGGTGAACCCCGACCGCATCGAGGGCCAGAAGACGGCCGCCTACGAAGTGGTCGAGCAGCTCGGCGACGCGCCCGACTTCCACTTCATCCCGGTGGGCAACGCCGGCAACTACACCGCCTACAGCCGCGGCTACCGCGAGGAGGCGGCGCGCGGCGTCGCGACCCGCGTGCCCCGCATGTTCGGTTTCCAGGCCGAGGGATCGGCGCCGATCGTTCGCGGTGAGGTGGTCCGCCACCCCGAGACGGTGGCCACCGCCATCCGCATCGGCAACCCCGCGTCGTGGCACCTCGCGCTGGAGGCGCGCGATGCCACGAACGGCTGGTTCGGGGCCATCGACGACGCGCGCATCCTGGCGGCGCAGAAGATGCTCGCCGGCGAGGTCGGAGTCTTCGTCGAGCCGGGCTCCGCGATCAGCGTCGCGGGGCTCCTCGACCGCGCCGAGGCCGGCGCGATCCCGGCCGGCTCGCGCGTCGTGCTGACGGTCACCGGGCACGGGCTCAAGGACCCGCAGTGGGCCCTGCGCAACGCCGACGGCACCGATGTGACGCCCACAGTCGTCGACGCCGACACGCGCACCGTCGCCGAGGTGCTCGACCTCAGCCCCGCGGAGGCGACCGCGTGAGCCCAGCACCGTCGGTGGCGCCGGGTCGCGCCGTCGCGGTGCGGGTGCCCGCCACCACCGCGAACCTGGGCCCCGGCTTCGACACTCTCGGTCTCGCGCTGAGCGTGTACGACGAGCTCGTCGTGCGGTCGCTTCCGGCCGGCGAGCTGCAGATCGATGTCACGGGGGCAGGCAGCGATCAGGTGCCGCGCGACGCGTCGAACCTGGTGGTGCGCGCGATGGCGTACGCGTTCGAGGCCGTGGGCAGACGGATGCCGGGCATCGCGCTGTCCACCCGCATCGTGATCCCGCACGGGCGGGGCATGGGCTCGTCGGGCGCGGCGGTGGTCGCGGGGCTCCTCGCGGCCCAGGGACTCCTGGCGGGCGACGTGGAGTTCGGGCCCTCGCTGCTGCTGCGGCTGGCGACAGAGCTCGAGGGGCACCCCGACAACGTCGCGCCGGCGCTGTTCGGCGGCCTGACGATCGCGTGGGTCGACGATCACGGGCCGCAGCACAAGAAGCTCCTCGTCCATCGCGGCGTCGCTCCGCTCGTGTTCGTGCCCGAGTTCACGATGGCCACGAATGTGGCACGCACTCTCGCACCGCTGCAGGTGCCGCGCGAGGACGCCGTGTTCAACGTGTCGCGCTCGGCGCTTCTGATCGCGGCCCTCATGCAGAGCCCCGAGCTGCTGCTGGCCGCCACCGACGACAAGCTGCACCAGAACTACCGCGCGCAGGCGATGCCCGAGACCGACCGGCTCGTGCGCGCGCTGCGGGCGGAGGGGTTCGCCGCGGTGCTGTCCGGCTCCGGCCCGAGCGTGCTGGTCCTCGCCGACGGACCGGGGCGGCGCCTGGAGGCGGCGCGGCTTGCGGCATCCGTCACCGACACACCCTGGGAGGCGCTGATGCTCGCCGTCGACGTCAGGGGTGGTACAGTGAGGGACTATACGGAGGAACCTTCGCAGCCCGCGTCGTCCGCGACATAGGGCCACGAGAATCCCATCCTCCTTCGCATTCTGCGAACACCCGCACTGACCCCGCACGCCGGCTGTACACCGGTCGGGCCTGTCGGCCCGCGCCCGGTCCTCATCCGACCCAAGGGTCTCGCGGCGCGTCCTTCGATCGCGCCGGCTGCGGTCATGCATATCCACTTTTCACAAGGGAGAACTCGTGGAGTCAATCTCCGAGATCCACACCACCGACGCTGCCGCCGACGGTCGCACCGATGCGGCCCCGAGCGCGGAGGCGGCACCGAACACTGCGCAGAACGCTGCACAGACGGATGCGTCACCGCGCGGCGCCGAGACGCTGATCGACGTTCCCGCGGAGGAGGCGCCCGCCAAGACGCCGCGCAAGCGTGCGCCGCGCCGCGCCAAGACCGAGGTCGTCACGCCGGAGACCGCTGCCGCGACCGACGCGCCGCGCGAGTCCGCCTCGGCTGACGCCGCACCGACGGGCGAGGCCGCACAGGCGGGCGCGGCCGAGGCCGACACCGCCGAGGCTCCGAAGAAGGCGGCCGCGCGCCGCCGCACGGCGACCAAGAAGAAGGCCGACGAGTCCGGCGAGAGCGCCTCGAACGACGCCGCCCAGAGCGACGCCGCGAACGGTGCCGAGAGCGCCGGCGGGGCCGAGAACGCCGAGTCCGGCCAGGCCGCCGAGGCCGAGGCGCCCGCGCAGAAGTCCGGACGGGGCCGCCGGTCGGTCAAGGCGGCCAACGCCGAGGACGCGGCTCCCGCGGCCGACAGCACGCAGGAGCAGGGTGGCCAGGCATCCGCCGAGCAGGGGGACAAGGCGCGCGCCGAGCAGGGCGAGAAGCCCCGCGGCCAGCAGGCTGAGAAGCCCCGCGGCGAGCAGGGTGAGAAGCCCCGCGGCGAGCAGGGTGAGAAGCCCCGCGGCGAGCAGGGTGAGAAGACGGTCAAGAGCGAGAGCGACCGGGCCGACAAGGCGCAGGGCGACGACCAGGGCGAGGGCGGCGAGCAGTCCGGCCGTGGCCGCAACCGCAACCGGAGCCGCAACCGCAACCGCAACGGGAACGGCAACGGCCAGCAGGGCGGCTCCGACAGCGATGACGACCAGTCGGGCTCTGCGAACCGCAACCGCCAGCGCGGCAAGCGCCGCGGGCAGAACGGCGACGAGTTCGAGACGGAGATCAGCGAGGACGACGTCCTCATCCCGATCGCCGGCATCCTCGACGTGCTCGACAACTACGCGTTCGTGCGCACCACCGGCTACCTTCCCGGCGCGACCGACGTGTACGTCTCCCTCGGCCAGGTGAAGAAGTACAACCTGCGCAAGGGCGACGCCATCGTCGGCGCGATCAAGCAGCCGCGCGAGGGCGAGCAGTCGAGCCGCCAGAAGTACCACGCGCTCGTCAAGGTCGACTCCGTCAACGGCCTCTCGGTCGATGATGCCGCGACCCGCGTCGAGTTCGGCAAGCTCACCCCGCTGTACCCGCAGGAGCGCCTGCGCCTGGAGACGGCACCCGAGAAGCTCACGCAGCGCATCATCGACCTCGTCGCACCGATCGGCAAGGGCCAGCGCGGTCTCATCGTCGCACCGCCGAAGGCCGGCAAGACGATCGTGCTGCAGCAGATCGCGAACGCGATCGCGCAGAACAACCCCGAGGTGCACCTCATGGTCGTGCTCGTCGACGAGCGGCCGGAAGAGGTCACCGACATGCAGCGCACCGTGAAGGGCGAGGTCATCGCCTCGACCTTCGACCGCCCCGCCGAGGACCACACGACGGTCGCCGAGCTCGCCATCGAGCGGGCGAAGCGCCTCGTCGAGCTGGGCCGCGACGTCGTCGTGCTGCTCGACTCGATCACGCGACTCGGTCGTGCGTACAACGTGTCGGCCCCGACCAGCGGCCGCGTGCTCACCGGCGGCGTCGACGCATCCGCTCTCTACCCGCCCAAGCGCTTCTTCGGCGCCGCGCGCAACATCGAGAACGGCGGATCGCTCACGATCCTTGCGACCGCGCTCGTGGAGACCGGTTCGAAGATGGACGAGGTGATCTTCGAGGAGTTCAAGGGCACCGGCAACAGCGAGCTGCGCCTGAACCGCCAGCTCGCCGACAAGCGCATCTTCCCGGCGGTCGACGTCAACGCGTCGTCGACGCGCCGCGAGGAGATGCTGCTGAGCCCCGACGAGGTGAAGATCACCTGGAAGCTGCGTCGCGCCCTCGCGGGCCTCGACCCGCAGCAGGCGCTGGAGGTCGTCCTGGGCAAGCTGAAGGAGACGACGTCGAACGTCGAGTTCCTCGTGCAGATGCAGAAGTCGATCCCCGCGCCCACCGCGCACGGCGGCGGCCACAGCCACGGGCACGAGAACAGCATCCGCTGATCACGCCGTGTCCCAGCCCGCCATCTTCGACTCCGTGCGGGGTCTGATCGAAGAGCACAAGGCCGTCCAGGCCGAGCTCTCCGACCCGGCCGTGCACGCCGACGCCGCGCGCGCGAAGCGCGTGAACCGGCGCTACGCGGAGTTGTCGAAGATCGTCGCGGCGTACGAGACATGGCGGAGCGCCCAGGACGATCTCGAGGCCGCGCGAGAGCTGGCGGGGGAGGACGAGGCGTTCGCCGCCGAGGTCCCCGAGCTCGAGGAGCAGGCGGCCGCAGCCCAGGAGCGGCTGCGGCGCCTGCTCATCCCACGCGACCCCGACGACGCCCGTGACGTGATCATGGAGATCAAGGCGGGGGAGGGCGGCGCCGAGTCGGCCCTGTTCGCGGCCGACCTGCTGCGCATGTATCTGCAGTACGCCGCCTCGCAGGGCTGGAGGACCGAGCTGCTCGAGCGCAACGAGTCAGACCTCGGCGGCTTCAAGGACGTCCAGGTGGCGATCAAGGGATCGTCCACCGACCCGGCGCAGGGGGTCTGGGCGCACCTGAAGTACGAGGGCGGCGTGCACCGCGTGCAGCGCGTGCCGGCGACCGAGTCGCAGGGGCGCATCCACACCTCGACGACCGGAGTGCTGGTGTTTCCCGAGGTGGACGAGCCCGACGAGATCGAGATCAACCCGAACGACCTGAAGATCGACGTGTACCGGTCGTCCGGGCCCGGCGGTCAGTCGGTGAACACGACCGACTCCGCCGTGCGGATCACGCACGTCCCGACGGGGATCGTGGTCTCGATGCAGAACGAGAAGAGCCAGCTGCAGAACCGCGAGGCGGGGATGCGCGTGCTGCGCGCGCGGCTGCTCGCGCGACAGCAGGAGGAGCTCGCGGCCGCGGCATCCGACGCCCGGCACTCGCAGATCCGCGGGATGGACCGCTCCGAGCGCATCCGCACGTACAACTTCCCCGAGAACCGGATCGCCGACCACCGCACCGGTTACAAGGCCTACAACCTCGACCAGGTGATGGACGGCGCGCTCGCCCCGATCATCGAGTCGTGCATCTCCGCCGACGAGGAGGCCCGCCTGGCCGCCCTCGCCGACGAGTCCTGACCCGCCACGGCGCCGGTGTACCCGCGCGCGTTCGGACGTTCCCGTGCGCGTGCGGACCATTCACCTGTCGCAAATCGACCTTCATTTCGGCCTGGAAGGTCGATTTGCGACAGGGGAACGGTTCATCGGCGCCTCCACAGGTGGATAACTTCCGGGGCGCGGTTCGTGAACAGGACAGGGTGGGGGGATGTCGCGAATCGACCTCCCCGACGAGCTCGGCCCGGTGTTCCGTACGCGTGATGCACGCCGCATCGGAATCGGCGAGGGCCGGCTTCGTGCGGGCGACCTCGAGCGCCCCTTCCACGGTGTGCGTGCCGTCGCCGAGCGCGAGGAGCCGGAGGAGCTTGACGGTCCCGCTACGCCGGAGGAGGAGAGCGGGCCGAGCATCCGGCTTGCGCGGAACCAGCGGCGTCGGATTCTCCGTGCCGTACGTCGGTACACCCCGAGGATGACGAGACACGAGTTCTTCAGTCATTCCACGGCGGCCGTCATCTGGGGCGTCCCCCTTCCGCTCGCGGTTCTTCTGGACGACGAGCTCCACGTCTCGGTCCTTGCGCCCGTGCGGGCAGGACGTGCGGCGGGAGTGCACGGTCATGAGGCGCAGCCGGCGCTCACCCGCGTGGTGCAGCATCCGGTGATGCGCGTCGCGGTGACATCGCCCGCCACGACGTGGGCGATGCTCGGCGCCCAGCTTCGGCATCCCTACGACATCGTTGCGGCAGCAGATCACCTCGTGCGCGTTCCGCGGATGCCTGGCGAGTTCGACAAACCGATGCCGCCCGCTATCGCGACGATGCGTGAACTGGAGGCGGCACTGTTCGCGGGCCGCCGTGTGGGCAAACCGCTCCTGCGCACGGCGTTGCCGTTGGCGAGGCAAGGTTCCTCGTCGCGCCCCGAGACGTGGACCCGGCTGATCATCATCGATGCCGGCCTGCCCGAACCGGTGCTCGACCACGATGTCTACGCTTCGGACGGCAGCTTCATCGGATGCGTCGACCTGGCCTATCCGGAGTTGAAGATCGCGATCGAATATGAGGGCGATCATCACCGCACCGACACCGAGACGTGGAATCGCGACATCCTCAAGCACGATCGGCTCGCCGCGGAGGGATGGCGGGTGATCCGCGTGACCCGCGACATGGTCTTCGCGCACCCCGAGACGCTCGCCGCGCGGGTCCGCGAGGCGATACGTACCCGCGGGTAGTCGCGGTCCGGCACCGCCGCGATCGGACCCGCCCCTCTTGCACCGCGGGCACCGTCCCCGCGCAGACCCGTTCGCCTGTCGCAAATCGACCCTCCGTATCGGCGGGCAGGTCGATTTGCGACAGGTGAGCGGTCCCTCAGATGTAGTACTCGGGGGCGGTGAGCACGGCGCGAGTGTCTTCGCCGGGGCGACGGGTGCGCGGCTTCGCCGGCACTCCGACGAGGATGCTGTCGGCCGGCGCGTCCTTCGTCACGACGGCGTTCGCGCCGATCACGCTTCCGGCGCCGATCGTGATCGGGCCGAGAACCTTCGCTCCCGCCCCGATGGCGACGCGGTCCCCGATCGTGGGATGCCGCTTGCCGCCGCCGCGCTGCCGTCCGCCGAGCGTCACGCCATGGTAGATCAGCACGTCGTCGCCCACTTCAACCGTCTCGCCGATCACGACGCCGGCGCCGTGATCGATGAACAGCCGCCGGCCGATCACCGCGCCGGGGTGGATCTCGATCCCGGTGAGCGCACGCGTCAGCTGCGAACCGGCGCGCGCGAGGAACCGCGCGCGCCGGACCCACAGGACATGCCAGGCGCGGTGCGCCCACACGGCGTGGAGCCCGGGGTAGAGCAGCGCGATCTCGATCGCACTGCGTGCCGCCGGGTCGCGCAGACGCGCGGCGGCGACATCCTCTCGGAACCGGCTGACGAACGACATCTCAGTCTTCGCGCAGGTCCTCGAACAGCGCGGTGCTGAGGTAGCGCTCACCCGTGTCGGGGACGATGACGACGATCTTCTTGCCGGCGTTCTCCGGCCGCGCGGCGACCTCGAGGGCCGCCCAGACCGCGGCGCCCGACGACATGCCGGCGAGGATCCCCTCGTGGGTCGCGAGCTTGCGGGCGGTGGCGAGGGCGTCGTCGAACTCCACGGTCACGACCTCGTCGTACACCTCGGTGTCGAGCACCGGCGGCACGAAGTTCGGACCGATGCCCTGGATCTTCGCCGGCCCTGCCTGCCCGGTGCTCAGCAGCGGCGAGGCAGAGGGCTCGACTGCGATGACGGCCACGTCCGGCTTGCGCTCCTTGAGCACCTGTCCGACGCCGGTGATCGTGCCGCCGGTCCCGACCCCGGCGACGAAGATGTCGATGTCGCCGTCGGTGTCGCGCCAGATCTCCTCGGCCGTGGTCTTGCGGTGGATCGCGGCGTTCGCGGGACTGGAGAACTGCTCGGCGAGGATGGCGCCCGGCGTGTCGGCGACGATCTGCTCCGCCTCGGCCAGAGCGCCCTTCATCCCCTTCGTCGGATCCGTGAGCACGATCTCGGCGCCGAACGCCTTCAGCAGCACGCGACGCTCCTTCGACATCGACGCGGGCATCGTGAGGATGACGCGGTACCCGCGCGCCGCGCCGACCAGGGCGAGCGCGATGCCGGTGTTGCCGCTCGTGGACTCGACGATCGTGCCGCCGGGCTGCAGGGCGCCGGACTCCTCGGCCGCGTCGACCAGGGCGATCCCCAGACGATCCTTGACGCTCGATCCGGGGTTGAAGTACTCGAGCTTCGCGTACACCGTCGCGTCGAGCCCGTCGGTGAGGCGGTTCAGTCGGACGAGCGGCGTGTCGCCGAATGCTGACGTGATGTCGTTGTGGATGCCGGGCATCGGGGTGCCTTTCGGATCGGGACGGTGCGGCTCAGCCTAGAGGGGCGCATGACGACGCGCCTGTGAAGTGCCGTCATATTGCGACACCGGCGGCTGCCGGGCGCGACGCCGCGGCTGCGGCCGGCGGCGGAGCGTCGCCTGTCACACGCGAGAGGAGGCGCCGCCGATCGGCGGGCGCCTCCTCCGTGGAATCAATGCGCGGCGTCGTAAGCCTCGAGAACCGCGGCCGGAACCCGGCCCCGCTCCGAGACGGGGTAGCCGTTCTCGGCGGCCCAGGCGCGGATCGGTCCGTAATCGCGCTGACCGGCGCGCTGGCGCCCGGCGCCGCGGCCCGCCGAGCCGCCACGCCGTGCGCGCTGGCCGGATACGGCGCGTGCCGCGTCGACGTACTTCGACAGCGCGTCGCGAAGTTCTTCCGCGTGCGATTCGGTGAGGTCGATCTCATAAGCGACGCCGTCGAGAGAGAAGAGGACTGTCTGCCCTTCTCCGGCTTCGAGAACAGTGCCGTCGAGGTCGTCGACGAGCTGGTGAACGATTTTGCGAGCCATAGCGGCGACTTTATCGGATGCTGCTGGGCGACGCTATGGAAGAATTCCGGCTCGACGCGCTTTCGCCACCGCCGAATGCCGGGTCGAGACATCCAATTTCGCCATTGCCGACGCGAGATACGATTTCACCGTCGCCTCTTTCACTCCGAGCGCCGATCCGATCTCGGAATTCGTCGAGCCCAATGCGGCGCACGCGAGCACGTCGATCTCGCGCGGGGAGAGCGGGATGTCGAGTTCGACGGTCGCCTCTTCACGCGAGAGCGCGGCAAGACGGTGCTCCACATTGTGCAGCTGAGCGCGCAGTCCGGAATCTTCGACGGATGCCGCGATTCGGCGCAACTCCGCATACGTCTCGCGAATCTGCTCCTGCAGGGCGGGGGCGATTCCCGCCGCGGGCGCCGCGTCGGGAAGGCGCGAGAGCCGGCGACGCACCTCGTCGCGGATGCGCAGTTCGGCGGCGACTTCGTCGGCGATCGCGAACGCGGGCTGCGCCGCGACCTCGCCGACGCGCCGCTGGCCCCAGGAGCCGCAGTACAGCACGCCACGGGCGGTGCCCGAGACCATGACGGGAACCGCGAAGAGGGTCGCGATTCCCTCGCCGAGGATGACGCTGTCGTAATCGTGCGTGATGCTCTTGGCCGTGCGGTAGTCCAGCGTCACGCGCGGCCGCGTCTCGATCACCGCGCGACCGCCGAGACCCCGGCCGGGGCGCACCACGAGGCCGTCGATACGGCGCGTGCGCGCACCGGCGACGGCGCTCACACGGACGGCGCCCTCGTGGAGCATGCCGCCGAACGCCACGGGGAAGCGCGTGCGCCGGGCGAGGTCGCCGACCGCGCGCTCGATGAGATCGGAGTCGGGATCCTTCCCGCTCACGCCGGGTGCCATGCCCGCAGGTGCTGCCACGCACTACCTACTTCCGGGGGTGACGGCGTCGCTGCCGATTTTCGTAGCGTCGACCCTATCACCGAGGCAAGGAGGCCCCGTGTCAGAATCCACCACCGATGTCACCCCGACGGGTGACATCGACTATGTCGCCGTGCAGCAGTCGGCGCCATTCCGGCAATTGCGCAAGACGCAGCGCAGTTTCGTCTTTCCTTTGTCGGTGGCGTTCCTGCTCTGGTATTTCGTCTACGTCCTGCTCTCCTCGTTCGCGACCGACTTCATGTCGCAGCGCGTGTGGGGAGACATCACCGTCGGTCTGCTGTTCGGTCTCGGGCAATTCGTCACGACGTTCGCCATCACGATGTGGTACGTGTCCTATGCGAATCGCCGGCTCGATCCGAAGGCTGAAGTCATCCGCGCCGAACTCGAGGCGCGGCAGGGGGCCGCATCATGAACGCATTGTCCTTCGCGGCCGAGAAGGCCACGAAAGTGGAGAACGACCCCATCCTGAACATGACGATCTTCGCGCTGTTCGTCGCGGTGACGCTGTTCATCGTGATCCGCGCGAGTCGCAACAACAAGACCGCGGCCGATTATTACGCCGCCGGTCGATCCTTCAGCGGGCCTCAGAACGGCTTCGCGATCTCGGGTGACTATCTCTCCGCGGCCTCGTTCCTCGGCATCTGCGGGGCGATCGCCGTCAACGGCTATGACGGATTCCTCTACTCGATCGGATTCCTCGTCGCGTGGCTCGTCGCGCTCCTGCTCGTCGCGGAGCTGATGCGCAACACCGGAAAGTTCACGATGGCCGACGTGCTGTCGTTCCGGCTCAAGCAGCGCCCCGTACGGATGGCGGCGGCGATCACGACGCTCGTGGTGTGCCTCTTCTATCTGCTCGCGCAGATGGCGGGCGCCGGCGGACTCGTGTCGCTGCTGCTCGGCATCGACGGCGAGGTCGGCCAGTCGGTCGTGATCGCCGTGGTCGGCGTGCTCATGATCGTCTACGTGCTCGTCGGCGGAATGAAGGGCACCACATGGGTGCAGATCGTGAAGGCGTTCCTGCTCATCATCGGCGCCGTCGTGATGGCGGTGTGGGTGCTCGCGCTGCACGGCTTCAGCCTCGACGTGCTCCTCGAGCACGCCGTGGCGACGTCACCGGCGGGGGAGTCGGTGCTCGGCCCCGGCCTGCAGTACGGCGCCAACCCCTGGGACTTCGTGTCGCTCGCGCTCGCTCTCGTGCTCGGCACGGCGGGCCTTCCGCACGTGCTGATGCGCTTCTACACGGTGCCCACCGCGAAGGAGGCCCGTCGTTCCGTGGTCTGGGCGATCTGGCTCATCGGCATCTTCTACCTGCTCACGCTGGTGCTCGGCTACGGCGCCGGTGCCCTCGTCGGGCCCGACGCGATCAAGGCGGCTCCCGGCGGGGTGAACTCGGCGGCGCCGCTCCTCGCGGCATACCTCGGTGGACCGGTGCTGCTCGGCATCATCTCCGCCGTCGCATTCGCCACGATCCTCGCCGTCGTCGCCGG
The DNA here is from genome assembly GCF_058349865.2 of Microbacterium altimontanum. NCBI lineage: Bacteria > Bacillati > Actinomycetota > Actinomycetes > Micrococcales > Microbacteriaceae > Microbacterium > Microbacterium altimontanum. The sequence continues at coordinate 30,341 of NZ_JBYRJB020000001.1, read as the reverse complement.
GCTCACGATCACGGCCGCCGCCTCGTTCTCCCACGACATCTATGCGAACGTCGTGAAGAAGGGGAACGTGCCCGCGGGCGGCGAGGTCAAGGTCGCCCGACGCACGGTCGTCGTGATCGGCATCCTCGCGATCGTCGGCGGGATCGGCGTGCAGCACCAGAACGTGGCGTTCCTCGTCGCGCTGGCGTTCGCCGTCGCGGCCTCGGCCAACCTGCCGACGATCCTCTACTCGCTGTTCTGGAAGAACTTCACCACGCGCGGGGCGGTGTGGAGCATGTACGGCGGCCTGGCTGCCGCGATCATCCTCATCTTCCTCTCCCCGGTCTTCTGGGGCGGCGAGACGAGCGTCTTCAAGAATGTGGGCACGGCGATCTGGCCGCTGAACAATCCGGGTATCGTCTCGATCCCCGTCGGGTTCGTGCTGGGATGGCTCGGCTCGGTCCTGTCGCGCAAGGACGAGGACCCGGAACGCGCCGCCGAGATGGAGGTGCGCTCGCTCACCGGCTTCGGCGCGGAGAAGGCGACCTCGCACTGATCGGCCCACTCGTCTGACGTCGAGGTGGAACGGCCCTGGGGAACTCCGGGGCCGTTCCCGCGTCGGGCGGCCTACTCGCCCGACGCGTGCTCGCCGGCCTGCTCGTGGTCGAGCAGGAACTTCTTGACCTCGGCGCGTCCGCCGTACCCGCCGATCGAGCCGTCCGACCGCACCACCCGGTGCACCGGGACGACGATCGAGAACGGCGAGTTCGCGCACGCGTTGCCGACTGCCCGGGCCGCGCGGGGTCGTCCGGCCATCACGGCGACCTCGCCGTAGCCGGCCGTCTGCGCATACGGGATGTCGCACGCCGCCTGCAGCGCCTCGCGGGCGAATCCGCCCACGAGGCGCCAGTCGAGCGGGAGGTCGAACACCGTCCGTGCTCCGTCGAAGTACTCGTCGAGCTGACGCGTGACCTCGGTGTGCGCGTCGTCGTCGCGGTCGGGGAGCGTGCGCAGCGCCAGCGTGAGCCGTGCGAGCTGGATGCCGAGGTCGCGCTCGTCGTCGTCCCCCCGCAGCACGTGCAGGATGACGAGGCCCTCCTCGGTCGAGACGAGCAGGATGTCGCCGACCGGCGAGGGATGGACGGTGAACGTGGCGTGCGTCATGTCACCATCCTGACAACCTCTGCCGGCCGATGGCGGCGGTCCTGACCGATCCGTGGACGGTCGCCCGGCGACCGTGCATCGGACACGGTTGGGGAGGAACCGCCGATCAGCGCGGCAAGTCTCGCGGCAATCCCGCGAAACTCGCGCCGCGCTGCCGGACGCGGGAGCGGCGGGAGCTTAGGGTGTGTCTGTGTGGCGAGCTGAGGGAAGCGCTGTGATGAGCGCCAAGAGGGATCCGGATGAGGCGGACGTGACCCCGGCGACCCTCACGCTCTCGGATCCCGGGGTGACAGTGATGCACGTGGCAGAGCCGGAACGGGAGCGCATCCGTGCACAGGCGGCTCGTCTCGGAGGCCGCTCCACCCTGCTGCATTTCGTGGACGGCGCCGACGCGGCGATCGAGATCACCAAGGCGCATCCCGGCAGTCTGCCGCAGTTCATCACCGGCCGTTCCACGCTGCTGTCCAACCTCTTCCGCGACGAGGTCGGGCTGCGCACGGCGCGGGTCGCCGCCGGACAGGTCGCGTCGAAGAACGTCGAGCTGCGCACGGCGCGCGGCCTCGATGTCGTGCGTCTCGCCGTGGGCCTCGCCGCCTGGACGAACGGCGACGCCGAATACTGCGCGCCGGTGCTGCTGCGGCCGACCGCGATCCGTCGCCACCACACCGATTTCGAGGTCAAGCTGCACGGCGCCTTCGCCGTCAACAGTGAGCTCGTCCGCGCCCTCGCCACGCAGTTCGGCGTCCAGCTCGACGGCGCCCACCTCGCCTCGCTCGCCACCGCCGGCGGCGTCTTCAACCCGCAGCCCGTGATCGACCGGCTCCGTCAGCTCACCGCCCACATCCCGTCGTTCAGCGTGCGTCCGCGCCTCGTCGTGTCGACCTTCGGCGACATCGGCGCGCGCATGGCACGCGACCTGACGAACCTCGACCACCCGGTGCTCAACGGCCTCGCCGGCCACACCGACGACCGGGAGCTGCTCGCGCTCCACCGCGACCGCCCGGCGGTGACCGACCCCGACGAGCGGCCGCCGGCATCCGACACCCTTCTGCTCGATGCCGACGCGGAGCAGGAGGACGTGCTCGCCCGGGTGACCGACGGCCAGTCCCTCGTCGTGCACACGCTGCCCGGCACCGGCGGCATGCAGACGGTGATCAACGCGCTCGGCGCTCTGCTCGACGACGGCAAGCGGGTGCTCGTGGTGAGCGCGCGCCGCTCGACGCTCGAAGGCGTCCGCCATCGCCTGGCGGGCATCGGTCTGGCCGGACTCGCCGTGTCGCCCACGCATCTGCGGCGCGACCTCATCCGCGCCATCGGCCGCAACGAGAAGGCCGAGCAGCCGCGCATCAGCGACATCGACGATGCGCTCGTGCGCCTGCGCACTGTGCTGCGCGACTACCGCGGCGCCCTGACGGAGCCCCGCCCAGAACTCGGCGTGTCGGTGCTCGACATCGTGCGCGAGCTCACGGCGCTCGCCGCGACCCACCGCCCGGCGGGCTCCGCGCGGTTCGACGCAGCGACGCTGCAGCGGCTGAAGAACATCCGCAGCCAGGCCGCCGACAAGCTCGTGGCGGCGGCGCGGCTGGGCGAGTTCCGCTTCGGCCCCGACGACTCGCCGTGGTACGGCGTCACGTTCACCTCGACCGGCGACGCCCGCGCGGCGCATGCGCTCGCCCGGCGCCTGCACCGTGACGACGCCCCCGCTCTGCTCGAACGCGGCTATGAGCTCATCGCGCAGACGCACATGCGGCCGTTCCGGACCGTCTCCGAGCTCGGCGAATACCTCCGGCTCCTCCAGGGCATCCGCGACTCGCTCGACAGGTTCAGCCCGACCGTCTTCGAGCGGCCGCTCACCGAGCTCATCCACGCACACGGGCCGCGGCGGGATGCGCCGCAGCTGTCCGGCGCCGACCGGCGGCGGCTGCGCAGCCTGGCGCGGGAGTACGTGCGGCCGGGTGTGCACGTGCCGGACATGTACGAGGCGCTCGTGCGCATCCAGCGCCAGCGCACGCAGTGGGAGTCGCACGCCGAGGCAGCGAGCGCGGCGCCCGAGGTGCCGGTGGGTCTCGCCGACGTGCACGCGCTGTGGCTGCGCACCCAGTCGGGCCTCGACGACCTCGATCGCGTCCTGGGTCAGACGGATGCCGCGCGCCTGAGCGCGCTGCCCGCGCAGCGGCTCGTGCGCGAGCTGGCCGGCCTCGCCGCCGACTCCGCGTACTTCGAGAACCTCATCGAGCGGGCGACGCTGCGCGCGGAGCTCGAGCGGATGGGTCTGGAGCCGCTGCTGCTCGAGCTGAGCGTGCGGCACGTCACCGAGGACCAGGTGCGCGCGGAGCTCGAGTACACGTGGTGGCAGTCGGCGCTCGAGCACCTGCTGCGCACCGACAGGGCGCTGCTGGGCGCGAACACCTCCGTCGTCGACCGCCTGGAGCGTGACTACCGGCTCGTCGACGAAGCCCATGTCGCCGCATCCGGCCCGCTGCTGGCGGCGCGCCTCGCGACGCAGTGGCGCATCGGGATCGTGGACCACGCCGATGAGGCGTCGGGCCTGAAGCACGCGCTGAAGTCGGGGGAGATCACCGCCGACCAGCTCGTGCGCACGGCGCCGAACCTCGCCGACACCCTCGCCCCCGCCTGGATCGCGTCGCCGTACGACGTCACTCTCATCCCCGACTCGGTCACGTTCGACGTCGTGCTGCTCGCCGACGCCGGTGCGCTCTCGCTTGCCGAGGCCGCCCCGGCGCTCCGCCGCGCGCGCCAGGTGGTCGCGTTCGGCGACCCGGTGACCCAGCAGCCGACGCCGTTCCGCATCGCTGTGGGGCGCCCGCGCGCCGAGGAGGAGCTGTCCGACGAGCAGGACCAGTTCGACGGCACGAGCGTGTTCGAGCGTCTCGCCGAACTCGTCCCGGTCGAGACGCTCACGCGCAGCTACCGCGCGGGCGGCGAGGACCTGGCCGAGCTCGTCAACGATGCGTTCTACGGCGGCGAGCTCGCGTCGCTGCCGTGGGCGGGCTCCTACCTCGGCCGCGGCAGCCTGTCCGTCGACTACGTCGAGGGTGGAGTGGGGGTGCCCGACCCGCACACCGGCGCCGTGGAGAGCCCCGACGCCGAGGTGGCGCGCGTCGTGACGCTCGTGGTCGAGCATGCGGTGAACCGCGGCAAGGAATCGCTCATGGTGGTCACCGCCAGCGCCCGGCACGCCGAGCGCGTGCGGGCCGCCGTCGACGCGGCGTTCGCGGGCCGTTCCGATGTGGCGGACTTCGTCTCCCGCGACACCGCGGAGCCGTTCGCGGTGCTCACCCTCGAAGAATCGGTCGCCGAGAGCCGCGACCGCGTGATCTTCTCGCTCGGCTACGGGCTCACGCGGCACGGGCGTGTGCTCAGCGACTTCGGCGACCTCTCCACGCCCGACGGCGAACGGCTGCTCACCGTCGGGATGACGCGTGCCCGCCGTTCGATGGTCATCGTGTCGTGCATCCGTCCCTCGGCGTTCGACGACGGCCGCCTCGAGCACGGCGCGGCGACCCTGATGACGGTGCTCGGCGGCATCGCCGCACGGGCGCGCGACGCGCGACTCGAAGACCTCGCCGACCCGCTCACCCTCGCGCTCGCGCGGGAGCTGCGCCGCCTCGGCGTCTCGGTCGACGTGCACTACCGCGGACTGCTGCCGCTCGTCGCCCAGTACGGCGGCAAGGCCGTCGTGGCAGAGTCCGACCCCGAGACGGCGGCCGGGTCGCTGCGCGAGACGCTGCGCCTGCGGCCCCAGGTGCTGCGCCGCCTCGGCTGGCACTACGTCCGCGTGCACGCGTTCGATCTGTACAGCGACCCGGCCGGCGTCGCACAGCGCATCGCGGGGATCCTCGGCGTGCATCCCGAGACGCCGACGGCGGATGCCGACACCCAGCCTATCGATGTCGAGTGACGACTCCGAGCGGCAGCGCATCGTGCACGTGCGCGGCTCCCGCCGCGCGAAGCTGACGCCCGCTCCCGGAACGACGCAGGAGCCGGTCGCCGCCGACGAGTCGTCGGACGCGGAGACCGGCCCCAATGACGAGCGGATGCGGCGCGAGAAGCCGCCGCACTACTGAATCGGCCTACTGCACCCGTCCAGCCGAGACAGTGCCGTCGGCCTGCTGCTTCTCGAGGAGGTCGCGGATCTGCACGAGCAGCTCCTGCTCCGAGGGAAGGGCCTCCGGCTCTTCGGTGACGCCGGCGGCGATCTTGGCCGCGCGGTGCTCCTTGTACCTGTTCATCGGGTAGACGAAGACGAAGTACACCACGACCGCGATCGCGAGGAAGCTGATCACCGCCGTGATGAGGTTCCCGATCGGGAAGATCACGGGACCGTACAGGCCGTGGATCGTGAAGCCGATCTTGCCGCTGGCGTCGGACTTCCAGACCAGCGCGATCAGCGGGTTGATGATGCTTTCGACGATCGCCGTGACGATGGCGCCAAACGCAGCGCCGATGACCACGGCCACCGCGAGGTCGATGACATTGCCGCGAGCGATGAATTCCTTGAAGCCTTTGATCACGTCAGTCTCCCGAGTGTTCGCCGGCCTACGCCGGTTACGACCCCGCGGATGCGGGGGAGGCCTTTGCCTCCGACTTCGATGATGGCGAAGACGATCCCGACGCGCCACCCGAATCGCCGGTGGACGCCGCCTTGCCGGAATCGCCGGACGACGCGGCCTTGCCCGAACCGCCCGACGGCGACGTGCGCGAGTCGGTGCGGTAGAAGCCCGAGCCGTTGAACGTCACGCCGATCGACCCGTACTGCTTGCGCAGCGGGCCGCCGCACTCGGGGCAGACGGTGAGGGCCGGGTCGGCGAAGGACTGCACGGCGTCGAAGGCGTGGCCGCACTGCTTGCAGGCGTAGGCGTAGGTGGGCATCGTTCTCCGGTTCAGCGCCCGGCGGGCGCAAGGGTGAGGGTGCGGGTCGGCGTGACGACCCCGGTGACGGGCTGGTCGTGCAGATCGCGGGGGACCTCGTCGATCAGCTCGCTGTCGTAGACGACCGCGTACACGGGCGGGCACCGCTCCATCGAGCCGATCGTCTTGTCGAAGTAGCCGCGGCCCCAGCCCAGACGCATCCCGCTCTTGTCCACGGCGGCGGCGGGGATGATCATGAGGTCGACGTCGTTGACGGCGATCGGGCCGAGCAGCTCGCCGACGGGCTCCGGGATGCCGAGGAGCCCGTCGGCGACGGCCCCTTCCGGATCTGCCACGACCCAGTCGAGCAGACCGTCGACCCGGGTGATGGGCAGCAGCACACGGATGCCGCGGTTCACGGCGGCGGTGACGAAGCTGCGGGTTCCCGGCTCGGTGGTCGTGGCGAGATAGCACGAGACGGAGCGGGCGCCGAGCGACTCGACGAGAGCGTCGAGCTGGGCCGCGATGCCCGCCTCGGCGGCCCGGCGGGCGGTCTGGGAGACCTGTTGACGCCGCTCACGCAGCTCGGCGCGCAGTGCGCGTTTGGCGTGGTCGATCGCGTCGGGCATGTCCCCGATTCTACGGTCGCTAGCATAGGGAGATGCCGCATAAGCCCTTCAAAGCCGTGATCCCTGCCGCCGGACTGGGAACGCGGTTCCTCCCCGCCACGAAGGCGATGCCCAAGGAGATGCTGCCGGTGGTCGACAAGCCGGCCATCCAGTACGTCGTCGAGGAGGCCGTGGATTCGGGCATCCGCGACGTGCTCATCATCATCGGGCGCAACAAGAACCCCATCGCGGATCACTTCGACTCGGTGCCCGAGCTGGAGTCGCGGCTCGAGCTCAAGGGCGACAGCGACCGCCTCGCGCGGGTTCAGCACTCGAGCGACCTTGCCGACATCCACCTCGTGCGGCAGGGCGAGCCGCGCGGACTCGGGCACGCGGTTGCCCGGGCGCGCGGACACGTCGGCGACCACCCGTTCGCGGTGCTGCTGGGTGACGACCTCATCGACGAGCGCGACCCGCTGCTGCCGAAGATGCTGGGGGAGTACGACAAGCGCGGCGCCACGGTGATCGCCCTCATGGAGGTCGAACCGTCGCAGATCCACATGTACGGCGCGGCCGCCGTCGAGCCGACCGACGACCCCGACGTCGTGAAGGTCCTGGGGCTCGTCGAGAAGCCGAGTGCGGAAGACGCGCCGTCGAACCTCGCCGTGATCGGCCGGTACGTGCTGCCGCCCGAGGTCTTCGAGATCCTCGAGCGCACCGAGCCGGGCAAGGGCGGAGAGATCCAGCTGACGGATGCGTTGCAGGAGCTCGCGTCCGATGCCGGCGCCGGCGTGTACGGCGTCGTCTTCCGGGGACGCCGGTACGACACCGGCGATAGAGTTGACTACATCAAGGCCATCGTTCAGCTGGCCGCCGACCGTGAGGATCTCGGACCGCAGCTGCGCCCCTGGTTCAAGGATTTCGCACAGACGCTGTAGCCGACTGCCCGATCGCCTCCTCCACGAGGCAGAACGGAGGGCGACATGGATCTCACCGACCCGCATCGACACGGCGCCGTCTCGATCCGCCTCGTGCGGCAGAAGGATGCGCGCACGTTGCAGCACGAGCTGCTGAGCAATCGCGCCTGGCTGCGGCCCTGGGAGGCGACGAGTCCCGACGGCCCCGTCTCGCTCGACATGCGTGTCGGCATCCGGCGCCTGCTGCAGCAGTACCGTGACGGCGCCGGCGTGCCGTTCGTGATGGAGTGGGACGGCCAGATCGCCGGGCAGCTGAACGTGTGGGGCATCGCCCGCGGTTCGCTCGCCTCGGCGACGATCGGCTACTGGGTGAGCGAGCGGTATGCGGGCCGCGACATCACCCCGATATCGGTGGCGCTGGCGACCGACATCTGCTTCACCGAGCTGCGTCTGCACCGCATGGAGATCTGCATCCGGCCCGAGAACAAGGCGAGCCTGCGCGTCGTCGAGAAGCTGGGCTTCCGCTACGAGGGTCTGCGGCGCCGCTACATCCACATCAACGGCGACTGGCGCGACCACTACTGCTTCGCGCTCACCCGCGAAGACGTCCCGGAGGGAGTGCTCGCCCGGTGGGCGGCGGGACGTGCTCCGCAGGATGCGGCGGCGATCCCGCCGACCGACCGGCTGCCCGCGTAGCTCACGACACGCGAGCCGTTGCGGGGTGCGGGCGTCCCGGTCGCATACCGTTGTCTGCATGGGTGGGCAGGTGCTGAGCGGGGGGATCGTCGTTCTCGTGGCGGTCGTGCTGTGGCTCGTGTATCTGCTGCCCAGCTGGTACCAGCGTCACCAGTTCGACGCCGCCGAGCGCAACGCCGTGCGCCTGAACCAGGCCCTGCGCGTCCTGGCCGAGACGAGCGAGACGCCCGACGAGGTGCGCCTGGAGCTGAGCGCTCGCACCGCGGCTGCTCAGCAGAAGCTCGCACGCCGTGCGCAGGCGGAGCGCGAAGAGGTGGCGCGAAAGGCGCAGGCCGAGCGGGATGAGCTCGCCCGCGCCGCACAGCTCGAGCGCGAGGCACTCGCCCGCGACGCGCAGATCGCCCGCGACGCGCTCGCGCGCCGCGATCTCATCGAGCAGGAGCAGGCGGCCCTGCGGCGTGCGGAGGCTGAGCGCGCCGCGCAGCGCGCGGCCGCGGCGCGCGAGGCGGCGCTCGCGGCGGCGGCGGAGCGCGAGGCCGCACAACGACTCGTGACGATGCACGCCGCTGCGCAGTCCGCCCGGCAGGAAGCGGCGGCACGTGCAGGCCGGACCGGCTCCACGCCGGCATCCGTCTCTCCTGTGGCACGTGCGCGGCGCCGCGCGAGGCTGACGGTGACCGTGATCGGGATGCTGGCACTGGGTGTGAGCGGGTGGGGCGTGTTCGCGCTCCTGCAGTCCGGGAGCGCGGTGCCCCTCGCAATCGGCGCCGGCGTCGTGGGGGCGTGCGTGCTTCTGCTGACGCGGATGGCGCGGGTGAGTGCGCATGCCGGCGTCGCCGCACCCCGGACCGAGGTGCCCGTGCGGGCTCGCGTTGCGCGCGAGCCGCAGGATCTCTCGCTTGAGGACGAGCGTGCGTGGCAGCCGCGCGAGCTGCCCCGACCGCTCACCGCGTCGGCCGGTTCCCGTGCCGCCGCAGTGCTCGCGGGAGCCGCCGAGCGGGAGCAGCTGCGGCAGGCGGCGCTGGACGAGCCGCTGCGCGAGCGCGCGGAGCGCGAGCGCCCCGCCGAGCTGGACACGGCGCGTCTTGCCCGGATGGGCCACGTCGACGACGCCGAGATCGAGGCGCACGTGCGGGCGCTGCTGCGCGAGCGCGCGGTCGGCTGACCGTCGTCCACCGACGTGGGCAGAGGCGGATGCGTCGGTCCGTCGGCGTTCGAAGCGCCCCGTGAGTCGTGATAGTGTTGCTGAGGTTCTTGGGCCTGTGGCGCAGTTGGTAGCGCGCTTCGTTCGCAATGAAGAGGTCAGGGGTTCGAATCCCCTCAGGTCCACCAAATGTCGAAGCGCCTCCTTGCGGGGCGCTTCGTCTTTCCCAGGTCGGGTGCCGGCGGGCGCCGCGGCTCGTGAAGGAACTCGCGACGGCCGCCGGATGAGCTCAGCCTGACGCGTCTTGCTGCGGCGCTGGTGCGGGAAAGAAGACCGGGCTGAGCCGATAGGCGCGCCGGCCGGGGCCGGGCTCCCCGCGGGCGAGCGAGCCGAACAGCGTCTGGAGCTCCTCGCCGAGCTCGGCAAGCTCGCCATCGGTCAGCCACACCGTTGCCTGCCGATAGGAGACGGAGTCGGCCACCGGGTCGGCGCCGTCGCGGTCGAGGTAGTTCTCGAACTCGGCGAGCAGCACGAGCATCGCAGCGGCGAAGCCGCGCCGATGATCGTCGAGCGACATCGCCGCAGCGTTCTCCACCGTGACGGAGGGGCGATCGCTGCGGAGCCGGTACCGCCGCTCGACGGCCCCGCGCACCTTCTGCTCGGCGGCGACCTCGATGAAGGCCCCCGCCGCAAGCGCGGCGACGTGCCGGTAGATCGTGACCTTCGACGCACCGGTCAGGAGCTCGCCCAGTTCGCCGACCGTCAGTTCGCGGCCACCCGCCAGCGCATGCACGATCTGCAGTCGCACGGGGTGGAGAAGAAGCTCCGTGACATCCATGGCCTCACTCTTTCACAAGTGATACCGTTTGCAGATATGAAATCGGATGGCGCGGGCGAGCGAGGCGTCGTCGGCCGGCGCCTCGATGTCAACGGGCGGACGATCTACGTCGAGGAGCGCGGAACCGGATCGGACTGGATCGTCTTCGAAGCGGGATCGGGGCTCGGGCGCACCTCGTGGGATGCCGTCGTGCCGCTCCTGACGGAGCGCGCGCATGTGATCGCCTACGACCGCGCGGGATTCGGCCGCAGCGGACGCACCGCGGCACGGCTCGGCATCCGGGAGATGGGTGACGACCTCGCCGCACTCGTCGAGACGCTCGTTCCGCGCGGGGCGCGGCTCGTCGTCGTCGCCCACAGCATGGGCGGACTCGTCGTGCGCAACGCGCTCGAGCGCCTGGAGTCGCGACTGGCGGCGCTGCTGCTGATCGACACGACGCCGGAACGCGCACCGACCTACGACGGCTTCGACAGGGTTGCCCGCATCGTGAACGTCTCCCTCGCCGTGAGCGGCGCACTCGTCTGGTTCCGTCCGTTCGCGCGCAGGCTTACGCGGAAGCTCCGACCGATCTTCCCGCCCGCGACGTACCGGACGATGCTCGCCGAAGACTTCACCCGGCCCGGACTCGCTCAGACGCGCAAGGAACTCGCGGCCGTCGCGGCCGCGGTTCGCGACTTCCGTACGGCCCCGCCCCGGCTGCCGCGGTGCCCGACGGTGCTGCTGTCCGCCGACCGGCCGTTCCGACGGGGCAGCGACCAAGAGACGATCTCGGACCACCAGCAGCGCTACGTCGCCGAGCTGCCGGACGGCCGCTTCGAGCGCGTCCCTTCGGCGCACCTCATCCAGGCGGAGCAGCCCGAACTCGTCGCATCCACGATCACCGCGCTTCTCGACGGCCGGGCCGGCGAAGCTGCGCCCGGCAGTCGCGTCAGCCGGGACCGGTGAGGTGGTCGAACTCTCCGCGCACCCACGCCGCATGCCGGTCCGCCGACACCTGCACCGCGGACTTCCCATCGTGGTCGATGCGCAGACCGAAATTGCTGTAGACGCGGTCGAACTCGTACCGGTCGACGTGGGCGGCGATGCGCTCCACGACGGCGGCCGAGAGCGGAAGCCGGTTCGGATACGACCGCAGGAACGACACGGTGTGGCGGTCGGGATTGACCATGATCGTGTCGCCGCACAGCAGCACGCCGGCGTCGTCGGCGCCCGACCAGTGCACGACGCAACTGCCGGGGAAGTGTCCGCCGGGCTGTGACGCGACCACTCCGGGCGCCGGCTCGATCACGTCATCCCACAGCCGCAGCGCGTCGGGACGGCGCCCGAGCCACTCCGCGTCGACGGCGGCCACGTACACCGGCGCGTCGTCCAGCGCCCGCGACCAGAGCGACTGCACGCCGAACATATGCGGATGCGACGGGATGATGGCGAGCGTCGGGCCCAGCGCTCGGACGGCGGCCACCGCATCCGTCGTGATGGCACCCGGGACGTCCACCATCACGGTGCCGCTCGGCGTGACGATCACCTTCGCCTGCTGGCCGATGCCCACGCCGTCGGCGATATCGAGTCCCCACAGGCCCGGCTCGTGCTCGGTCAGCGAGATGCGACCGTCGAAAGCCCCGGGGTCGACCCAGTGCTGGCCGTCGGGGTCGGGATACTGGCGCTCATCGGCGCAGATCGGGCACAGCTCCGGAAGGTCGGCGGCATGCCGCTCCACTCCGCACGTGCGGCACTGCACGACATCCGTCATGCTCGCTCTCCCCGGCCCTGCGTCGCCGAGGCCTCGACCGATGCCTCGGCGTCCTCGGCCACGGCGGCTCGCGCCGCGATGAACGCGTCGACGCAGCGCCGGATCTGGTCTTCCGTGTGCGCTGCCGACAGCTGCACGCGGATGCGTGCCTTCTCGCGCGGCACCACCGGGAAGCTGAACGCGGTCACGTAGATGCCGCGCCGCCCCATCTCATCCGCGATGCGGGCGGTGCGTGCGGCGTCGCCGAACATCACGGGCACGATCGGGTGCTCGCCCTCCAGCAGGTCGAATCCCGCCTCGGTCATGAGCCGGCGGAAGAGGGAGGCGTTCGCCTTGAGCTTCTCGCGCAATTCGCCGGAGCCCTCGAGCATGTCGAGGGCCTGCAGCGTGCCGGCGACGATCGCCGGCGCCACGGTGTTCGAGAACAGGTAGGGACGCGCCTTCTGGCGCAGCACGTCGACGATCTCGCGCCGCGACGACACGTAACCGCCGGAGGCGCCGCCCAGCGCCTTGCCGAAGGTGCCGGTGTAGATGTCGACCCGGCCCTCGACGCCGCACAGCTCGGGCGTGCCGCGGCCGTTCTCGCCCACGAAGCCCACGGCATGCGAATCGTCGACGAAGACGAGCGCATCGAACTCCTCGGCGAGATCGCAGATCTCGCGCAGCGGGGCGATGTAGCCGTCCATGGAGAAGACGCCATCGGTCACGACGACGCGGAACCGGGCGTCGGCGGACGCCTCCAGCTGCGCGCGCAGATCGGCCATGTCGCGATTGCGGTAGCGCAGCCGCCGCGCCTTGCACAGCCGGATGCCGTCGATGAGCGACGCGTGGTTCAGCTCGTCGGAGATGATCGCGTCCTCGTCCGTGAACAGCGCCTCGAACACGCCGCCGTTCGCGTCGAAGCACGATGAGAAGAGGATCGTCGCCTCGGTGCCGAGGAACTGCGAGACGCGCTGCTCGAGCTCGAGATGCTGCTCCTGGGTTCCGCAGATGAACCGCACCGACGCGAGCCCGTAGCCCCAGTCGTCGAGCGCCCGCTTGGCGGCATCCACCAGCCTGGGGTCGTCGGCGAGGCCGAGGTAGTTGTTGGCGCAGAAGTTCAGCACCTCGGCGCCGTCGGCGATGATCTCGGCCTGCTGGGGGCCGGCGATGCCGCGCTCGTGCTTCGTGAGGCCGGCCCGATCGATGTCGGCGAGGACGGATGCGGCGTGCTCGAGGTAGCGGGTGGCGGTCATGACTGCGTCCAATCCAGGATGATCTTGCCGGTCGCGCCGCCGGCTGCGGCGTCGAAGGCCTTCTCCCACTCGCGGGCGGGGAAGCGGTCGGAGATGATCGAGGCGATGGATGCGCGCAGCGCGGCGCTCGTCTGCAGCATCGCGCCCATCGCGTTCCACGTCTCGAACATCTCCCGGCCGTAGATGCCCTTGAGGGTGAGCATGTGGGTGACGACCTTGCCCCAGTCGATCGCGAACGGGGCGGACGGGAGGCCCAGCATCGCGATGCGGCCGCCGTGGTTCATGTTCTCGATCATCTGCGGCAGCGCAGTGGCGGCGCCGCTCATCTCGAACCCGACGTCGAATCCCTCCCGCATGCCGAGCGCGCGCTGTGCGGCGGCGATGTCCTCGCGCGAGACGTCGACCACCTCGTCGGCTCCCATCTGCCGCGCCATCTCGAGCCGCTGCGAGCTCACGTCGGTGCCGACGATGAACCGTGCGCCGACGTGACGGGCGACGGCGATCGCCATGAGGCCGATGGGGCCGCAGCCGGTGACGAGCACGTCCTCACCGACGACGGGGAACGCGAGGGCGGTGTGCACGGCGTTGCCGAGCGGGTCGAAGATCGCCCCCACGTCGGGTTCGATCGACTCGTGGTGCACCCACACGTTGCTGGCGGGGAGGGAGAGGTACTCCGCGAACGCGCCGTCGCGCTGCACGCCGACGCCCTGGGTGCGGATGCACATCTGGCGGCGGCCGGCCCGGCAGTTGCGGCACGTGCCGCAGACGATGTGACCCTCGCCCGAGACCTGGTCGCCGACCGCGACGTCGTGCACCATGTCGCCGATCTCGACGACCTCGCCGAAGAACTCGTGGCCCGGGATCAGGGGGGTCTTCACGGCGGATGCCGCCCAGTCGTCCCAGCGCCGGATGTGAAGGTCGGTGCCGCAGATCCCGGTGCGCAGGATTCGGATGATGACCTCGCCCGGACCGGCGACGGGATCGGGTCGTTCGACCAGCTGAAGGCCGGGTCCCGGCTCGGATTTGTACAGTGCCTTCACGGCGCCTCCTTGTCTGCAGGCAATGCCGCAGGCACAGCGCTCGTGGCGCCGGTGCCCGCGAGATCAATCTAGTCGACCGGCGCCGGCCGCCCGGCCGTGCCCCCGCGGCCATCGCAGATCGCCACGGTGAGTGTCAAGGCCTCGCCGCGTCGAAGGGGCGGCCGATAGCTTCGGGAGGGTGAGCCAGAAGAGCACTCCTGACCGAACGAGCACGTCGGAGCAGACGACACCCGACCGGCTGCGCCGCGCGATCAGCGGGCCGCTGCTGTACGCGTTCATCCTCGGCGACGTGCTCGGCGCCGGAATCTACGCCCTCATGGGCGTGCTCGCAGGCAAGGTGGGCGGGCTGCTCTGGGCGCCGCTGCTGCTCGCCCTCCTGATGGCGCTGCTGACGGCCGGATCGTACGCCGAGCTCGTCACGAAGTACCCGCGCGCCGGTGGGGCGGCGGTGTTCGCCGAGCGGGCGTTCCACGCCCCGCTGATCTCCTTCCTGGTCGGCTTCAGCATGCTCGCCGCCGGCGTCACGAGCGCCGCAGGGCTCGCGGTCGCCTTCGCCGGCGACTACCTCGGCACCTTCATCGACCTTCCCGTCCCGCTCGTCGCCATCGTCTTCCTCGCTCTCGTCGGTGCGCTCAACGCCCGCGGCATCCGTGAATCCATGCGCGTCAACCTCGTGATGACGGCCATCGAACTCAGCGGGCTCGTCATCGTGATCGTCGTCGTGGCAGTGTTCCTCACCGGCGGCGGCGGCGACATGTCGCGTGTCGCGCAGGCCCCCGACGGCACCGGCGTCGCCACCGCGGTCCTTGCCGGCGCGATCATCGCCTACTACTCGTTCGTCGGATTCGAGACATCGGCCAACGTCATCGAAGAGGTGAAGAACCCGACGAGGGTCTACCCCCGCGCGCTGTTCGGCGCGCTCATCACCGCCGGCATCGTCTACCTGCTGGTCGGTGTCGCGAGCGCCGCCGCCCTCCCCGCGGACGAGCTCGAGAAGTCGACCGGTCCGCTGCTCGCCGTCGTCGAGGCGACGGGCCTCAGCGTGCCGTCGTGGCTGTTCAGCCTCATCGCCCTCGTCGCGGTCGCCAACGGCGCGCTGCTGACGATGATCATGTCGAGCCGGCTCGTCTACGGGATGGCGGAGCAGCGGCTTCTTCCGGCCGTGCTCGCACGCGTGCTCCCGCGCCGCCGCACGCCGTGGGTCGCGATCCTCGCCACCACGCTCGTCGCGATGCTGCTCACGCTCGTCGGCGACCTCACGACGCTCGCCGAGACCGTCGTCCTCCTGCTGCTGTTCGTGTTCCTCAGCGCGAACGTGTCGGTGCTCGTGCTGCGCCGCGACCGCGTCGAACACGACCACTTCCGCGTGTGGACGTTGGTGCCGGTGCTCGGGATCGCCTCCTGCCTGCTCCTGCTCTCGCAGCAGCGTCCGCTCGTCTGGCTGTTCGGCGCGATCCTGCTCGCGATCGGCGCTGTGCTCCACCTCATCGCGCGCTTCAGCAGTCGCGGGAGTCGGCCCGACGACGCGACTGACGACGTGGCGGCGGACGACGGACCGCGCGAGCCGTCCTGACCGGGCGCCGCTCGGCCGACGGCCCGCGAGCCCGCGACATCCCGCTACGGCGTCAGCAGCACCCGCGCGCCCTGCAGAGCGCCTGCCTCGACCAGCTCATGCGCCCGCGCCGTCTGCGACAGCGGCATGCGCTCGACGCGTCGCGACGCCAGCACACCCTCCGAGAGCAGCGCATCGACGGTGGCCGATGCCTGCGACAGCTCGGCGGCGGTCGCGCGCGAGATGGTGAAGCCCGTCACCGTCGCGTCCTTCAGGTACAGCTGACCGGTCGGCAGGACGGATGTCGTGTCAGGCCCCGCGAGCAGGACGATGCGCCCGCGCACGGCGAGAGCGTCGAGCGCGCGGGGCAGGTCGTTGGCCCCGGCGGCGTCGATCCACGCGTCGACCTCCGGCAGGGCGGTGCCGTCGAGGTCTTCGCGGACGACGAACTCCTGCGCGCCGAGCGAACGGCAGTACACCTCGTCCGCCGCGTCGGCGACCGCCACGACGTGCGCGCCGGCGTTCGCGGCGACGACGACGGCGGCGCTGCCGACGTTGCCGGCGGCGCCGATCACCACGACGGTCTCGCCCGCGCGGACTCCGCCGTGACGGAGCACCGCGAGCACCGCGGTGGCGCCCGGATGCAGCACCGTCACGGCTTCCGGACCGACGCCGTCGGGCAGGCGGTACAGGCGCTCCACGGGCACGATCGCGTACTCGGCGGCCGCGCCCTGCCGGCCGTCGTGGCCGAGGCTGTTCGTCCACACCCGGTCGCCGACCTCGAACCCCGTGACGTCGGCCCCGAACGCATCCACGGTGCCCACCGCGTCGCGGCCCACGATGAACGGGAACGTGACGTCGGTCGGGAAGGCGCCCGAACGGATCATGGTGTCGACGGCGTCGACGGTGGTGGCCGAGACCGCGATGCGCAGTTCGTGCGGGGCGGGCTCGGGCAGGGGAAGGTCATCGAAGATGATGTCGCCGGCCGTCCCCAGGTGCTTTACAAAAGCCGCCCGCATAGCGCCATTGTGACGTACGGCGGCCCCCGCCGCACCTGCGAGTTCTCCGGGCCCCGCGCGGGGCGATTCGATCAGACGGTCGCGGTCTCTCGGGCGCGCAGATCCTTGCGCAGGATCTTGCCCGAACTCGACTTCGGAATCGCCTCCACGAACTCCACGCGGCGCACCTTCTTGTACGGTGCGACGCGCTCCGCGACGAACGTCATGACCTCCTCGGCTGTGAGATCCCCGCCGGCCGCCGGCACGACGAACGCCTTGGGGATCTCCTGCTTCTCGTCGTCGAGCACGCCGATGACCGCGACATCCGCGACCTTCGGATGGCCGAGCAGCAGCGCCTCGAGCTCCGCGGGCGGCACCTGGTAGCCGTGGTACTTGATGAGCTCCTTCACCCGGTCGACGACCGAGAACCAACCGCCCTCGTTGTACGTGGCCACATCGCCGGTGTGGAAGAAACCGTCGGCGTCGATCGCGTTCGCTGTGGCATCCGGCTTGTTCAGATAGCCGAGCATGACCTGCGGGCCCTTGATCCACAGCTCCCCGGGGCGGGTCTCACCGTTCTCGCCGATCTCTGTGATCTCCTCGCCGGTGGCGGGGTCGACGAGCTTGCAGACCGTGTTCGGCAGGGCCACGCCGACCGAGCTGACCGGCACGTCGTCGCGCGTGTACGGCATCGCGTGCGTGACGGGGCTCGTCTCGGTGAGCCCGTACCCCTGCATCATGCGGGCGTGGATGCGTCGGCCGGCGAGTTCGGCCGTCTCGCCGTCGAGCGGGGCGGCGCCGGAGAACACCGTGTGCACCGTGGAGATGTCGAACTGGTCGACGATCGGGTGCTTGGCGAGGGCGACGGCGATCGGGGGAGCGATGTACAGGTATGTGCAGCCGAACGTCTGGATGTTCTTGAGGAACTCGACGAGGTCGAACTTCGGCATCGTCACGAGGCTGGCGCGCTGGCGCAGCGCGAGGTTCAGCAGCACCGTCATGCCGTAGATGTGGAAGAACGGCAGCACGGCCAGCACGCGGTCGCTCTCGCGCAGATCGATGTTCACGCGCGACTGCTGCACGTTGGCGACGAGGTTGCGGTGGCTGAGCATCACGCCCTTGGGGATGCCGGTGGTGCCCGACGAGTACGGCAGCACGGCGACGTGCGTGGCCGGGTCGAAGGAGACCTCGGGTGGGGTGCGCTGCTCGCCGAGCAGCTCGCGCAGGTTCGGATGACCCGGCGCGCCGTCGAGGACGATGACGTGATCGTCGGGGATGCCACACGCCGCCGCGGCCTCGGCGGCCTGCGGGAGCAGCGGGCTGACAGTCACGAGCCACGTGGCTCCGGCGTCTTCGATCTGCTTCTGGATCTCACCGGCGGTGTACAGCGAGTTGAACGTCGTGACCGCGGCGCCCGTGCGCAGGATGCCGTGGAACACCGCCGCGAACGCCGGGACGTTCGGACACAGCAGCCCCACGACCGTGTCGACGTCCGCGCCGCGAGCGGCGAGCGCGCCCGCGAAGGCGTCGACCTGCGCCTTGAGCGCGCCGTATGTCGTCTCCGCGCCGCTCGTCGGGTCGATCAGGGCGACGCGGCCGCGGTCGTCGTCGGACAGGTCGCCGAACAGGTACGCGTAGACGCTGACCGCGGGGATCTCGACATCGGGGAACGGGCTGTGGAACACGAGGTTTCTCCTTTGATTCTTCGTGCACGCGCCGGTACGGGCTCCGGCCCGGCGTCGTCGCCGGCGCCGTCCATCATGCCACCCGGACTCGGTTTCACGAATCGCGGAACCGAGTCCGGGTGCTGCACCCCGCTGTCGCCTCAGACCCTGGCTGCGTGGGCGGCCTCGAGCCGCGCCGCCGCGAGCCTCTCTGCAGCCTGCAGCGGCGTCGTGTCGTGTTCGGCGGCCTCGTCGAACACTCGACGCAGCGTGTCGCCGATCGCGCTCACGCGCTGCATGATCTCCTCACGGGTTCCGTGCTCCTTCGCCTCGAGATCGAGATAGATCACGCCGCCGGCGTTCACCACGAAGTCGGGGGCGTACAGGATGCCGCGCGCGGCGAGCCGGTCGGCGCCGGAGCGGTCGGCGAGCGGGTTGTTCGCGGGACCGCAGACGGCCTTCACGACGAGGGCGTCGATCGTCTCGTCGTCGAGCACCCCGCCGATGCCGGCCGGGACGAACACGTCGCCGGGCACGTGCTGCTCGGTGCCGGGGGTGACCCAGGTTGCGCCGAGCGCCGTGGCGACGTCCTTCTTCGCCGGGTTCACGTCGGTCACGGTCAGCACTGCGCCCTCGGCGGCGAGGCGCTGGGCGAGTCGTCCGCCGACCTGGCCGAGCCCGGAGATCGTGACGCGGCGGCCGGTGACGTCCATCGATCCCGTGACGCGTTCCAGAGTGGCACGCAGCGACTCGTAGACCCCGAGGCTCGTGGGTCCCGCGGGTTCGCCGGAGCCGCCGACGGTGTCCGGCAGGCCGACGACGTGCGCGGTGCGCTCGCTGACGGTGAGCATGTCCTCCGTCGTCGAGCCGACATCTTCGGCGGTGCGATACAGGCCGCCGAGCGACTCGACGGCGTCGCCGAGGTCGAGGAACGCGGCGCGCCGGCGATCGGCGTCGAGGGTCTCGCCGGGCGCCAGGCGGATGACGGACTTGCCACCGCCGGCGTCGAGGCCGGCCGCGGCGTTCTTCAGGGTCATCGCGGCCGAGAGGCGCAGCGCGTCGCCGAGGGCGTCGCTCCAGTGCGGGTACGTCCACAGCCGGGCGCCGCCGAGGGCCGACCCGAGGGCGGAGGAGTGGAGGGCGACGGCGATGAACAGGCCGCTGCGCGGGCCCCTGATCACCTCCACGCGCTCGTGCGTGAAATCGGGCAGGGGCAGGGTGTGCGTCATCGCGACCTCTTTCGGCTGGCCTTGTGGGCTGTGCGTGCGGTGCCGCGGCTTCGCGGCATCCCCGCCATTCTGCCCTGTCGCCGCCAACCACGCTCGGCCGCGGGGAAGACCGCGCAATCCCGGCCGAACGCCGTTGCCGCGGGGCCGCGTGGCCTCCGTGCGGTTTGGCGCCGAGTGGTGGGGCTTTTCAGCCGTCCACGTGACAGAAGCAGGCTGGATCTGGCTCTTGCGGCGCCTCCGGCCGACGTGGTGCACATCCGGCCTGCTTCTGCGACGCGCGCGGAGGTTCACAGCCGCCTCCACAACCCGGTCGTGCGCGCCGGTTCTCCACCGATCGTCCGTGCCCGCCTCCGGGCGCCACCACGAAGTGTCACCCTGCGGTCTATGACTGAACCCGATCTGGGCCCCGCTCCGCGCCTCCACCGCACCAAGTCACTCAAGGACGCGGGCTGGACCGACCGCGCGATCCATGCCGCCGTCGCGGAGGGGAGGCTCGTGAAGCTCCGGGACGGCGCATATTGCGATCCGGGCACCGACCCCGATTGCGTGACGGCGGGGAGACTCCGCGGCAGGCTCACCTGCGTGTCGGAGATGCGGCGCAGAGGCGTCTTCGTGCTCGATCGGTCCGTTCCGCACGTCCACATCGATCCCACCGTTTCACGACGAAGGTCGCTTCCCGGGAGCGAGACCGTCCACCGGCAACGGCTTCGGCGCACGCCGGATCCGGACGCGCTGAGCATCGACCCGTTCGACGCGCTGCTCGACGCCGTCGCGTGTCAGTCCCCGCGCGCCGCGATCGCGACGATCGACTCCGCCTTCCACCACGGCCTCCTCCGGCTCGACGAACTGGACGAGTTCTTCCTTGCCCTGCCGCGCCGCTTCCGTCGCCTGAAGCGCCTCATCGACGTCCGAGCCGAATCTGGCCCCGAGTCGTTCGTGCGACTGATCCTGCGGACGTTGAAGTGCTCCTTTGAGACCCAGGTCTTCATCCCCGGCGTCGGACGTGTCGACTTCCTCGTCGACGGCTGGCTCATCATCGAGTGTGACAGCCGTGAGTTCCATTCGTCGTGGGAGGCGCAGCGGGAGGATCGGCGACGCGATCGCGCCGCCGCCGAACGCGGCCACGCAACACTGCGCCTGGTGGCATCGGAGATCCTCGGGAGTCCCGATGCCGTACGGCGGGCGATCGACGGGCCACTGAGCGCGCGGCCGTGCTGAGGCCACAGACGGAAGACGCGGGGGTGCAGAGCCCGCTGACGTCACAGAAGCAGGCCAGATCGTCATACTCCGGCTCTCGCCCGCGTGCTCCGGCCCGAACGGGCCTGCTTTTGTGACGCTCACACGCCGCGATAGCGTCGCACCATGCCCGATGTCTACGCCCACGGCCACCACGAGAGCGTGCTGCGCTCGCACGAATGGCGCACCCTCGACAATTCCGCCGCGTACCTGAAGCCGCACCTGCGGCCGGGGCTGAGCGTCCTCGACGTGGGCGCAGGACCGGGAACGATCACCGTCGAGATCGCCCACGCCGTCGCCCCTGGCCGGGTGAAGGGGGTGGATGCGTCGGCCGACGTGGTGGCGAAGGCCGCCGCGCTCGCCGCTGAGCGCGCAGCGACGAACGTGACGTTCCGCACCGGTGACGCCTATGCCCTCGACGCCGCCGACGGCGAGTTCGACGTCGTGCACACCCACCAGGTGCTGCATCACCTCGCCCGGCCCGTGGACGCGCTGCGCGAGTTCCGCCGGGTCGCCGGCCGAGACGGCCTCGTGGCCGCCCGGGAGGTCGACTACGAGGGCACGATCTGGTATCCGCTCCTTCCCGCCCTCGACGAGTGGCTCGATGTCTTCTGTCGCATGCACCGTGGGCTCGGCGGCGAGCCGTCGGCCGGGCGGCGGTTGAAGGCGTGGGCGCGGGAGGCGGGATTCGCCGACGTGACGGCGACCGCTACGACGTGGCTGTTCACGACGCCCGAGGACCGTGCCTGGTGGGGCGGCATGTGGGCCGACCGGGCGCTGCAGTCGTCGTTCGCCGAGCACGCCCTCGCGCAGGGCGTGACGGACCGGGCCGGGCTGCAGCGGATCTCGGACGGATGGCGCGAATGGGCGGCCAGCGACGACGGCTGGCTCCTCATGCCGCACGCCGAGATCCTCGCCCGCGGGTGACCCGACGGGAGCCGTCGGGCCGGCGCCCTATGCTGGCCGGATGACCGACCAGCTCCCCGCCCGCAGCCGTCTCGTCCACGATGCGATCCGCGCCGCCGGGATCGCCGGCGACATCGTCGTGCTGCCCGATTCCGCCGCGACGGCGGCTCTCGCCGCGGCAGCGCTCGGTGTGGAGGTCGGCGCCATCGCCAACAGTCTCGTCTTCTTCAGCGACGGTGCGCCGCTGCTCGTGATGACCAGCGGCGCCCACCGCGTGGACACGAAGGCGCTCGCGCACCGGCTCGGCCGAGACGAGATCCGGCGCGCCACTCCCGACGAGGTGCGCGACGCCACCGGGCAGGCCATCGGCGGCGTCGCACCCGCGGGCCACCCGTCACCCGTCGTCACCGTGGTCGACGAGGCGCTCGCCGCGTACCCCGAGATCTGGGCCGCCGCCGGCACACCGCACACCGTGTTCCCGCTGACGTTCGCCGAGCTCGTGCACCTCACCCGGGGAACCGTCGAGCGCGTCGACTAGCGTCAGCCGAGGATCCCCCGAGCCGGCATCTCGCATGACGCACATCGGCAGGCCCGTCGTCCGCTGACGCCGGGTCTAGCGTCCCGAGATCCGGCGGGAGAGCTCGGCCGCTGCGGCGGCGACGAGCGGGGCCATGGATGCGGCGTCCCGGCCGGCATCATCGGGCCACGTCACCGCCATCGCCGCCGCGGGCCACCCGGCGTGGTCGGTGACAGCGACGCCGACCGACCGCAGGCCGAGCGTCACTTCGCCGTCCTCGGTCGCGAAACCGGCGGCCCGCACTTCGCGCAGCACCTCGCGCAGCTGCGCAGGGGTGGACGGCCCCCGACCCGTGCGGTCGGCGAAGGCAGACGCATCCGGGTACAGCGCACGCACCTGCTCGCGGGGGAGCGCTGCGAGCATGGCACGGCCGGTCGCGGTGAGGTGACCGGGCAGGCGCACGCCGACATCGGTGACGAGAGCCGGCCGGCGCGGCGCGCGCTCCTCGACGATGTAGAGCACGTCGCGGCCGGTCATCACCGCCAGATGCGCGCTCTCTCCGGCCCGATCGGCGAGGCCCGCGACGAGAGGACGACCGAGCCGCGCGAGCGGCTCCTGCCGGGCGTACCCGCCGGCGAGCTCGAACGCCGCCGTTCCGAGCCCCCAGCGCTGCTCGCGCTCGAGGTGCACGGCGAACCCGTGCTCGGCCATCGCCCGGAGCAGGAAGTACACCGTCGAGCGGGGCAGCTCCAGCTGTGTCGCGATCGTCCGCGCCGCGACGGGGCCGCGCTGCCGCGCGAGGAAGCCCAGGATGCGGAGCGTCTGATCGGCCGCGGGCACCTGCGGACCGCCCCGGCGCGAGCTGTCTGGGATCACAGACATAGGATGGCACATCCCCCTCCCCTCGAGGGCAGCGACAGTGTGGAATCGGGGCATGGCCACACCCGTTCCCTCCTCCGTCGTCCTCGGCGAGGCCCCGCTCACCCCCGCAGAGGTCGTCGCCGTCGCCCGCCACCGCGCACGCGTCGAGATCGCTCCCGTCGCGCTCGAGCGGGTCGCCGCCGCGCGCGCCCTCGTGGAGCGTCTCGCCGACGACCCCGTGCCGCACTACGGCATCTCCACCGGCTTCGGCGCCCTTGCGACGACGTTCATCGCGCCCGACCGCCGCCGTCAGCTGCAGGAGAGCCTCATCCGCTCGCACGCCGCCGGCACGGGCGCCGAGGTGGAGGCCGAGGTCGTGCGGGCGCTGCAGGTGCTGCGCCTGCAGACGCTCGCGACCGGGCACACCGGCGTGCGCCCGGTCGTCGTCGAGACCTACGCGGCGCTGCTGAACGCCGGCATCGTCCCGGTCGTGCGCGAGTACGGCTCGCTCGGCTGCTCGGGCGACCTCGCGCCGCTGGCCCACGTCGCCCTCGCCGCGATGGGCGAGGGCGAGGTGCGCGTGGACGGCGAGCCCCTGAGCGCCGCCGACGCGCTGGCCGCGGCATCCATCACCCCTCTCGTGCTCGCCGAGAAGGAGGGGCTCGCGCTCATCAACGGCACGGACGGCATGCTCGGGATGCTCCTGATGGCCGTCGCCGACCTCGACCTCCTGCTCGACACCGCCGACGCCGCCGCCGCGTTGTCCATCGAGAGCCAGCTCGGCACCGACGCCGTGTTCGCGGCCGACCTCATGGCGCTGCGCCCGCAGGTCGGGCAGACCACGAGCGCCGCGAACCTGCGCGCACTGCTGAATCCGTCGCCCATGGTCGCGAGCCACAAGGGCCCCGAGGACAAGCGGGTGCAGGATGCGTATTCGCTGCGCTGCTCCCCTCAGGTGCACGGCGCCGCCCGCGACACCCTCGAGCACGCCCGCCTCGTCGCGTCTCGCGAGCTCGAGGCGGCGGTCGACAATCCCGTGATCACGTCGGACGGGCGGGTCGAATCGAACGGCAACTTCCACGGCGCTCCCGTCGCGTACGTGCTCGACTTCCTCGCCATCGCCGCGGCCGACGTCGCGAGCATCTCCGAGCGCCGCACCGACCGTGCCCTGGATCCGGCTCGCAGCCATGGGCTCCCGCCGTTCCTCGCCGACGAGGTCGGCGTGGACTCGGGCCTGATGATCGCGCAGTACGCGGCGGCGGGCATCGTCTCCGAGCTCAAGCGCCTCGCCGTGCCGGCGTCGGTCGACTCGATCCCGTCGTCGGCGATGCAGGAGGACCACGTCTCGATGGGGTGGGCAGCGGCTCGCAAGCTGCGCCGCGCGGTCGACGGTCTCGCGCGCGTGCTCGCCGTCGAGCTCATCACGGGCTCCCGCGCGCTCGACCTGCGCGCGCCGCTGCAGGCAGGTCCCGGCACGGGGGCCGTGCGCGACCTGCTGCGCGAGAACGGCGTCGCCGGCCCCGGTCATGACCGGTTCGTCAGCCCGGACATCGAGACGGTGACCGACCTGGTCCTCTCCGGCGCCGTGCGCGACGCCGCCTACACCGAGAACTGATTCGAGCAAGGAGAACACGATGAGCGAAGCACGCACCGTGCGCGCGACGCGCGGCAACGAGCGCACCGCCAAGAGCTGGGGCGCCGAAGCCGCCAAGCGCATGCTGATGAACAACCTCGACCCCGAGGTCGCCGAGCACCCCGAAGACCTCGTGGTCTACGGCGGCACGGGGCGGGCCGCCCGCAGCTGGGAGGCGTACGACGCGATCGTGCGCACCCTCGACGAGCTCGAGCCCGACGAGACCCTGCTCGTGCAATCGGGCAAGCCGGTCGGCGTGTTCCGCACGCACGAGTGGGCGCCGCGCGTGCTGATCGCGAACTCGAACCTCGTCGGCGACTGGGCGACGTGGCCCGAGTTCCGCCGGCTGGAAGAGCTCGGCCTGATCATGTACGGACAGATGACCGCGGGCTCGTGGATCTACATCGGCACGCAGGGCATCCTGCAGGGCACGTACGAGACGTTCGCGGCCGTGGCCCGCTCGCTCGGCAAGGACTCGCTGGCCGGCACCCTCACCCTCACCGCGGGCGCGGGCGGGATGGGCGGCGCGCAGCCGCTCGCCGTCACGCTCAACGAGGGCGCGGTGCTGATCGTCGACGTCGACGAGTCGCGCCTGGCCCGCCGCGTGGAGCACGGGTACCTCGACGAGTACACGACCGACCTGGACGCGGCCGTCGAGCGCGTCGTCGCGGCGAAGAACGCCGGCGAGGCGCTGTCGGTGGGCGTCGTGGGCAACGCCGCCGAGGTCTTCCCCGAGCTGAAGCGCCGGGGAACGCCCATCGATATCGTCACCGACCAGACCAGCGCGCACGATCCGCTGGCCTACCTGCCGATCGGCGTCGCCGTCGCCGACTGGAAGACCGAGGCCGAGCGCGACCCCGAGGGCTTCACGCGGCGCTCGCGCGAGTCGATGGCCGCGCATGTGGCGGCCATGGTGGCGTTCCAGGATGCCGGGGCCGCCGTGTTCGACTACGGCAACTCGATCCGCGCCGAGGCGAAGCTCGGCGGGTTCGACCGGGCGTTCGAGTTCCCCGGCTTCGTGCCGGCCTACATCCGTCCGCAGTTCGAGGAAGGCCGCGGCCCGTTCCGCTGGGCGGCGCTGTCGGGCGACCCGGAGGACATCTACAAGACCGACCGCGCGATCGCCGAGCTGTTCCCCGAGGACACCGCCTTGCATCGGTGGCTCGAGAAGGCGGGCTCGACCGTGCATTTCGAGGGGCTGCCCGCCCGCATCTGCTGGCTCGGCTACAAGGAGCGGCACCTGGCCGGGCTGAAGTTCAACGAGATGGTCGCCTCGGGCGAGCTGTCCGCTCCGATCGTGATCGGCCGCGACCACCTCGACTCCGGCTCTGTCGCCTCGCCCTACCGCGAGACCGAGGCGATGAAGGACGGCTCCGACGCGATCGCCGACTGGCCGCTGCTGAACGCGCTGCTGAACACGGCATCGGGCGCGTCGTGGGTGTCGCTCCACCACGGCGGCGGCGTCGGCATCGGCCGCTCCATCCACGCCGGCCAGGTGACCGTCGCCGACGGGTCGGACCTCGCCGCCGAGAAGCTCGAGCGCGTGCTGACGAACGACCCGGGCACCGGGGTCATGCGGCACGTCGACGCGGGCTACGATCACGCGAAGGACATCGCCCGCGAGCGCGGGCTGAAGATCCCGATGCTCCCGGAGGACTGACATGAGCGTGGCCGGCCGCCTCGCCGAGATCGCCGACCTCGGCCGCGACGCGGAGCGCGGCGGATACTCCCGGCATCTGTTCGACGCCTCGGACGCGCCGCTGCGGGAGTGGTTCCGTCGCAGCGCCGAGCAGCTGGGGCTCGCGGTGGAAGAAGACGACGACGCGAACCTCTGGGCGTGGTGGGGGATGCCACGACCTGGCGACGCTCAGCACCGGGCGATCGCGACGGGCAGTCACCTCGACTCCGTCCCCGGCGGGGGTGCGTTCGACGGACCACTGGGGGTCGCGAGCGCCTTCGAAGCGGTCGCGCAGCTGCGCGATTCCGGTTTCGTTCCGTCGCGGCCGGTCGCGGTGTGCGCGTTCGCCGAAGAAGAGGGATCCCGGTTCGGTCTGCCGTGCCTGGGCACACGCCTACTGACCGGTTCGGCCGACGCGGCAGCCACCCTGGCCCGCACCGACGCCGACGGCATGACGCTCGCGCAGGCCTGGCGCGACTCGGGCCGTGACCCCGAGCGGGTCGGGCCCGACCCCGAGCGCCTCGGGCAGCTGAAGGCGTTCGTCGAGCTGCACGTCGAGCAGGGCCGGGACCTCGAGGACCGCGGGTTGCCGCTCTCGACGGCATCGGCCATCATCCCGCACGGCCGCTGGAGGCTGACGATCACCGGTGAGGGAAATCACGCCGGCACCACGACGATGGACCTGCGCGCCGACCCGGTGGTCGCACTCGCCGGCGCCGTGCTGGCGGTGCGCGAGGTCGCACGGTCGCGGATGCCGGGAGCGCGGGGGACGATCGGCAAGGCGCAGATCGTGCCGGGCGGCACCAATGTGATTGCCTCCCGGGTGGTCGCGTGGATGGACCTCCGCGCCGAAACCGACGACGACGTGCGCGAGCAGTACGCGCTCACGATCGAGCGGATCCGTGCGGCCGTCGAGGCCGAGGGCTGCACCCTGGAGGTGCACGAGGAGTCGTTCACCCGGCGGGTGGACTTCGATGCCGGGCTGACCGCCACGATCACTGCCGCGCTGGAGCCCGAGTTCGGATCGGTGCCGGCCATCTCCACCGGCGCCGGCCACGATGCCGGCATCCTCGCAGGCATCGTGCCCACGGCCATGATCTTCGTGCGCAACCCGACGGGGGTCTCGCACGCGCCGGCCGAGGGCGCACGCGACGAGGACTGCGAGGCGGGCGCCCGCGCGCTGGCCGCGACCCTGCGCGCGCTGGCGGGAGAGGCATGAGCGTCGTCGCCTCCGCCCACGCCGCGAAGGCTCTGATCGACGGCGCGTTCGCCACCGACGTGCGCATCACCGCCCGCGACGGGGTCATCACCGGGCTCGCCCGGGGCGCGACGGCGCAGCCGGGTGACACGGTGCTCGGCGTCGTCGCACCCGGCTTCGTCAACGCGCACTCGCATGCGTTCCACCGGCTGCTGCGCGGGCGCACGCACGGCGGCGGGGGCGACTTCTGGGTGTGGCGCGAGGAGATGTACCACGCCGCCGGCGCGCTCACGCCCGAGTCGTACCGGGCCCTCGCCGAGAGCGTCTTCACCGAGATGCGGGACGCCGGCTACACGGCGGTGGGGGAGTTCCACTATGTCCACCACCGGCCCGACGGCACGCCGTACCGCGACCATGTGATGGAGCTGGCCCTCGCGGATGCGGCCGTGGCTGCCGGAATCCGGCTCGTGCTGCTGGACACCTGTTATCTTCGCGGCGGCGTCGGTCTGGAGCTGAGTGAACGCCAGCGGCGGTTCGGCGACGGTGACGTGCACGCGTGGCTGGAACGCTGGCAGGCGCTGCGTGACGCGGTCGCCGCCGATCCGCGCCGCCGCGCGCTCGTGTCGGTCGGCGCCGCGCTGCACTCGGTGCGCGCGGTGACGCCTGGCGATCTCGCGATCGTCGGGCAGGAGTTGCCCGCCGATGTCCCGCTGCACGTGCACCTGTCGGAGCAGGTCGCCGAAAACCAGGCGTGCCAGGACGCGTATGGCATGACACCCACAGCGCTCCTGGCCGAGCACGGCCTGGTGCGCCCGACTCTCGCCGCCGTGCACGCGACGCACCTGACCGACGACGACATCTCGCTGCTGGGGGCGGCGGATGCGTCGATCGTGATGTGCCCGACCACCGAGGCCGATCTCGGCGACGGCATCGGACCGGCCCCCGAACTGCGCGCCGCCGGCGCGATCCTGTCCATCGGATCGGACCAGCATGCCGTGATCGATCCGCTCGAAGAGCTCGCCCGGCTCGAGCTCGACCAGCGCCTGCGCGCCCAGAAGCGCGGGATCTTCACCCCGGCGCAGCTCTGGCATGCCGGCAGCGTGGGCGGCGCCCGTGCGCTGGGTCTTCTGGGAGCTCGGGATGCCGCGGGCCTGCGCGTCGGCGACCCGTTCGACGCCGTCGAGCTCGACGCCGACACCACCCGCACCCGGGGCGCCGATCTGCTCCAGCTGCCGCTGGTCGCCCGCGCCGGAGACGTGACCGCGACGATCGTTGGCGGGATCCTGACCCGGAAGGACGCCTCGTGACCACCTCGGCAACCCTCATCACGAACATCGGCGAGCTCACCACGAACGTCGCGGCCGCCGACGACCTGTGCGGAACCGTCACCGATGCGGCGGTGCTCGTCGAAGGCACACGCGTCGCGTGGGCCGGGCCCGCGGCAGATCCGGTCGCCCGACGAGCGCTGCGAGACGAGACGGTCGACGTCGTCGACGTCGGCGGGCGCGCCGTCATCCCCGGGTTCGTCGACAGCCACAGTCACCTCGTGTTCGGCGGGGAGCGGTCGGCCGAATTCGCCGCGCGCATGGCGGGGGAGCCGTATGCCGCGGGCGGCATACGGACGACCGTGGCGGCCACTCGGGCAGCGAACGACGACGAACTGCGGCGGCGACTGGCGCGGTTCGTCGCCGAGCTGCACGCTCAGGGCACGACGACGGTCGAGATCAAGACCGGATACGGCCTGACCGTGCACGACGAAGCGCGCTTGGCGCGACTTGCTGCGGAGGCCACGCCGGAGGTGACCTACCTCGGCGCCCACGTCGTCCCGGTCGAGTACGCCGACGCGCGCGACGAGTATGTCGACCTCGTCTGCGGACCGATGCTGGCCGCGTGCGCGCCGCACGCGAAATGGGTGGACGTGTTCTGCGAGACCGGCGCGTTCACCGCCGATGAGTCCCGCCGCATCCTCGAGGCCGGCGTCGCGCGTGGCCTCGTGCCGCGTGTGCACGGCAATCAGATCGGCGAGGGGCCCGGCGTGCAGCTCGCCGTCGCGCTGGGCGCGGCATCCGTCGACCACTGCACCTTCCTGACCGACGACGACGTCGCGGCGCTCGCCGGGTCCGACACCGTGGCGACGCTGCTGCCCGGGGTCGAGTTCTCGACCCGCCAGCCGTATCCCGACGCGCGTCGGCTCATCGACGCGGGCGTGACCGTCGCGATCGCCTGCGACTGCAACCCGGGATCCAACTTCTCGAGCTCGATGCCGCTCATGATCGCGCTCGCCGTACGCGAGATGCGGATGACGGTGCCGGAGGCGGTGTGGGCCGCGACCGCCGGCGGCGCGCGAGCGCTGCGCCGCGACGACATCGGCGTGCTCGCGGCCGGTACACGCGCCGACCTCGTCGTGCTCGACGCCCCGAGTCGCACCTACCTCGCGTATCGGCCCGGCGTTCCGCAGATCGCTGCCGTATACAAGGACGGCGTGCAGGTCGCCTGATATGTGGTGAGTTTTGTCAAGTGGGCAGGGTGAAGCGCCGCCGGGGCTGGCTGCCGGGCGGCGCTTCGTCGTTCGCTCGATCGGTCACGGGATGCGGCGTGTCTGGTGACGCGTGGTCAGTCTGATATG
>NZ_JBYRJB020000016.1:0-1378 GCF_058349865.2 Microbacterium altimontanum | reverse complement strand
GGTCAAGTCCCGAGTAGTGGTGTAGCGCGGTGTCCTTCGATCTGAGGGGTTATGCGCTGAGTTCGAGGACGGTGTCGGTCACCTCCTCGATGCCGGTGTCGGCGACGAGGGTGAGTCTGCTTTTGGCGAGGATCTCGAGGCCGAGGTATCGGCGGCCTTCGGCCCATTCGTCGGTGATCTCGGCGAGGACGGCGCCGACGAGGCGGATGATCGCGTCGCGGTTCGGGAAGATGCCGACGGAGTCGGTGCGGCGGCGGATCTCGCGGTTGAGACGCTCGTTGGGGTTGTTGGACCAGATCTGCTGCCAGAGGCCTTCGGGGAAACCGGTGAACGCGAGGATGTCCGCCCGGGCGGCGTCGAGGTGCTCGAACGCGTCGGGCAGCTTCCCGTCGACGTAGTCCAGCAGTCGGTCGAACTGGGCGTGGACGCTGTGGGCGTCGGGCTGGTCGTAGACGGAGTGCAGCATCGCTTTCACCGCCGGCCACATGGTCTTCGGCGTCACGCTCATCAGGTTCGCGGCGTAGTGGGTGCGGCAGCGTTGCCAGACCGCGCCGGGCAGGTTCGCGGCGACCGCCTCGACGAGCCCGGCGTGAGCGTCCGATGTGACAAGGCGGACCCCGCCCAGGCCGCGGGCGACGAGGTCGGCGAAGAAGCTGTTCCAGGCAGCTCCCGTCTCACTGGTCGCGACGCGCAGGCCGAGCACCTCGCGGCGCCCGTCCGCGTTCACCCCGGTCGCGACGAGCACGACCGCGTTGATGACCCGCCCGCCTTCGCGGACCTTCATCGTGAGCGCGTCGGCGGCGACGAACGTGAACGGGCCGGCGTCGTCCAGCGGGCGGTGCCGGAACTGCTCGACGTGCTCGTCGAGCTCGGCCGCCATCCGGGACACCTGCGACTTGGACAGCGAGTGGATCCCGAGCGTCTTGACCAGCTTGTCCATCCGACGCGTGCTCACGCCGGCGAGGTAGCAGTCGGCGACGACGGTGATCATCGCCGTCTCGGCGCGCTTGCGGCGCTCGAGGAGCCAATCCGGGAAGTACGTTCCCTGCCGCAGCTTCGGGATCTGGACGTCGATCGTGCCGACCCGGGTGTCCAGGTCGCGGTGCCGGTACCCGTTGCGCTGGGTCGTGCGGTCGGGGCTGCGTTGTCCCCATTCGGCGCCCACGACGGCGTCCGCATCGGCGGACAGCAGTGCGTTGATCATGGTCTGCAGCAGGCTGCGCATCAGATCCGGCGACGCGTCGGACAGGGCTTCAGCGAGCACGCTCGCAGGGTCGACAATATGAGGTGCGGTCATCGTGATGATTCCGTTCGAGTGGGATATGAGAGTTTCCTCGAAGGATCACACGGTGACCGCGTCTACGTCGCATCCGACGAG
>NZ_JBYRJB020000015.1:0-5445 GCF_058349865.2 Microbacterium altimontanum | reverse complement strand
TTGGGGTTGGGTTGTGGGTGCGTCCGATCCTTGAGAACTCAACAGCGTGCACTTGTCAAATGCCAATTAACCTCGTCCTGACCTTTTTGGTTGGGTGAGATTCCTTTGGATCAATTTTATGGATGTCAGTGACATTCGTTTTTGGTCATGATTGAACTCGCTGCAGCGTTTCACTGTTTTCCCGGTGATGTTGTGGCTTTCGTTTTTTACGGAGAGTTTGATCCTGGCTCAGGATGAACGCTGGCGGCGTGCTTAACACATGCAAGTCGAACGGTGAAGCGAGAGCTTGCTCTTGTGGATCAGTGGCGAACGGGTGAGTAACACGTGAGCAACCTGCCCTGGACTCTGGGATAAGCGCTGGAAACGGCGTCTAATACTGGATATGAACTGGAACCGCATGGTTACTGGTTGGAAAGATTTTTCGGTCTGGGATGGGCTCGCGGCCTATCAGCTTGTTGGTGAGGTAATGGCTCACCAAGGCGTCGACGGGTAGCCGGCCTGAGAGGGTGACCGGCCACACTGGGACTGAGACACGGCCCAGACTCCTACGGGAGGCAGCAGTGGGGAATATTGCACAATGGGCGCAAGCCTGATGCAGCAACGCCGCGTGAGGGATGACGGCCTTCGGGTTGTAAACCTCTTTTAGCAGGGAAGAAGCGTGAGTGACGGTACCTGCAGAAAAAGCACCGGCTAACTACGTGCCAGCAGCCGCGGTAATACGTAGGGTGCAAGCGTTATCCGGAATTATTGGGCGTAAAGAGCTCGTAGGCGGTTTGTCGCGTCTGCTGTGAAATCCCGAGGCTCAACCTCGGGCCTGCAGTGGGTACGGGCAGACTAGAGTGCGGTAGGGGAGATTGGAATTCCTGGTGTAGCGGTGGAATGCGCAGATATCAGGAGGAACACCGATGGCGAAGGCAGATCTCTGGGCCGTAACTGACGCTGAGGAGCGAAAGGGTGGGGAGCAAACAGGCTTAGATACCCTGGTAGTCCACCCCGTAAACGTTGGGAACTAGTTGTGGGGTCCTTTCCACGGATTCCGTGACGCAGCTAACGCATTAAGTTCCCCGCCTGGGGAGTACGGCCGCAAGGCTAAAACTCAAAGGAATTGACGGGGACCCGCACAAGCGGCGGAGCATGCGGATTAATTCGATGCAACGCGAAGAACCTTACCAAGGCTTGACATATAGAGGAAACGGCCAGAGATGGTCGCCCCGCAAGGTCTCTATACAGGTGGTGCATGGTTGTCGTCAGCTCGTGTCGTGAGATGTTGGGTTAAGTCCCGCAACGAGCGCAACCCTCGTTCTCTGTTGCCAGCACGTTATGGTGGGAACTCAGGGGATACTGCCGGGGTCAACTCGGAGGAAGGTGGGGATGACGTCAAATCATCATGCCCCTTATGTCTTGGGCTTCACGCATGCTACAATGGCCGGTACAATGGGCTGCGATACCGTGAGGTGGAGCGAATCCCAAAAAGCCGGTCCCAGTTCGGATCGTAGTCTGCAACTCGACTACGTGAAGTCGGAGTCGCTAGTAATCGCAGATCAGCAACGCTGCGGTGAATACGTTCCCGGGTCTTGTACACACCGCCCGTCAAGTCATGAAAGTCGGTAACACCTGAAGCCGGTGGCCCAACCCTTGTGGAGGGAGCCGTCGAAGGTGGGATCGGTAATTAGGACTAAGTCGTAACAAGGTAGCCGTACCGGAAGGTGCGGCTGGATCACCTCCTTTCTAAGGAGCATCTGGAGATCTTCGGGTCTTCCAGGCGCCAGATCACCACCGTCCGTGTGGTGCTGGTAGCTCATGGGTGGAACGTTTGACATGGCATCTTGGATGCTTCTTGTGCTTAGTACGCTGCTTCGGCGGTTGGAACGGTGTGGGGGGTGTGTGGGGTGCCGGCACGCTGTTGGGTCCTGAGGGACCGGATGCCATCCCCGTGTGGGGGTGGTTTCTTCCTCTGGATGGACCTGCTTGGGTGGTCGCCGTTTGGTGGCTGTTCGGGTGGGTGCCGCCCGTACTTTGAGAACTACACAGTGGACGCGAGCATCTTAAAGAATAGATGATTTTTTCGGCCTGCCCTTTTTGGGTGGGTCGTGCTCATGTGATTTCAAGTCTTTAAGAGCAAACGGTGGATGCCTTGGCATCTGGAGCCGAAGAAGGACGTAGCAATCTGCGATAAGCCTCGGGGAACTGATAAGCAAGTTTTGATCCGAGGGTCTCCGAATGGGGAAACCCCGCCAGGCGGCGTGCCGACCTGGTGACTCCCGTCTGAATATATAGGGCGGGTAGAGGGAACGTGGGGAAGTGAAACATCTCAGTACCCACAGGAAGAGAAAACAACCGTGATTCCGTGAGTAGTGGCGAGCGAAACCGGAAGAGGCCAAACCCAGCATGTGTGAGAGCCGGCGGGCGTTGCATGTTGGGGGTAGTGGGACTTTCTTGACTGTTCTGCCGGGCAGTCGGCGTGACAAGAGCGTATAGGCGAATCGTCTGGAAAGGCGGGCCGTAGCAGGTGATAGCCCTGTAGCCGAAATGCGTGTTCTTGGCGTGGAGAGTATCCCAAGTAGCACGGGGCCCGAGAAATCCCGTGTGAATCTGTCAGGACCACCTGATAAGCCTGAATACTCCCAGATGACCGATAGCGGACAAGTACCGTGAGGGAAAGGTGAAAAGTACCCCGGGAGGGGAGTGAAATAGTACCTGAAACCGTTTGCTTACAAACCGTTGGAGCCTCCTTGGTAGGGGTGACAGCGTGCCTTTTGAAGAATGAGCCTGCGAGTTAGTGATATGTGGCGAGGTTAACCCGGGTGGGGTAGCCGTAGCGAAAGCGAGTCTGAATAGGGCGTTCAGTCGCATGTCCTAGACCCGAAGCGAAGTGATCTATCCATGGCCAGGCTGAAGCGACGGTAAGACGTCGTGGAGGGCCGAACCCACTTAGGTTGAAAACTGAGGGGATGAGCTGTGGATAGGGGTGAAAGGCCAATCAAACTTCGTGATAGCTGGTTCTCTCCGAAATGCATTTAGGTGCAGCGTTGCGTGTTTCTTGCCGGAGGTAGAGCTACTGGATGGCCGATGGGCCCTACAAGGTTACTGACGTCAGCCAAACTCCGAATGCCGGTAAGTGAGAGCGCAGCAGTGAGACGGTGGGGGATAAGCTTCATCGTCGAGAGGGAAACAACCCAGACCACCATCTAAGGTCCCTAAGCGCGTGCTAAGTGGGAAAGGATGTGGAGTTGCTGTGACAACCAGGAGGTTGGCTTAGAAGCAGCCACCCTTGAAAGAGTGCGTAATAGCTCACTGGTCAAGTGATTCCGCGCCGACAATGTAACGGGGCTCAAGCACGCCACCGAAGTTGTGGCATTCACACCTTGCGATAGGCCTTCGTGGTCCAGTCGTGTGGATGGGTAGGAGAGCGTCGTGTGCCGGGTGAAGCGGCGGGGTGACCCAGCCGTGGACGGCACACGAGTGAGAATGCAGGCATGAGTAGCGAAAGACGTGTGAGAAACACGTCCTCCGAAAGACCAAGGGTTCCAGGGTCAAGCTAATCTTCCCTGGGTAAGTCGGGACCTAAGGCGAGGCCGACAGGCGTAGTCGATGGACAACGGGTTGATATTCCCGTACCGGCGAAGAACCGCCCCAGTCAATCCAGTGGTGCTAAGAGTCCTAGCCAGGACGTGCCGGATCCCTTCGGGGTGATGGTGTTCTGGTGAACGCTCGACCCCATGCTGGTGCGGCTAGCGTAGTAACAGGTGTGACGCAGGAAGGTAGCCCAAGCCAGGCGATGGTTGTCCTGGTGCAAGTGCGTAGCCCGAGGGATAGGCAAATCCGTCCCTCACATACGGGTGAGACACGATGCGGATGAAAAGTGGGTGATCCTATGCTGCCAAGAAAAGCATCGACGCGAGGTTCTAGCCGCCCGTACCCCAAACCGACTCAGGTGGTCAGGTAGAGAATACCGAGGAGATCGAGAGAATCGTGGTTAAGGAACTCGGCAAAATGCCCCCGTAACTTCGGGAGAAGGGGGGCCACCCACTTACTAGGTTTTACACCGAAAGGGTGTGGTGGCCGCAGAGACCAGTGGGTAGCGACTGTTTACTAAAAACACAGGTCCGTGCTAAGTCGCAAGACGATGTATACGGACTGACGCCTGCCCGGTGCTGGAAGGTTAAGAGGAGGGGTCAGCGCAAGCGAAGCTCCGAATTTAAGCCCCAGTAAACGGCGGTGGTAACTATAACCATCCTAAGGTAGCGAAATTCCTTGTCGGGTAAGTTCCGACCTGCACGAATGGCGTAACGACTTCCCAACTGTCTCAACCACGAACTCGGCGAAATTGCATTACGAGTAAAGATGCTCGTTACGCGCAGCAGGACGGAAAGACCCCGTGACCTTTACTACAGCTTGGTATTGGTATTCGGTGTGGCTTGTGTAGGATAGGTGGGAGACTGTGAAACCCGGACGCCAGTTCGGGTGGAGTCATTGTTGAAATACCACTCTGGTCACTCTGGATGTCTAACTTCGAACCGTGATCCGGTTCAGGGACAGTGCCTGGTGGGTAGTTTAACTGGGGCGGTTGCCTCCCAAAGAGTAACGGAGGCGCCCAAAGGTTCCCTCAACCTGGTTGGCAATCAGGTGTCGAGTGTAAGTGCACAAGGGAGCTTGACTGTGAGACTGACAGGTCGAGCAGGGACGAAAGTCGGGACTAGTGATCCGGCAGTGGCTTGTGGAAGCGCTGTCGCTCAACGGATAAAAGGTACCTCGGGGATAACAGGCTGATCTTGCCCAAGAGTCCATATCGACGGCATGGTTTGGCACCTCGATGTCGGCTCGTCGCATCCTGGGGCTGGAGTAGGTCCCAAGGGTTGGGCTGTTCGCCCATTAAAGCGGTACGCGAGCTGGGTTTAGAACGTCGTGAGACAGTTCGGTCCCTATCCGCTGCGCGCGTAGGAAGTTTGAGAGGATCTGACCCTAGTACGAGAGGACCGGGTTGGACGAACCTCTGGTGTGTCAGTTGTTCCGCCAGGAGCACCGCTGATTAGCTACGTTCGGGATGGATAACCGCTGAAAGCATCTAAGCGGGAAGCCGGCCTCAAGATGAGACTTCCATACCCTACGGGGTGAGAGGCTCCCAGCCAGACTACTGGGTTGATAGGCCGGATGTGGAAGCGCAGCAATGCGTGCAGCTGACCGGTACTAATAAGCCGATGACTTGACAAACACTTTCATCCTTCTGCGGATGACTCGCGTCCACTGAGTGGTTCCCGATGTACGGTCGGGAACACAACAACACACAGACACGTCGTTGTGACGACACCGAAACATCCATAGTGTTTCGGCGGCCATAGCGAGAGGGAAACGCCCGGACACATTCCGAACCCGGAAGCTAAGCCTCTCAGCGCCGATGGTACTGCAGGGGGGACCCTGTGGGAGAGTAGGACACCGCCGGACTTC
>NZ_JBYRJB020000014.1:0-23142 GCF_058349865.2 Microbacterium altimontanum | reverse complement strand
TTGAGATGATCTACAAGGACGCAGAAGCGGCCTGATCACCCCAAACCCCGACTGTCAACAAGACTCGGGGCAGACCCTTCGACCTCACCGAGATGCAGGCGCCGCAGCAGGCCTTCGACTATGGCAGCGAAGAGTGGGAGACCTTCCACGACCACGCCCGCAACACCGTCGAGTCCGAGAACCAGCAGCTCAAGGCGTCCGGCGACGAAGATATCGCCACCGCGGGGCGCCGACGCGTCCGCGGAATCGCCGCCGCCCAGATTCTCGTCACGCTCCTCATCGTCAACCACAACCTCCGCAAGATTGCCGCGTTCCTCAGTGACCAGGCGATTGAACGCGCCCGCACGACACCGCGGCCGAACACCCTCCGCCGCCGCGACCGCGTATGGGCCAACCGGTACACGAAGACCACCGGCGACGGCATCCTCTCCATTCCTCGGGGCAATCGAACATCG
Organism: Microbacterium altimontanum; assembly: GCF_058349865.2. Taxonomy (NCBI): domain Bacteria; kingdom Bacillati; phylum Actinomycetota; class Actinomycetes; order Micrococcales; family Microbacteriaceae; genus Microbacterium; species Microbacterium altimontanum. The sequence continues at coordinate 22,687 of NZ_JBYRJB020000014.1, read as the reverse complement.
TCGTCGACGACCACATCTCCTGACGAACGAGACCTCCGCGCGCTGACACCGATGCGTACCTGAGCGACACCGCTCACTGCTGACGCCGCCGGCGGCAAATCCGGCACGCTCCCCGCTACACCAGGACAATCAAACGCGCCCGAAAACCGGGCGCGTTCGTGTTTTCATGACCAGAAGCGCTCGATTGGGCGTACGCGGATCAGAATCCGGCTACGCAGACGCGAAAAAGGGAAGGGCACCTGCTCGAAGCAGGTGCCCTTCCCTTTTCTCCAGCTGTTCTGCAAACAGTTTTGCCAACAGCCCTTTACGTCGGGATGACAGGATTTGAACCTGCGACCCCTTGACCCCCAGTCAAGTGCGCTACCAAGCTGCGCCACATCCCGCCGCCCGCCGGAGCGGACAACTCCCCCATCCTACCTGCTCGCGGTGGGCGCCGCGAACCGGCGCGGTTGTCGGTGTCCGAAGCCCCGGGTAGCGTCACGTGCATGTCCACGATCACGATCGAGCCCGCCACCCAAGACCGGTTCGACGACGCTCAGCACACGTTCAACGGCGGCGGCGACGGCGCCGGCTGCCAGTGCCAGTGGTGGCTCATGCGCGGCAAGGAGTTCGACAGCACGACCCGCGCCGAGCGCACCGAGAAGCTCCGCATCGAGCTCGGCACCGCGCCCTCCCCCGCCCTGATCGCCTATGTCGACGGCCAGCCGGCGGCCTGGGTGCGCGTCGGTCCCCGCACCGCACAGCCGCGACTCGCGCGCACCCGCAACTTCGCCTCCTCGCCGTACGACTGGGAGGACCCCGACGTCTGGGCGGTCACCTGCTTCGTCGTCCGCAAGGAGTTCCGTGGCATGGGGCTCAACGCCAAGCTCCTCGACGCGGCGATCGCCCACGCTCGCACGGGCGGCGCCCGCGTCATCGAGGCGTACCCGACCGACACGACCGTCGGCAAGACGCCCACGAACGACCTCTACATCGGCATCCTGTCGGTCTTCCTCGCCGCCGGGTTCCGCGAGGTCGCCCGACCGAAGCCACAGCGGACGATCGTCGAGCTCGTGCTCGATCAGGCCGGCTGACGCACCCGATCCACCTCCAGCACCGTGACGATCACGGCCAGCAGCATCGTCGTCGCCGCCACCGCGGCGGCGGGAACCAGCGCGCTCGCCACGATCAGCACCGCGAGCGCCACCATGAGCGTCGACGCCGTCCGTCCGATCAGCGGACGCAGCAGGACCGCCCACACCGCCAGCAGGAACACGCCCACCGGCACCGTCAGGGCGAACGCCGCCACCCGCGCCGTCAGCTGCGACTGTTCCGCCGCGATGTCGACCGACGTCGCGATGCCCGCCGACACCGCGCCGGCTGCGGCGAAGATCACGTAGTGCGCGTAGCCGAATCCGAAGCCTCGGTCGATCGCCGCCAGCCGGTCGCCCTGCTCCCGAACGAAGTAGATCCACCACATGCCCGCGGCGATCGCGAGCCCGGCGGCTGCGAGCCCGACGAGCGCCGCCGCATGCGCCGCCGTGCCCCGCGCCGCGAACACCGCGCTCGCCGAGGCCAGGACGCTCTCACCGAGCACGATCAGGGTGAAGCATCCGTACCGCTCCGCGATGTGATGCGGATGCCATGTGGTCCTGCCGAGGCGCTCGGCCACCACCGGCACCGCGATCTCGGCCAGGACCAGCACGAAGAATGTCACGAACTGCCACGTCGCGTCGAGCAGGTACACGCGTGCCACCCACAGCACCTGCACGATCGTGATCCCGATCGCGAACGCCAGGGCGGTGCGGCGGGAACCGGGATCGGATGCGGCGGCCCGCAGCCACTGCCCCACCATCGCGAGCCGCATGATGACGTAGCCCCACGTCACGAGGAGGAAGTCGTACGACGTCATCGCCTCGCCGACCCCGGCGGCCAGCACGAGCATTCCGCCCATCTGCACGAACGTCATGACGCGGTAGGCCCAGTCGTCGGTGTCGAACGCCGACGCGAACCACGAGAAGTTCATCCACGCCCACCAGATCGCGAAGAACACCATGAGGTAGGAGAGCACGCCCTGCCCGACGTGCCCCTCGCGCAGCAGCTCGTGCAGATGGTCGGCCGCCTGCGACACCGCGATCACGAACACGAGATCGAACAGCAGCTCGAGGGGCGAGGCTCCGCGGAACCGCTCGGTGCGGTCGCGCGGCAGCATCCGGCGCAGACCGAAGGCGGTGGGATTCGCGCTCACCCTGCGAGCATACGATGGACGACATGCCGAGCCGTCTGCCCGTCCTGCGCCTGCTCCGCTTCCTCCCGTACGTCCTGGTCTCGCTCGTCCACATCGCAGCGCTCGCATTCGGCCGTGACGCCCAGGCGCTGGCGGCCGCCACGAAGCTGCTGCTCATGCCCCTGCTCGCGGTCGCGGTGCTGTGGGCGGTCCGCGGGCTCGGCAACGGCATCCGCCTCACCCTGCTGCTCGTTGCGATCGCGCTGTCGTGGTTCGGCGACGAAACGAGCGTGTTCTTCCCGTTCCTGCCCGAGGTGCCGGGGATGCTGCTGTTCTTCGGACTCGCGCACCTCGTCTACATCTGGCTCTTCGTGCGCCATCTCGCGTATCGCCGCGTCCGCACGTGGGCGATCGTGTACGCGGCGTGGTGGGTCGCGATGCTGGCTGTGCTGTTCCCGCACCTGGGCGCCCTCACCCTCGCCGTCGCGGCATACGGGCTCGTGCTCGGCGGCACCGCTATCAGCGCGGCGCGCTGCAACACGACCACGACCCTCGGTGGTGTCTTCTTCCTCGCCTCGGATTCCGTGCTCGCCTTCCGCATCTTCCTACCCGACGCGATGCCCGACTGGACGAGCCCGCTCGTCATGGCCACCTATTGCCTGGGCCAGGGACTGCTCGCCGCGGGAGTACTGGTCGCGATGCGACGGGAGGCGCATGGCTGATTCCGCACGAGTGGATGCGTGGCTGTGGGCCGTCCGCGTCTTCAAGACCCGCTCCGCCGCCACGACGGCATGCCGCGCGGGGCATGTGCGGGTCGGCGGCGAGCGCGTGAAGCCCGCCCAGCAGGTGCATCCGGGTGACGAGGTGCGAGTGCGCATCGCGGGCTTCGACCGGATCCTCGTGGTGCGCCAGACGATCGTGAAGCGTGTCGGCGCCGCGGTCGCGGCGACCGCGATGGAGGACCGCACGCCGCCGCGCGATCCGATGCCCGTCGTCGCCCAGCGCGATCGCGGCGCCGGCCGGCCCACGAAGCGCGAGCGCCGCGAGATCGACCGGTTCCGCGGCCGGGAGTGAGGGCGCTGCGTCGTCAGCGGGCGAGCTGGTCGCGGAGCCAGCGCGTGCCGTGCACGGCGGCGCCGGCCTCTTCGCAGCGCGCGGTGAGCTCGCGATCGCTCGTGACCACGGTCACGGTGCGGCCGTCCTCCCGCCGCCGGCGGGCCTCGTCGACGATCGCGTCGTCACCGGATGCCGCAGCCCGCACGACGGTCACGCCATCGGCTGCGGCGGCATCGCGCGCCTGACCCTCGACGACGACCGAGAACTCGGGGAACCAGAGATCTTCCGGCAGTGCGAGGGCCGACGCATCCATCCCCCGTGCACCGAGGGCCGCCACCTCGTCGATGAGCCGGGTCGCGGCGCCGGCACGATCCCGCCACCAGCCGTCGGGCACCGAGCCGACGACGTTCGCCGCATCGACCACCACCGCGGGGCGCACCTCGAGCAGTCCGCGCAGCCGCTGCCACGATCCCGCGAACCCCGGATGCAGCGGCAGATCGGTCACCTCGTCGGCGGGGACCCATGCGAGCGCCCTGCTCTCGGGGTCGCTGATCACCGGCTCGAACGGCTCGAGCACATCGGCGACGAGCGTCGTGTAGGTCCAGACGTCGAGGTCGAGGATGCTCTCGGCCCGCGCGCGGACGGCGCCGTCGGGCACGCCGGCCTCCTCCTGCGCTTCGCGCACCGCCGCGTCGCACGCCGACTCGCCCTCGTGGCGCGCTCCGCCGGGCAGCGCCCACGTGTCACCGTGGTGGCTCCACGACACGCGGTGCTGCAGCAGCACCCCGCGTGCCGGGTCGTACGCCAGCAGTCCCGCCGCTCCGAAGCGACCCCAGTACCGCTCGCCGGCATCCGTGACCACCCACGCATCGCCCGGGTCGCGGGGACCCTGCGGTCGCCGGGCGGCGCCGAACTCCGGGTACTCGATCCTCACCGATCCAGCCTGTCACAGCCCGGCATGGCGTGGGCCGGGAGCGTCACACGCGGTCTCGCCGGACCGCGGCGCCCACCATCCAGACGCGGCGTCACGCGCCGGCCCTTCGACTCGCCTCGCGGCTCCTGAGCGAGGAGCGCAGCGACGAGTCGAAGGGCGCTCAGGGACCTGACAGATCGCTCGGGGGCAGCTCAGCGCTGGCGGCGTTCGCGCACGCGCATGTTGATCACGATCGGGGTTCCCTCGAACGAGTACAGCTCGCGCAGGCGCCGCTGGATGAACCGGCGGTAGCCCGGGTCGAGGAAGCCGGTCGTGAACAGCACGAACGTCGGCGGACGCGTGCCCGCCTGCGTGCCGAAGAGGATCCGCGGCTGCTTCCCTCCCCGCAGCGGATGCGGGTGCTCGGCCACGAGCTCGGCCAGGAACGCATTGAACTTGCCGGTCGGGATCCGCGTGTCCCACGACGCGAGCGCCGTCTCGAGCGCCGGCACGAGCTTGTCGAGATGTCGGCCCGTGCGCGCCGAGATGTTCACGCGGGGCGCCCACGCCACATGCGCGAGGTCCTGCTCGATCTCCCGCTCGAGGTACCGACGCCGATCCTGGTTCTCGTACTCCGGAGTGTTCAGCACGTCCCACTTGTTGTACGCGAGCACCAGTGCGCGACCGGACTCGAGCACCATGTCGATGATGCGCACGTCCTGCTCGCTGATCGCCTCCGACACGTCGAGCACGACCACTGCCACCTCGGCCTTCTCGAGCGCGGCCGACGTGCGCAGCGACGCGTAGAAGTCTGCGCCCTGCTGCAGGTGCACGCGACGACGGATGCCCGCGGTGTCGACGAACCGCCACAGCTTGCCGCCGAGCTCCACGATCTCGTCGACCGGGTCGCGGGTCGTGCCGGCGAGGTCGTTGACCACGACGCGCTCCTCGCCCGCCGCCTTGTTCAGCAGCGACGACTTGCCGACGTTCGGCCGGCCGAGGATCGCGACCCGGCGCGGCCCGCCGATCTCCTGCTTCGCGACGGCCGACACATCCGGCAGCACCTTCACGACGGCATCGAGCAGGTCCGCCACGCCGCGGCCGTGGATCGCCGACACGGGATGCGGCTCGCCCAGCCCGAGGTTCCACAGCGCCGCCGCCTCCGGCTCCTGCCGGGCGTCGTCGATCTTGTTCGCGACGAGGAAGACGGGGCGGCCCGACTTCCGCAGCAGCCGGACGACGTGCTCGTCGGTGGAGGTGGCGCCGACCATCGCGTCGACCACGAACAGCACGACGTCCGACAGGTCGATCGCGATCTCGGCCTGCGCGGCGACAGAGCGGTCGATGCCCTTCGCGTCAGGCTCCCACCCGCCCGTGTCGACGAGCGTGAACCGGCGGTCCATCCACTCAGCCTTGTAGGTCACCCGGTCCCGCGTGACGCCCGGGGTGTCCTCCACGACCGCCTCGCGGCGCCCCAGGATGCGGTTCACGAGCGCCGACTTGCCGACGTTCGGCCGGCCGACGATCGCGACGACGGGAAGCGCAGGCAGGAACTCCACCCCGTCCTCGCCCAGCTGCACGCCGGCCAGGAGCGCCGCGTCTTCGTCCTCCAGCTCGTAGTCGCCGAGGGAGGCGCGCAGCGCCTCGGCGCGCTGCTCGGCGAGCTCCTCGTCGATGTCCGCCAGCCGTTCGGCGAGGTGATCGGGTCCGGCTTCGTACTCGTCGTCAGCGCCCATGGGTCGCCTCCAGCTTCTGGTGCACGACGCCGAGGACGGCGTCGACGGTCTGCGCGAAGTCGAGGGCGGTGGAATCGACCACCTCGACCCCCGGCGCAGCGGAAAGGAAATCGACGACCGCGGAGTCGGATGCGTCGCGCTTGTGCAGAGCCGCGGCGACGGCCGCGGCATCCTGATCCGCCAGCTCGGCCGACCGGCGCGCCGCCCGCACCTCGGGAGCGGCAGTGAGGAGGATGCGCACCGGCGCATCCGGAGCCACCACCGTCGTGATGTCGCGCCCCTCGATGATGACGCCCGACCGGTCGGCGGCCGCTGCGAGCGCACGGAACACGTCGTTCACCTGTGCGCGCACAGCCGGGACGCGGGCGACACCGCTGACGGCGGCCGACACCCGGGGCTCCCGGATCGCGTCGGTGACGTCCGTCTCGCCCACGCGCACCCAGTAGTCGTCGGGATCGAGCGAGATCGCGTACGGGAAATCGGATGCCGCAGCCACCACCGCGTCGGCATCGGCGGTGTCGGCGCCACGCTGAAGAACGTGCCAGGCGAGGGCGCGGTAGGCAGCGCCGGTGTCGAGATAGCCGAAGCCGAGAGCGCGGGCGGCCTGCTTCGACACGCTCGACTTGCCCGAGCCGGCCGGCCCGTCGATCGCCACGATCGTCACGTCAGTCATCGGTGGTGCTCGCAATCCTCCAGCCGCGCGCGGTCAGGCCGTCGATCGCGCGGCGCACGGCACCGGGGACGACACTGATCTCGGCGAGGCCGAACTGGGCGCCGGGCGAATGCTCCAGGCGCAGGTCTTCCACGTTCACGTCGAGCTCGCCCAGCTCGCCGAACAGGCGGCCGAGCTGGCCGGGGGTGTCGTCGACCATGACGACGACCTGCGTGAAGCGACGGTTCTGTCCGTGCTTGCCGGGGAGCCGCTCGACGCCCTCGTTCCCGCGACGGATCGTGTCGGCCACGGCCCGTCGCGAGCCGGGGGCGTCGGGCCGGCGCAGCGCATCGGCGACGCTCGTCAGGTCGGCGGACAGCGCATCGAGCACGTCGACCACGGGCGCGGCGTTCGAGCCGAGGATCTGCACCCACAGCTCGGGCGCCGACGCGGCGATGCGGGTCGTGTCGCGCACGCCCTGGCCGGCGAGGCGTAGGGACCCCTCGGCCGCCTCGACGAACCGGCCGGCGAGGAGGCTCGCGACCAGTTGCGGCACATGCGACACGAGCGCCACGGAGCGGTCGTGCTCGGCGGGGTCCATCTCGATCGGCATCGCGCCGAGGTCGAGCGCGAGTCCCTCGACGACGGCGAGGTCGGTGGGGGTGGTCTCGTCGTCGCGGCAGACCACCCACGGGCGCCCGATGAAGATGTCGGCGCGCGCGGAGATCGCGCCGCCCCGCTCCCGCCCCGCGAGCGGATGCGAGCCGATGTAGTGCGTGAGGTCGACGCCGCGCTCGCGCAGCGCGTGCAGCGGCTCGAGTTTGACGCTCGCGACATCCGTCACGACGGCGTCGGGGTGGGCTGCCAGCTCGCGCTCGATCACGTCGGCCGTGACATCCGGCGGCACCGCCACGACCACGAGGCGCGGCGCGTCGTCGTCACGGGCGGCGCGTCCGGCGCCGTAGTCGATCGCGAGGCGCAGCTGCGCCGGCGAGGTGTCGGCGAGCGCCACGTCGACACCCAGCGCGGTGAGCGCGTGGCCGATGCTGGCGCCGAGCAGCCCCGTCCCCACGATGCGCACGGTGCCCGAGGTGCGCGCTGCACCGCGCGCGGGCGCGGTCGTGGTCTGGCTCACGGGGTCTCCTGATCGGCTCCCGGTGGCGTCGGCTCCCCCGGTTCGCGGCGCGACAGAGTGAGCAGCGCGCCGCGTTCCACTGTAGTCAACTCGCGCGCCCGCCCCGCCGGGAGCGTTCCCAGGTGCAGCGGGCCGAACTGGCGCCGCACGAGCTCGACGACCGGATGTCCCACCTCGGCCATCATCCGTCGCACGATGCGGTTGCGTCCGGAGTGGAGGGTCAGCTCGACGAGGCTCGTGTCGCCCGAACGGTCGAGCAGCCGGGCCTTGTCGGCCGCGATGGGTCCGTCGTCGAGCTCGACGCCGCGTGTGAGACGCGCGATGGTCTGCGGCGCGACGGTGCCGCGCACCTTCGCGATGTACACCTTCGTGACACCGAACGACGGGTGGGCGAGCACGTGCGCCAGCTCGCCGTCGTTCGTGAGCACGAGAAGGCCGCTCGTCTCGGCATCCAGCCGACCGACGTTGAAGAGCCGCTCGTCCCAGTCCTTCGTGAAGCGGCGCAGATCGGGGCGGCCGCGGTCGTCGCGCATCGAGCTCACCACACCGGTCGGCTTGTTCAGCATGACGTACCGCTTCGACTGATCGAGCTGCACCGCCACCCCGTCGACATCGACGAGATCGCTCTCGGGATCGATGCGCGAGCCGAGCTGGTCGACGACCTCGCCGTTGACCCGCACTCGTCCCGCGGCGATGAGCTCCTCGGCGACGCGCCGCGACGCGACGCCCGCGTTGGCGAGCACCTTCTGCAGGCGCACTCCCTCGGTGTCGGTCATCGCGGCATCCCTTCGTCGATCCCCACCGAGCCCACGGTGTCGACGTCGTCGAGCAGCGGCGAGATGTGCGGCAGCTCGTCGAGCGAGTTGATGCCGAGGTTCACGAGCAGCGCGTCGGTCGTGCCGTAGAGGATCGCACCGGTCTCGGGGTCGTTGCCGACCTCGGTGATGAGCCCCCGGGCGACGAGCGTGCGCACGACGGAGTCGACGTTCACGGCACGGATCGACGCCACCTGGCCACGCGAGACCGGCTGCTTGTACGCGATCACGGCGAGGGTCTCGAGAGCCGCCTGCGAGAGGCGCGACGGCGCCTGCGCGTTCACGAACTCGCTCACCAGGGCGTCGTGGTCCTCCCGGACGTAGAGGCGCCATCCCCCACCCACCTCGCGCAGCTCGAAGCCGCGTCGCGGGCCGCCCGCCTCGCCGTCGTAGTCGGCGACGAGTCCCTCGATCGCCTGCCGCACCGCGGGCACGGGCTCGCCGACGGCCGTCGCCAGGGCGACGAGACTCTGCGGCTCGTCGACGACGAGAAGGATCGCCTCGAGCTTGCGCGCGACGGCGTGGGCCTCGAGGGCGTCGTGCGCACCCGTGGCGTTATCGGTCATAGTCGGCTCCCAACGAGGCCAGGTTCTCTTCGCTCCACCGTTCGGCGGTCCAGCGCAGGGTCAATTCTCCGAGCGGTTCCAGCTGCTCGAACGAGAGGGCGGCGTGGCGGTACAGCTCCAGGACGGAGAGGAATCGCGCGACCACGATGCCGGTCTGCGTCACGCCCGAGACGAGCTCCCGGAACGACAGTGTCCCCGCCGAGCGCAGGAGTGTCACGACGACGGCCACCTGCTCCCGGATGCTGACGAGCGGCGCGTGCAGATGATCGAGGCCCACTGTCGGGATCTCCTTGGGCGCGAAGGCCAGCATCGCGATGGCGGCGAAATCCTCGGGCGAGAGCGTCCAGACGAGCTCCGGGGTCGCGGCGCGGTACTTCTCGTCGAGGCGCACGGCGCGGGCGTGTCGCCTGTCCTCGCGCTGCAGGCACCGGGCGAACCACACCGACGCTTCCTTGAACGCGCGGTATTGCAGCAGCCGCGCGAACAGCAGATCGCGCGCCTCGAGCAGCGCGACCGACTCGGCATCGACGAGCTCGCCTTGCGGCAGGAGACCGGCGACCTTCATGTCCAGCAGCGTCGCGGCCACGACGAGGAACTCGGACGCCTCGTCGAGCTCGGCGTCGGATTCGAGCTCCTTCAGGTAGGCGATGAACTCCGCCGTCACCTTCGAGAGCGAGACCTCCGTGATGTCGAGCTCGTGCTTGCTCAGGAGGTTCAGCAGCAGATCGAACGGGCCGTCGAACACTCCCAGCGAGACGCGGAAGCCCGGCTCCTCGGGCTGCGTCGCTTGGCCTCGCTCCGCCCGCTCGACGACCGATTCTTCCGCCTGCTCGTCGGGCGTGGCGGCCTCCCCCACACCAGGTCGCTGAGCGAGGGAGCCCCCCGGCCGAGTCGAAGGGCCACCCCCCGTCCCCTCAGGCGACGGCGCTCCCCCTTCGGGTGCCGTCTCAGGCGACCGCGCTCCCCTTTCGGGTGCCGTCTCAGGCGACAGCGCCACGGGCGACCAGCTCCCGCGCGAGGCGCAGGTAGGCCTGGGCCGCCGCGTGTTCCGGCGCGAACTCCGTGATCGGCATCCCCGACACCGACGCATCCGGGAACTTCACGGTGCGGCCGATGACGGTTTCGAGCACGTCGTCGCTGAATGCCTCGACCACGCGCTCGAGCACCTCGCGCGAGTGCAGGGTGCGCGGGTCGTACATCGTCGCCAGCACTCCGTCGAGGGTGATCGCCGGGTTCAGCCGGTCGCGCACCTTGTCGATCGTCTCGATCAGCAGGGCGACCCCACGCAGCGCGAAGAACTCGCATTCGAGCGGGATGATCACGCCGTGGCTGGCCGTGAGCGCGTTCACGGTGAGCAGGCCGAGCGACGGCTGGCAGTCGATCAGGATGACGTCGTACTCGCCGGTGAGGCCGCGCAGCGCGCGAGAGAGAGTCTGCTCGCGGGCGACCTCGTTCACGAGGTGCACCTCAGCGGCCGAGAGGTCGATGTTCGCGGGGATAACGTCGAGGTTCTCGACCGACGTGTGCACGACGGCGTCGTGCGGGTCGCGCTTCGAGTCGAGCAGGAGGTCGTAGATCGTGGGGATGTCGTGGGTCGCGATGCCGAGGCCCGCCGAGAGCGCTCCCTGCGGGTCGAAGTCGACGGCGAGCACCCGGCGGCCGTAGCCGGCGAGCGATGCGGCGAGGTTGATCGTGGTGGTCGTCTTGCCGACGCCGCCCTTCTGGTTGCACAGGGCGATGATGCGGGCGGGACCGTGACCATCGAGCGGCGCGGGAGTCGGGAAGCCGTGATAGGGACGCCCGGTGGGACCGATCGGGAGGTCGTCCGCGGCCTTCGAAGTCGCCGTCTTGTTCGCCGTGCTGCGCGCCACCGGTCTCCTGCTCTCGTCCGTGTCGTCCGCTCGATTCTAGCGATGCCGCCGCTTCCGCACGGGGCACAGGGGTGGGATGTCGCAGAACGGCGCCGTCGCGCGGCTCAGCAGATGAGAAGTGGCTCACACCGGGCGCTGGGCGCGTCGCTTCGGCTCGTATCTCTCTTTGAGTGTCGGAGGTGGCTGGGATCATCGAAGTATGAGCAGATCACCGATCGAGGGGCTGGATGTTCCGGCCGTCGACGCGCTGGTCACCGGCCTCGTGGAGACCCGGCGGGCGATCAGCCGGCTCCAGGCGTTCGAGGCTTCGCTCATGTCCGCGGCGGTCGATGTGGTGGCGACCGCTGCTGCCGTCCAGGGAGCCCACGGCGATGACGACCTGCCTTGGCGGGAAGTCTCCGCGGAGATCGCGACGGCGCTCAAGGTGAGCGATCGCACGATGCAGTCGCGTCTGGGCGAGGCGGCGATGCTCGTCGACCACTTCCCCGCGACCCACGCCGCGTGGGCGGCCGGCGAGATCGACCAGGCGCGCGTCCGGGTGATCCTCGATGCGGGAGCCACGCTTCCCACTCCCGAGGTGCGGGCGGAGTACGAGAAGGCGGTGCTGACACGAGCCGGCGAGCTGACGGCGGGTCGGCTCGGACCGGTCTGCCGCGCCGCCGCCGATCGCGTGCATCCGGAATCGATCGACGAGCGACACAAGCGCGCGCGAAAGTCGCGGGGCGTCCGGGTCAGCGATCTGGACGACGGGATGTCTCGGCTGCTGCTGGACGGACCGGCGACGCTCGTCCACGCGATCTTCGACCGCGTCACGCAGATGGCGATCACCGTTCAGGAGGCGGGGCGACAGCCCACTGTCGAGGGCGCCACCGGCGCTTCGGCCGAGGGCGAGGCTCCGCTGGCGAGCAGCGACGCTCCTGCCGGTTCGACCGAGCGCTCGTCCGATGCCGACCCTGCCCCGGATGAGCGCACTCTCGACCAGGTCCGCGCGGATGTGCTCACCGACATGCTGCTGACCGCTGTGCCGACCGGGCACGGACCGGCCGATGTGTTCGAGAAGATCACGGCGTTCGTGCAGGTGACCGTACCGGCGAAGGTCCTCGAGCCCGCGGTGCCGGGAGCGGCTCCCGTGCCCGAAGTCGTCGAGACGGATCCCTCCCACGGTCGCCGGGAACCGGCGTTTCTCGCAGGGTCTGGTCCGATCGACGCGGAGACGGCCCGCATCCTTGCTGCGGCTGCGAAGGGCTGGGATCGGATCTTCACCGATCCCGTCACGAACCTGCCACTCTGCGTCGACCGGCACGACCCGTCGGCGCATCTGACCCGGTTCCTCCGGGCTCGCGATGAGCACTGCCGCTTCCCCGGGTGTCGCCAGCCGGTCTGGCGCTCGGACCGCGACCATACCCTCGACTACGCGCTCGGCGGCAAGACCAGTGACGACAACCTCGAGCACCTCTGCCGTCGACATCATGTGGTCAAGCATCAGACGCGCTGGGCCGTTCGACAGCTCTCAGGCGGAGTGCTCGAATGGACGAGTCCGACCGGTCGCCGCTACGAAGACCATCCTTCCCCCGGCGTCAGGTTCAGCTGCACCGACCCGCCACCGTTCTAGCGTCTGCTGCCCCGGCGATGTACCGCCACCGATTCGACTATCGCACCATGCGGCCGGCGAGCATCTCAGGTGCCCCGTGCTCGATCTGTTCGGCGCCGTCGAATTCGAACCCGTTCCGACGGTAGAACGCGACTGCTCGCGGGTTCTTCTTCGCGACCCACAGCATCGCCGGCGCGTCCGCGAGGACCGCGTCGAGAAGCAGCTGGCCGAGGCCATTCCCGTAGTGCCGAGCCGAGATGTAGATCATGTACAGCCGCCGCGGTCGTGGCAGGTCGGAGCGGTCGGCGCCGAGGCTGGGTCCCGAGACGGCGAAGCCGGCGAGCTCTCCGCCCTCTTCCGCGACGCGGATGATCCAGCCGTCGCGCGGCACCGACAGATAGCGGGCCCACATCTCATGTCGCCCGCGGATGTAGCTCTCCGTGAAGAACGCCTCGGGGAGAAGATGGGAGTACGCCTCACGCCACGTGGCGACATGGAGATCCGCGATCCGCGGGGCGTCGCTGATCTCCGGCTCGCGAAGAGTGAACGTCATCGCCCCATCCAACCACCGCCCGACGCCCTCACCGGGCGCGAGGATGTGAGGTCGCGTAGACGTCGCGGAGCGCGTCGACGCTCACGTGGGTGTAGATCTGCGTCGTGGCAACGGATGCGTGCCCGAGCAGCTCCTGCACGACACGCACGTCGGCCCCGCCCTGCAGCAGATGCGTCGCGAACGAGTGACGGAGCGTGTGCGGCGAGACATGCGCCGTGAGCTGCGCCCGTTCCGCCGCGGCCTGGATGACGAGCCAGACGCTCTGCCGCGACAGCGGCGCACCCCGCGCTCCCAGGAAGAGCCGCGGCGTCGCCTTCCCCTTGACGGACAGTGCCGGCCGCACCCGCGTGAGGTACGCATCGACCGCGTCACGCGCGTACGCGCCGATCGGCACGATCCGCTCCTTCGCCCCCTTGCCGCGCACCCGCAGCACCTCGCCGTGCGCGACATCATCGACGTCCAGCCGCACGACCTCGGACACCCGCGCACCGGTCGCGTACAGCAGCTCGAGCAGCGCTCGATCGCGCAGCCCCAGCGGCTCGTTGGGATCGGGCGCGTCCAGCAGCCGCTCCACCTGATCGATCGTCAGCGCCTTCGGCAGCCGCTGCGGCAGCTTCGGCGGACGCATCCGTCCTGTCGGATCAGCCTCCTCCAGTCCCTCCCGCACCAGGAACCGATGCAGACCCCGCACCGACGACTGCAGCCGCGCCAGGCTCGACGCCGCCGGCAGCGGCTGCGCCCCCGAGCGCTCAGCGATGAACGCCGTGATGAGCGCGGGCGTCACCGCCCCGGTCTCCGTCACGCCGTGCTCGGCGAGGAACTCGACGTATCCCGCCAGGTCGCGCCGGTAGGCGGCGACGGTGTGCTCGCTGAGCCCGCGCTCGATCGTGACGTGGCGCAGATACGCATCCACCGCCCGATCGAGACGCACGTCAGCCGCCTGCCGCCGCGCGCCGCAGACGCTCAGCCGCGGCGAGCACGCCCACCGACAGGATGCCGTTGCGCATCCGTCCCTCGAGCACCGCCGTCACCGCATCCGTCAGCGGCACCCACTCCACCCGGATGTCCGCCTCCTCGGCATCACGATGGAACCCCTCGTCAGCAGCGCTGAGCCCGCGGGCGAGGAAGATGTGCACGATCTCGTCGTTTCCGCCGGGCGTCGTGAACACGCTCGCGAGCGGCGCCCACTCCGCCGCCACGATGTCGGCCTCCTCGGCGAGCTCACGACGCGCCGCACGCTCCGGAGGCTCGCCCTCGACGTCGAGAAGGCCCGCCGGGACCTCCCAATCGCGATGGCGGATCGGATGCCGGTACTGCTGGATCAGCAGCACCCGCTCCGCGTCGTCGATCGCGACGATCGCCGCCGCACCGGTGTGTGCGACGTACTCGCGCACGAGCTCCTCGCCGTTGTACCGGAACGTGTCGCGCCGCACGTCCCACACCTTGCCGCGATACACGAGCTCGCTCGAGAGCACCGGCGGCCGCGTCGGCTCATCGCGCAGCGTCGCGGGGTCAGTCATCGTTGTCGTCGGTGAACAGCTCGCTCGCACGGTGCCGCTCGAGCGCCGCCTCGACGAGGCCCCGGAACAGCGGGTGCGGATCGGTCGGCCGCGACCGCAGCTCCGGATGGGCCTGCGTCGCGATGTAGTACGGGTGCACGTCGCGCGGCAGCTCGACGTACTCGACGAGGTTGCGGTCGGGCGACAGGCCCGAGAACGACAGCCCCGCCTCGGACAGCCGATCGCGGTAGGCGTTGTTCACCTCGTACCGGTGGCGGTGCCGCTCCGATGCCGTCGACGCGCCGTACAGCTCAGCGGCGAGCGAACCCTCGGCGAAGTCGGCCGGATACAGGCCCAGCCGCATCGTGCCGCCCATGTCGCCAGCGGCGATGATGTCGACCTGCTCGGCCATCGTCGCGATGACCGGCTCCGCCGTGTCGGGGTCGAACTCGCTCGACGACGCGTCCGCGATGCCCGCGACGTTCCGGGCGTACTCGATCACCATGCACTGCAGGCCCAGGCAGATTCCGAGCGTCGGAATCCCCTGTTCCCGCGCGAACCGCAGCGCGCCGAGCTTCCCCTCGATGCCGCGGATGCCGAAACCGCCCGGGACGATGATGCCGTCCAGATCCGCCAGCGCGGTCTGCGCGCCCTCGGGGGTCTCGCACGTGTCCGACGGGATCCAGCGGAGGTTCACATGCGTCTCGTTCGCGAAGCCGCCCGCACGGATCGCCTCGGTCACCGAGAGGTACGCGTCGGGCAGATCGATGTACTTGCCGACGAGACCGATCGTGACGTCGTGCTTCGGGTTGTGCACCGCGCTCAGGACCTTCTCCCAGCGCGACCAGTCCACGTCGGCCGACTTGGTCAGCCCCAGCGCCCGCACGATGTAGTCGTCGAGTCCCTGATCGTGCAGCATCGACGGGATGTCGTAGATGCTCGGCACGTCGACGGCGTTCACGACAGCGCGCTCGTCGACATCGCACATCAGTGCGACCTTGCGCTTGTTCGCATCCGTCACGGGGCGGTCGCTGCGCAGCACCAGCGCATCGGGCTGGATGCCGATCGACCGCAGCGCTGCGACCGAGTGCTGGGTCGGCTTGGTCTTCTGCTCGCCGGAGGCGCCCATGTACGGCAGCAGCGAGACGTGCACGAAGAACACGTTGTCGCGACCCAGCTCGTGCCGGATCTGTCGGGCCGACTCGATGAACGGCTGCGATTCGATGTCGCCGATCGTGCCGCCCACCTCGGTGATGATGACGTCGGGCTTCGGATCGGCGTCTGCCTGCAGACGCATCCGTCGCTTGATCTCGTCGGTGATGTGCGGGATGACCTGCACCGTGTCGCCGAGGTATTCCCCTGCGCGTTCGCGCGCGATCACCCGCGAGTAGATCTGACCGGTCGTGACGTTCGCCGCCTGGTTGAGGTTCACGTCGAGGAAGCGCTCGTAGTGCCCGATGTCGAGATCCGTCTCGGCTCCGTCGTCGGTGACGAACACCTCGCCGTGCTGGAAGGGGTTCATCGTCCCCGGGTCGACGTTCAGGTACGGGTCGAGCTTCTGCATCACGACGCGCAGGCCGCGCGCCGTCAGCAGGTTGCCGAGGCTGGCGGCTGTGAGGCCCTTGCCCAACGACGAAACGACACCACCGGTCACGAAGATGTGCTTGGTGGTGTCGCCGTTTGCCGTGGTGTCTGCGAGGGGGTCGGAACTGCCTGCGCCGGAAGTATTCATCACGGGCTTCGATCCTATCAGTCAGACCCTGTGCGTGCGGCGTGCTTCGTCCCGGCCCTCGTGTCGCGATGTGCGCCCCGTTCGCGAGCACCGGTGCTCAGCGGCCGCGCCCCGGCTGATCCTGCAGCGTCCGGGCGGACTCGAGCAGCTCGCGGGCGTGGCTGAGCGCTGCGTCCGAGTCGGCGAGGCCCGACAGCAGCCGCGCCATCTCGGACTCGCGCTCGTCGCCGTGGAGCCGTCGCACGCTCGACGACGTCACCGTGCCGTCGTTCTGCTTGACCACCGTGAGGTGGTTCGTGGCGAACGCCGCGACCTGGGCGAGGTGCGTCACGGCGATCACCTGCGCGCTGCGCGCGAGGCGCCCGAGCCGGCGACCCACTTCGATCGCGGCGGCCCCGCCGATGCCGGCGTCGACCTCGTCGAACACGAAGGTGGGGACGGGATCGGTTTCGGCGATCACGACCTCGATCGCGAGCATCACCCGGCTGAGCTCACCGCCCGACGCGCTGCGCGACACCGGCCGCGGCTGCGCTCCCGGGTGCGGCGCCAGCAGGATCGACACATCGTCGCGGCCATGCGTCGAGTCGGCGCCGGGAGACACCTCGACCTCGAGGCGGGCATCGGGCATCGCGAGGGCGTGCAGCTCCTCGGTCACCGCGTCGCCGAGCCGTCGAGCGGCTGCCGTCCGGGAGGCGGTGAGAGCGGCGGCCGCGTCGTCGAGAGCGGATGCGGCGTCTTCGCGCTGCGCGGTCAGCCGCTGGATGTGCTCCGGATCGTCGTCGAGCTCTGCGAGCCGCGCCGAACCCGTCTGCAGCAGATCGATCGCGGCGGCGAGCGTGCCATGCGTGCGGACGAGCGCGCCGAGCACCGCCCGACGCTCCTCCACTGCCTCCAGCTCGTGGGGGCCCGACTCGTCCAGGTCGGCGAGATATCCCGACAGCGCGGTGGCGAGGTCAGCCGCCCGGTACCCCAGATCGGCCGCCTGATCGGCGAAGTCCTGCAGCACCGCGTCGCTCTCGGCCGCGCGTTCCAGCGCTCGACGTGCCTCGGCGAGGAGGGCCGCGACATCCGGTTCGTCCCCTTCGCCGGAGAGCGCCGCGTGCGCGGTCGCCGCCGCCATCCGCAGGTCCTCGGCATGGGCGAGACGTTCGGCCCGCGCCGCGAGCTCAGCGTCCTCCCCCGGCTGCGGGTCCGCCTGCTCGATCTCGGCGATGGCGGCGCGCAGAGCGGATGCCTCGGCCACGCGCGTGTCACTGTCGGCGATGAGGGCGGCGAGCTGCCGGTCCAGGGACCGCCACGCCTCGTACCGCTCCTGATAGGCGGCGAGACGTTCGGCGACCTCGTCGCCGCCGAACCGGTCGAGGGCGTCGCGCTGTGCGCCAGCCGAACGCAGCCGCAGCTGATCCGACTGCCCGTGCACGACCACGAGCCGATCGGCGAGGTCCGACAGCACGCCCGCCGGGGCGGTGCGGCCACCGACGGTCGCGCGGCTGCGCCCCTCGGCCGACAGGGTGCGGCCGAGGTAGAGCTCGGCGCGTCCGCCGCCGATCGGCTCGACGTCGCCGCCCGCCTCGCGGACGCGCTCGACGACCGGCCCGTCGTCGGGCACGACCCAGACGCCGTCGACGGTCGCCTGCTCGGCCCCGGCGCGCACGGCGCCGGAATCCGCCCGCTGGCCGAGGAGAAGCCCGAGCCCGGTGACCACCATGGTCTTGCCGGCGCCGGTCTCGCCGGTGATCGCCGTGAAGCCCGGTCCCATCGGCAGCGTCGCCTCGGCGATCACGCCGAGGTCGCGCAGCTGCATCTGCTCGATCATGCGACACCGCCCGCACTCTCGACGGGACCGCGCCATCCCGCCACCGGCAGCTGGAATTTGCGCACGAGCCGGTCGGTGAACGCCGCGGGATGCAGCCGCGCCAGCCGCACGGGCTCCGCCGCCCGGCGCACCACCACGCGCGCCCCGCGGGGCAGCTCATGCGAACGCCGGCCGTCGCACCAGAGGATCCCGGTGCCGTTCGTGCGCTCGAGCACCTCGATCGCGACGGCGGTCTCGGGCCCGAGCACGAGCGGGCGGGCGAAGAGGGCATGTGCCGACAGGGGCACGACCGCGATCGCCTCGACCGTCGGCCAGATCACGGGGCCGCCGGCAGAGAAGTTGTAGGCGGTGGAGCCGGTGGGCGTCGCGACGACCATGCCGTCGCAGCCGAAGCTCGACAGGGGGCGGCCGTCGATCTCGACCACGACCTCGAGCATGCGCTCGCGGCTCGCCTTCTCGACGGTGGCCTCGTTCAGCGCCCACGTCGCGTAGATGACCTGGCCGGCCGCGTCCTTCACGCGCACCGACAGCGCCATGCGCTCCTCGACGCGGTAATCGCGGGCGATCACGCGCCGGACGGCGTCGTCCATGTCGTCGCGCTCGATCTCGGCGAGGAAGCCGACGTGGCCCATGTTGATGCCGAGGATCGGCGCGGTGCCTCCGCGCACGAGCTCGGCCGCGCGCAGGATCGTTCCGTCGCCGCCGAGCACGATCGCGAGCTCGATCTGCGACACCGGCACGTCGGTGCCCAGGGCCGCGGTGCCGGCGAACACGTCGCGCAGCGCGACGAGCTCCTCGCGGTCCTCCGCGGCGAGCACCGGCTGAGCGCCCGCAGCGTGCAGGGCGGCGACGACGCGCACTGCCGCGTCGACGGTGTCGTCGCGCTGGGCATGCGCGACGACCAGGATGCTGCGCTGGTCGGTCGTCATGGGCTCCCCGTCAGTTCGTTCACGGTGCTCGTCCATTCTGACGGATCGGTTCCCGATCCCGGCGTCAGGTGCACGACGTACTCCCGGTTGCCGTGCGTGCCGACGATCGGCGAGGCGATGACGCCGCGCGTGCCGAGCCTGAGGCCCCATGCCGCCCAGAGCACTTCGGTGACGGCATCCGCCCGAACGGCCGGATCGGTGACGAGTCCGCCGCGCACGGCCGTGCGCCCCGCCTCGAACTGCGGCTTCACGAGGAGAACGACGTCGGCGGTCGGATCGGCGACGCCGGCGACTGCCGGCAGCACCTGGCGCAGCGAGATGAAGGAGAGGTCACCGGTGATGAGCTGGGGAGCCGCGGCCGTGCGGCTGGCGTCGGCGAGGGTCTGGGCGGTCATGTGCCGCACGTTGAACCCCTCGATCGAGATGACACCGGGGTCGGCCGCGATCTCGGCGGCGAGCTGGTCGTGCCCGACGTCGACGGCGATCACCGGCGAGGCGCCGCGCTCGCGGAGCACCTGCGTGAATCCGCCGGTCGAGGCTCCCATGTCGAGGGCGATCCGTCCTGCCGCCGAGACGCCGAAGGCGTCGAGGCCGGCGATGAGCTTGTGTGCTGCGCGGCTCACGTAATGGTCTGCCCCGGCGACGTCGATCGCAGTGTCGGCCTCGACCGGGAACGACGGCTTGACCTGCGGTCGCCCGTCGACGCTCACACGCCCCTCGCTGATGAGCGACTGCGCATGGGTGCGCGAGCGGGCCAGTCCGCGCGCGGCGAGCTCCTGGTCCAGCCGCGTCATGCGGTGGGTCGGGTCGTGGGGGTCGTATCGAGTTCGCGCGCGAGCTCGTCGTGGAGGGCGGCGTACGCGTCGGCACGCTCCGGCAGCGGCTGCCCTTCGATCACGCGCAGGCGGCTGATGAGCTCTTCGCGGTCCACGTCCTCCATGGTCCCCATGGTATCCCGGTGCCGCGACGGCGGTCAGGGCCGGAAGAACGGGTCGGCGTAGAGCTCCTCCTGCACGGAGAACCCGAAGATCGCGCGCCCCGACCTCCAGACGGCCGCGGCGCCCGCGCGGAGCAGGTCGATCGGATGCGAGCCGGCCTCGACGACCCGCAGGTCGGGGCCGTCGATGGCGACGACGGCGTCTCCGACGCGGGTGGTGTCGCCCTCGCTGCGCGTCACTGGATACGGCTCGAACAGCTGTCGCAGGTCCTCGACGATGAAGGTCGGACGGCTCGTCGGCGGAGCGGCGAGCACGTGCTTCGGCCGATCGACGCCCGTCATCACGAGAACCGACGGGATGCCGGCGGCCTGCGCGCCGGCGATGTCGGTGTCGAGCCGGTCGCCGATGAACAGGGGCTTGTCGGCGCCGAAGCGGGCCACGGCTTCGTGGTAGATCGGCGTTTCCGGCTTGCCTGCGACGGTGGCCAGGCGGCCGACCGCGGTGTGGACGGCGGAGACGAGGGTGCCGTTACCCGGCGCGATGCCGCGCGGCTGTGGAAGGGTCCAGTCGGTGTTCGTGGCGATCCACGGAATGCCGCCTTCGTCCTCCGGAGTCTTCAGCGCGAACGCCGCCTCGGCGAGGTGGGTCCACGCGACATCGGGTGAGAAGCCCTGCAGCACCGCGGCGGGACCGTCGTCGGCGCTGCGGGTCACGGTGTACCCCGCGCGCGCCACCTCGGTGACGAGTCCCTCTCCCCCGACGACGAGGATCGTCGCGGGGGGCTGGACCTTCGTGCGCAGGAGCCGTACTGCCGCCTGTGGGCTCGTGACGATGTCGGACGGCTGGGTGCGGTCCAGCCCGAGCTCGCGCAGGTGCGCGGCGACGTCGGCATCGGTCCGTGAGGCGTTGTTCGTGATGTAGCCCAGTCGGCATCCGTCGTCGCCGGCGCGGTTCAGGCTCTCGACGGCGTGCGGCAGGGCTCGGTGGCCGGTGTACACGACGCCGTCGAGGTCGGCGAGGATCGTGTCGATCCCGTCGAGGGGCGGCGGGCCGTCGGGCGCTGCTTTACGCGAGCGCGAGAACAGCGGACTCACTCGGCGTCTCCCCCGGTGGGCTCGGAGGAAGTGCCAGTCTCCGCGTCGTCGTCCTCCGCGTCGGCGTCGAGCTCCTCGACGAAGATCACCTCGTCCTCTCCGATACCGGATGCGTCGTCCAGCGCCTGCGCGGCCACCTCAGCGCGCTGCACCCAGCGCTCCGCCTCCTCCGGGCGCCCGAGGTCTTCGAGCACCGCGGCTCGAGCCGAGAAGAGCGCAGGGCTCCACTCGAACGCCCGATCGGGATCGGCCTCGGGGATCTCGAGCTCCTGCAGCGCACGCGTCGGATCGCCCTGATCGAGCCACGCACCCGACATGGCGATCGCCAACTGGACGCGCACGGCAGCAGGAAGCGCCGCGCGATCCACCGAGCGTCCGAGTTCGAGCGCGCGCTCGGGACGCCCCACACCGCGCTCGCTGTCGACCATGAGCGCGATCTGGTCTTCGTTGCCGGTCAGCCGCCGGTAGGTACGCAGCTCGCGGAGCGCGAGGGCGTAGTCGCCGAGCGCGTATGCCGTGATGGCGACGGTCTCGCGGACCACGGGGATGCGTCCGGCGTGACGGGATGCCGCGAGGGCGTGCTCGTGCGCGAGGGTCGGGTCGTCGTCGATCAGCTGTCCGGCCATCGCGAGGTGCCGGGCGACGCGGTCGGCGTTCTCCTTCGTGAGCGTCTTCAGCTCGTTGCGCGCTGCGGGATGCAGGTCCTTCGGCGTGATGTCTTCGGGCAGCGACGGGTCGGCGGGACGTGCGTCGCGCACATCCTGAGGGGGCCGCGAGGAGCGCTCGTGCTGCGGACGGTCACGGTAGTCGCGATTCGGCCGGTCGCCGTACGAGCGGCTGTCGCGCTGCGACCGATCTCCATTCGAGCGATTCTCGCGCTGCGGGCGGTCACCGTACGGACGGCTCTCGCGTTGGGAACGGTCACCGTAATCACGCCTCGGCCGATCACCATACGGACGACCGTCACGCTGCGGGCGATCGCCGTAGGGACGATTGTCACGTTGCGGGCGATCGCCGTAGTCACGCTTCGGACGATCACCATACGGACGGTTCTCACGCTGCGGGCGGTCACCGTAGTCGCGCTTCGGACGATCACCATACGGACGGCTCTCACGCTGCGGACGATCACCGTACGACCGGTTCTCGCGTTGCGGACGGTCGCCATACGACCGGTTCTCGCGTTGCGGACGGTCGCCATACGACCGGCTCTCCCTCTGCGGACGGTCGCCATACGAGCGGTTCTCCCTCTGCGGGCGGTCATCACGATACGGGCGGTCGCCGCTCTGCCGACGCTCACCACCAGAGGAGCGCTCGCCGTACTGGCGATTCGGACGCTGTCCACGGTCGGCTCCGCGGGCACCATCACGCGAGTTGCCAGAGCGGCGTCGTCCATCCGATCCGTGCGCTCCGCGGCGCTCGTCGTCCTCAGTCATGTGTCTCCCTGCCCTGACATTCTCGACCCCGAAATGCAAAAAGGCCACCCGGTGAGGGGTGGCCTTTTCACAATGGAAGTCCGGCGGTGTCCTACTCTCCCACAGGGTCCCCCCTGCAGTACCATCGGCGCTGAGAGGCTTAGCTTCCGGGT
>NZ_JBYRJB020000013.1:0-37812 GCF_058349865.2 Microbacterium altimontanum | reverse complement strand
TCTCGAGATGATCCACGAATCTGCACCGTGAGGCCCTGGGCCAACAAGACCAACTTCAGAACCCCACCCTCATAGGGTCTGAGGCCGCGTCGCAGCCCGGCCTCGTACGCCCTCGCGATCGCGCGGCTCAGTTCGCCAGCGCAGCGGCCAGCAGCTCGAGGGTCTGGACGCGACCGGGCGACGCATCCATCGCCTCGTCGTCGTACGAGCCGGCGATCGGCGAGATCATCACCTCGTGGACGCCCCAGCGCCCGGCGAAGGAGCGGATCGTCGCCGCGACGTCGTCGCCGGTGCCGACGAACCACTTCTGGCGCATCGACTCCATGATCGACTGCGCCATGGCGTCCAGCGGCGCCGCCTTCGCCTGCTCGACGGTCTCGAGCGTCTGCAGCGGCTTGTTCGTGCGCAGCCGCGCCATGCTGCGCAGCTGCGGCAGCGCGCGCTCCTCCGCCTCCTCGGCGGTCGGGGCGGCGATGGCGTTGGCAGTCAGGAACGTCCGCGGCTCGGGATGCGCCTCGCTCGGCCGATACTGGCCGCGATACAGATCGAGCGCCCGCTCGAGCCCTTCGCCCGAGAAGTGGTTCGCGAACACGTACGGCAGCCCGAACGACGCCGCGAGCTGCGCGGAGTAGTCGCTCGACCCGAGCAGCCACACCTCCGGCGCCCCCGTCGCCACCGGCGTCGCGTGCACGTCGTAGGTGCCGCCGCTCGTGAACTGCACGGTGGCGCCCTCGGGGCCGACGAGACGCGCGATGTCGCGCACATGATCGGGGAAGCGCTCGACGTCGCTCGTCGTCCCCGACATGCGCAGCAGCTGCGTGATGACCGGGTCGCTGCCCGGCGCACGGCCGATGCCGAGGTCCACACGCCCGGGCGCGAGCGCCTCGAGCGCCGCGAACTGCTCCGCCACCACGAGGGGCGAATGGTTCGGCAGCATCACGCCGCCCGAGCCCACCCGGATGCGCTGCGTGCGCACCGCCGCCGCGGCGGCGAGGACCGGCGGTGTCGTCGAGGCGACGGCGGGCATGTTGTGGTGCTCCGCGAACCAGTAGCGGGTGAACCCGAGCTCATCGGCGCGCGCGGCGAGGGCGAGGGATGCCGCGACCGCCTGCGCGCTTGTCTGGCCGGTGCGCACCGGAACGAGATCGAGGACCGAGAGTGCAGGTGAGGTGCTCATCGTCAAGGGCAACCCGCGTCACCGACCGCACATTCCCCTCTCCGCGGCATCCGGCATCCGGCACCGCGCGGTTCGGGGCGGATCTCTGCATTCGGGGCGCGCTCCTACGGCCGCTCGTGCACGGATCCGCCCCAAAGCCCGCCTTATAACCGGTGCCCGCGGGGCGCCGCGATAAGGAGTGCGCCGGGCAGCACGCGGCACCGGATGCGGGATGCCTCGCCGAACTCGTCGCCGTCGAGCTCGACGGGCCGCGGCTCCTCGACGCCCGCCTCGATCGACGGCCCGCGCAGGTAGCGGACGGATGACTCCCGGCGCCGCTCGACGATGCGCCGCCCGGCGCGCGTGCGCCGCAGCACGCTGTTGTCCCACCAGACCTTGCGCCACACCCCGAGCCAGCCGAACCAGCCGGTGGGCTGGATCACTGCGACGTCGAGCATTCCATCGGTGAGGGATGCGCCGGGGATCAGCTCGATTCCGGCGGGGAGCGCGCCGCAGTTGGCGAAGAGCATGCTGTGCACCTTCGTCGAGTGCAGCCGGTGCCCCTCCAGCTCGTAGACGATGCGGAACGCCTTCGCGCCCGGCAGCGACCGGGCGGCCCCGTCGACGTACGCCACCCATCCCATCGTCTTCTTCAGCTGCGCGCTCGTGTTGGCGATCATCGCGGCGTCGAGCCCGATGCCCGCCATCACGACGAACGCGTGCTCGGCGCTCGATCCGTCGGCTCGCGTGAGATGGGCCATCCCGATGTCGATCGGCCGGATGGCGCCGTCGAACGCCGCACGGATGGCGGCGCCCGGATCGGCGAGCGGCAGCTCGAGATTGCGCGCCAGCAGGTTGCCGGTGCCGCTCGGCACGATCGCCATCGGCACACGGCTCTCGATGAGCGCTTCCCCGACGGCGCGCACCGTGCCGTCGCCCCCTGCCACGAGCACCGCATCGACCCCTTCGCGCAGCGCCCGTGCCGTCGCGTCCTGCCCCAGATCCTCGGGGGTCGTCTCGTAGAACAGCGGCTCATCCCATCCTGCCTGTGCCGCGGCATCCATCACACGCTGCCGCAGCCCAGCCTTGTCGACCTTGATGGGGTTGTAGACGAGCGCGGCGCGTCTGAGATGCCCCCGCTCGTCTGCCATGGGCCCACGATAGCGGTGCATGCGGCTGGCTAGACTTGCCAGATGATCGATCCCGTTCTCCTGCGCGACAATCCCGAGCTCGTCAAGCGTTCTCAGGCCAAGCGAGGAGAGTCGGAGGAGTCGGTGGACGCGGCCCTGCGCGCCGACGCCGACCGCCGCACGGCGATCACGACGTTCGAGCAGCTGCGGGCGGAGCAGAACGCGCACGGCAAGAAGGTCGCGGCGGCACCCAAGGAGGAGAAGGCCGCACTCGTCGCCGAGGCGAAGGACCTCAGCGACCGGGTGAAGGCCGCCCAGCAGGCCGTGACCGAGGCCGAGGAGAACGCGTACGCGGTGCTCTCGCAGATCGAGAACATCGTGATCGACGACGTGCCCGCCGGCGGCGAGGAGGACTTCGTCACGCTGCGCACCCACGGCGAGCCGCCGACGTTCGACTTCACGCCGCGCGACCATCTTGAGATCGGCGAGCTGCTCGACGCGATCGACATGGAGCGCGGCACGAAGGTGTCGGGCAGCCGGTTCTACTTCCTGAAGGGCGTGGGAGCGCTGCTCGAGCACGCGCTCATGTCGCTGGCGCTGAACCGCGCCGTCGCGGCCGGGTTCACGCCGATGATCCCACCGACGCTCGTGCGCCCCGAGGTGATGGCCGGCACGGGCTTCCTCGGGCAGCACTCGGACGAGGTGTACCGCCTCGAGAAGCAGGACCTGTACCTCGTGGGCACGAGCGAGGTGCCGCTCGCGGGCTACCACATGGGCGAGATCCTCGACCTCGAGGCCGGCGCGAAGCGCTACGCCGGCTGGTCGACCTGCTATCGCAGCGAGGCCGGGTCGTACGGCAAGGACACCCGCGGCATCATCCGCGTGCACCAGTTCAACAAACTCGAGATGTTCGTCTACACGACACCCGAGGATGCGGAGGCCGAGCACCAGCGGCTCGTCGAGATGCAGGAGGGGATGCTGCAGGACCTGGGTCTCGTCTATCGCGTGATCGATGTGGCGGCGGGCGACCTGGGTTCGTCGGCCGCGCGCAAGTACGACATCGAGGCCTGGGTTCCGACGCAGGATGCGTACCGCGAGCTCACCTCGACATCGAACTGCACGACGTTCCAGGCGCGGCGCCTCGACATCCGCTACCGACCCGACGGCGGCAAGACGGCACCGGTCGCGACCCTCAACGGCACGCTGGCGACGACCCGCTGGATCGTCGCGATCCTCGAGACGCACCAGCGCGAAGACGGATCGGTGGCGGTTCCGGAGGTGCTGCGCCCGTACCTCGGCGGCCTCGAGGTGCTGGAGCCCGTGGCATGACGGGCGCGCAGCTTCCCGCGACCGGCAGCATCGAGGTCGAAGCGCCCGATGAGGCGGCCGAACTCGTCGAAGACGTCGCCGAGCACTCCGCCGGGCGGCTGCTGATCGCGCTCGATGTCGACGGCACGGTGCTCCTGCAGGACGAGTCGTTGAGCCCCGGCGTGGCCGAGGCCGTGGGTGACGCCCAGGCGGCGGGCCACGAGGTGATGCTCGCGACCGGCCGCAGCTGGGCGGGCACGCGCGACATCCTGTTCACGCTCGGTCTCTCCCCGGAGTACGTCGTGTGCTCCAACGGCGCGGTGATCATGAAGCGGGTCGACGGCGACGAGCCGCGGTACGAGCGGTTCCACACCGAGACGTTTGACCCCGGCCGGGTGCTCGCGCTGATCCACGAACAGGTGCCGGACGCCCACTACATGGTCGAGCTCGGCGACGGCATGCGGCTGTACACGGAGCCGATGGACGACTGGAACCTCAGCGGTGCGCGCCGGGTGCCGTTCGAGGAGCTGTCGGCGCAGGAGGTGTCGCGCGTCGTCGTGGTCTCGCCGGGGCAGACGGAGCAGGACTTCGTCGAGCTCGTGGAGCGGATCGGGCTGAATCATGTGTCGTACGCGATCGGCTGGACCGCGTGGCTCGACATCGCCCCGATGGGCGTCGACAAGGCGAGCGGGCTCGAGCTCGTGCGCGGATGGCTGGGACTCGACCGGGCGCACGTGCTGGTGATCGGCGACGGGCGCAACGACCTCGAGATGTTCGCCTGGGCGCTGAAGCACGGCGGCCGTGCCGTGGCGATGGCGCAGGGCCCGCAGGAGGTGCGGGACGCCGCCGGTGAGACGACGCTGTCGGTGATGGACGGCGGCGTGGCCGCGGTGCTGCGCAAGCTGTAGCGCGGAGTCGGTCGACTAGACTCGTTCCGTTCCGGCGGCGTGCCGTCGGGGGAGGGTTGTCCGAGCGGCCGAAGGATCTGGTCTTGAAAACCAGTGGGCAGCAATGTCCCGTGGGTTCGAATCCCACACCCTCCGCTGTCGTGATCGAGGCCCCCGGAGGGGGTCGCGATCACGACATGAGCAGGGCGGGTTCGAACCTTCAGGTGGGCCCACGGCGCCGGAGGCTCCGCGGAGCGCGAAGCGATCCGTGGAGGGGTGCCGGGGACGAATCCCACACCCTCCGCTTCGTGATCGAGGCCTTGACGCTAGGCGTCTTGGCGCGCCAGGATCACGGCCGCCTCGGTGCGCGACGCCACGCCGAGCTTGCGCAGGATCGCCGACACATGCACGCTCGCCGTTTTGACGCTGATGAAGAGCCGCTTCGCGATCTGCCCGTTGCTGAGCCCCTCGGTGAGCAGCTCGAGCACTTCGCGTTCGCGCGCCGTGAGCGCGGCCAGTACGGCATCCTGGTCGGCATCGGCATCGGCATCGGCATCGGCATCGAAGAGCCTGGATGTCGCAGCGAAAGCGGCGACGTCGCGGCGCAGCGGCTCGTGGGCGAGCGCGTCGGCGTGCACGAGTGCCTCCGCGAGGACGGCGGCCGCGGCGGCACGGCGGCCGCTGGCGGCGAGCAGCCGCGCGTATTCGAGCCGGGTGGTCACGCGGAACGTCGCGGGCGTGTCTTCGTCGTCGGCGTCGAGAACGGCACGCTGGAGGGCATCCGATGTCGGGGCCAGGAGAGCCGCCAGGATCCGGCTCCACCGCTCCGGACGGAGCGCTTCGGGCATCGCGGCCCATGCGGCGCTCACGCGGGCGACGATGTCAGTGCTGTCGTCGCCCCGGGCACGGAGCGCGGCCACGACGGCGCCGGCTTCGAGCAGCACGCGACTGATGTGCGCCGTGCGTTCGCCGTCGTCGTCGAGCGCCTCCCGGATGTCCGCGGCCGCGACCTCTGTGTCGCCCGCCGCCTGCGCGATGGCCAGTCGGGCGTGGAGATCGTAGAACCAGACCTGCCGCTCCATACCGGCCGCGGCGGCGATGGCGCCGCGCTGCTGCCGCAGCAGCGCAGCGGCGGCCTCGTGGCGCCCATGCCAGCTCAGGGCACGCGCCCGAGACGTCGTCGTGTACATCCGGAACACGGGGAACGTCCGCATCTCCAGGTCGCGGGTGAGCAGTTCGTCGACACGGTCGATCTCGCCCAGCTCGAGCAGGGGCTGCACCATGTTCTGCGTCAGAAGAGACCCGGTCGTGCGGGCCTGACCGACCGCCCGTGCTCGCACGAACCCCTCTTCGGCGACGGTCAGGGCTTCGCGATAGCGGCCGAGCACCGTGAGCAGATCGGAGTAGTTCACGTCATAGCGCAACTGCGAAGCCGAGTCGCGTGCGTGCTCACGGGCGGCGGCGTAGTCGTCGAGTCCTCCTGCGACATCACCCGCGTGCGCGCGCGACGCGCCGCGGACGTTGCGCGCCACCGACATGTGCTGCTCTGCGCCGGCCCGGACGGCGAACTCCCACGCCCGCGTCGATGCCTCTATCGCGTCGGCGGAGCGGCCCGCGACCATGTGCCTGCCGGCCAGCTGATTCCACAAGCCGGCGTTCAGCGACGGATCACCGACGTGCCCGTCCAAGACGTCGAGCGCTTCGATCAGCAGCTCCGTCGACCCCGGCCGACCGAGATTCATGAGGTAGACGGCCTTGTCGCGCAGCAGGCGCGCATGCAGTGCATCGTCGACGCCGGCGCCCTCCGCCTCCTGCAACGCGGCGTCGACGAGGGCGAGGGCGCGCTCGCTCTCACCCGCATTCCGCAGGATCGATCCGATCCGCAGCATCAGGGTGATGCGATCGGTGCCTGCTGCAATCGCTGCGTCGTCGACCTGATCCCACAGCTCGAGAACGAGCCGGCCGAATCGTGCCGCCGACGAGAACGCATAGCGGGATTTCGCGGAGTACATCGCGGCCAGCGCTGCGACGAGGGCGCGTCGGGTGTCGTGTGCGTACTGCCAGTGGTGGGCGAGCGCCGCCTGGAGGTCGCGCCGGGGATCGGCCTCGGCGAGTGCCTCCAGATGCTCGGCGTACGCGCGGTGCAGCGCCGTCCGTTCGCCCGGCAGCAGTTCGGCGTGCACGGCCTCGCGCAGCAGTGCGTGGCGGAAGGTGTAGCGGTCGTGATCGATGACGAGGATGCCGGTGGCAACCGCTTCGCGGACCGCGGCGTTGAGGCGCTCGTCGTCGAACCCGGTCAGAGCGATCAGGGTGTCGTGCTCGAGAGGGGCGTCGGAGCCGGAGACGACGCGGACGGCGGCCGCGGCATCCTCCCAGAGCTGCCCATAGCGAGCCAGCAGCAGGTCGCGCAGAGTGTCGGGCAGCGGACCGTCGGCGCAGCACGCGAGCTCTTCGATGAAGAAGGGGATGCCCTCTGCGCGCTCGTCCAGCCGCTCAATGGCCTCGGCGTCGTCGACGCCGCCCAGCGCCGCGACCAGCGCGCGCACGGACTCCCGGTTCAGTCGGTTCAGCGTGATGCGTTCGAGCAGGTGGGCGCGCTCTGCCTCGCCGAGGAACAGCCGCACCGGATCGACGCGGCGGCCCTCGTCGTTGCGCCAGCCGAGCACGACGAGCAGGCGCCCCCGGGTCACGACGCGCAGCAGGAACGCGAGCAGCGTGAGCGTGCCCTCGTCGGCCCAGTGCAGGTCTTCGATCACGAGCACGAGCGGACGATGCTCGGCCAGCGACTCGACGGCGGTCACGAACGCTTCCCGCAGCCGTTCGGGGCTCGGCGCCGCGTCCGAGGGCGATGCCGCGATCTCGGGCGACTCCGCCAGCTCGGGCATGAGGAGGAGAAGCGCCGTGCGACCCGGCCCCGCCGCCCGCCACAGCTCGTCGGCGCCGCGCTGTGCCGCGAGGTCTCGCAGCAGCCCGAGGATGGCGCCGTAGGGCGCCGGGGTTCCCCCCAGGTCGACCGCGCGACCGGCGGCGACGTCTGCGCTATCGACGAGGGAGGCGGTGAACTCGCGGATCAGGCGGGACTTGCCCATCCCCGCCTCCCCGGCGACCACGACAGCGGTCGGCTGCCCGCTGCGGGCGCGCGCGAACAGCGCGTCGAGGCGCGCCATTTCTGCGTCGCGCCCGATCAAGCGGGCGGCGGCCGACGAAGCCGCGGAGAAGGCCATCCCTCCATCGTGCCAGCCACGTCGGACATCGGCGCCGACCGGCACCGCCATCAGGCGTGAGCCGAATCGCACGCGCCGCGTGGCTGCTGCCGCACGGCGCGGTGGCTCCGGAAGATCCGCGCGATTCCACGCAGCCACGTCGGCCGGGACCGGCGCAGGATCTGGTCTGAGTGCTCGAGGGCGAACCGGCGACGCTCGGCGTTGCGGGCGCGCTCCTCGATCTCCTGAGTGACGATGTCGTATCCGAGCGAGGGGTGCAGGGTCATGATCTCTCCTTCAATGCACCCACTACGCTGCTCGCTAAGGTAGCCCGCCTGCATCGGGCGGATGCCCTATTCCGAGCGCGGCCCTTCGACTCGCTCCGCTCGTCGACAGGCGTGGGGCTGATAAGCCCGCGCGGGCGTGCGGATGAGGCGGCCGCACGGGGTGCGGCGGAGGCGATCGCTCGGCCGGGACGAGGCGCTCGCTCAGGGCGCTTTGGGTGGCGTCAGGATGCGTCGCCTCGGCGCCGCGCGAGCGCGTCGAGGATCGCGCTCTCCGCGTCGGCGTCCGGGCCCACGGCGGACGAGACGTTCTCCTCGGTCACGGCGGCCACGAGCTCGGCCCGCTGGATGCGCGTGGACCGCGGCGCGTTCACCCCGATCCGCACGCTGTCGCCCTTGACGTCGAGCACCGTCACTTCGACGTCGTCGCCGATGAGGACGCTCTCTCCGACACGTCTCGTCAACACCAGCATTGCAACAGCCTACTGGGACGCCACCGCCCCTGAGGGCAGCGCCGCCTCGTCGCGCACCACCCCGACGGTCTCGATCGGCAGGCCGCCGGACGTGGCCTCCGTGTAGGACAGCACCGGCAGCCCGTCTGTCTGCGCGGAGACCAGCCGCCGCACCGCCGCCCGCAGCGTCGGCGCGCACACCAGCACCACCTCTCCGCCGTCGGCGGCCGCTGCGACGCAGTCCTTCACCGACGCGATCACGTGCTCGAGCCGCTGCGGATCGAGCACGATCTGCGTGCCGTCGTCGGTCGACCGCATCCCCTCGAGCATCGCCTGCTCGAGCAGCGGGCTGATGATGAGCGCGCGCAGCGTGCCGGCCTCGGCGAACCGCGCGGCCACGGCGGGTCCGAGCGCCGCCCGCGCCGCCTCGATGAGCCCCTCGGGATCGGTCGAGACCTTCGCGCGCAGCGCGAGCGCCTCGTAGATGCGGGCGAGGTCGTTGATCGGCAGCCGCTCGGCGAGCAGCCCCTGCAGCACGCGCTGCACCTCGGCCAGCGACAGCAGCGCGGGCGTGAGCTCCTCGACGGCGGCCGGGGAGACGCGCTTGAGGGCATCCGTCAACTGGCGCACGTCCTCCCGGCTCAGCAGCCGCGCGGCGCCGGAGTGGACGATGCTCGACAGGTGCGTGACGATGACGTTCGCCCGGTCGATGACGGTCGCCCCCGCGAGCTCGGCGCTGTAGCGCATCTCGGCGGGGATCCACTTGCCGTCGAGCCCGAACACCGGGTCGGCGACGGCCGTGCCCGGCAGGGAGTCCAGCTTCTGGCCGAGGGCGAGCGCCGATCCGCGCGGCGCGGTCCCCCGCCCCGCCTCGACGCCGGCGATGCGGATGACGTACGTCGACGGCGGCAGCTCCACGCTGTCGCGGGTGCGCACCGGCGGCACCACGAGGCCGAGCTCCACGGCGATGCGCCGCCGCAGCGCCTTGACCCGCGCGAGCAGGTCGTCGGGACCGCCCGTGACGAGGTCGACGATGTCGGGGGAGAGCAGCACCTCGAGCGTGTGCACGCGCATCTGCTCGATGAGCTCATCGGGGTCGGACGCCGCCGGCGGCTCGGGCGTCGTGGCGGCCTCCACGGCGGCCCGCTTGCGTGCGGCCGTGATGCGCTGCGCGATGAGCAGCAGTCCTGCGCCGATCGTGATGAACGGCAGCATCGGCATCCCGGGAATGAGCGCGAGCGCGATCGCGGCGCATCCCGCGATCGCCAGGGCGTTGTGCGACTGACCGAGCTGCGCCGCCGCCGCGCGGCCGATCTCGGTCTCGGCGTTCGACCGGGTGACGATCATGCCCGTCGACACCGCCATCAGCAGCGCGGGGATCTGGGTGACGAGTCCGTCGCCGATCGTGAGGATGCTGTAGGTGCTCGCGGCCTTGTCGAGCGTCATCCCGTGCTGCATCACGCCGATCGCGATGCCGCCGACGATGTTGATGATGATGATCACGAGGCCCGCGATCGCATCGCCCTTCACGAACTTGGATGCGCCGTCCATCGCGCCGTAGAAATCAGCCTCGGCGGCGACCTCGGCCCGGCGCTCGCGCGCCTGCACATCCGTGATGAGACCCGCGTTCAGGTCGGCGTCGATCGCCATCTGCTTGCCGGGCATCGCGTCGAGGGTGAAGCGCGCACCCACCTCGGCGACGCGCTCCGACCCCTTCGTCACCACGACGAACTGGATCACCACGAGGATGAGGAAGATCACCGCCCCGATGATGAGCGAGCCGCTCACCGCGATCTGCCCGAACGCCTCGATCACCTGCCCCGCGTAGGCCTCGCCGAGCACGAGCCGGGTCGAGGCGACGTTGAGGCCGA
This sequence comes from Microbacterium altimontanum, assembly GCF_058349865.2. NCBI lineage: Bacteria > Bacillati > Actinomycetota > Actinomycetes > Micrococcales > Microbacteriaceae > Microbacterium > Microbacterium altimontanum. The sequence goes on along the minus strand of NZ_JBYRJB020000013.1, from coordinate 27,521 downwards.
GCCGGAACAGCGTCGCGACCAGCAGCAGCGACGGGAACACCGAGAAGTCGAGCGGCTTCTTGACGAACATCGTCGTGAGGAGGATCACGAGCGCGAACATGATGTTCAGGATGATGAGGGTGTCGAGCAGGAACGGCGGCACCGGCACGACGAGGAGCATGACGATGCCGACGACGCCGATCGGCACCGTCAGCTTGCCGAGGATGTCCTTCATGCGGTCCTCCTTGGGGGAACGGAATGGATGCCGCGCGCGGCTCCGCGCCGGCGCAGGGAGTTGACGAAGACGAGCACGCGCGCCACCGAGAGGTAGAGGTCGGCGGGGATCTCCTGCCCGAGCTGGCACGCAGCGTGCAGGGCGCGCGCGAGCGGGATGTCGCGGACCATCGGCACTCCGGCCTCGGTGGCGCGTTCCCGGATGCGTCCCGCGATGATGCCGCTGCCCTTCGCGACCACGCGCGGTGCGGCCTTGCCCGGCTCGTACTTCAGCGCCACCGCGACGTGGGTGGGATTCACGATCACGACGTCCGACGAGGCGACCGCGGCGATCATCCGGTTGCGGCTCATCGCGAGCTGGCGCGAGCGTCGCTGCTGGCGTACGAGCGGGTCGCCCTCGGAGTTCTTGTTCTCGTCCTTGGCCTCGCGCTTGGTCATGCGGGTGTGCTTCGTGTTGCGCCGCATCACGACGAAGACGTCGACGGCCGCGAGCGCGAGTCCCACCGCGATCGCGACCTGCAGCAGCGTGGCGGTGCCGCTCGATGCGGTGTCGAGGAGCTCGGCGATCGAGTGGCGGCCGCTCGTCGAGAGGGCCGGGATGAGGCTCGCGACGACGATCCAGAGCGCGAGGCCGATCGCGGCGGTCTTCAGCAGCGCCTTCGCGCCCTCCCAGAGCGCGCGCAGCCCGAACACGCGGCGCAGGCCGCTCACGACGTTGAACTGCTCGACCCGGGCGCTCAGGCGTCGGGGGTGGATGCCGCCCTGCACCGCGGCGCCGAGGAGAGTCACGACCGCGACGACGGCCAGGAGCGGTCCGATCACGCCCGGGATGGACCCGAGCCCGCGGCGCAGCGCGTCGACCGCCGACGTGGCCGACGGATCGGTCGCGACGGCGGTGAGGGACAGCAGCTGCTCGGTGCCGGCGGATGCGCCCGCCGCAACGACCGCGGCCATCGCGCACGCCGCGCCGCCGATGCCGAGCCAGGCAGTGAGGTCCTGACTGCGCCCGAGCTGACCCTTCTGGCGCGCCTCGCGCAGGCGCCGGTCGGTGGCCTTCTCGCTGCGCTCGCCGCTGTCCGAACCGCTCATCGCCGCACCCCCTGCAGCATGCGCAGCGCGTCGTCGCCGAGGGCGCCGACGATGCCGGGGAGCGCGGCGTACACGGCGCCGACGAGCACGAGGGTGAGGAGGATCTTCACCGGGAAGCCCATCGCGAACGCGTTCAGCGCCGGGGCGACGCGGGTGACCAGGCCGAGACCGATGTCGGCGAGGAACAGCACCAGCAGGAGCGGTCCGGCGATCTGCACCGCGGCGAGCACCATCTGTGACACGGCGTCGATGAGGAGCTGGGCCGGTCCGGCGACGGCGAACGCGCCGTCGACCGGCACCGCGCTGAAGCTGCGCGCGATGCCGGCGATGATGAGCTGGTAGCCGCCCGAGCCGAACAGCAGCACGAGCGCCGTCATCTGGAACAGCCGGGTGAACTGCGCGCCGTTGACCAGCGAGTACGGGTCGAACGCCTGCGCGAGCTGGAATCCGCCGAACACGTCGATGAGGCTGCCGGCCGCCTGCACGGCGGAGAAGCACACCATCACGAAGAACCCCAGCAGTGAGCCGACGAGCAGCTGCAGCACGAGCGCGCCGAAGAACGGCCCGGTAGCGAGGTTCTCGTAGCCGGGCGCGACGGCTCCGCTGACAGCGAGCGACAGCCCGATCCCGAGCATCGCCTTGATGCGCATCGGGATCGCGCCGTACGAGAACGGCGGCGCGATGAACAGGAACGCGGTGATGCGGACGGCGACCAGGGCCGTCGCCTCGAGCCAGGCGAAGTCGATCGGGATTTCCATGTCATCCCGTCTGCAGCAGCATCGGGATGCGTTCGAACATGTCGTTCGTGAAGGAGATGATCTCCGCGATCATCCAGTTGCCCGCCACGAGGAGAGCGATGCCGACCGCGATCGCCTTCGGCACGAACGAGAGGGTGACCTCCTGCACCTGGGTGATCGACTGCAGGAGCGAGATCGCGAAGCCGACGACGAGCGCGGTCACGAGGAGGGGCGCCGCCAGCTTGGCGGCGATGATGAGCCCCTGCGCGCCGATGTCGAGAGCTGCCTCCGGGGTCATCCGGCACCTCCGTAGCTCTGCAGCAGCGTGCGCAGGATGAGTCCCCATCCGTCGACCAGGATGAACAGCAGGATCTTGAACGGCAGGGAGATCATCACCGGCGGCAGCATCATCATGCCCATCGACATGAGGGCGGCGGCGACGACGATGTCGATGACGAGGAACGGCACGAAGATGACGAATCCGATGATGAACGCCGCTCGCAGCTCGGAGAGCATGAATGCGGGGATCAGCGTGTACATCGGCACGCTCTGCGGGTCGGCCGGGTTGTCCACACCGGCGATGCGCGAGAGCAGCGCGAGATCCTGCTCGCGGGTGAACGAGAGCATCCAGTCGCGCAGCGGCACCTGGCCGACGTCGATGGCCTGGGTGAACGAGATCGAGCCGTCGATGTAGGGCTGCACGGCGACGGTGTTGATCTCGGTCAGCACCGGCCACATGATGAACAGCGAGAGGAACAGGGCGAGGCCGGCGATCACCTGGTTGGGCGGGATCGACGGCAGCGACAGGGCGTTGCGGGTCATGGCGAGCACGACGAAGATCTTCGTGAACGCCGACATCATGAGCAGCAGTGCCGGGGCCACCGACAGCAGCGTGATGCCGAGCAGGGTGAGAACGGATGCCGAGGGTGCGCCGTCGGGTCCGTCGATGTCGATCGTGATTCCGCCTCCGGGAGCCGGCGACGGGGTGACCGGGGGAGTGGGCTCGACCGGAGCCGCGTGGGCGGTCGCCGCGCCGATCAGCACCAGGACGACGGCCATCGCGAGGGCGCAGCCGACCAGTGTCGTCGTGCGCGCGAGGCGACCGCGGGCGACGACCGATGGCGTGGTCATGGCGTACGACGGAGGGCGTCGGCGGTCTGTCGCCACGTGGCGGGCGACAGGATCGAGCCGGCGAGCGGGTCGTTGCGCCGCCGGCTGCGCAGCCGCTGTGTCGGGACGGCTTGGTCGGCGGGCGCGCCTGCCTGAGAGGCGCGGCGCGTGGGCGCGGCAGCGAGCACGTCCGCGAGCACCGCGGCCGCTCCCGCGCGCGTGTCGGTCGGCGCCGCGGCCGGGGAGGACGCGAACGCGTCCGTCGGCGCTGCGGCCGCAGACGATGCGAGCACGTTCTCGAACGACTCCGCACGCGCGACCGGCAGCCGGTCCACGACGTTCACCGCCCGCTCGGTGACGGCGAGCACATAGCGCGCATCGTCGGTCTGCACGATCACGAGCTGCGCCTTCGAGCCCAGTGCCTGGCGCGCCACGACCGTGACCGGCTGCGCCTCGCGCTGCCGCCGCGAGCCGCGCGTGAGCCGGCGTCGCAGCCACCAGAGCGCGCCGAGCACCGCCGCCAGGGAGACGACGACGCGCAGGGCGAGGAGCAGATCGTCCAGCTCAGGCCTCGGCGTTCTCGAGGATGCGGGTGATCCGCACTGCGTAGTCGCGGTCGACGACGACGACCTCGCCGTGCGCGATGACGCGACCGTTGAGCTTGATGTCGGCGGGTGCGCCGGCCGAGCGGTCGAGCTCGACGATGCTGCCGGGCTCGAGACCGAGGACGTCGCGCACGGCCATCCGGGTGCGGCCGATCTCGACGGTGAGGTCCATCTGCACGCCCGCGATCCGGCGCAGGCGGAGCGTGGGAGTGGCGTCGCCGTCGGGGGTGCGGGTGATCCGGATCGCGAAGCGGCCGATCGTGCGGCCGTCGGCATCCTGCAGGTCGAAGACCTGGGCGTGCGGGTCGGAGAAGATCGGCGACGCGTCGTCGATCGTCACCTCGCCGAGCACTCCGGCGCCGAGCGCTCCTGCCGCCTGATCGAGCGATTCGCGCAGGCGGTCGGTGAGCGGCGCGTCGACGAGCCCGTCGATGAGGGCGGTCGGGTCGAGCAGCTGGACCGCGAGGTTCGCACTCGCCTCGCCGACGAAGGATGCGACGACGGCCTCGCCGGTGTCGCCCGAGGCTTGAGAGCCGACGGGGGTGACCGGCGACGCCGTGGGAAGTCTCGCGGCGAATGCGGCGGCGGCGGCCGATTCGAAGGGTGTTCTGGTCACGCGGGCTCCTTGCCTGGTGCGGGATCGAGGGATGTCTCGGTGATGACGCAGGCGAGCCGTGCGCCGTTGGTGCCGACGGCAGCGCTCGCCACGGCGAGTTCGCCCGCGACGAGGTCGATCGGGCGGTCGACGGAGTGCGGGAACGAGACGAGGTCGCCGACGGACAGGTTGAGCACCTCGTCGGAGCTGATCGGCCGCGGCACGAGGCGCAGTGCGAGATCGATCGGCGATGCCTCCACCTGCCGGCGCATGCGGTCGGGTGTCATGGTGTGGTCTTCGACGGCGTGCCCCGAGAAGCGGGCGAGCACGACGGCTGCCGGCAGCATCACGGTGGCCGGGACGATCCGGTCGGCGAGACGCATGGTGAACGTCGCGACGATCACCGGGTCGCCGGCGTTCGCGACCTGCGCGAACTGCGAGTTGTACTGGATTCCGAAGTACGACAGCCCCGACGGGAGTGCGTCGACGAGGGCGGTGCTGAGGTGATCGATCGTCTCGGTCATGACGGATCGCAGCAGTGCCAGCTCGATGGGCGTGAACGGGCGCTCCTCGGTGGGGAGGGCGGTGCCCCCGACCATCTGCACGATCCACGTGAGGGCGGCGTCGAGCGGGAACTGCACGACGACGCGCTCATCCGTGTCGGGGAGTGCGCACACCACCATCGCGGTCGTCGCCGGAAGCGACGACGCGTATTCGTCGTAGGTCTGCATCGTCACGAGGTCGACAGTGACGTGCGTGCGGGTGCGGATCTTCGCCGACAGCAGCGACGACCACTGCCGCGAGAACTGCTCGAAGGCGGCTTCGAGCACTCGGGTGTTCTCTCGCGGCAGTGTCGCCGGCCGGCCGAAGTCGTAGACCTCGACCGTGGAGGGCGCGCTGAGCACGCCCTCGGACGCGCCCCCCGGGGCGTCTGAGGGTGCGCCCAGCGGCGCGCCGGTTTCGATCAGCACGATCCCGACTATCGGGCGGTGCCGTCGAGGCGTAAGGGATGCGGCTGATCAGGATTCCGGGTAGGCCTCCTGCAGTTCGCTCAGCATGTGCCGCACCTGCTCGTCCGCATCGGAGAGCACGACGATGTCGACGCGCCGATTCTGCGCCAGATCGGCGGGACTCGTGCCCTTCGCGATGGGATGCCGGTCGCCGAATCCCACCGACTTGATGCGGGTGCCGTCCACTCCGCGGGCTTCGACGAGGTAGCGGAGCACCTGGGTCGACCGCCCCGACGACAGCTCCCAGTTCGTCGCGAACGGCGCGGCGGCGGAGCGCTCGTCGGCGTGGCCTTCGACCGAGATCTCTTTCTTCACCTCGGCGAGAACGCCGCCGAGGACGCCGAGCACCTTCACGGCCTTGGCGCTGAGCCGCGTGCTGTTCGTCGCGAAGAAGGTCTCGGCGCTGACGAGGCCGATCGTCAGCCCCCGGTCGTCGATCGTGAACGTTGCGGTGCGCTCGAGACCCTGCGCGGCGAGGGCACTGCGCATCTTGTCGCGCAGGGCCGACAGCTCGTCGAACTCCTCGTGTGCGGCGGCGAGCACCGTGTCGGCGAAGCCTTCGCCGTGCTCCTCGAGCAGCTCCTTGGGGACGATCACGCCCTGGGACGCGTCGACGGTCTGTGTGCGCTGCTGCCCGAATCCGGTGGCGAGGGAGGCGCTGAGTGCCTGGAACTTGTCCTTGTCGACGGTGGACATCGCGAACAGCACGATGAACATGCACATGAGCACGGTGATCATGTCGAGGTACGACGCCATCCAGCGCTCGTCGGCGTGGGCACCGTCTTCATGTGCCAGCTGGCGCCGTCTGCGCCCGCTCATGAGACGGCGACCGGTTCGCGCGGCGCCTCGGCTGCGGCGCCGCGGGACGATGGCGGGGTGATGCCGCCGGGAACGAGGGCCCCGAGTCGCTCGGCGACGAAGTGCGGCGGCGAACCGGCCTGCACGGCCAGCATCCCCTCGGTCAGGAGCGTCATCCGGTCGAGCTCCAGCTCGCCCAGGCGGCGCAGCCGGCCGCCGATCGGCAGCCAGATGAAGTTCGCCGACAGCAGGCCCCAGAGGGTGGCGACGAAGGCGGCGGCGATCATCGGGCCGAGCGTGTCGGGGTTGTCGAGGTTCTCGAGCACGTGGGTGAGCGAGACGACGGTGCCGATGATGCCGACGGTGGGGGCGAAGCCGCCGAGGGTCATGTAGAACTGCGACGCGGTGCGGTTGCGAGCGGCGGTGGAGGCGATCTCGTCTTCCATCACGGTGCGCAGGTCATCGGCATCCGTTCCGTCGGCGATGCTCTGCAGCGCCTTGCGCAGGAAGGGGTCGCTCTCGTCGGCGACGCCCTGCTCGAGGGCGAGGAGGCCCTCGGTGCGCGCCTTCTCGGCGTAGCCGACGACGGTGTCGATCAGGGTCTCGGCCGTGCGCTTGTCGCCCTTGAACGCGCGCGGCAGGGACTTGAGGGCGAAGATCGCGTCGCGCATCGTGCCGCTCGCGATGCCGACGGCGATCGTCGCGCCGAACACGAGCACCATCGGCGCGGGCAGGAGGAGCGCCGTGACCGAGCCGCCCTCGATGCCGATCATCGCCAGCAGCGAGCCGAACGCGATGGCGATGCCGAGGAGGAACGCGATGTCCATCAGAACGTCCCCGTCGCGGTGTCGGGGGCGGGGAGCGCGGCGGCGGTCGCGAGCACGCGGGCGCGGAAACCGGTGATCTGTGCGATGACCTCGTCCATCGATTCGATGACGACGAACGCGTTTCCGTCGACCATGGTGATCGTGGTGTCGGGGCGCTCTTGAATGCGCTCGATCAGGTCGGGATTCACTGCGAACCGGGTACGGTTCAAGCGGGTGACGACGATCATCGGTCTTCCATCCTGGACATTGTGCGCCACCCGTGAGGGCGGCAGCGGGCGGTCCCTCCTGGACCGTCACCGATGACTTTCGGCAGTCGGATGCGGATGGTTAGGCGTGTCCGACGTGCAACGCCTTCACCACGGCCTCGGCCACGTCCGGCGCACTCCGGGGATTCTGTCCGGTGATGAGCCGACCGTCCGTCACGACGTGCGAGAGGAACGGGACCTTCGCCTTGCTGTAGGACGCGCCGCGCCCCCGCAATTCGTCCTCCAGAGAGAACGGAACGGCGTCGGATCGTTTGGCGGCGATCTCTTCTGCCCAGGAGAATCCGGTCACGTGCTTGCCGTCGATCAGGTGTCGGCCGGTGCTCAACCGCACGTCCAGCAGGCCGCATGGACCGTGGCAGACGGCGGAGACGATCTTGCCTGTCTCGGAGAACTGGGCGATCAGGTCAGCGAGCGAGGCAGAGGCGGGGAAGTCGAACATGACGCCGTGACCGCCGGTGAGGTAGATCGCGTCATACCGGGCCGGGTCGATGTCGGCGACGGCGGGGGTGTCGTCGAGCAGCCGCATGAACTCGGGGTCCTTGTAGTGGCGGGCCAGCCTTCCCTTGACCCCCACCGCGTCGCTCATCTGGGTGAGCATGAGGCTCTCCGGGTCCAGCGGAATCGTTCCGCCGGCGGGACTGGCGATCTCGAGTGTGAATCCGGCATCCGCGGCGACGTCCCAGAAGTGGGTGAGTTCGCTCAGCCACAGCCCGGTGCGGAACCCGACCTTCTCGAACCGGTCGGCGTTCGTCGCGATGATCAGGATCCTGTGCGTGCTCTGCGCGGCGTCCATGGCAGTACCGTACGAGCACATCGGCCGTGGCGACACGGGGTTGCGTCGGCCGGTGGTCTGCTCTCTGACTGCACTCGGCGGCTCGTGGCTCGTTCCTCGCCTTATCCGGTGAGTTGTTTTCGGAGGGTGTTGCGGGCGCGGTGGAGTGATCCGGGGGTGGGGCGCCATTGTCGGGTGGGGTCGATGGTGGCGGGGGCTCGGACGTGGGGGATGCCGTCGTTCATGTGGATTTGCCATCCGCTGGTGTCGATGGTGCGGTGGTGCCACCAGCAGAGGGGGACGCCGTTGTCGACGTGGGTGGGTCCGCCGCGCGCGTATTCGTCGACGTGGTGGAGTTCGCACCAGGCGGCGGGGGTGTGGCAGCCGGGGATGATGCAGGATCCGTCGCGGGCGGTGATGGCGCGGCGTTGTTGGCCGGTGAAGCCGCGATTGGGGGTGCCGAGTTCGATGATCCGGCCTTGGTCGTTGAAGATGAGGCGTTGGATGCCGCCGCAGCAGGCGATCTGCCGGGCGACGTGGGCGGGGACGGTGGTGTCGGTGCCGTCGATGAACCCGATCCCGTCGTCGCGGTTGAGTTCGTCGGCGGTGATGGTGACTAGCAGGGTGGGGGGTAGTCCGCCGAGGGTGGGGCTTTCGGTGGAGCGCGCGGCGACGCCGAGGATGGTGGCGAGCACGTCGTGCAGTTTCTGCTCGTGGGTGCGGGTGTCCCGCGGCTCCTCCAACTCACCGTCCGCGCTGGCGTCCCCACCTCGGTTCCCGGTGCCGTTGTCACCAGTGTCTGCGACGCCGTCGGCGGGTGTGGTTCGGAAGTGGACGCCGGGGTCGGTGGTGCGGTCTTCGACGCGGGGGTTGAGGTGTGCGTCGGCGAGGCGTTGAAACTGGGCGGCAACCTCGGGGAGCAGGTTCCCGGTGATCGGGACTGTGCCGTCGTGCTCCCTGCCGAGCCGGAACCCGCGACGGCGCAGGGCCCGTTCGTCGTCGGGGAGGGCGCCGTCCGGGTCCAGGACCAGGGTCCACACTTTCGCTTGGGTGCGGGTGTCATCCGCGGAGCAGGCGGGGGCACCGTCGGGGGAGGCGCCGATCGCGGCGGCGACCAGTTCCTGTTCCGCGGCGGCCAGGTGGGTCGGGTCGCACCGGTCGGCGATGGGGGCCAAGGCGCTGACGATCGCGGTGATGCTGTCGGCTCCGATGGCACCGTCGCTGAGTGCGTCGCGCACGGCCGGGAATCGGGCAGGAAGCGGCTCACCCGAGAGTGTCGCGCGGGTGGTGATGGCGTGTGCGTGGTGGATGCGGGCGCGTGCGGTGGTGCCGGCGATTCCGGTGAGCCGGCACAGCAGGTCGACCGCGTTCACGCATCCGGCGCGGGCGGAGAGGCGTTCGTCGCCGAGTTCGGGGCGGGACCGGTCGTCGATCTCACCGGCCGCGGTGACCCGCAGCGCGTCCACGCGTCGTCCGAGCGACTCGGTGACTCTAGTGAAGGTCGCCAGTTCCTCGTCGGTCATCCGGCGTGCGGTGTCCTCGTCGAGGATGTGTCGCACGTCGTGATCCAGCAGGTCGTCGAGACGGCTGAGCGCCTCGATCAGGTCTGCCGGTGTCGTGTTCATACTCCCATGATGCCGCCCACCTCCGACATTGACAGAGCCTGGAATGGCTGATCAGCGACGTTTTCTGTGGATAACCTCCCTGGCCCGCCGCCTGTGGAGGAACCGGTGGAAGTCGCCCCTGGTTGGCTGCGGTCTTTCAGTGAGCGATCCGAGCGTCCCTCGTGCGCCCCGTTCAATCGAAAGTCATGTCCGGGCAGAACCGAGCGACCGCGAGATGCAGCCATACCTCTTCTTCGGCTTCAGATACTTCGTCGTCAACGGTGCCAGACACGTACAGGCGGACGACCGACGTACGGGAATCATGCCCGACTTGCAACGCCAACGTGTCGCAGATCGACCGGGCGGAAGCGACGATCGTTGAGTCGTCCACGCCCTCCCAGGACGCCATCCGGTGAGCTTGATCGAGAAATGCCGTTTCGCTTATTGGCTGCGGAGCGCACGCAGTGAGGGCGAAGGCGCTGACGAGGGTGGTCAGGGGAATCAAGCGGCGCACAGGCAAGAGCGTATTGGCGCGGTGAAGGACGTCGAGTTCCTCGTGGTTGAAGAACGACGTCGAGTTCCTCGTGATTGAAGAACATCGTCGAGCGCGACGACGCGTGACAGCGTCGGGCGTGTCGTCGGCAGTGAGCGGATCGCCACCGCCGACGACACGTCCTGATGCGTCAGCGCTTGAGGTTCGTGAGCTCCTGCAGCACCTCGTCGCTCGTCGTGATGATGCGTGCATTCGCCTGGAACCCGCGCTGCGCGACGATGAGGTTCGTGAACTCCTGAGAGAGGTCGACGTTCGACATCTCGAGCTTTCCGCTCACGATGCCGCCGAGGCCGTCGGAGCCTGCGGTGCCGATCCGCGCATCGCCCGAGTTCACGCTCGGCCGGTATGCCGATGAACCGGCCTTCTCGAGGCCGCCGGGGTTCGTGAACCCCGCCACCGCGACACGCGCGAGCACCTGCGTCTTGCCGTTGCTGAACGTGCCGACCAGGCTCCCGTCGTCCGACAGCGCGTACGACGACAGCGTGCCGGCCGGCTCGCCGTTCTGGCCGGTGAACTCGACCGTCTTGATGTCGGCGTAGCCGGTGATCCCGGACAGGTCGACCGCGATGCCGCCCGACGTGATCGAGCCCGCGCCGTTCTGCTTTCCGGCCGTGAACGTGAGCGAGGTGCTCACACCGGCGTCGTCCGCGACATCCCACCCGCCGGCGGTGCGGGTGAACGTCAGCCGCAGCATGCTCGACTCGCCGTTCGCGTCGTACACCTTGACGTCGCGCACGATGCTCTCGTCGGCCGCAGCGTCCGACGGGAGGTTGCCGGTGACCTTCGCCGTGGTCGTCGCGGTCGCCGGCAGCGTCGCGTCGACCGGCAGCGTGATGTTGCCGATGCCCTGCCCGGGGCTGATGACGCCGTTCTGCGCGGTCCAGCCCTGCACGAGCGCGCCGTCGCCGTTGACGAGCCGTGCGTTGGCGTCGAACGAGAAGCCGCCGTTGCGCGTGTAGAGGTTCTGACCGCCCGAGCGCACGACGAAGAAGCCGTCGCCCGAGATCATCAGGTCGGTCGGCACGCCCGTGGTCTGCGCCGAGCCCTGCGCGAAGTTCGTCGTGATCCCTGCGACCTGCACGCCGAGACCGACCTGGGCGGGGTTCGATCCGCCGGCGTTCTGCTGCGGCAGCGTGGAGTTCTTCACGAGCTGCGACAGCGAGTCCTGGAACTGCACGGCCGAGGCCTTGAAGCCCGGCGTGTTGACGTTGGCGATGTTGTTGCCGGTCACGTCGAGCATCGTCTGGTGCGAACGGAGCCCGGAGATGCCGGAGTAGAGAGAACGGAGCATTGCGGTGCCTTTCGAAGGGTTCAGGATGCGGCGGTCAGGCCACTGATGGAGGTCAGCGGAACGGATGCGCCGTCGACGGTGATGGTGGGGATGCCGCCGGCGAACGAGACTGCGGTGACGGTGCCGGTCTGCTCGGCGCCGTCGGCGTCGACGTAGCTCGCCGTCGTACCGAGGAGGTTCGCGGCGGTCTGACGCATGCTGAGCGCGAAGCTCTCGGTGGTCGTCGACGAGAGCGCGGTGAGCTGCTCCATCGACGCGAGCTGCGTCGTCTGGCCGATCATCTCGTTCGTGTTCATCGGCGAGCTCGGATCCTGGTTGGCGAGCTGGGTCACCAGCAGCTTCAGGAACACCTCGGAGTCGAGGGTCAGCTTGCGTGCGGCGGGATCGACGGTGGTCCCGGTCTGCAGGCCGCCGGTGGCGGCGATGGGGGCGACTGCTGTCATTGCACTGTTCCTTTCAGTCGGGGTGCGAGTCAGGCGAGGATGTCGAGCCCGCCCTGGGCGGACGTGATGAGCCGGCCGATGGAGGTGGGGTACGGACCGCGGGCCGGTTGGCCACGGCCCGAATCGGACGCGTTCGGGCCCGCGCCGGAACCGTGCGCGGCCGTGCCGTCCGACCCCGTGCCGTTCGCGCCGGACCCGTTCGAGCCCGGTCCTCCCGAGCCCGGTCCGGCGGAGTTCGGGTTCCCGGCGCCGGCATCGCCGGTGGCGACCGACAGCGACGACTGGGGTGCCGCCGCGGCGAGGTCGCGGCGCAGGTCGACGAGGATCGCGCGCAGCGCATCCCGCCCCGCGTCGGAGGGCGCGTGCAGCTCGATGTGGATCGCGGCGCCCTGGATGTGGGCGCGGACGGTGACCGGGCCGAGGTTCTCCGGCGTCACGGTGAGCGTCACGCTGTGGTCGCCGTCGCCGGCAGCGGCGATCGACAGGACGGGGCCGGACACCTGCGGGAGCAGCACCTGCCGCGGCATCGGCTGTGCGGCCGCGGGAGCGGAGACGGGTGCGGTGGCGGCCGGCTGCTGAGCGGGCGGGACGGCGACCGGCGCGGCCGGAGCGGCACCGGCGTCGGAGGATGCCGCAGCCGAGGAGGGGGACCGGGATGCCCCGGTCGCCGGCGCCGCCGATGTCAGGCGCGAGGCGGAGAGGGTCGCGTCGACGGATGCCGAAGGCTGCGCGTCGGCGGGAGGGGCCGGAGTCGGGGTGGGAGCAGCTGCCGCCATGACCACGGTCGCCGGAACCGGGAACGCGCCGGCAGCGGAGCGGACGGCGGATGCGGCGGAGCCGTCCACGGTCGCGTGAGCCGCCGAGCCGCCCGCGACGGCGGCGCCGGGAGAAGCGGCGAGGTCGGCACCAGTCGCGGGCGAGCCTGCCTGGCCGCTTCCCGGCACGCGCTCGCCCTCCGGGGACGTCAGCGCCACCGCGGTCGCGGCCAGCTCGTCTGCCGCTGTCGGCGCGGCGGGGACGCTCCCGGCGGTCGCCGCGACGTCGCCGGTCGCTTCCGACACGGCAGGCGCGCCGCTCGCCGGCAGCGCAGCGTCGCCCGCAGCCCCGTCATCCGCGGCGTCGCCCGTGTCGGCCGAGCCGGGCGCCGTCGGCACGATGCCGAAGGTCGCTCCGGCCAGGAGCCCCTCCGCGCCGAGCGGCGTCGTTGTGAGGACGGGTGCCGCGGGCCCGGCATCCGCTGCTCCGCCGTCGGGAGCGGAATCGGCGGCCGACGCATCCGCCGCACCCTGACGAGGGGCGTCGCCGGTGAGCGCGGCGAACGGCGCCTGAGACTCCAGGGTGCCGAGGGCGGTCGCCACCGCGCTGCTGAAGGCTGCGGCCGATCCGATCTTGCCGGGCGCACGGCCGGGCATGGCGTCGGCGGACGCCGGTGTGGGAAGGATGCCGGCGAGGTTCATTCCTCTCCCCCCGACCGCACCGCCCGCCGGCCGGCGATCTCGTCGAGCTCGATCTGCTCGGCCCGCAGCTGCTCGGCCAGCCAGCGCCGCTCGTGCGCGTCGGCGAGCTTCGTGAGCCCCTTCGTCTCACGCCGCGCCTCGTGGTGCTCCGCCCGTGCGCTGGCGACGCCCTCCTGCTGCAGGGTCTGCAGCGCCGTCAGGTCGGCCAGCAGGCTGCGACCCGCCGCACGTGATGCGGCGAGGGCGGCGAGCGAACGCGCATCGCGCGGATCGTCGTCGGAGCCGCCGAGCGCGCGCCGCAGACGCTGCTCGCGTGCGGCGGTCTGATTCGCCTCGACGGTGGCACGGGCCAGGCGCTGCGCTGCGGCGCGCTCCTGCACCTGTCGCACCCGCAGCAGCCCCGCGAGCGAGAACATGCGTGTCATGCGGCACCTCCGAAGTTCGCGACGAGGGCGGCGAGACGCTGCCACGCCTCGGCGGGTGCCGAGACCTCGTCGAGGGGCTGAGTGAGGAACGCGGTGATCTCGCGCTCGTTGGCGACGGCCGCGTCGACCCGGGGGTTCGCGCCCGCCCGGTAGGCGCCGATGTCGATCAGGTCGTTGGCTTCGCGGCGAGCCGCCATGACGGAGCGCAGCGCCGTCGCGAGCGCACGCTGATCGGGAGTCGTGATCTTCCCCGCCACGCGCGAGATCGATCCCAGCACGTCGATCGCCGGGTGGTGCCCCGCCAGCGCGAGGGCACGGTCGAGCACGACGTGGCCGTCGAGGATCGAGCGCACCGCGTCGGCGATCGGCTCATTGTGGTCGTCGCCATCGACGAGCACCGTGTAGATGCCGGTGACCGAGCCGTCGCTGTCGGTCCCGGCCCGTTCGAGCAGGCTCGCGAGCACCGAGAAGGTCGACGGCGGGTACCCGCGTGTGGCGGGCGGTTCGCCGGCCGACAGTCCGATCTCGCGCTGCGCCATCGCGACGCGGGTCAGCGAGTCCATCATGAGCACGGCGTGCAGGCCGTCGTCACGGAACGATTCGGCGATGCGCGTGGCGGTGAACGCCGCCCGCATCCGGGCCATCGCGGGCTGGTCCGACGTCGAGACCACGACCACCGACCGGGCGAGCCCCGCCGCCCCGAGGTCGTCTTCGATGAACTCCCGCACCTCACGCCCGCGCTCGCCGACGAGCGCGATCACGGTGGCCTCGGCATCCGTCCCCCGCGCGATCATCGAGAGCAGCGACGACTTGCCGACGCCGGAGCCCGCGAACAGGCCCAGCCGCTGCCCCCGGCCGACGGTCGTCAGCGTGTCGAGCACGCGCACTCCGAGCGGCAGCGGCGAGCTGATGCGCTGACGCTGCATGGCCGGCGGCGGCTCGTGCGCGAGGCTCACGCGCGGAGAGGCGACAGGGCCCTTCCCGTCGAGCGGCCGGCCCAGTCCGTCGATGACGCGCCCGAGGAGCCCGGGGCCGATCGGAACCCGCAAGGGACCGCCGGTCGTCCGCACCGGGGTGCCGGCGGTGAGACCGGCGACCGGGGCGAGCGGCATGCAGCACAGCCCGTCGGGCTCGACGGACACGATCTCGGCGCGACCGCAGCCCTCGAGGTCGACGAGGTCGCCCACGGCGCCTTCGAGTCCGGCCACGTCGACGCTCAGGCCCCGCACGCGGGCGACGACCCCGACGCGCTCGGGCGCCGCCGCGTCGAGCACGGCGCTCCACCCGCTCATGACGCCTCCCCGGCGATGGCGCGGCGTGCCCGGTCGAGTGCGGCGTCCAGCCGGGCGTCGATGAATCCGTCGGGCAGCTCGACGACCGCGTCTCCGGGAGCGAGGGTGTCGTCGGCGACGAACTCGATCCGATCCGGCAGGTCCCCGGCGGGAAGCGACCGGATGACGGCGGGGTGCACGCGCACGGTGCGCGCGTCGCCGGCATCCGTCACCGACAGGATGCGTCGCGCAGTGACCATCGCCGCAGACTCGTCGCCCCGCAGCTCGCCCGCGACGAGGAGCTCGGCGAGCTCGACGGCGAGACCTTCGACCCGCTCCTGGGCGGCGGCCGTCAGGGCGTGCGCGTGAGCGTCGAGCGCCGCAGCCGCACGGTGCAGCGCCGCGACTGCCTCGTCGATGCGCCGCGCCTGCTCCGCCGCATCCATCGCCCGCTGCGCCTCGGCGCGCGCCTCTCGGGCAGCCGACTCCGCGGCGGCTGCCCGCATCCCCTCGGTGTGGCCCTGGGCGTAGCCGTGCCGTCGCGCACGCTCGCGGATCTCCTCGGCGCCGGTGCTGCCGAAGCGCGGGAAGGCCGCGTGCACGAAGGCGTCAGTAGACATACTCGTCCTCGTCCGTACGGCGTACCGAGACCTCGCCGGCCGCCTCGAGCGCGCGGATCGTCCGGACGATCTCGGCGCGCGCCTCCTCGACCTGCGACATGCGCACCGGTCCGAGCGTGCGCGTCTCCTCGTCGAGCGCCTCCCGGTTGCGCTCGGAGACGTTGCGACGGATGACGTCGGCGATCGCCGAGTTCGCGCCCTTCAGGGCCAGCGCGAGCGCGCGCAGGTCGATGCCGCGCAGCACGCGCTGGGTGTCGCGGTCCTCGAGCTTGACGATGTCGGCGAACGTGAACATGCGGGAGCGGATGGCCTCGGCCAGCGCGCTGTCACGGTCTTCGATGCTCGACAGCAGCTCCTTCTCCACGGTCGCATCGGAGCGGTTGATGATCTCGACGAGCGGTGCGACGCCGCCGAGCGTCTCCGGCGTCTCCCGGGCCGCCAGCACGCCGGTGCGGGCGCGCAGCGTCTCGCTCACGATCGAGATGGCCTCCTGCGTCGCGGTCTGCATCGTCGCGATCGACTGGGCGACGTCGGTGCGGGCGGGCTCCGGCAGCGCCGCGAGCACGGCCGACGCCTGTTCGGCCGGGAGGTGCGCGAGCACGAGCGCCGACGTCTGCGGCAGCTCGCCGTCGAGAAGGGCGGCGATCTGCGTCGGCGACGCCGCGTTCAGGAAGTCGAACGAGGTGCTCGAGCGGGAGACGCTCGCGCGGCTGAGCAGATCGGCGGCGCGCTCCGCTCCGAACGACGCCTCGAGCAGCCCGACGGCGACATCCCGCCCCCCGCGGGCGGGCGGCAGGTGCCCGTTCGTGAGGCGATGGAAGTCGCCGAGCGCGCGCGCGGTGGTCGCCGCATCGACGTCACGCATTGCGATGATCTCGGCCGTGATCGCCTCGGCCTCCTGCTCGGTGAGGTGCTTCATGACCTCGATCGCGAGCGGGCGTTCGAGATTCATGAGCACGACGGCGGCGGTCTGCCGCCCGGTCAGCGCGGTCATGCGTCCTGCCTCACGTCGATGAGGCCGCGCAGCAGCTCGGCGGTGCGCCGCGGGTCCTGCCGGCTGAAGGAGTCGAGCTCGGCCCGGCGGTACTCCAGGCTCAGCTGCTCGGGGTGCTCCGGCTCCTCGATGGTGAGCTGGACCGGCTCGGGCTCCGGCTCCGGCTCCTTCGGCAGGATCGCCGTCGACACCGTGGGCGACGTCGCTGCCGGCGCGGTGGCCAGCAGCGACCGCGGGCTGTCGTCGAGAAGCGACACGTACTCCGGCTCGGCGTCGGCTTCACGGCGTCGGCGGCGCCGCACGATGAGCGCGATGATCACGACCAGGAGCGGGACGGCGATCGCGGCCGCGATGATGAGCGAGCGCAGGAGCGCCGCCTGCCGCTCTGCCTCCGCCTCGTCCTTCGCCGCCTGCAGCGCGGCCCGGGCGTTGTCGGCGCCCGTGGCGTTGAACTCCACGACGTCCACCGTCACGGCGTCGCCGCGCGCGGTGTCGATCCCTGCAGCGGTCGTGACGAGCGAGCGCAGCTGTGCGACATCGAGCGAGCCGGCCGCGGCGGAGTCGATCGCGACCGAGACCGACTGCCGCTTCACCGACCCGGCCGGCGTGTTCGTGGTCTCGACGCTCTTGTTCACGACGTTGTTGCGCGTGATCTCCGACGACTGCGTCGTGCCGTCGGCGCCGTCGGAGGGGACGGCGATGTTGTCGGGCCCGAGCACTCCCGCGCCGTTCCCGCTGCCGGAGGAGGAGTTCGTCTTCGTGTGCTCGCTCGACGGGGGCGTGCCGGTCGCCGGGGTGTAGGTCTCGGCCTGGCGCTGGCTCGTCGACCTGTCGATCTCGGCGGCGACCGTCACGGTGGCGTGACCGGCCCCCACGACGCTGTCGAGGAGGCGCTGCACGTTCGCGGTCACCCGCTGCTCGTAGTCGCCGGCCGCCTGATCGGCGCCGGTCGACGCATCCGCCCCCGCCGCCGACAGCGTCTGGCCCTTCTGGTCGACGACCGAGACGTTCTCGGGCTTCAGGCCGCTGACGGCAGACGAGGCGAGGTGCACGATCGCCTCGACCTGACGGGGGCTGAGGGTGACGCCGGTCTTCGTCTCGACGAACACGGAGGCCGTCGGGTCGACCTTCTCGGAGACGAAGACGCTCTCCTCGGGGATCGCGAGGTGCACGGATGCGGCGCTGATGCCCTCGAGCGAGCCGATCGTGCGGGCGAGCTCGCCCTCGATCGCACGCTTGTAGGTGACGGATTGCTGGAACTCGGAGGTCGTCACCCCCATGTCGTCGAGGAGGGTGTACCCGCCGGGGCTCGCGCTGGGAAGACCGGCGGATGCCGCGGCCAGCCGCTGGTCGTAGACGTCCTTCTCGGGCACCAGCACCGTCGCCCCGCCGTCGGCGAGCTCGTACGACACTCCCGCCGACCGCAGCTGCTCGACGATGGCGTTCGCGTCGGACGCGCTGAGGCTCGTGAACAGCGGTGTGTACGTCGGCCGGGTCAGCCAGCTGCCGAGCGCCACGGCGCCCAGCACGAGCACCGCGACGCCGATGATCGCGATCGTGCGCTGCGCGATCGAGAAGCCCGCGATGGTGCTCCCGATGCGCCGGAACGCGCTGGTGACGGCGGGGGGCATCAGGCCTGCATCCGCATGATCTCGTTGAACGCGTCGACGCCCTTGTTGCGGACGGCGGCGACGAGCTCGAGGGTCACGGAGGCCCGGGTCGACGCGATCATCGCCGAGTGGATGTCGTTCAGGTCGCCGGTCACGGCGGCGACCTTGAGCTGGTCGGAGGTGTTCTGCAGTGCGCTGAGCTCGTCGACGGCTCCGCCGAGGTGGGTCGCGAAGCCGGAGCCGTCGCCCGCACTGGCCGCGGGGGCGGTCACAGGATCGGGCGTCGCGCTGAGGCCGGTGACGGCGCCGATGGCGGAGATCGCGGTCATGAGCTGCGTCCGATCTGCAGAGCGGATTCGTAGGTGTTGCGTGCGCGGTCGACGACGGCGGCGCTGGCCTGGTAGCCGCGCTGGGCGAGGATGAGCTGGCTCATCTGGTCGCCGAGGTCGATGTCGGGGTATCGGACGTAGCCGTCGGCGTCGGCGAGAGGGTGGTCGGGCTGGTAGGCGAGGCGCCCCTCCGGGTCGCCGAGCTCGATGCCGGAGACGTACACCCCGGGCGACTCGTCGCTCGTCTGCACCGCGACATAGCGCTCGCGGAACGCGTCGTCGCCGGGCGCGACCGCGGTGTTGATGTTGGCGATGTTGTCGCTGACGGCGTCGAGCCACTTGCGGTGGACGGTGAGCCCGGTGCCGGCGATGCCGATGGCGTCGAACGTCATGATGTCCTCAGCGCCGTGCGGATCGACGAGAACGACCCGTTCACCGCCTGGGTGGCGAACTGGTAGCGCAGCATCGTGTCGATGCTGGAGAGCGTCTCGGTGTCGAGGTTGACGTTGTTCCCGTCGAGCCGCGTCGGCTCGAGCGACTCGCCGACGGTGGCGGTCGCGGCACCCGAGCCCTCGGCGACCGAGGCCCGCAGGGCGTCTTCGAACTGCACCCGCTTGGCGTGGTAGCCCGGGGTGTTGACGTTGGCGATGTTGTCGGCGATCGCACGCTGGCGCAGTGACAACGCGTCGAGCGCGCTCGTCAGCGCGGTGAGGGTCACGGAATCTGCCACGGGTGACGTTTCTGTCGAGAGCGGGGCGGCCGATCCGTGGCCGATCTGTGAGCAATCCGTGCTCGGAGTCCTCTATCGGCCGGTGCTGCAGAAGCGTTAGAGGCTTCTCATGAGAAGTTTCAGCCCGTGGCGTCGAGGAAGCCCGGGGTATCGGCCTGTGTGCCCGGCACGAGGCGCAGTGCGGCGAGCTGGTTCTGCACTTCGTCGCGCTCGGCGGCGAGCCGGCGCATCCGGTCGTGCTGTCGTGCGAGCAGCCCCGCCGCCCGCTCGGCGAGGGCCTCGGGAAGCGGGGAGTCGGGAGCGGTCCACGGCCGCGGCGCCGCGTCGACCGCGAGGTCGCCCTCGAACCGGCCGAGCAGAGCGCTCCACGCGGCGTCGATCACGCGATGGCTCCGGCGAGTGACGCCGCCGCGGAGTGCCAGGCGTCGCGCAGGGGAGCGACGAGCTCGCGGCAGTCATGCGTGCGCTCGGCGTCGCGCTCGATGTTCGCGCCGATGAGCTCCTGCACGAGGTACGCGTAGAGCGAGTGCAGGCCGGCGCTGCCGTCCCACGCGTCGGTGAGCGAGCTGCGCAGTTCGGCGACGATCGCCTGCGCGTGCTGCAGCTGCACGTTCGCCTCGGGCCAATCGCCCGCGCGCTGGGCCGCCTCGGCGCGCTCGATGTCGAGCAGGAGCCGGTCGTAGAGCATCGTGAGAAGGCGCTCCGGCGACGCCGAGAGGATCGCGTCGTCGACATAGCGCTGCTGGGCGCGCAGGGCGGCGTTCATTTCGTGTCCTTACTCGATCCGGCGAGGCCATTGAGCTGTGACTGCAGGTATGACGACTGCGACTGGAGCTGCGAGAGCATCGTCTCGAGGTGCGCATACTGGCGTTCGAGCGTGGCCTTGCGCTGAGCGAGGCGCACGTCCCACTGGCTGATCTGGTCGCCGAGCGACTTCACCTCGCTCTGCTGCCCGGTGATCCGCGTCGTGAGCAGGCCGTCGTACTTGTCGGAGTACGTGACGGCAGTGTCCTGCACGCGGTCGGCGATCGCCGTGAACAGGGCGGTCGCCGCATCCGGGTCCTTCGCCATGGCGGCCGTGAACTTCTCCTGGTCGAACGAGAGCACGCCGTACCGGTCGATCGAGATGCCGATCGTCGAGGGCGAGACGCCGTCGACGGGATGCTGCACGGCGTCGGCGAGTGCGGTGCGCAGCGCGCGCACGGTGCTGTCGCCGGTGAACACGCCGAGGGTCGTGGTGCCGCCTGCCGCGTCGGCGACCGTCGCCTTCGAGCCGTTCGCGATGCCGGTGAGGATCTTGCCGATCTGCGCGACGAAGTCGCCGGCCGCCTTCGCGCGCGCCGCCGAGTCGGATGCGACGGTGACGGTCACAGGGGTGGCGGATGCGGCGGACACCGTCACGTCGACGCCCTCGAACAGTCCGGTGAACGTGTTGCCGGCGGAGGTCACAGTCTGCTCGGCCGCGGTGCCGGCCCACAGGCGCAGCTGGGCGTCAGCGCCTTCGGTGACGACGGCGGCGCCGGGCTCGGTGGCGACGTCGACGGCGGTGCCGGCTTCGGCCGCGGCGGTGTCGCCGCGGTAGACGCGGAAGGCGCCGGCGGCGCCCGACTCGGTGGCGGAGAGGCTCAGGCGATACGTCGGAGCGCCGTCAGCGTCGGTGCCGGCAGGGACGGCCGTGGCCGTGATGCCGACTCCGGCCTTCGTGATGGCGGCGGCGACGTCCTTCGGAGAGTTCGAGGCGGCGGTGATCTGCACGCGAGCGCCGGTGGCGTCTTCGAGCGTGAGGACCGGCGGGTCGTCGGGCCAGGCGGCCGTGGCGGCGGTGACCACGGTGTGGGTCTGCGCGAGACGGTCGACGACGATGTCGGTCGCGATCGGGGAGGCCGTGGAGCCGGCGGTCACGGTGACGCTGGATGAGGAAGAGGTCGCCGTGAAGCGGGCGAGGATGTCGCCGGATGCGGCCTTCTTGGCGGCGTCGGCGAGGGACTGCATCGAGGAGTTGAGGCTCTGCAGCTGCGCGATGATGCCGTTCTTGTCGGCCATCTTGCTGTTCAGTAGGTTGCGCGGGATCGCCTGGACGTCCATCAGCGACTTGATCAAGGCGGTCGTGTCGAGACCGCTGACGAGACCGTCGAGCGCGATTCCCATGGCTGCCTTCCTGTCGGCTCCGTCAACGAGCGAGAGTCGGGGTGACGGGCGGTTCGGCGCCCGTCACCCCGGGCCTGATCAGGCGAGTGACGGTGTCGTCACCCCACCTGGTTCGATCAGCGCAGCAGCTGCAGCACGCCCTGGTTGGCCTGGTTGGCCTGGGCGAGCATGGCGGTGCCGGCCTGCGACAGGATGTTCTTCGCGGTGAACTTCACCATCTCCGACGCCATGTCGGTGTCGCGGATGCGGCTCTCAGCGGCCGACAGGTTCTCCGCCGACACGTTGAGGCTGTTGATCGTCGACTCGAAGCGGTTCTGGATCGCACCGAGGTCGGCGCGGGCCGCCGAGATCGCCGTGATGTTGCGGTCGATCATCGCGATCGAGGCCTGCGCGTTTGCCGCCGAGTCGAACTTCAGGCCGCCGGTGACGGCCGTGCCTGCCACACCTGCGCCGAGGCCGGTGCCCGCGGTCGCGTTGTCCGCAGCAGCCAGCGTCCCGCCGTTGAGGGCCGTCACGACGATGCCGGTGCCCGCCCCGTTGGCGTCCTTCTGAACGGAAACGGAGAAGTTCGCGGCGAAGTCGGCGTCGGCGCGCAGCGCGGTGGCGTACTCCTCGACGCTCGAGAAGGAGCCGTGCGCTGCGAGCGTGGTCGTCGCGACCGTCGTGGTCTGTCCACCCTTGGTCACGGTGAACGAGGCCTCGCCCGCCAGGGTCGAGACGTCCGCGACAGCGAAGCTCGTGCCCGTGGTGGTGAGGTCGCCGCCCGCGAGCTCCTGGGCGATCGCCTTCACGTTCGCGCTGCCCAGGTTGACCGAGATCTGGCTGCTCGCGACTCCGTCGGCACCGACCTGGAACTTCAGCTGCGGCTTCGACCCGTCGAGCAGGTTGATGCCGTTGAAGTTCGTCGCGTCGGCGACGCGGCTGAGCTCAGAGACGAGCTGGCTCGCCTCCTTCGCGATCGCGTTGCGCGACTCGGTGTTGTTCGAGTCGCTTCCGGCCTGCACCGACAGGTCACGCAGACGCTGCAGGATGGAGTGGACCTCGGTCAGGGAGCCTTCAGCGGTCTGGATGACCGAGATGCCGTCCTGGGCGTTGCGGGCGGCGACGTTCATGCCGTTGACCTGCGAACGCAGGCCCTCGCTGATCGACAGGCCCGCCGCGTCGTCCGCGGCCCGGTTGATGCGGAGGCCGCTCGAGAGCTTCTCGAGCGACTTCGACAGGTCGTTCTGCGTCGACGCCAGGTTGCGGTAGGCGTTCAGGGCCGACACGTTGGTGTTGATCTGCATACCCATGGTGTTCTCCTCCGTGATCGGGTTTGCCGGAGCCCGTCCATGGGCTCCACCGACAGCTATCGGCCGGCCTCAGAAGTTCGTTAGACGCGTCCGCGAACTCGTCGCGACGCTCAGGCGATGCGAGCGGATGCGTCGCCGAACACCGCGGCGACGCGGCTTCCGCCGAGCGTGGCGACGCGGTCGAAGAAGGCGTCGCGTGCCGACGCCGAGACGCGCGAGACCGGGGCCGGCGTCTCGCCGTCGGCGAAGTAGCGGTCGAGCGCGTCGCGCAGCAGCCGCACGGCCTCCGCCCGCTGCTGCGAGACGGCGGAGTGCGAGACGCCGAGCTCTGCGGCGATCTCCTTGACCGGGCGCTCGTCGAAGTAGACGGCCCGGACGATCTCGCCCATTCGGTCGGGAAGGGCCGCGATCGCGCACTCGAGCACGTGCCGGCGCTCGCGCAGCATCGCCGACTCCTCCGGCAGCGGAATCTCGGCCGCGAGCTCGGCGGCCGCCGGGTCTTCCAGTGTGGTGACGGTCAGCGCGGCATCGGCGAGAGCCTCGGCCACGCTCTGCCGATCCGTGCCCATGGTCGTGGCGATCTCATCGACCGTGACGGTGCGGCCGAGACCGGCCGTGAGCGCCTCGCGTACCGCGAGCGTCTCCTTGATGCGCTTGCGGACGCCGCGCGATGCCCAGTCCATCGCACGCATCTCGTCGGCGAACGCCCCGAGTATGCGGCGACGGGCATATGCACCGAACGGGACACCGAGCGTCGGGTCATACGCATCCGCCGCCATCACGAGGGCGAGGGCGCCGACGGCAGCGAGATCCTCCCGGGCGATGTGCGTCGCGCGCGCGTGCATGTCGGAGGCCAGGTAGCCGACCAGCGGCAGATTCTCCACAATGAGGGTGTGGCGAGCGTCATCGGTGCCCATGCGCGCGTCCGTCTCTCTCTCGGTAGGGACGCGAGACTCCCTCCCCAGCGGAGGTCATCGGACCCGAAACATCCAATGCTCGGTACAGTACAGCGAAAATGAGAGATTTCCAATGTTCTGCGGAAATTACGAAATCGGCGTGATGGTCGATAGACACATCTGAGCCGTGATACGGCGGCTCGCCTGCTGGGGAGAGTGGAAGCGCATGGGTACGAACGAGCTGTCGATGCAGCTGTGGCGGGAACGCGAGCTGCTCGAGTTCCTGCTCTTCAAGCTCGAGGAGCAGGAGCTGCTGCTGGCGGCGGGACGGTCGCGCTGGATCCAGTTCGCGTCGCGCGAGATCGAGCAGGTGCTCGACCGGCTGCGTCTCACCGCGGCGGAGCGGGGCATCGAGTCGGCCGTCGTGGCCGAGGAGTGGGGTGCCCCCACGGATGCGTCGCTGCGCGACCTCGTCGAGCGGGCCCCGAACAGCGCCTGGCACGAGGTGTTCAGCGACCACCTGCGGGTCCTCACGCAGCTCGTGGCCGAGATTCAGCAGATGCGCGATGCGAGCACCCAGCAGCTGCGCGCCATCATGCTCGCGACGCAGGAGACCATCGCCGGGCTCGGCCACGACGGCGGCCAGTACACGACGCGCGGCGAGACGACGCGTGACGATGCGGCGCGCTTCGTCGACACGCAGGCCTGACCGGAGGAGATGATGTCGACTTTCAGCGGATTGTCCACTGCGGCCTCGGGCCTCGCCGCCGCCCGTCACGGCATCGACGTCGTGGGGCAGAACATCGCGAACCAGAACACCGTCGGCTACACCCGTCAGCGGCTGACCACGAGCGGGGTCGAAGCGCCGCAGACGCGGTTCAGTGCGGGCGTCACGGTCGGTCAGGGCGTTTCGGTCGACGGCATCGCCCGCCTGGGCGACGCGCTGCTCGACGCACGCGTGCGCGACACGCTCGCCGCTTCCGGGTTCTGGTCGGCGCGGGCGGTCGCGGCGACGAAGGCCGAGGCCGGTCTCGCCGAG
Organism: Microbacterium altimontanum; assembly: GCF_058349865.2. Lineage (NCBI taxonomy): Bacteria > Bacillati > Actinomycetota > Actinomycetes > Micrococcales > Microbacteriaceae > Microbacterium > Microbacterium altimontanum. Next base: position 2,797 of record NZ_JBYRJB020000013.1, on the reverse strand, counting down.
CCGACGGCCGACGGGCTCTCGGCCCAGCTCACCGCGTTCTGGGCCGGCTGGCACGATCTCGCGAACACGCCTGATTCGGGAGCCGCCGCATCCGTCGTGATCGAGTCGGCGAAGCAGCTGGCTTCGCATATCGCGGAGGGGTACCGCGCCGTGACGTCGCAGTGGAACGCGACGAGGGCCGCCGCCGACGGCACGGTTGCGCAGGTGAACACGGCTGCCGATCAGATCGCGGCGCTGAACCGCGACATCCGTGATGCCCTCGCGTCCGGCGGCTCGGCGAACGAGCTGATCGATCAGCGGAACCTGCTCGTGCAGAACGTGTCGCGCCTGACCGGCGCGCGTGCGAGCGTCGAATCGGACGGCACGATGACCGTGCGGATCGACGGCAACGCCCTCGTGTCGGGCGTGGACGCCCGGCACCTGGTGATGACGGGAGCCGCCTCGCTCGAGGACGGGGTGCGGCCGACGCTCGGCTGGGACGACGGCTCGGACACCCCAGTGACGGTGACGGGGGGAGAGCTCGGTGGGATGCTGTCGGTCCTCGCGCCGGCATCGGAGGGTGGCACGCTCGCGCAGCTCGCCGACGGGTACAACGAGGTCGCGACGGCGCTCGCCACGACGGTGAACGGCCAGCATCGCGCGGGGGCGACGGCGTCGGGAGCGGCCGGAGGAGACTTCTTCGGCACGGCGGCGACCGGACCGGCGGCGCTCGGGCTGAGCGTCATCCCGACCACGGTGGCCGACCTCGCGCTCGCACGGCCTGGCGCCGGCGCGCTGGACGGTTCGAACGCCGACGCGATGTCGCAGCTGGGGCGCGGCGCCGGTTCGCCCGACGCGATCTGGACCGACCGAGTGTCGACCTTCGCCGTGGCGACGGCGGGCGACGTGCAGCGGGCGCGCGTCTCGGAGTCGACCACGGCGACGGCGGTGACCGCACAGCAGTCGGTCGCGGCGGTCGACGGTGACGAGGAGACGATCAGTCTGGTGACGTACCAGTCGGCGTACCAGGCGGCGGCGCGCGTGGTGAGCGCGATCGATGAGACTCTCGACGTGCTGATCAACAAGATGGGACTGGTCGGACGATGATCTCGCGGGTGACGGCGTCGTCGATGGCGCAGGCGAGCATGCGCAATCTGCAGGCGAACCTGGCGCAGCTGGCGCGTCTGCAGGAGCAGGCGAACTCGCAGCGCAAGTTCGCCGCCCCGTCGGACGATCCGGCGGCGGCGGCGACCACGCTGGGCGTGCATGCGGAGCAGCGGCGCAATGAGCAGTACGCGCGCAACATCAACGACGGGTTGGCGTGGGTGACGACGGTCGACAGCGCGATCTCGGCGTCGACGTCGCTGCTCGGCCGTGCGCGCGACCTCGTGGTGCAGGGCGCGAACGACGGGGCCCTGGATGCCACCGCGAAGGAGGCGCTCGCGGTGGAGATCGAGGGCATCCGGAGCGAGCTGATGGCGCGGGCCAACACGACGATGCTCGGAAGGCCGGTGTTCGCCGGGACGACGGATGCGGGGGCGGCGTTCGCGGCCGACTACAGCTTCAACGGCACGCCGGGCGCCGAGGTGCTGCGTCGGGTGTCGGACGGGACGTCGGTGCGTGTGGATGCCGACGGGGCGCAGGTGTTCGGGGAGGGCGCGACATCGGTGTTCGCGCTTCTCGATAATGTGGTTGCTGATCTGCGCGGGGGGACCAATGTCGGGCCGCGCCTGGGGGAGATCGACGAGAGGTTGACGGCAATGCGCAGTGCTCAGGGGGCCGTGGGGGCCCGCCAGGCGCAGATCGAGCGGGCGAAGTCGACGACGCTCGATGCGAGTGTGGCGTTGGAGGCGCAGCGGGCGGCCGTGGAGGATGTCGACTCCGTCGAGGTGCTCGTGCAGCTGCAGGCGCAGGAGCTGGTGTATCGGTCGGCGCTCGCCGTGACCGGCCGCGTACTGCAGCCCTCGCTGATGGACTTCCTGCGATGAGCGCGGTGCTGACGTTCACGGCGCCGCCTCCCGGGTTCGCGCCGCACACCGAGTTCGCGCTGGCCCCGCTCGAGGGCGCCGACGGGGTGTTCTCGATGCGGGCGCTGGACGACGACCGGCTGCGGCTGTACGTCGTGGAGCCGCAGATGGTCGTGTCGGACTACGCGCCCACGATCACCGACGAGCAGGCCCAGGATCTGTCGCTCGCCTCGGCGGATGACGCGGCGCTGCTGGTGGTGCTGCATCCCGCAGACGAGGGCGTGAGCGTGAACCTCATGGCTCCCGTGGTCTTCAACGCCGCAACGGGTGCCGCCGCGCAGGTGATCCTCGACGGGCAGGACTACCCGCTGCGCGCCCCGCTGGGCTGAGGCGCGGTCCCGGTTCGTCGCCCGCGCATCGACCGGTTATGATTGACCGACGCGTCCGTGCCTTCGGGTCGGATGCGGGGAGACGTCGCATAGTCAGGCCTAGTGCACCACCCTGCTAAGGTGGAGTCCCCTTACGGGGACCGAGGGTTCAAATCCCTCCGTCTCCGCCATTTTCCGGCTGATCAGAAGTGCTTTCTCAACCGGGGGAAGAATTCGGGAAATCGCCGGTGAGGGCGCGTGCTTCCTGGCGCGACGGCGGTCTCATCGGTCGAGCAACCTGCTCTCGCATCGAACCTCTACGGTAGCTGAGCTCACGGCGTCTCCGTCGGTATCTGAGCCCGCGTAAGTGGAGTCCCGCATAGTGGTGTAGCGCGCGGTGGCCGGTCTCGTCGGATGCGACGTAGACGCGGTCACCGTGTGATCCTTCGAGGAAACTCTCATATCCCACTCGAACGGAATCAT
>NZ_JBYRJB020000012.1:0-78221 GCF_058349865.2 Microbacterium altimontanum | reverse complement strand
GGTCAGCACGCCGATACCGGCAGTGATGATCCCGACGGCAACACCGCCGAGGATCAGGAACGGATTCGCAGACATCACAGACTCCTAAGTGGGGGTGCCGCATACCCTGCGAAGGGCGACGGGTCGCCACCGAACAGCGAGAGGGCCGAGCGCGATGCTCGGCCCTCTCGGGTTCGGGTGGTCGGGTCAGCTGGCCTCGACCGGGTCGGTCCAGGTGAGGCCGGCGTCCGTGACCACGGCGGTCGCGTCGGCCTTGGCCGTGTCGCCCTCGAACTTCTGGATCTTGCCGCCGTCCACGCGGACGAAGTAGTTGCCCGAGGCCGACTGAGCGACCACGGCGTACTTGTCCTTGCCGTTGTTCGGGACGGAGACCTTGACGCCGTTGGACTGCGTGAACTTCACGCCGGTGTTCGCGTCCTTGCCCGAGCCGTCGGTGTAGGCGCCGGTCTTGAGCTTGTCGAGGTCGGGGATCACGTGGCCGGCCGTGGTCAGTGCGGCCGACTCGGCGATCGTGACCTGCTCGATGTCGTTCTGGGCCGCCGAGTCCTGAGCGGAGTGGATCCAGCCGGGGACCTGGAGGACGCCGATGCCGGCGGTGATGATGCCGACGGCGACGCCACCGAGAACGAGGAAGGGGTTTGCCATGTGTCAGGCCTTTCAAGAATGTGCCTCACCGCTTGTGCGGTGAGGGGAGATCGGGTCTCCATAAGCACTAGGCGGGACACAAAACACACCTCTTTGAGGTGCGTTAGCTCGAATTGCTCGCGCGGCTGATATCCGAGATATACGCGGCACATGAAAGTGGGGCAGGACGGCCACCACTACCGTCCTGCCCCTATTCCCCGCGACCGCCCTACAGGCGTGGGGGAAGCGTCACCCGCCGTAACTCAGCGTCGAACCGAACATCTCGAGCGGCGGGACGGTGACCATAGTCACGACGACCACGAAGATCATCGACGAGATGCCTGTGACAAGCCCGACCACCCGTGCGATGCCCTGCTGTGCTGCGACCCCGGCCTCGCGGGCGTAGGTGGTCTCCAGCGACTTGAGCGTCTCGAGCGTCTGCCCGGAGCGCTGGCCGGCGCCGAGGATGTTCCGGGCAAGAGGGGGGAACATGTCCGAGTCGAGGAACTCCGCGAACGTCGTCTCACCGCGCAGCAGCCCGTCGGCGGTCGCCCGCAGATGCCGCTTCACCGCGCGGTTCGAGATCGCCCCGGCGGTGTCGATGAGCGCCTCACGTTCGCTGCCGCCCACCGAGAGGTACGCGTACAGGATGTTGAACATCTGGTGCGTGACGTTCGTCTGGATCATCTTGCCCATGAGCGGCGCGTGCAGCGCCCAGCGGTCCAACGCAACCCGCACGGGGATGCTCTTCCGTCCCTGGATGAACCACCAGGCGGTCGTCACGCCCACGGCAACCGCGAGGATCCCGAGCACCCAGATTGTGACGTCGCTCAGCACGAGGATCGCAGCGGACACCGGGGGCACATCCATGTCCAGCGAGTCGTACATGTCGATGAACGCGGGCATTACGAAGTAGGAGGTTCCGAACAGGGACGCGAGCGACAGGCTGCCGACGGAGATCGGCTCCATCAGCTCCCCGCGCAGCTTCCGCATGTTGTCGTCGCCGGCGTCCATCAGATCGACCGCGGTGCGCAGCGACGCGCCGGCGTTCACCGTCTTCGAGCCGACTCGGAGCATGTTGTGGACGACGTCGGGGAACAGCGTCTCGGGAGCGAACGCCTCCACAAGGGTCATGTTCTCCTCGACCATCCGGGTGAGGATGCGGTCGAACGAGTCGCCGATGAGGGTGCCCTCGAACTCCTCGGCCATCGCCCGGATGGGCTCGAGCTCGCCGGTGCTCGTCTCGAGGACGGTTGCAAGCGCGCGGACGGCGTTGGTCACATCGAGGGGCTTCGTCTTGTTCTGCCCCTGCCAGAACCCGGGCTTGCCGCCGTTCTTGCGGATCGCATCACGGCGCTTGGCGGCCTTCGCCTTGAACGCGGCGACCTTCTTGGCGCGGCGCTCGCGGGCGCGCCGGTCCTGCTCGATGACCCGCTCTTCTTCGGAGGCCTCGCGGTCGGCTTGCCGCTTGGCGGCCTTGGTCGCCTTCGCGTCCGCTGCCAGCTTCTTCTTCTGCGCGCGGTACTCGGCGAGCTCCTCCTTGCTCATCTCCCGGGTGTTGACCGCCTCCTCGCGCTGCGGGAGCTCGAAGTCCTTCGGGATGACGTTGCCCTCGCCGACGCCTGGCTGACGCTCGACGTAGGTGGTGTCGCCGCCTACCCATTCCTCCGCCTGCGGCTCCGCCTCGACGATGGGCTCGGAGTCCTCGACCACGTCCTCCGGCTGCTCGGCCTCTCCGGCTGCGGCGCCCGGGGTCTGGCCGAACAGGCCGAAGCCGCGTCGGCGGCGCGCGTCGGTGAGGTGCAGAGAACGCCACTCACGACGCGTCATGATCAGCCCATCGCGGTCGGCGGGGTCGATGTCCCGGCCGACGAAGATGATGTCCAGCTGCTCGGCCGCGGCGAGGTCCGCACCGTTCTCCGGCAGGTCGGCGAGCAGGTGGTCGCGCGGGCTCACAGGTCCGCCTCCGTTGCCAGTCGGTTCCGCAGCAGCTTCTGCCGGACCTCCTCCGGGGAGATGGCGTGCTTGACCGCAGTCTTCGGGGTGGTGAGACCCTGCTCGACGAGCTTGTACAGGTCATCGTCGCGGGAGAACGACCCGGCCTTGTCACGGGTACCCGACCCCTGGAGCGCGGCACGGAATGCGGGCGCGCCCTGTCGGTCGCGGAGCTTGGAGGCGATGATGTCGTCGATCGTCAGCATCTCGCGGACCGGGACCACCCGCCCGTCGGTTGACGGGATCAGCTTCTGGGCGACGACCGCGCGCATCGACACCGACATGCGCTGGGCGACCTCGTTCTGCTCGTCGGACGGGAACGCTCCGACGAACGTCGCGATCGCCTCCGGAACCGCCGAGGCGTGCGAGGTGGCGAGCACCAGGTGGCCTTCGCCGGCGGATTCGAGGGCCGCGCGCATGGTGACCGGGTCGCGGAGCTCACCGAGCAGGATGATGCCCGGCTTGGAGCGCTTGGCGGTCATGAGGCCCTGATGGAACGAGGAGGTGTCGGTGTACACCTCGCGCTGGGTCACCAGCGACTTCTTCGAGGTGTGCACGAACTCGATCGGGTCCTCGACCGTGTAGATGTGCCGGTGCTGGGTCACGTTCACCTCGTTGACGAGGGCCGCCAGCAGCGTCGACTTACCGGAGCCGGTAGGCCCCTCGACCAGGATCAGGCCATCGGTGCTGTCGAGCACCATCTGCACGAGCGACTCGGGAACCGGGTTCGACTGGAACCGGGGGCTGGACAGGGCCGGCGGGTTCTGGGGCAGGATGCGGACGTTCAGGGCGTACCCGCGCTGGTCCGAGCTGCCGCCGTACTGGCGGCGCCAGGTCATACGCAGGCGGACTCCGGCGATGTCCTGAGCCTTCTCCAGCGTGCCGGCCGCGCCGTGCGAGAGCTCCTTGGCGCCACCGCGGTGCTTCACGAGCGCCTCGCCCCACCCGAGCAGCTGCTCGTCGGTGATCGGGATGTCGGTGATCCGCTCGTTGCCGTTCTCGTGCACCCACACGAAACCGCCGCCGACGAACTGGATGTCGGATGCGTCCGGGTAGGTCTCACGCACGTGCGTGACGATTCTCTCCAGGTCCTGGGTCATGCCATTCCCTCGCGATCTGTGGTGGTGGTGACGGCCCGCGCGCGTGCCGCTGCTGAAGACCCTGCGGAGGGCTGGAGCAGCGGGGGCGGCGGTGGCAGCTGTCGGGCGCCGAGCTGGCCGGCGATCAGCGCCCGCTCGGAGGGCCGGGCGTCGGCGGGCGGGTCGTAGCGAACCTCGGGCTGAGGCTGCGCATCCTGCTCGTCCTCGGCTTCGTCCTCGGCTTCGGCCTCGGCCTCTGGTTCGGACTCGTCGGCGACCTCATCGTCCGGGTCCGCCAGGCCCAGCACCTTGTCGGCTTCCTCCTCGGTCGTCACGCCCTGCTCGATCAGCTCCAGCGCGTTCTCCCGGAGGGTCCGCATGCCGTTGGCCGCGGCCACCCGACGCAGTTCGCCGGCGGGGGCCCCCGCGACCAGCGCGCTGACGAGGTCGTCGTCCACGATCAGTACCTCGTGGATCGTCCGGACACCGTGGTAGCCCACGCCGTCGCAGTCCGGGCAGCCGCCGCCCAGGCACGACTCGCAGACCTTGCGGATGAGGCGCTGGGAGATAACCCCGCGCAGCTGGTTCCCGAGGGTGCGCGGGGGCGTGCCGCTGAGTTCCAGCAGCTGCTGGACGGCACCGACGGAGTCGTTCGCGTGGATGGACGAGATGACCCGGGCCCCGGCATTGCCGATCTCCAGGGCGGCGGACGCCTGCACACCGTCTCGGATCTCACCGATCAGCAGCACCTCGAGGTCAGACCGGCGCAGGCCTCGCAGCACCTCAGGCCATCCGTTGCCGGCCTCCACGTTGATCGGAATCTGCACGACCTCCCCGAGCGCCCGCTCCACCGGATCCTCGACGGTGAACACCGAGCGGTCTGCGCCGGCGAGCTCGCTCATCAGCGCGTACAGGGTCGTCGTCTTACCGGCACCCATGGGACCTGCCATCAGGATCAGCCCGTTCGCCATGCCGAGCAGTTTCTGCACGCGGCCGAGGTTGTGCGCGTTGAACCCGATCTGGTCGATCGTCGGGTGGTCGCCCACCGACGGCAGACGCAGGGCGATGGCCTCACCGGTGTGCGAGGGGAACACCGCGACACGGATGTCGAGGGTGCTCTGGCCGGACCGGTGCTCATACAGGCCGTCGCTGATCTTCTGCGCAGGCCCGGTGGCAACGCCCGACGCCGCCTTCACCCGGTTGACGATCTCCAGCGCCTGACGCCCTTCGAGGCGCGCGACCTCACGCATGGTGCGGGAGATACGGGCGCGGATCACGAGGGTCTGCTCGGCGCGCGCGAGGTTCAGCTGCACGTCCGTCCAGCCCTGGGCGACCGCATTGTCGAGCAGTGCTTCCAGCCAGGCGGTCGGGTGCAGGTCCGGGGTCAGCGGCTTCACTGCCATGCTCACGCCTCCTTGAGGAACGCGGGAATCGAGGCGGGGTCTGCCGCGTCCGGGGCTGCGGGACGGAACATGAGCAGTGCGCTCACCGCCTCCATGTCGTCGAGGAGAGCGGCGAGCCGTTCGTAGCCGGCGTGCTTCGCCAGCGGCCGCTCGCACGTCTGGCAGTCGATCGCCGCGCACGCCGAGCCGGTGAGGACCAGGTCGTGGCCTGCCTGCCGGCTGATCTCGACCATGGGACCCAGGACCGCCTCGAACAGGCCCTGGCCGTCGAGGCTCGTGGCTGCGGCGAGGAACTCGAAATCCTGCGGCAGCGGGCCGAGGTCGCCGGAGAGGTCGGGGTCGTCGTTCAGCACCGCGGCGATGTCGCAGATGCACCTGGCGAGGGGGCGGTCGATGTCGGGACTCATAGGAGATCTCCAGGTGTGGTGGTGAGGGCGGACTGGATCCGCTGGTGGAGCGTGTGCAGCTGGTCGGCGGCGCGACGCCAGTCCTCACGGACGTCGGCGCTGATGTTCTGGCTGGCGACAAGGTCTGCCAGTGCGTCCACCGCGTCGCTCGCGTCGGCGATCGCGCTCGTCAGGTGCTTCGGTCCGTCGGCTGCCAGCGCGTGCTGCCGTGCGAGGTCGGCAGTGCCGGCCCACGTGCGGCGCATCGCCTCGAGCTGCGTGGTCCTATGCGCCTCCCCCAGCCCGTCAAGCCACGAGGCCATCCGGGTCCGGGCGGCAGCAGTGGGGATGGTCGCAAGCTCCGGGTAACGGTCGATGGCCGCCTGCGACGCTCGCGCCTCCTCCACCTCCCGCAGAACCCGGCTCACCGGTGCGCCGTCGCGGTCGATCGCGGAAAGGCCGGAAACGGCGACCGCGCGCACAGCGATGGGAGCCGAGGCGTCCTGAGCGACGCTCACGATCTTGTCGACGCGGTCCATGGTCGCGCGGGACACGCCGGTCTCCGCGGTTGCGACCTCCGCCGCCCACTCGCGGCGGCGCTCGGCAAGCGGTGTGCCGTTGCGGTGCTGGCGGGGGCGCTCCCGCAGCTCGCGAAGCCTGCGGCGGGCCGCCGCCGCCTGCACCGGGGTGTACTGGGTGCGCACACCGTTCGCGGTCAGCTCGCCGCGCAGCCTCGACTCCTCCGCGGAGCGTTGCGGGTCGGAGCACTCGACGATGACCGGCACATCGGTCTCCCCGAGGCGCTCGAGTGCGGCCAACCGCTGCAGGCCGTCGACCAGCACGTTGTGCTCGTCCACGACGATCGGATAGATGAGGCCGAGTTCCCGGATGGAATCGACGAGCTCTGCGACGGCGGTCTCGTCGACCGGGCGGATGCGCTCGCCGATGGTGATGGCGGCGGCCGGCAGGATCTTGTGGGCGCGGGTGCGCACGTTCACGCTCATGTCTGGTCCCCTGCAAGGAGCCGGTCGAGCGCGCGGGAGATGTGTGGGAGCACGTACGGCGCGGGATGCCCGTCCGCCGTCAGCTGCACGATCCCCGGCAGGCCGCGCACGGTGCCGTAGACGATCGAGATGAGCCCCCGCCACTGCTCCTCGGAGAACGGGATGGGTGCTCGGTCTCGGGCAGCGAGAGCGCGGGCGATCGATGCCTCCCGGCTGCGCGCGCCGTCCGCGGTGTCGGCGAGCAGGTCGATCATCTGGACGCACTGGTCGGGGGCCATGCCGACCATCACGAACACCTGGGTCAGCACGTCGAGGGCGCTGCCCGAGTCGGCGTCCGGCGGAGGGCTGTCGGTGGCCGCTCTCCCGTCGAGGTCAGCCTCACGGTCGAGGATCAGGCCCGCGCTCTCGTGACCGGAGACTCGGGCGACGGTGATCCCCTTGGACGCGGCGTTCCGGTAGCCGGTCATCGTCTGCTCCGCGTGCTTCTCGCGACGCACGGTGTTGCGCACGGCGCTGAACGTGTACGCCCAGAGGTCGCAGGACCGGTCGAGGAGGATGCTGGCCGGCATCACCTGCCAGATCTCGTACGCGTGGGCGAGCACCTCATCGGCTGAGGTCTTCAGGTTCGCGGCGATCGACCGGAGCTTCGGTTTCATGCGCTGCAGCTCCCGAGCGACGCGCACCGGCTCCCATCCACGGCCGTTGATCCGGACGAATAGGAGCAGCGAACGGAGCGCCTCGGGCTCATACGGTTCGCTGGTCGCCATGGATCGCCTCTCGGTCTGCCCGTACCAAGGCCCTGTGGTGTGCGGTACGCCGGGTACCCTGCGGAAGGTCTGTGGCGAGGCGCGGCCTCGCCGCGTACATACGTGGGCATGACGAACATCAACGCAAGCGCGGCCGCCGCCCGAGAGTCCGCCCGCACGCACACCGGTCAGTTCGGGCATCAGGAGCACTCCGCCCCCGATGTCGCCCTCGCTCTTGGCGGATCCAGCGTCGACGGATGCGCGCGCTGTGAGGCGCCAGCGACCGGCGATGACGTCCTGTGTGACCGGCACACCAGCCGGTGGGGGCGGGTGAACGTGGCGGTGGGCTCACGCACGCCGTGGGGCACCGCCGACCACGTGGAGCATGTGGCACCCGGGATCGTGATCGCCGACACGCCGAGCCACGGCGGCGTGAAGCTGTCCCCGGAGCGGAATCGCGTGATCCCCGCCGCGTACCGGAACGGCTCGGGGTGGTACGAGGAGGACTGCGAGGTGAACGTGGTCGTCCGCTACCTCACCGAGGAGTGGCTGTCGCAGCCTCACCTCGCCGGGCGCGACGTCGAGCAGGTGCGGGCAGACGCCGACGAATCGCTGAAGCGCTGGTTCCCCGACCAGTGGGAGCAGGCTAACGGCCGACAGCTTCAGCCAGGCGAGTCCCGCAAGAAGGACGAGCAGGAATGGGCGCGCACACATGCGACCGACCCGGTCGTCAGAAGCGCGAGCCGCGCCGAGTCCGACCCGGACATGGTGGTCGTGACGGCGCAGATCGGTGGCGACCGGTCCACTCAGGCGGACTACCTCGTGCCGAGCGCCGAGTACGACACCCGGATGGGGGACTCGGAGCTCGGACAGGCTCACCGGTTCGTGGTGGACCCGAGCCGGCACCCGAAGCTTCCACCGCGGCCGGAGCAGAAGCCCGAGCGGGCGGCGCGGATCCGCATCGGTGAGGACCGGCTGAGTGGCTCGGCGCTGTCCCAGGCGTACATCGACGGGGCGATCACGGCGACCGCGCGTGACCGGATCGCGAAGGACCTCGGTCAGCGGTGGCGGCGGGCGGACGGCTCGGTCGAGTCGATGTACGCGATCCTGACCGAGGGCGGTGTCACCGGGAAGACCGCGTACGCGGAGGGTACCAGCATGAGCTACGCCGTCCTGCAGCGTGACGACGAGCACGGCGGAGACTTCTCGCTGAAGGTCTCCAAGGCCACCTGGGACTTCCTGGACGAGGTCCCGGACAGCCGGAGCGAGGCGCAGGTCGCTCAGCAGACGGCGTACACCTACCAGGAGCGGATCGACCGCAAGTGGGGCGGTGCCACGCCCAAGGAGCGGGAGCGCTCGCTGCACCTGTACGCGGAGGCGCGGCGGCTGCGCGAGCAGGAGGAAGCGGAGCGTGCGGCGCGCGAGGGCACGCCCGAGGAGCGCGAGGCGGCACGGAAGGCAGCACAGGGCGCGCGCGAGCGCGCGGCGACGATCAGCGCGTGAACCAGAGCGACCCGGGAGTGTCCCCACACTCCCGGGCCGCCGTCTTTAGGCCGGACGCACCATCTCGAAGGGGACGTTGCACCGGCCAAGCCCATCGACAGTCGCCGCATATCGCGTCCGGTTGACCTTGTGGACGACGAGGGTGCGTCCCTTGTGCGCGCCTGAGGTGATGACGCCGGCGTCGCCCGCGCGGGCATGGCGGGCGCCGCCATCGTGTGTGCGGCGGCCGTCTGCTCTCGGACCGCAGCCTCCTGGGCGAGCGCCGGTGACTTCGAGGTGGCGGGGACAAGCAGCGGGAACGGCACGTACATGCTGCCGACGCCCTCGACCTGCGCGGTGTAGCGGGTCCGGTTCACCTTCGTGACCTGTGCCCGACGTCCCCCGTACTTGCCGCCACCGGTCAGGATGCCGGTCTCCCCCACCCGGAGGCGCCGTGCCGCGGCACCCGCAGAAGGGAGCGCGGCAGTGTTGCGCTGGGCGTCCACGTGGGGGTTCCGCGCCAGTCGCTTGCCGGTGTAGCCGATGGAGCGGGCCATCGCCATCCACACGGGTCCGTGACCGTGACCGGTGCCGACGAGCGCATGGGCGATCTCGTGCAGCAGGACCTGGCGGACCTCGTCCTCGGTGGCCGCGCCGACCATGTGGCGGCTCATGCTGATGCGCTTCACGGTGTAGCGGCACAGGCCAAGCCGACGCTGTGCGTTGTCGAAGGCGAACGTCCACCCGGTCCCGGTGAGCTCGTACTCGTCCAGCATCTGGGTGGCGAGTCGCTGCGCGTCGTCGAGGTTCATGCTCTCGTTATGCGCAGTGCGGCCCGGTGGACAGTCCACCGGGCCGCACTCATGCACTTGGAGCCGGCTACTCGGCCGCCTCCTCCTCGTTCGCCTGGGCAAGCACACGCTCTGCCGCCGCGAAGAAGTTGTCGGCCTCATCGTCGTCCTCGTCGGAGTCTTGAGCGTCGATGTCCTCGATGGCGCCGTCGAGGTCGCTGCCCGCGATCTCGTCCTCTTCCTGCTCATCGGCCAGTGCGCTGTGGAGCGCCGCGGTGAGCTGCTCGTAGCCGGAGCCCGCGACGTACTCCACGTACTGGCGGGCGACCGCTGAGACCGGACCCTGCACCTCGCCGGGGGCGACGGCGCCGCGGCACAGGTCCACGTCCTGACCGTCGTCGAGGCGGTTCCAGAAGTGGGCGGCGCCGCCGAAGGTCGAGTGCAGCAGCTCGCCGCCGAACAGCTCCTGGACGATCAGCGCGGTCGCCGCGGACTGCTCGGCACGCACGTCGAAGTCGGAGAACTCGGGGTCTGCCCACGCCGAGCTGATGATGCCGTACGCGCGGTGGAAGAGGGGGCCGGGGACAAGGGGTTCGGTCACGGTTGCCATGCCGGTCTATGCGTCAGGCCGCCACGCTCACGCGCGGCAGCTCCGGCATCTTCTCGTCCAGCGTGTTCGGGTCGAACCCGTTGACGTGCGTGCCGTCCGGGAAGATGACCAGCGGCATCTGCGACTTGCCGGCCGATCGCAGGGCGTCCACGGTTTCGGGGTCCAGAGTCTCCGCCTTGATCGTCACGTAGTCCACGCCGTTGGCGTCGAGCCGGCGGTAGGTGGCGGTGCACTGCACGCAGGATGCGGGGCTGACGACGGTGACCTTGTCGGGGTTGGTGGGGATGGGGAGCGACATGAGTGTCCTTTCCATGGGTCGAGAAGCGCCGCCGGATGGCGGTGCCTGGGTGTCCCCGCTCAGGCGGGGCGGGCGTATGGTGCGGGAGATCCCGCGCCGTGGATGGCGTAGGTGAACAGGAAGTCGCGACGTGCCGACTGGGCAGGCGTGACGTTGTCGAAGGCACGGAGCTCGTCCCAGAGGGCGGCGGCGCGGCTCCCGTCGGCGGTGTCGCCGTAGCCCACCCCTGCGTATGCGTCGGGATCCGCGGCGAGCTCGGCGAGGGCGAGCATTGTGAACCGTGGGGCTGAGCACTGCCCGTGCTGCAGGAGGTCCTCAGCGATCAGCGCGGCCTGGTCCGGGTCGATCTCCTCGACGCCGGTGCGGCGTTCGAGGTCGGCGTCCAGGCCCCGCAGGCGGCCGGTGTCGCGGGTGTCGCCCTCGTACCTGCTCATGCCGCGCAGGTAAGCGAACTGCATCGCGGTGCGCATGAGCGGTCCGTCCATCTCCAGCGCGCTCTCCACCTCATCGGCTACCGAGTCGGGCAGCGGGCGGTACTCACGGTTCGGCTGCCGGGACCGGGCGACGGCGGCGCTGCCCTGGAGGGCGGCATCGAGGGTCGGGCGGCGAAGCTTGCCGGCGGCCACGAACTCCTCGAACTGGGCGTCGTCCCCGAACGCCTCCGTGAACATCCTGTCGGCCCACCGCGAGGCGGCCGCACGGTGCTTGCCCGCGCTCTGCGCGCTTGCTGTCGGGATGGTGACGTCGGGCGCGCTGTGCTCCTGCTGGCCGAAACGTCCGTCGCGCGTGCGCGCACTCTCACGCGCCACCTCTGCGGTACCGCCGATCGCGGTCACCGCGCACCCCCGAGGAGGACACGGTCAGCGTCGGACGTGAGCAGATCAAACTGCTCATCGGTCAGTCGCTCGCTCTTGTCGGCCCGGTCCTGCATCGTGTACGCGAGCTTTGCGACCAGCGCGTTCTTGATCACGTGGTTCGCGGGACGGTTCCCGGGGGCGGTCCTCGGCAGTCGCTCGGCGAGGGCTGCATCCACGCGGCGCACAGCGCGGTCAACGGCCATGTCCCGGGAGAAGCCCTCTGTCACGCGGTCGTATAGGTCACCGGCGCGGTCGTCGGCGTCCCCGTACGCTGGATCCTCGACAAGGGACGCCCACGCTTCACCCAGCTCGGTGACGCCCTCATCCGTGAGGCGGGCGACCGCCTCGATGTACTCCTGTGCGGCGTTCGCGGCGTCCTTGGCCAGACGGTGGTCCGTGTCATCCCAGTCGAGGTCACGCTCGATGTTGCGGCGGGCTGCGTACCAGACGGCGCGCTCGTCATCGTCGTCGATGTCGCTGAGGTCGGCGCCGCTCCGGGACTCGGAGTAGCGACGTTCGAGCTGGATGTCGTCGCCTGCGATCGTGCGCACCCGGGCGGGGATCGCCGCACCGTCGGGCTGGCGGAACAGGACGCCGACGCCGGGTTCCAGATCGAACGGCTCGGCCGACCGCATGAACCCGGCCAGGTCGCCCCACTCGTCGAGGTCATCGACGGTCCGGAGGCCGATCTCAGGCTCGGTGCGAGAGTGAGATCCGAAGCGGCCGTCGGAGGCGCGTGCAGCCTCGCGGGCCGACTCTGCTGTTGCGCTGATCGTGGTCATGTCGAGTATGTACGCGGCTCGCTCACCCGGCTGCGCCGATGCGGCTCACGAGGTCAGCGTCCACGTCGCCGGTGATCGACACGTACTCGCCGTCCACCACGAGGGTCGGGGTCTGCTGGCCGCCAGTGGTCGGATTCGTCGGCAGCTGCGACGTGGTGTGGCGCACGAACCGGTCGTACGGCCGGTCGTTCAGGCAGTCCGAGACGTCGGCGCCGGTGGATTCGCCGGCGATGTCCGCGATCCGCTTGTCGTCGAGGCCCGGCGTCCCCTCCTCTGGCTGCTCGGCGAACATCTGAGTGATGAACGGCAGGACGCCCTCGCCCTTCTGGTCAGCGACGCAGTAGGCCGCCGTGGCCGCACGGGTGGAGAACTCGGTGCCTTTGGAGAGGTGATCGAGGGTGGCGACAGGGTGGATGTTCAGCGTGATCGTCCCGTTGGTCACGGCGTCTTGGAGGGCCGGTCCGTAGGCGGTCTCGAACTGGCCGCAGAACGGGCACATGAAATCGACGTAGGTGTCCACGGTCGTCTTGCCGGTCCCGATGCTGATCGCTCCGGTCTCCGCGTTCACAACGTCTGCAGTCGGCACGGTGCCCGGGCCGGACGCCTCCGTGTTGATCGCGACGACCCCGATCACCAGGCCGATGCCGGCGACGGACGCGGCAACGGCCGTCCAGATCGCGAACCAGTTCCGTTTGCGGGGCTGCGTGCGCTTCGACATGGGGAGGTCCTCTCTTGCGTGCAGGACTGCGCGCCGGAGGCCCTATGCGTGGTCCACCTTGAGCCGCGCTGAGCTGCTCAGTGCGCCGAGCGGCTCAGTGGTCTGAGCAGCCGCAGCAGTCCAAGCACTCGGTGTGGATGTTCGGGCACGCGATCTCGTCCATGTCCGGTGTGCCGCACACCCGGCAGGTAACCTGCTTCTCGCCGAGCTCGTCCATGTACTCGTCTAGGCGCTCTGCAGCGCGGGTCGCCTGGTCGTGCAGGTGCCGGCGCTGGGCCGGCGTCATCGAGCGGATCTCGTCACCGCCCATGCCATTCACATCGGACAGGCTGTGCTCGTTCAGCGCACCGGGGCGGGGTGTGTCCCGCCACCGTTCCGCATGGATGCCGGCCTTGATCAGCCCCGCGATCTGCTCAGGGTTCGGTGAGTAGGCAGCGAAGTTCAGTCCGGACTCCTCCATCACCGCGATCGCCCGGCCGAGGTCCGCGTCGGTCCTCAGCTCCTTCTTGAAGACGCGCCGGAGACCCGTCGGGTCGGATGTCGCACCAGACCGGCGGCCCGCGGCGGGGATCGCGACGTCGGGCTCGGAGTGAGCCTGCGCTCCGAAGCGTCCGTCGGATGCTCGCGAGGTCTCCCGCGCGGCCGCGGCGCGTGAACTGATCCCTGTCACAGCAGCCCTCCGTCATGTTCGAGGGGCAACCGTGTCTCGCGGTGGACCGCCACGATGATCCGCCGGCCCTCGTTGGAGACGGGGACGGTTGCCGTGCGGTCGCCGTCGAAGGTCAGACGCTCGGCGATCGCAACTGTGCCCTGGGCCCGTGCCCACGCCACCTCCTCGTCGCTGTACCAGCCGGCGTGCTCGACGATGTGGCCGACGTTCACGATGTCGCCCGGGCGCAGGTCCTCGGCCGCGCGGAGCTCGCCGGCGAAGCCGGTCAGTCGGGCTGCGCGGCGGGCGAGCTCGGCGCGTGCGGCGATCACCTCGAGGTTCTCGGGTGCGCGAGGAGCGGTGGGGTCGTCCTGTTCCGGGTCGAATGCGGGGAGCGATTCGAGCGCGTCGAAGACGTCGTCCACAGACGGGTCGGGGTTGCTGAAGTCGAACTCGTCGATCAGGGAGTTGTCGTACGAGGTGGCCAGGGCGCCGGCTCGGACCATGCGATCGTGCTGCTCGATCTTGCTCTCGAAGGTCGCGTTGAGGCAGATGTCCGGCTCGGTGTGCGCCTGTTCAGCGAAGCGGCCGTCGCTCGCACGTGCGGCCTCGCGTGCGGTCTCTGCGATAGGACTGATGATCGTCATACCGCAGATGTACGCGGCGGGCCACGGTCGGCTGCGTCGGGCGGCAGCGGCTCGGGGCAGGTGTGCTCGCACACCGGGTGGCCCATCGATACCGGTGGCCGGCTACGGCCAACGGCGGGTTGCGGTTACCCCAGGCCCCAGTTGAACTCCATGGAGTACACGCCCGGTCGGCGAGCGTCCGCGGTCGGGTAGTCGAGGATCTCGGCCTCCGCCGAGGGAGCGTCTCCGTCGATCAGGTCACCGGCGTCGCCAACAGGAACGCTGGTCTGCGCGTCGCTCGCGTCGATCGGGAGCGCGACGACCACGAACCCCTGTGCATCGGGGTCCTCACCGAGCACCTCCAGCGTCGCACCGGACGGGACGATCGCGACGTACGGGACACCGGCCGCGGGCGGCTCACCACCAAGCTCTCCGTGGTACATCTGGACCTCGAGCGGTTCGGTGAGACGGAAGAGCTGCATGGACCTACGCTATCCCTCGGCGCCGACATCCGAGCGGCGTCAATCGTCGTCAGCGGCGTACGCGACAAGCTGGCCGGTCGCCTGGTCCAGCACATACACATGATCGGTGGCGCTCATCGCATCCTCTTCAGCTTCTTCTGGGCCTTGACGATCGCCTCTGCGCGCACATCGTCTGCGGGCAGGCCCTTCTTTGCGGCGAGGGCGTCGATGAGCTTGCGTTCCCATTCCCGCATCTCGTCGACGAAGTCGGGGCTGCTGTGCCGGTAGGCCGGGTCCACCTCTGTGTACAGGAGGGCGTCCACGAGCTCCCGCTCCGCGGTCACCATCGTGCGCGCCTCGTGGTACCTGTGGCGCAGCGGAGTTCCGTCGGGGTTCGTGATGGCCTTCGCTTCACGCTCGGCGGCCTTCCGTGCCCGCTCCGCCTCGCGTGCGGCGCGCGTGTCCGCCGCCTCCCGCTCGTCGGGGGTGAGGAGGGTGGATCGGCGGCCGAGGACCTCCACGGGAGCTGACGGGAAGCACACAGTGCAGCACCGGTCGGCGGCAGCTTCCACCATCTCACTCTCGTTCGCCCCGGAGAACTCGGTCATCCACGCGAACCGCGTCATCTTGCCCTCGCGGTTGCAGGTCGAGCACGACATGGTGTTGTGCAGGTGCCCGCCGGACACGAGGAACGCGCGGGACCAGCCGCCGCGGCGCCGGAACTCGTCCTCGAACGGCCGCATCTGCTGGCCGATCGCTTCCGCCTCGGCGTCGAACGTCTCCGCCTGGGCGTCGTAGCTGTCCGCGCTCTCGGTGTAGTGCCGTCGGTCGTAGTCGCTCACAGCTCGGGAGAGCCGGGTGCGGTAGCGCTCCGCGAGGGCACGGGCCGAATCCGCCTGCAGCATCATCCTCAGCTGCTGGCCGTACAGCTCCGCGAGCTGATCGTCGATCCGAGGCGGCGTCTGCGCGGGGAGGTCCGTTGTACCCAGTGTGATCTCCGGCTGGCTCTGGTGCTTTCCGGCGAACTGGCCGCCCCCGACCCCCGCGCCCTTGTGGACGTTGCCGGCCTGGTCGATGGTCCCCATCTGGTCCTCCCCCGTCGGTGTCCCCTATGCGCGGTCAGTCGGCGTTGCGCAGCGCGCGTCGCGCGAATGCTTCATCGTCGATCGACTCGACGGCGACGAACTCGAGGCTGTCGGTGTTGTCGATGTCGCCGCGGAACGCGCCGGCGACATGCAGCAGGTCGGGGTCGTAGTCGTCGTCGTAGTCCCCGGAGAACTGAGCGGCGGCCTGCTCGATCGCCTCGTCGATGGACGTGGCCTCCACGAGCCGGACCTCGTGGTCGTCACCTTCGACCGCCCACACGAGGCTCTCCTGATCGTGCGGCACTGGATCGCCGAGCGAGACGACGGGCGCGGAACGCTCCTTTTGTGCGAAGCGCCCGCCCTGCTCACGCGGGTGGTCGCTCTCGTCGAAGTCGCTCATGCTGCGCCCCTCAGGTCGTCGAGGTCAGCCACGTCCGTCACGATGGTCGCGCCTTCCTTGATCAGCCGGTGCGCGCCGGTGGACGCCGCGCTCGTGATGGGTCCGGGGACCGCAGCGACGTGCCGGCCGAGCTCCTTGGCGTTGTGTGCGGTGCTCAAGGATCCTGAGCGGGCACCTGCCTCCACGACGATCGTTGCGCCGGTTGCTGCCGCGATCAGCCGGTTGCGGGCGAGGAACCGCCACTTGGTCGGGGTGCTGCCCGGTGCGACTTCGGAGACGACGGCGCCTGACTGCGCCACCCGGCCGAGCAGGTCGCTGTGGCCCGCGGGGTACGGGCGGTCCGCGCCGCTGGCGAGGAACGCGACCGTCTTGCCGCCAGAGAGCAGCGTGTTCCGGTGCGCGGCACCGTCGATGCCGAATGACCCGCCGGAAACGACCGTGCGGCCGGTGCTGGCCGCGTGGTCTGCGAGGTATCCAGCCGTGGCCTCACCGTAGCCGGTTGCGGCGCGCGCTCCGACGATGCTCACCCCAGCGCTCATCGTCTTCAGCACCTCCGGGTCACCCTTCACCCAGAGAGTGAGCGGCGCCCGGTCACCGAGGTCGTCGAACTGCGGAGGAATGCCACCTTCCGCGCCGGTGTGCACCGTGATCCTGTGCTCAGCGGCGAGCCGGAAGGCGCGGGCGGTCTCTGCGTCGCTGTGGCGGGCGCGCCACCGCTGGAGCGCCGCAGCCGGGATGCCGAGCGTGCCGGTCGTGCTCTTGTCCTGGACCGCACCGAGTACCGCCTCGGCCCCGTGGGCGCGGATCGCCCGGCCGAGGTCCTCATCGGCCGGCTCTGCCACGATGCCGAGGACCGTCCGCGCGTACGCGTCGCGCGCCGTCTCCTCGTCCGCGGTGTCGGCGGCCGGCCACACGCTGAGGAACGCCTCGCTCGGTTCGATCTCAGGCCGGCCGGACGCGGCCGGGATGTGTACCTCAGGCTCAGAATGAGCCTGAGGTCCGAAGCGTCCGTCGGTGGCGCGTGAGCTCTCGCGTGCTGTCTCGGCCTGCGCGCTGATGTTCGTGGTCATGGTGAAGATGTACGCGGCGTCAGAGTGCGGCGAGCGACGCTCTCGCTCCGGAGGTCACCTCGGGTCGGTGGACAGGGTGATGCCGTCCGCGCGGCCGTGCATCCGGAACCTCGCCCCCTCGGCGATCGACTGGTAGCCGCGGGAGGTTTCGTCCGGATAGAAGTCAACGGTGGAACCTGCCTCGGCCCGTACGCCGATCTTCGTGTGGTCGCGGACGATGACCGTGGCTTCTGCGCCTTCCGCCACGTTGATGCCGTAACCGCTGCCCGCCGTCACGATGACCGCACGGCCCGAGACGATGCGCATGGTGGGGCACCCGCTGCGCACGCGGATGATGATCGGTCGCCCGTCGCGGGGACCGGTCACCTCAAGCTCCCCGATGCCCGCTGCCGGCGGCACCGAGTCCCAGCTGAGGGTGACCATCCGCACAGCGCCGTCGAGGTCGCCGCGTCGGTTGCGGAGCGCCTTGCGGGTCGCCGCGACACCGACAGGTGCGATCTCCGTGACGCTCCGGGCCTTCACGATCTCGTCCGCGAGCACCTCGTAGCCGGACAGCTGCGCGTCCGGGTCCCCGACATTGCGCGGGTCGCGCTCGCGCGGTAGAGCCGAGGCGTCCCCGCCGGGGACGACGAGGCGTACATCGGGCGAGGTCCGAGCCTGATGCCCGAACCGACCGTCGGTGGCCCGTGCGCCTTCGCGGGAAGCGACGGCTGCGTCGCTGATAAGGGTCACTGGTCGTCCTCCTGGTCGTGGCGGGCGTCGATGCGCCGGCGGATCTCGGCGCCGACGTACGGGCTGCCGTAGGTTCCCGGGTCGGTCTCATTGCGGAACTTCGCGTACGCGCCGTACGCCGCCTCGATGATCATGAGGTTCGACGCGCGGGCTGCGGGAACGGGCACGCGGAGCTCGATGTCCGCGTACTCCCAGGACTCCGGGACATCGAGCTCCGCGTTGAACCACTCGCGGTACACATCCCGGACGATGGCCTCGTTCTCGTCAAGCTCCTCCTCGGTGAACTGGTCGTCCCACAGGAGGTTCTCGTGGACCGCGACATCGACGTTGAGGACCGAGTGGTCGTCGTAGTCGAGGGCGGCATCCACCATGTAAGGTCCGTCGCCGGGCGAGGCTTCGAGCGTCTGGCGGACCTCGTCGAGGTCGATGCGCTCCTCGGGATCGGCGAGCACGATGAGATCGTCATGGTGCCAGGTGATGGCGTCGTCGGCGAGGCTGATGTTCCGCTTGTCCATGTCGTCGAGCACCATGTAGTCGCCGTGCCGCTCTGCGACCAGGAGCTTGCCGGCGGGTGGGAGCGGGATGTCGCTGCCCGAATCGGAGCCATCAACCTCGGTGCGCAGCACCCAGTGCGCGCCGTCCGCCGGCGTCGCCCCGAGCATCAGGTCCGAGATCGGTGCCCGGTCCCCCGGCTCGCGGGTTGCGTGGACCTTGCCGTCCACGAGCACCGTGATCCGGGTGTTCTCGACCGTCGGGATCTGCTGGCCGAGCGCGACGTCGGGTGCGCTGCGCCGGGTCTCGGCGAACCGCCCGTCCTGCTCGCGCGGGTGCAGTGTGTCGAAATCAGTCATCCCTCGAACCCTTCCTCGTCGAGTACCGCGGCGATCGCGGTGGCGTGCCAGCCGTAGCGCAGGTAGCGCCCGGATTCGCTGTCCTCGATGTGCTGCATGACGTTCGCGGTGTACACACCGCCGTCGCGGTCCACGTCGTGCGAGGACAGGTGGGAGAACGTCAGCTGCCCGCGATCGAACGCAACCTTGACCTCTGCGCCGGCGGCCGCGGTCACACGTTCGCGCAGGCGCTGGACCAGCGCCTGCGCGTCGGGGCCCGCGGTGTCGGCGGCTGCCACGAACTCCTGTCCGATGTCGCCCCCGTCCACCTCGTAGGTGGCGGTCAGCATGTCGCCTGTGCGTGCGAGGGTCAGCATGTCGTCGTCCCACGGTTCGCCGGCCACGCCGAGCTGCTCCTCGCTGACGCTGAGGCTCACCCGTGCGCCGTCCTCGAGGTGGACCCAGAGGTTCCGGCGGTCTCCCCCGACGGGCGACTCCACGATGTAGCCGCCGCCCTCGATCTCGCCCGACCGTACGTTCGCGGGCGGGAAGGCGATGTCGGGAGCGCTGCGCTCCTGATGCCCGAACCTGCCATCGGCGGCGCGTGCGGCCTCGCGGGCCAGGTCTGCCTGTGCGCTGATGATCGTCATGTTCTCGATGTACGCGGCGCCCGCTCAGGCAGCCGTCGGCACAAACTCGCGGTAGCCGCGGATGTCATTGGCGCGTGCCCGGATGATGTCGGCGAACGCGGCGTCGCGCTCGAACACGATCGCCTCCCGTCCCATGTTCTCGGCGGCGACCATCGTCGAGCCGGAACCGCCGAACAGGTCGAGAACCGTCTGGCCGGGGAGGGTCGCGATACCCACGAGCCATTCCATGACCGAGACGGGCTTGACAGTCAGATGCGCCTTGCCGTTGACCATCACACGCTCCGCCTGCGGCGTGCGCCCGGTGTGGTAGAACGACCGGAAGTAGCGGGACTTGCCTGAGTGCAGCGCGTCGTAGGCGCCAGCCGCGCAGTCGGGCACGCAGGGCCCGTCGGGCTCACACCCCGGCTGGTGGATGAACACCTGGTTGTGGGGGTAGCGGCCGCCGGCGTGGGGCTTGGAGCGTTCGCTCCCCTTGCGGTCGTAGAACATCACGTGCTCGGGCTTCGGGGTGCCGGGGATCCGGGACAGGTCCTCATCGGTCGGGGTGTACGCGTCGCTGAAGTTCAGCATCCCCGTGCCGTGCTTGCGGAGGTTCTCCAGGCGCCCGAGCCCCTCCTCGAACGGCCGGCGGGCGACGACGATGGGCTCGAAGGACGGCTTGAACATGGTGTGGCAGTCGGCGAACCGCTCGGCGTTGTCGTTCTCGCCGCGGCGGGCGAACTCCCGGGCGATGTCGGTGTCCACGAGCTTCTTGTCAGCGCGGGTCCATGCGAGGACGGTCTCCTCGATGACGAACCCGGCCTGGTGCAGCGCGTACTTCAGCAGGTAGTCCGTGCGGCTGGCCCCGAACGCGAGCACGAGTCCTCCGGGCTTCACGACGCGGATCACCTGTCGCCAGAACGAGACGTCGAAGGCGATGTTGTCGTCCTCCCGGTCCCACCGCTGGCCCGAGATGCGCCCGATGTCCAAGCCGTACGGCGGGTCGGTGACCACAGCGTGAACGGAGGAGCTCGGGACGGCGCGGATGAGGTCTGCGGCGTTGCCCTGGGCGATCAGCGGGGCAGGCGCGATGAAGGAGGAGGTGTTCATGGAGAGGATGTACGCGGCGTCGCCACGGCGGTGATCGCCGCCGTGACTCCGGAGTTCGCGCGCGCCGCTCAGCGGCACAGCCTGAGGCAGAGAGACCCTGCTGCCAGCTCGGGGCGCGAGCCGGCGGAGCCGCTGTTCGGGTGCCTCGTGCGAGCGCCTGGCAGACCTCCCACGAGGCACCGAGGTGGGAAATCCCAGTTCAGAGGTGAAAACTCTCAGAATCGGCGGCGTTGCGTGCCAGCCGTGCCAGGCTCATGCCAGGCCGGAAAACGCTCAAAAGCCCAGGTCAGAGAAGAAAAGCGATGCGCGTGCCAGAAAACCGCGTGCGGTAGTAGGTATCCATATAGAGAGAGGGAGAGACAGGGCCCCTCTTCTACTACTTACTTACTTCTTCTCTTCTGGAAGACTATAACTAACTAGGCATCCTGGCACGGCCCGGCTCTTCCCCAGTCGAGAGTAGGTCAAAGTGCCTCTCGAATATCCCGGCATCGGCCTGGTACCCCCTGGCAGATGCCAGGCTGGCCCGGTACGACGGTCAGTTTCGCGGCTCGCGGCGTCGAACCGGAGCACCCCGCGCATAGACGGTGCATGTCTGCCGAGATGTTGCCGAGTACCGGCGCCGACCCCAAGAACAAGCCGCGCTCGAAGTCGAACATCGTCACCGCCGACGACGTCCGGCAGTCGCTGAACGGACTCGTGTGGGAGGGGCGGAACCTCCGCGTGCTCGACGCGTCCCGGGTCGACCGCATCCGCCGCAAGCAGATGTCGGCGTCCGCAGCCAACAGCGTCAAGAAGTGCCTCGCCTCGTTCGCTGCCGAGTCGGCGATGCCCCGCCAGGAGGATCCGACGAGCAACGCTCACCTCGGGACCGGCGCCCACGAGGTGCTCGAAATCACCTACGACATGCCGCCGGCAGAACGCACCCGCGAGTTCATCCAGAACACCGTGCCGACAGTCGCCGAGAAGATGCTGGCGCCGTGGTCCGGCCGCCGCGGTGTCGGGGCTCTGCGCCGTGACTGGACCGAGAAGGTCTCCGAGTGGGCGTTGTCGATCTACAACCTCGAGGAGCCCACCGAGGTAGACGTCTACCAGACTGAGCTGGACATCCAGAACCTCGTGCTCCCCAACGGAGTGCCCTTTCGCGGGTACATCGACCGGGTCACCCGCAACCAGAGCGGCCAGCTGGAGATCGAGGACTACAAGTTCGGCGACAAGGCCAAGGGCCCGTCGAAGATGTTCGGCGACGACTACGGCGACCAGGTGCGCCTGTACTACGTCGCCGGATCCCTGATGCTCCCCGAGGCCCCGGTTGCCGGCCGCCTCCTGCACCCGCGTCAGGGCAAGCGCCGCGACATCGACCTGTCCGACGGGCCGGTGCGCCAGACCCTTCGGGAGTTCCGCGTCGCGTTCGACCAGATGAACGTCGCCTCCGACACCGGGATCTTCCCCACCCGACCCGGGAACCTCTGCGGCTGGTGCCCCGTCGCAAACACGTGCCCGGTCGCCCAGATCAAGAGCGCGAACGCGCGCAACAACTCCCGCACGAAGCTGCTGAGCGCCGAAGAGCTCCGAATGACGATGGACCGCCGCGCGGCCTCAATGCTCATCGAGCGCACTGAAACTCTCAACCGCATCGGCGCTGCCGAATCCGACGACTACGAGCCGATCCCTGTGCCTCGCCACGTGCGGGACGCCGCCAACGCGGAGGCACCGCGCATAACACCGCTGGACGACCGCACGGAGTCCGACGACATCGTCGCTCACACGAAGGAGAACACGAAAATGCCGCAGTTCGCCCAGTACCCCACGAACAAGTGGGCCGCGATAGCGACCACCGGGCTCGCGTCGTTCGCCGCCACCCACCTCGACATCTTCGGTCAGGAGCTGAACCCGGCGAACATCCGCGCGCTCACGAACACCCTCGCGGTGATTGTCGAGCGCGCCTGCCGCGACGTGTTCGGGGTGTTCGACTGGTCGCACGACGCCGCCAGCCGCATGACCTACGCCGTCGAGTCGGCACTGAAGTCCCGGCCTGCCCCGTTCGGGGAGGACGCCGAGGTGTGGGCCGACTGGGCCCGCCGCGTCCAGGGCCTTGCCAGCACCACAATCCGCGCCGGCATCGCCATCGCGAACGAGGACCCCCACCTCGACCCGAACGCCGATCAGTGGACGGACCTCGTCGGCCGGACCCACTCGCCGGCCGCGGAACTCGAACCTGCAGGCGCGTGAGGCAGTTCACGCATAGAGGATGTGCGGCACCGACCGGCGCCGCACCAACGGATGAAGGATACGGAACCAATGACTGAAAGCCTCTCGGAGCAGACGAAGGACCAGGCGATCATCGCCGCGGCGACCATCGCGGGCCCCGGCGCGACCGACTCGGACGTGCTCACCCAGCTGCGCCGCATCGCGGGCTTCCTCGCCTCCGGCTCGCCGCTGCGCTACGAGTTCGAGGCCGCCGAGAAGGCGTCCGAGGACATCGAGAACACCAAGACGTTCCTCTCGACGATCACCGGCGTCGACCGCGAGGTGACCTCCAACCGGGGCATCATCTACTCGACCGGCCTGCCGAGCGAGCGCAACAAGGACGGCCGCGAGCTCGTCCGCTCCGCCCGTCTGGAGGATCAGGCCGCCCGCGACCTGATGAACCTCGGCAAGTCGCTCATCGGCCACAAGGTGCGGTTCACCGTCGACATCATCAAGCTCCCGAGCGGAGACAAGATGCGTCAGGTCCGCCACATTGCAGACCAGGGCGTCGACAACGAGTACGAGGCCGCGCTTGAGCGGTTCCAGCCGAACAAGGGCCTCGTCAAGGACAAGGAGCGCCGCCTCGCGTCGCTCGGCGCGAAGGCTCCCGCCAAGGCGTGACCCTCCCCCGCAGCTCTCAGCGGCCCGCCAGGGATGGCGGGCCGCTGAGGCGTACCACCAGGAGGTCTGGGTGCACGACAGCCGGCCGCTGAACTACGCGCTCGCCACGCTTGAGGCCGCCTACGAGCAGCACGCCGAGGCGCGGATCGACCCGGAGTACCTGCGGACCTCCAACAACGGTGGGCAGGTCATCGTGACCGACATGTTCACGCTCCGCTCATACTGCTGGTGCGACGGCCTGTTGCCCGGCCACGAGAACGGCTGTCCACCCAATTTCACCTGCCCAGCCTTCGACATCGAGGTCGACTGGTACAAGCACGCGGGCCTCGGCATGACCGCCTCGCGCGAGATCACCGCAAGCGAGGTCATCGACATGACGGAGCGGTGCCGCCAGTCCATCCTGCGGCTGCCCGCCGGGCGCCGGGTGCTGATCACCGGGAGCCGGATGTGGGGAGCGGATCTCACCGACCGGTGGAACGTCGTGCCCGACTGGGCGACGCTGCCGAGCGTTCACCGTGACGTCATGGTCGCCGCCCTCCGCGACGCCCGCTCACGGGCCGCAGGCGCCCACATGACGATCGTCCACGGTGGCGCACGAGGCGCAGACACCCTCGCCAGCCTCCTCGCCGGCAAGTCGGACGGCGCCCACGCCGAGATGTGGCCAGCGGAATGGAACATGGAGGACCCCCGCGACCCGTACGACCGCGAGCGGGCGCTGTCCAACATGTTCGTCCGCCGGGGCACCCCGGGGTTCACCTACGTCAACTCCGCCGGCCACCGGCGAAACGCCGCCATGGGAGAGTCCGGCGTCGTGGAGTGCCTCGCGTTCTTCGCCGAGGGCGAGGCGAACAGGGGAACGCAGGGCATGGCCGACTACGCCCGGAAGAAGGGCATCCCCGTCTACGAGTACCGCGCGTGACCGCGTCACGTACTGCGCGGGGCCCGTTCGCCACGCGGGCATCGGGCGCTTCCCGAGCACCGCGAGTCGGTCCGCCCGAGGGCCGACGAGCAGTGAGTGGCGGGCGCCGCCACGAGCCCGCGCATAACAGGTCCATGCAGCAGCCTTACTACGCGTTCATCGACCTGGAGTCTCCGGGCGTCGAACCCGATGACCGCATCTTCGAGATCGCCGTCATCCTGACCGATGCGGGCTACGAGGAGATCGCGCGGTTCGAGACGATCATCCAGCCGACCAAGGCCAGCATCCGCCAGCTCGAGGACGACCCGACGGTCCTCGCCATGCACATGCGGTCGGGCCTGTACGCGGAGCTGACCGGTAAGCGTGCGCTGCGCTTCGGCTTCCCCTCGATGCCGGAGGCCGAGTCGCAGATCCTGGACCTCGTCGACCGGCACATCCCGGCCGACGCACCGCTTGTGATCTCCGGCAGCGGGGTCGCCCGATACGACCACAAGGCCATCGACACCCAGATGCCGACCCTCGGCGCGCGCCTGGCGTACTGGGAGAACGACCCGTCCTCTCAGCGGCGCCGGTACGAGCTGGTCACCGGCTCCCCCATCGTCCCGCCAAAGCCGGAGAAGACCCACCGTGCGATGGCCGACATCGAGGACGACATCCGCTACCTGAAAGCGTTCGACGAGGTCTATCGCACCAGCCAGCTGTCCCCCCTGGTCGGTGAGGACGCCGGCGAGCGGCTGCTGACCGGGATCGCCCTCACCGAGCTCAACAGCCAGTTCGACGCGTTCGCGTTCGACGACGAGGGAACTCTCTGCGCGACGCACGACGTCGCCGACTCAATCCGGCACCTCATCCGGGGAACCAACACGTTCTCCGCGGTCGCCGGACTCATGGATGTGGCATCGCGTCTTGCCGCCGACCTCGCTGAGGCCCGCGGCGTGAATGTCGGTGACCTACTGCACACTGTGCGCCAGGAAGTCCTGAACACCCACTCTCGCGAGGGACTTGACGCATAGAGGAGATGTCCGGCACCGCCGGATCCCCACGGCGCCGACCGGCGTCGCGGGAATTGCCGCCCGAAAGGGCACCGGAAGAAAGATACGGAACGAATCATGGCTGGCGAAACGATCATCACCGTCGTGGGAAACCTGACCGCGGACCCGGAGCTGCGCTACACGCAGGCCGGCCTCCCCGTGGCCAACCTCACCATCGCGTCCACCCCTCGCTCGTTCGACCGTCAGGCGAACGAGTGGAAGGACGGAGAGGCACTGTTCCTGCGCGCGTCGGTGTGGCGTGAGTTCGCGGAGCACGTGGCCGGTTCGCTGCAGAAGGGCCAGCGCGTCATCGCGACCGGCGCCCTGAAGCAGCGCTCCTACCAGGACCGCGAGGGCAACAACCGCACCGCCATCGAGCTGGAGATCGACGAGATCGGTCCGTCGCTGCGCTACGGCACCGCGACGTTCACCCGCTCGGCGAGCAAGGGTCAGGGTCAGGCTCCGGCCGCGACCTC
The DNA here is from genome assembly GCF_058349865.2 of Microbacterium altimontanum. NCBI lineage: Bacteria > Bacillati > Actinomycetota > Actinomycetes > Micrococcales > Microbacteriaceae > Microbacterium > Microbacterium altimontanum. The sequence goes on along the minus strand of NZ_JBYRJB020000012.1, from coordinate 52,560 downwards.
GGCACCCGCCCCGGCTGCGGCCCAGGAGACGGCTGCGGCCGCTCCCGCCCCGGCCACCGCGGCTCCGGCCCCGGTGGACGACGACGTCAACTTCTGACCGTCAACGACAGGACCCCTGGTGCACGAGCACCAGGGGTCCTGTCGTATATGCCGCCGTCTTAGATCCGTTCGAGCTCCCGGGTAAGCAGGGCGTTGCGCTGCGCGAGCGTCTGGGGCGCGTCGTGCCGGCTGCGGCAACGGTGACCGGCGTCTGACTGGTAGTAGGAGCCGCACTCCTCGTGGAAGTCGACGGCGAAGTGCGGGGCGCGCTTCTTCACGAGCCGGTTGTACGCGGCGCCGGGGCTACTCGCGTTCACGACCTCGTCGTAGGTGTCGCGATCGACGTGGTAGCCGTACGCACGGCCGTTCATCGTGAGCACCATCTGCTCGTCGTGCTCGTTGTACCCGCCGCTGAGCCACGAGCTGTTCGCGAGCTGGCGGACGGTGACGCCGGCGGACGCGAGACGCTGGCGCCGGCGGGCGAGGATGTCGGTGGTCTGGGGCAGCGCCTTCATCGGCCGGCGCGACTCGAGGACCGCCTGCACGGACTCGCAGACGTAGCCCAGCTGCGGCTCGCGCATGTTCACGCCGGACACCGACCAGCGGCCCGGGCCGTTGCGAGTGACACGGACGTACCCGGTGACCGGCCCGTGCGGCGTGGCAGCCTCCACGGGCACGTCGAACGTCGTGCCGGCGGTGCCTGCGAACTTGCGCACGGCGTTCGCCGACGGCATCCGCAGGGCGGTCTGTGCGCCCTGGTAGGTCTTCAGGTGCGCGCCGTCCTGGCTCATTCGCACGTACCCGTGCTCGACGTTCTCCGCAAGGTCGGCCACGTTCGCCCACCAGGATCCTGCCGGCACCCGCTTGTAGGGGTTCCCGATCTGCGGCGCGGAGGCGAAGGTGAAGCCGAGCTCGCGCAGGTGCAGGCGACGCGCGGCGAGCCGGCCAGCGAGGCCCTCTCCGGGCACGCCCACCGTCTCGAGGGTCACCTCGGGCTGTGAGTACAGCTTGTGGTGGAACTGTCCGCTGCGAGTGCGGGTCCACTCGCTCTCAACGAAACCGGTCATACGTTCTATGTACGCGGCGAGCGGCGGCAGGCGCCGCTCGTGGTTCGTCGCCCGTGAGCGGACGACTCACCGCACCACGGGGCAGGCCGCCACGATTCTCAGAGAGCGCCGACGAGCCTGCCGTCGGGGACTGTGACCGTTCCGATCTCGATGCCGTCTCGGAGGAGCGCGAACGTCCCGCCTCGGCCGCGGAACGCGGGTCTGCACGTGGCGTCCTGCAGGTGTGCGGGGAGCTTCGCGCGCAACTCGCCGATGTTCGGCACCCAGCGCTCGATGACGATATGACTGCTGCCGGTCGAGGCGGTCGCATCGAGGGTCGGGACCTCGTCGAACACCTGGTCGTCGTGCGCCTCGTCGAACTCGACGTCGAAGTCGATGTCAGCGCCCGTGCCCGCCGGTTCTAGAACCTCCATCGGCCAGGCGTCCTCGAACCCGTCTACCGGCACGTCGAACGACTCGTCCAGGGCGAACGACTCGTCGAGCACCATCGGAACGTCGAACTCGGGCAGCTCGGGTTCCTCGTCGCTGCGGTCCTCGCCCACCGTCAGGAACGCCGGGACCGTGACCTGCGCCTCGGCCGTGCGGTCACGCACTGGATCATCGACCTCGACGAGGTCGATGCGGTTCACGGTGAGCTGACGGACGGAGGTCACGGTGATGTTGCCGAACTCGTCCTCCTGCTCGAACTCGCGAACGGTGACCCTGGCGGTGACTGCGACCGGCCACCCGATGACCGGGACTCCGGCCCCGTCCTTCTGCTCGGTGAGCTCGCGGTCCCACATCACACCCTCGATGCGGTCGGCTGAGCCCTCGAGCACGAGGGCGGCCTTGCGCCCCCCGCGGTAGGAGCCTTCCTTCCACCGGGCGAGGATCCCGATGACCGTGACGGTCAGGCCCGCCTCGGTCGGGATCCTCGTGACGGGAATCGCCGCCTCCTCGATGGTCTGAGCGCCCACGGGGATGCGTTTGCGCCATGCGCGGATCTGCTGGTTGAACGTGACCAGTGGGTTCTCTCCGAGCGCCACGCCGAGCCGCTGACGCTGGCGGGCGCTGCGCTCGATGACGCCCCACTCGATATCCGGGGCAACGCAGCCCTCCATGTTCCCGGCGACCCGGGCGATCATCGTCAGCCCGAGCCGCGGCCCGAACTGATCGAGCGCTCCCGCCTCGATGAGGCCGATGATCTGGTTCGCCTGCAGCGGCTTGTTGCCGTCCTCGCTCAGCCGCGCACGGTTGGCGAGGTTGCCGATGCCGGTGAACGGCTTGCTGGCGCGGGCTCGGACGACCGCCTCACCGGCGCTCCCGACCGACGCGATCTCCCCGAGCCCCAGTCTCACCTTCTCCAGGCCCTCGGGCGCGGAGACGGCCCGTGACAGGTTCACGTCCGGGGCGAGGATCTCAATCCCTTCGGCGGGCAGCGCGATGAGCGCCTCGTACCGCTTGTCCTTGTCGTCGGTGTTCGCGAGGATGGCGGCACCGTACGCGCCCGGCCAGTTCGCCTTCAGGTACGCGGTCCAGAACGCGAGGTACCCGTACGCGAACGAGTGGGAGGCGTTGAACGCGTAGGACGCTGCACCTTCGAACATCGCCCAGACCCGCTCGGCGGTGTCCTTGCGGAACACCGGGCTGAACACGTCGCCGTTCGCGTCGCGGAACTCCTGGCCGGCGCCGTCGAGGAAGGCGACCTTCACCTGGGCCATGAGGTCCTTGTTCTTCTTGCCGATGGCCTTGCGCAACTTCGAGCGCATCGGTGCGTCGAAACCGGCGATCGTCGTCCCGAGCAGCATCATCTGCTCCTGGTAGGTCAGGATGCCGTAGGTCGCCCCGAGGCGCGATGCGATCTGCTGCTGCTCATGCGGGTCAGCGGTGTAGATGCCGTAGTCGACCGTCTCCTTGCCGTTCTTGCGCAGGGCGTAGCGCTCGGGCATCTGGGCGGAGATGGGACCGGGGCGGAACAGGGCGAGCACAGCGCTCAGGTGATCGACGGCGTTCGGCTGGACATCCTGTGACAGCGCGGTCATCGCCGCACCCTCCATCTGGAAGATGCCGGCGGTTCGCCCCTCGCGCAGCAGCCGCCACGCGGCGTCCACGCGGGGGTCGCCCTGCGTGTCCGGGTGCGGGATCGTCTCGATCGACAGCCTCTCCCCTGTGGTCTCCTCGATGTACTGCATCGCCGTCTTGGCGATATCGAGGTTGCGCAGCGACAGCACGTCGAACTTGATGAGACCGAACGCCTCCACGTCCTTCGAGTCCCACAGGGTGACCAGGCGCCGGGTGGTCTTGTGGTACCGGACGGGGATGAGATCCGGCAGGTATTGGTCACTGATGACGACACCGCACGCGTGGATGGTGGCGTTGCGGGTCACCTGGTCGAACGACTGGGCGAGGGCGAGGACCCGCTGGCCATCGTCTCCGAACCGGCCGAGCACCCGGCGGAACTCTGCGGACTGCGCGTTGTCCTCATCGAGCAGGTCCTCGAAGCTCATCGGGTTGCCCTCGATGACCGGCACGAGCTTCGTCAGCGCGGCGCCAGCCTTCCCGAGGTCGAGCACCTTCGCTGCGTTCTTGATGGACGCCCGGGTCTTCGACACGCCGAACGAGCCGATGAGGGCCACGTGGCCCTCGCCCCACCGGGACTCGAGGTAGTCCAGCACGTCCTCGCGGCGGCCGCGCTCGAAATCGATGTCGATGTCGGGAAAGTCGGTGCGACCGGGCTCGAGGAACCGTTCGAACAGCAGGTCGTGCTCGAGCGGGTCGATGCCGGTGATTCCCAGGCAGTACGCGATGAGGGATCCCGCGGCGGAGCCACGGCCGGGGCCGACGAGGATGCCGTTGGATTTCGCCCAGTGCACCATGTCCCAGTCGATCAGGAAGTAGTCATCGAACCCCATGTCGGTGATGACTTTCCACTCGGTGTTCAGCCGCTCTGAGACCGCCGCCGGCCGGTCAGGCCCGTAGATGCGTGTCGCGCCCTCGCTGATCAGGTGCGCCAGGAACTTGCGGTTGCTGGCGAACCCCTCAGGGGTCGGGAACTTCGGGAGCATCGGATGCCCGTCGGGCATGATGTCCGGCTCGAACCGGTCTGCGATCAGCTGCGTGTTGTCACACGCCTCCTGCCACCACGGCTCGTCGCGCAGCGCGCGCATCTCCGACTCGGTGCGCAGGTGGTAGCCCTCGCCGTGGAAGCGGTAGCGGTTCGGGTTGTCGAGGGTGTCATCGGTGCGCAGGGCGAGCCACGCGTCGTGCGCGTGCGCGTGGTCGTGGGCGGCGTAGTGGGAGTCGTTGGTTGCCACGACCCTCAGGTCGCTGTCGTCGGCGAGCTGCTTGAGGGCCGGGATCACCCGTGTCTCCTCGGGGATGCCGTGCTCCATGACCTCGACGAACAGGTGGTCGGCGTCGAACACGTCGCGCAGCACGTCGAGGTTCTCGACCGCGAGGTCCGGCCGTCCCTGGGCGAGCGGGCCGAGGACGGGACCGCCCAGGCAGCCGGTGAGCGCGATGATCCCCTCTGAGTGTGCACGGAGCAGATCGATGTCGCAGCCGGGGTACTTTCCGTTCAGCAGCGTCTTGGTCGACTCGTTGTTGATGCGCACGAGGTTGTGCCAGCCGGCGCGGTTGTACGCGATGAGCGTCAGGTGGTAGTAGTGCTTGCGCTTCTCGCGCTTCGCGCGGGTGGCGACGACCGGCCGGCCGTCCTCTGCGATGACCGGATCGCCCTTGTCGTCGAGCTCGTACTCGACGTCCTCGCCCTTGTCGCCGGAGTCGTCGGTCAGATCGTCTGTGACGGTCATGTGCCCGGGGTTCTGGCGGTCGCCGAACGCTCCGTCCGCGGCGACCGCGAGGTAGATCTCGTTGCCGGGCGCGTAGGTCAGACCCATCTCGGCGGCGGCCTTCTTCGCCTTCCACGCCACGTTCAGGTTGCCGTGGTCTGTGATCGCCATGGAGGTCTGGCCGTCGTCGAGGACGGTGGAGAATGCGTCGCGGACGCGAGCCAGCCCGTCGAGGAGGCTGCCCTCTGTGTGCACGTGGAGGTGAGTGAAAGCCATGGTGACCTCTCTATGCGCGTTGCTCGTTTGCGCTGCTCGTCTATGCGTCGACGAGCCACACGCGCCGCGTCGTTTGCCGAAGGCCTCTCTGTCCGCCGGGGCATGGAACAAGGGCCGGTCAACCGACCGGCCCTTGTCGTCAGTTCGCGTACATGACCTCTTGCAGAGCGCTGAGCCGCACCGGAACACCCGAGTGGCGCACGGTGCTCGTCTCCTCCGCGCTGACCGTCTCGTCCGTGCCGTTGCCGCGTAGCCGCGAGGCTCCGATCTTCATGCGTGAGGTGACGTTGCCCGAGCGCTGCGCCGACGTGAGAGTCAGGCCCTCCTGCCACACGCTCTCCCAGGACACGGCGGCGGTCTGCCCGTGCGGGATCAAGTCCTCGTAGACGCGCTTGGCCTCGCGGAAGGCGTTCGCCGTGTCGAACAGGCAGACGTCCTCACCGGAGGCGTTCTGGCCGAAATAGCCGATCGCCTGCCCGCGGCCGACCCACGTGTTCCTTCCCGCGTCGAACTCCCACCCGAGCGACTCGTTGAGAGCTGCGACCTCCACACCGCCGACGTCACCGCTGCGGGCAGTGACCGGCGGCGCGCCAGGCGAGGTGGGGTTGCGCAGGTGCGCGCGGCCGGAGGCCATGAGCTGGGCGAGGGCGGTGACCAGCGCGCGGCCCGGCGTGCCGTTGCGGGCGTCGATGATCGACTGGCCAGCCGACTTGTACAGGGCGTCCATGTAGGAGCCGTCACCCGCACCGAACCGCGCGAGGATCGGATCCTCCGGGTCGATTCCCGCCCACACCGCCAGGCGGTAGAGGGCCGCGATCGAGACGCCGAGGGACGCGACCTGACCAGCGCGGCGCTTGGACTCACCGGCGCCGATTCCCAGATCCTCCTGGAGGACAGCGACGGCGGTGTCCTCCTCGTCCTGCAGCATCCGCATCGCGGTCTCCACGCGCGCTGCCCACGTGACACCCAGGCCCGTGTCGGTGCGCTGCCACATGCGGATCATCGCTGCGACCAGGCGTGCCGGGGCTCCGTCCATCACCGCGCGCTTCAGCGCACGTTCGGCGGCGCGGTCGTCCGCGTCGTTGAAGCTGCCGGGGGCCGTGTAGATCGAGATGATGCGGTCCTTGATCGACTCAATCTGCGGCGGGTTCTCCGCGGTAATCACGAGCATCGCGACCGGGTTCGGCACCTCCCGCTGTGTCATCGTCCGTCCGTCCATGCGGCGCCGGCCCGAGCCGTTGAACACCGCTCGGATGATGCCCTCGAGCATCGTGGACTGCTCCTCCGCCTTCCGGCGGTCAGTGCGTGGGGCGAGGTCGTCGACGACCCACAGCGGGGTACGGCTGATCGCGTGCTCGGTTGCCGCCATCGTGTCGCCGGCGTCACCGTTCAGGTTCTTCTCGTGCCAGGTGCCCGGCGTGTGCTGCCAGCCGGCGAGCACGTAGGACGCGGAGTAGGACTTCCCGGCACGCTTCGGACCCACGAAGTACAGGGTGATGTTCGTGCGGATCGGCAGGGTCGGGCGGAGCATAGCCGCGAGGATCGACACCGCGTTGGCGGGGTTGGTCCAGAAGCCGTTCTCGATGAACGTGGTGAGGACGGTGCGGATGTCGTCGGCGACCTGACGCTTGTAGTCGGCAAGGTCCATGTCGCGGTAGGTGTCGATCACCCCGAAGCTGGATGCCTCCGCGACCTCGTGGTCGGTGACACCCACCTTCGTGCGCTCCTCGTCCTCCGCGGTGCACCCGAGCACCTGCTGACCGACGATGTACGCCGGGTCGGAGCCGGCGACTGGGACCCAGCCCATCGTCGACCAGCTGACGACCGACTGCGTCTCGTCGCGGCGGTTCGCCTTGATCGCGCTGAGCCAGTCCTCCCCCTTGCGCGGCGGCCAGTCGGCGTGAGCGAGCACCTCGTTCGGCAGCTGCCGAGCGTGGCGAACCCAGTCCTTCGGACTGGCCGAAAGGAGCGCGGCGGGGCCCGTCACCCGGTACAGGCGCGGCTTCTCGTCCGGGGTCGCATCCGGGTCCAGGAGCGCGATCTCGATCTCCACTCCCGAGTCGTCCAGCATCATCTGCTGCGTGTCGTCGATGACGCCGGTACGCCGCTCCTCATGGGTCGGCCGGCGGCGCGCCTCGGTGGAGACGATGCGCCCTCCGACGTGGTAGCGGGTGACCCAGTGCACAGGCCCGAGGCTGCCGTCGGCGGCCTTCTCCTGCACCGCCTCCTCGACGATCGCGTCGTTGTTCGGGTGCACGCGCCACTCGCCTGCCTTCGCCTGCTGCACCTTGCCTTCCGGTTGTGGCGGCAGTTCGTCGGTGATGAGCGGCTGCAGGTCGTTCCATGTGCCGATGTGGCTGAGGTAGTCGTCGATCCCGATCTTCGCGTCCGGCTTGAACGCGCCGCTGGTGAGCTTGGAGAGTTCGATCTCCGGGCTCCACATCGCCAGCAGCCGCGGCTTCGCCTTGCGGTCGGCGAAGAAGTTCATCGCACGCTTGGCCTGGTTGTAGACCATGGGGTTGCTTGACACGTCACCATCGAACGCGAGGATGACGCGGCGCTCCTTGAACGAGATGTGCCGCCAATGCGATGCCTGGTCCTCCCACGTCGTCGATGACGACGCGGAGATTACCGGCATCCGCAGCGAGTGCGGGACGCGGTTCATGATCGCGTTCAGCGCGCGACGGGCGTCGGCGACGGTGGAGTAGACCGTGCTCAACTCCTCGACGCTTGTCACCTCGGTGCTCAGCAGGTGCCCGGTGAGGGCAGCGTCGCCCTTGAGTAGCCCCTCGGCCATCATCAGGTCCACCGACGAGTCGATCCACTCCAGCGGCGTCGCCGGGTGCAGGTCGAGCACCATGCCCTCGCCCTTGAACCACGCGTACTTCATGACCTTGCCGGAGCCGTCCTGCAGCGGCCGGGAGGGGCGGTACTGCGTGTTGTACGACTCGGTCGCCATGCCCGTCTCGGTCACCCGGTTCAGCGCGAACCAGGGCATCACGAGGATCTGCTCCTCGTTCGCCACCAGGGTGTTCAACTGCCGGACCAGAACGCTCTGGCTGAGCGCTGCGGCGGTCGCGCGCTCTGCCATCCGCTTCGTGTCGTCGCGGTCCTCCGCCGTCCAGTAGCCGCGCGCCTGCGCGATGAGTGGGGCCACGGCGCTGTCGGCGAGCTTTGCTGCACCGTCTCCGCGGATCTCACCGTACGAGTCGTCGGTCCAGGGCATGAGGTTCTGCTGGGTCATGCCCCGTCTATGCGTGAGCGAGGCCGGCGGAGGAGCGGTTGAACGACCCTGCGGAGAACTGTCGGTCGACGGGGTGCCTCCACGCATAGACGGGCATGTCCAACGCACATCCCACTGTGGGCGTTGTCGGACTCCCCGAGGTCGCGCAGGCCCTCGCGGACCTCGGCTTCGTCGTCCACACAGATTCCACGTTCCGCACCGCCGCTACCGCGGTCGCCCGCGCGCTCCCCTCGGCGCGGTTCAAGGTGATCGTCGCCACGCTCACCGAGCCGGGATTCATTCAGTGGGCGAGCTCGACCGCCGCCAAGTCCGACGGGCTGATCGTGCTGCGCACGAACCCCGCGGTGGACGTCGCCCGCATCACCGGGAACGTGGCGATCGTCGACACGCCGGCGGTCGTCAACGACATCCTCCCGCTGCTCGGCTACGCCCCCGACTCGCGGCCTGCCGCCTTCGTCTCGGTCGATGGGATCGCTCCGGCCCCCGACGCGCCCGCGCTCCGCCCGCTGCCGCAGCTGCCGAGCCCGCTGACTCCCGCTGAGGCGCCCGCCGGGGCCGAGCGGCCCGCGCCGGAGCCCGTGGAAGAGCCGACGTCCTCGTTCTTCGACGTCGAGCAGCCAGCGCCGGCCCCGGTTCCTGAACCCCAGGCCGAGAGCGACGAGGACGTGCAGTCCTCCTCGTTCTTCGACGTCGTCACCCCGTCGCCGGTCTCCGAGACGCCGGCGCCCACGCCGCTCCCGGAACCGCCGTCGTTCTTCGACGTCGTCGACGAGGCACCCGAGCCCGTCAAGACTGTCGAGCTGCCGCAGGCGCTCGATGACGCACCCCGCCGGCCTGAGCCGGTCGAGCAGTGGTCGCCCGCGGCCGCTGACCCGGTACACGAGGTTCCGCGTACTCGTGCGGAGGCACGCGCCGTGCAGGCGACCCCGCCTGTCCCACAGCCCGTGTTCGCACCGACACCTGAGCCGGCTGAGTCGTTCGCCGTGCAGGCGACGAGCAGCGAGCGCCCGCAGGGGTCGGCAGGCGGCGCGAAGGTGCTGTTCGTCGGGGCCGCCAAGGGAGGCGTCGGCAAGACGACGACCACCCTCATGGTCGCCGCGACCGCGGCCGCCGTGGGCCTTCGGGTCATCGTCATCGACGGCAACCGCGGCCAGGGCGACATCCGCACCAGCCTCCGGCTGCCGAGCACTTTCCCGAGCGTCTACGACGCGATCCACGAGCACCCGTCCGCCGCAATCGCGATGCCGGACGAGATCAACGCGGCACGGGGGAAGGGGCTGGATCCCGTCCAGTTCGCTGTCGCGCTCGCGCCGCTGCGCCACCTCTCCTCCCCGAACCTCGCGACGGCTGCCGTGTACGCGAAGGTCCTCGACTACGCGCGCACCCAGGCCGACCTGGTGGTCGTGGACACCCAGATCATCGAGGGCCACAAGACCGACCTGTTCGCCGAGTTCGTGCTCCCCTCCATCCGCTCTGGCGCGTGGTTCCTCGGGATCATCAGCCACGACTGGTCGGGCGCGTCGAACCTCGCCGACGCCTACCAGGAGTTCTTCGACGTCGGGTTCGACCCGCGGTACAGCCTGCTCATCGCGACGTTCTGGCCGCAGTTCGACGAGGAGGACCGCCAGCAGATCATCGCCCGGTACGGGAAGTGGGCGTCGTTCCTCGGGGTCGTCGGGCGTGACCCGAACATCCACGACCAGAAGAACCTCGGGAACCTGCTCATCAGCTCCCCCGCGGTGAAGCCGGTGGTCAACCTCGCGCTTGCCCGGATGACCGGCCAGCACATCTTCGAGGAGGCCGCGGCCAAGGCCGCGAAGGCGGCAGGCAAGAAGCGGCGCGGACTGTTCGGGCGGCGCCGATGAGGCGCTCGGCGATGCTCACGCTCCCCAGCCCCGGGAGCCTGCGCACGATGGCCCAGAGCCTCGCCTGGGCAGTCGCCGTCGAGGGTTACGACGGCGACAAGGGGAGCCTCGTGCTCCTCCCCCACGCCGCCCGCGTGGCGGCCGGCGAGGCGTACCTGACCTGGTCGAACGGGATCGCCGTCCCCAACGGCTCTGAGGTCGCCTGGTCGCTGACCGAGCGCGGGAAGACGGAGAAGGGGACAGCCCGCGTCCACGTCGGTCACGTCGTCGGCGACTGGCCGAACGCACCGTTGCCTGCGCCCGTGTCCAAGGCCCCGGCACAGCAGGCGGCCCTCTGGGAGTTCCTGACCTCGCTCGAGCGCACGGTCGTGGACTGCCTGGAGCGCGCGAACCGCTACGTCGCCCGCGAGCTCGACAACCGGCTCGGCGACGAAGCGGAGGGGTGGGCACCGACCTCCAACCACGGGGTCGTGGACCAGACCGCGATCACCGCCCTGAGCACCGATCTGCTGTTCGGTGCCGGCACCGCCCGCGACTCGATCGTCATGCGCATGGTGCTCCGGGCAGCGAACACCTCCATCAACAACCAGCCGCTCGGAGCGTGGTTCTCCATCAACCTCCAGGCGCGCGCCGAGGAGGCGGTGCGCAAGGCCATCGGCGATCCGCATGTGGGCCGCAAGATCCGGCGCGTCTGGCGGGAGCAGAACCCGTCCACCCCCGAAGAGCTCGTCCAGCTCTACCGAGCGGCGCACCCGAACGACCAGGTCGGCAAGGAACGAATCGCGGCAGCGCTCTCGGCCGGCGGCCTGCTCGATGCCACGAGCTCCTCGCTGTCGCTGCAGCACCACGTCGCCGATGAGGCCACGGAGCTCGGCCGGTGACCCTTCAGGACGCGAACACCGCGAAATTGGAGGCCGCCCGCACAAGAAGCGCCGCGCTGACCTCTCTGAGTACGGGGGTCTCTTCGGTCCCCGACCTCATTCACGCGGCAGCCCTCGACAGCGGGCGACCGCTTCGCCGTATCCGCCTGGTCACCCTCCTGCGCTCACAGCCCGGGGTGGGCACCAAGGCGGCCGAAGCAGTCGTCGCGCGCACACAACAGACCCTCGGTATCCAGTCCGACCGCAGCGTGACGGTCGCGTGGCTCATCGACGCCCGCGCCGGTGGTCGGCGTCTCCAAGCGTGGGCTGACGCGCTGCAACCGCGGCGCCTGCCCTGGACCGGTTTTCCGTTCGCCCCCTGCCCACAAGGAGGGGGCAACAGCCATGTCTGAAATCGACAACTCTGCACTGAACGCTCTGATCATCGAGATGATCGCCTGTGAGGACGAGCGGCAGAAGCGCCGGATGTTCAACCAGGTGTTCGCCATGTTCGCTGAGTACGACACGTTCCACCGCTGGGCGGTGTCGCTGGCCCGGAAGTTCTCGTACCGGGATGTCACCGGCCTCGCCGACATCGAACAGGTGGTCGCCGAGAAGGCCGTCAAGGTGCTCGGGTCTGCGACCCCGGGATCCAGCGCGCGGATCACCGACTGGGCGCGGTTCCTGTTCGGGAACGCCTCGAACGCGGTCAACGACTACCTGTCCAGTAGCCAGGTGACCTTCTCGTCGAAGATGAGCGGTGTCATCCAGCGCCGCCGGATCATCCACCGCACGGAGGCGGAGCTCTCCCTGAAGCTCGAGCGCAAGCCCACGATGGGGGAGATCATCGAGACGGCAAACGCCACCTCCCTCGCCCGCAGCGCGGACGCTCGCAAGCAGGGCCTGCTGCTGAGCCCGAAGGATTTCGAGCAGGTGCTCGCGGACCCCGCGAGCATCGACGAGGACCCGATCGGCCAGGCCGCCGAGAGCGACGACATGGAGGTGCGGAGCGAAGCGAACCTCGCCCTGCGCCGGCTCGGCGAGAAGGCGCAGGCGATGTTCCCCGGCGACGACGTGCTGTACCGCGTGCTCGTCGCGTGGTCGGAGACGATCTCGGACGGTGAGCGCCCGCACATGACGCTCATGCAGTCGATGACCGGACACTCGAAGGCTGACGTCCGCGCGGCGATGGCCAGGCTCAACGACGTGCTGGAGGCGGTGCGCGCTGACTACGCCGCCGTGTGAGCGGCTCGCGCTACTTCTGGGCGTCGTTGCGTCGTAGCTGGCGTTCCAGTGCCGCTTTCAGCTTGCGCTGCTCCTCCTCGGTGAACCCCTTGGGTCGCGCCTGCTCAGCGTCGTACGCGGCCTGCTTGCGCTGCCGTTCGGCCTCCTTCGCGGCCTCGACTGCCTCGTGCTCCTCTTTCGTGAGCGCGGTCTCTGTGTACCCGAGCGGCTTCCACGGCCGGGGGCGAGGATCTGGATGGCGTGGCATGGGCCGATTATTGCAGCGCGGGTCGTCGCTGTCAGCGGGTGGCGAGGGGCATCATTGAGTCCGGTCGCCGTCCGTCCGCACGGGATCGAACCGGAGCAGCGAGAGTGTCCAGGTGCGCCCGCCCAACAGCTGCAGCGCACGGAACGGGCGCCAGGCACCCGCCATGGGCTTGCCGGTCGGGTCGAGGACGACCCAGGCCGAGGGCTGGCGGAGGCGGTTGGGCAGGTAGGTGAGCAGCCGACGAAGGCGACGCATCATGACGATGTGGCCTTGTCGAACCAGTAGTCCGGCTCGATGCGCACGGCGGTCGTCGCGGCGTCGGTCTCTGCGGCCGCAGCCACCCAGTCGATGTGGGTGAACGGCCAGACATCGACCGGGATGTCCTCGCTCATGACGCCCCGGACGATCTCGCCGATGTTCTGACCGCGCCCAAGGTACCGCCCGGCGAGCCGATCGAGATCCCGGTCGGTGAGCTCGAGAGCGGTCAGCGCGCGCTCGGTGACGTCCACGGGTAGCTGCCAGGCGAGGTCGTTGTGCGCCTCCCACTCCTTCACGGCGCGGGCAAGGCTCACGAGTGGACCACCGAGAAGTCGATGTCGGCGATCGTGTCCGGGACAGCGCTGGTCTCCTCGGCCGCCTTCTGCCCGGTCTGATCGACCTCCTGCTCGGCGTCGCCGGCGAGCCCCAGGTACGCGCGGACCAGGGCGTCGTCCTCCGGGGCCCACGCAGCGCGGTCGCTGTTGAGGTAGGCGATGATGTTCCCGAGCTTCAGCTGCTGCGCGGTCGCCAGGTGCGCGAAGGTGACGGCCTTGCTGGACTCGCCGAGCCGGTTCGATTCGAGGGCCCTGGCAATGAGGTCGGTGGGTCGAGTGGTCACAGTGCTTCCTCCGAGGTCTCGTGGTCAATGTTCACAGCGCGGCCTCTGGGCTGTCGAAGACGATGAGGGGCCGCGGGGGCAGAGCAGGGGTGACCACAGGCCCGCCCTCGCTACGGTCGCTGCTTGCCGCCTGCGCGGGCGACTCACCGAGCTCGATAGCCGGTTCCGCGACGGCCTCGACCGGAGTCTCCTGCTCGCCTGGCTGAACGAACGCGAGGCGCGTGATCTCCTCTGCGGTCAGCAGGGCCGTGACCGGGGCAAGGCCGGCGATCAGCATGCCGAACCATGTCTCGATGCGGGTGAAATCCCACTCCCAGCCGCTGGCGGTGTGCGCTGTGTTGATGGCAGCCGAGATCACGACGTACGTGATGAGGACGGTGAGGGTCCACGCACCGCCCTGCCGGCGCCAGCGGCGCACGGCATAGGAGACGGTGAACGCGATCATCAGACCGTCGATGAACAGCGCCGCGAGGAACTGCGCCCACGGCGGGTTGTACGTCCACGCGGCCGCCTCGGTGATCGCAGTGAACGAGAAGATCATGGAGGCGAGCATCACTACCGCAACGAGCACGATTGCACCGATCGCTACCCACGGTCGGTCAGGGCTGATTGTCGCTCGTTTGACCGGCGCGGCGAAGGCGGGCGCAGGGATATCCGTCATGCACCCTCTATGCGCGGGCGCCCCAGACCCGCAAGCGCCAGTTGCTGACGGAACGTGTCCGCGGCTCGGGGCCTTCAGCGCACGTCGGCGAACTGCCGGCGCTGCGAGTAAAACTGGTCGGTCAGACCGTCCGGCATGATCTCGTCGAGGTGCCAGCGGTCCCAGAGCTTGCGGACCGTCCACCCGTCGCCGGCGCTGTTGCGGTAGACCACCGTGTTGTCGATCGCCGCCCGCTCCTCGGCGTTGAAGCGGTAGACGTTCGTGTGCATCTGCGCGGCTCGCGCGACGTTACGCGCGTTCTCGAGCGTGATCCGGCGTGGCCGCTCGGCGTCGAGCTTCTCGATCTGTGCCTCGCGGGCACGGTCATGGAACGCCTGGATCTCGTCGGGGCTGCGCCGGCCGCCCTTGAGGAACGTGATCGCTTCCGGGGAGTCGCCGAACCACTTCGCCCAGCGCTCCAGGTGGTCGTTGGCCCACTGGTCGCGCCGTGCGGCGTAGGCATTTGAGAGGTTCGTGAGCGTCTGGTCGTCGATCGCTGTCGTCTTCCAGAACGTCAGGTACTGCTCGACACCTCCCGGCCACTCCTGCGGGGGGAAGAGAAAGCTGCCACTGGCGCTCGACGCCAATTCGACCTCCGGGTAACTCTTGGGGACCGGGCCGTAGCGTCCGGCGTCGTCCCGCGGCTGCTCATCGACGGTCAACTCTATCTCCTAGTGGTCTGCGGCTTCGCTGGTCTGCTGGTGGTTGCCGTCGCCGGCACCCGTTGTCTCAGATGTACGCGGCGCTGCGGCGGGAGCCACTGCAGGCGCCGGACGCTCTGCGGCCTTCTTGGCCACGTAGTCCTGCACGAACTGCTGGCGCTCACCGAGAGGCGCCTGCCGACGGCGCTCTGCGGCCTTGCGTGCGGAGCGCAGTGTCATCGCCGCGGCGACCGGGGCTGCCGCTGGGAACACCATTGCCGCACCGACGGTTGCCGCACCCAGAGCGAACGGTGTCGCGGCTCGTGCGCCCTTGCGGACGGCCGCCGCGCCCCGGCTGATGCCCTCCGATGCGGTCCGTGCGGCGCTCGCACCGCGCCGGCCGAGGTCGGCGGCTGCCTGCGCCACAGTTGCGGTGTTGTGCTTGGCGAGGGCCAGCTTCTCACTGGCCACCGTTGCCACCTCGGACACCGACTGCCCGATGCGGGCGCGCGGGCGGTTGACCCGGGGCTCCGGGGCAGGCGCGGGCGCGGCGCTCTCGCGGGTCATGTCGAGCGGCGCAGCCTTCCGGACGGTGTCGCCGGCGCCAGGCGCTGCCGCCAGGGGCGCGGGCGTCGCCGTCGGTTCCATGAGGAACCCGGACAGGTCGTTCCCGTAGCTGGGCTCCTGCTCCTGCTGCACGCTCTCGACGCTCTGCACGGCACGGCGCTCAGTGCGCTCTGCCCGCTTCTGCGCCGTGTAAGCGACGATCGCTGCACGCTTGCCGGCAGGGCTGAGGTCGGCCCAGGCGAGCGTCTCACCGGTCGGTGCGTTCGTGCCGTACGCGCCGCCTTCGATGCCGGGTTCGAGCATGAACCCGTCGAGGTCACTGCCGGCCGCGTTGAGGCTGCCGACCCGCTCCCGGCCGCCCTCACTGAGGTAGACGGCGTCGGGGTCCATGCCTGCAGGGAGCGCCCCGCCGGCTGCAAGCGACGTCTGCAGGGCGCTCGCCCGATCTGCGTCACGCTCCGCTCGACGCTGCTCCCGCATCGAGCGACGGGTGGGGGCCTGCCCGTGCTCGGCACGCCACAGGTCCTCGGCTTCGGCCTCCAGCTGCTTGCGCTCGCGCTCCGGAAGCGCCTCGACCTGGGATGCGGCGTCCGTCGCGCGGTCCGCGCGGGTGCGCAGCGCGCCTTCCGCTCCCGTGCCACCGGTGACCTGACCCGGCGTCTCGGGTGCCTCCGGACGGCGGGTGCCGTCACCGGTCCCCCGGACGGCCTGCCGCTGACGGTCTGACATCAGGGCGCGTGTCAGACGGTTGGAGTTCATGGCATGGGCCCCGGCCTCACGAGCCTTCTCGCCGGCGTGGCCGCGCACCTGCCGCAGCTTGTTGGTCACAGCACCCGTGACGGCGCCACCGAGCGCTCCCCCGGCGAGTCCCCATGCCGCCGCGCCGCTGAGGGTCATCGGCGAGGGCACCTTCAGCACCTTCGAGAACAGGAAGTGGAGGGCGACGACCGCCATGACGGGGCTGAACGCGATCCACAGGGCCGCGCCCGGGCTGCCGGCAGGGCCGAGCAGGCTCGACAGCTGCGAGATGATCGCACTGAACAGTGCGATCACCGACAGGATGATCGAGGTGGCGAACGCGAACAGGGTGACGCCGATGAACCGCTGTGCCGGGCCCGCCATCTGGGCACCGAAGCTGTCGTTTCGGAACAGGGACATCACGAGGACGATGAACAGCATGCCCACCGCGAGCACCATGAACAGCTTCGCGCCAAAGGTGATGAGGGATAGCAGGCCGAAGATCAGCATCGCGACCAGCGATCCGAGCGCGTAGATCCCGCCGACCACGTACCCGCCGAACACGGCGCCGCCGTTGGACCCGTGCAGCGAGGTCAGGAAGTTGTCGACGTCGGGGTCGCTCGTCTTGCTGGTGATGTCGGACTGCTTGCCGCCGATGTCGAAGACGTTCCCGTTGTAGTTCATGTCGTCACGGGTGCCACTCCAGGCCGCGTAGCAGTCCGTGGGGGTGATCCACGCCTTGCCGTCACGGTCCTTCGCCCACCCGTTTCGCACAGTGAAGCTGCCGGCTGCGTTGGGCGCCGCGGTGTTCGGCTGGCAGGCAGCCCAGAACACCATCGCCCGGTCATTGACCTCGTTGTCGCCGGAGGCGGCGAACAGCGGGTTGTCGCGGCCGTTGCCGAGCCCCGAGACGGTGTCGGTGGTAGCCGGCCAGCCGCCGCGACTGCCCATGATCGCCATCTGCATCTTCGAGTACGTGCTCTCACCGCTCTGGCGCTCCAGCTGGCGGCACGCGACCTCCTCGGCGAACTCGTTCGAGTCGCCGAACTGGATAGCCTGGTAGGCGGGCATGACGGAGTTCAGCCACATCGTGTTCAGGACGTTCACGATGGCAAGCGTGCCGGGACGCACGTGCCCCGTCTTGCCGCCGATCGACGCGGTGGCGCTGCGCTGCGCGAGCCCGAACGACGCGGTCTCGAGGCGCGAGCAGGACCACGGGTTGTCGCCGGTGGTGTCGGTGGCAGTCACGCTCGTCGTGATATTGCGCACGCCCTCCATGAGCGGGGGCACGGCGCCGGAGGCGACGGTGTCCACCGAGTCGCTGAGAGCCTTCGCGACCCACACCGGTGAGCCGATCTTCGGCTGGTAGGCCTGGCTTCCCGATGGCGGCGCGCCGTTGGTGGAGGCGGCGGCCTGCGCGCTCATCACCGTGATCAGCGCGATGACGATTCCTGCCTGCACGAGACGGCCGAAAGGGCGGGTGCCGGGCCGGCGGAGCGCTCGCCAGATGACGATGATCAGGAGGAACGCCACGATCATCGCGAAGATGACGGTGTTGTCCTTCAACACCTCTCCGACGATGCCGCTGAGCTTGTCCACCTGGTAGCCGAGCGGTCCGTTCAGCGCGTCGAACGAGGTTGCCGAGCGAGTCCAGTTGTTCGCGATCTGCCACATGCCGTTACCCGTGGACAGTGACATGCCGCTCATGCTGCGGCCGACGAAGGTCCCCATGGCGCCCACCGGGTCCCAGGAGTTGGTCCGGGAGTGGACGCCCATGTTCGACCAGCGGGTGATCACGAGGAACGGGCTGTTCGCGAACTTCGTGTCCGACAGGCTGTCTACGGCGTCCTGCGGGTTGTCACTGGTGTCGGCGTACACGACAGCGCTCGCCCTCACCTCGGTGGCTGCGGCGGGGGCCGCAGCCATTCCCATCGTCAGTGCGGCGACGATCGGCAGGATGATGAGGGCGAGCAGCTTACGCATGGAGGAGAGAGGCCTTCTTCTCACGGGTCGCAACGTCCTGGCCCACGGCGATCACTGTCAGCTGATCGCGGTAGGCGGTGACGAACTGCGGCACGAGACTCTTCATCTGCGGAGCCTGGACGGGCCGGCCGCAGATATGGATGGTGTTCGCGCGCTTCTTGGCGCGGCGCGCATCCATATATGCGTGGCTGCGCCACAGCTGGAGCCCGCGCTTGGTGCGACCGTCGAACAGGAACAGCCCGACTACCACGGTGATCACCGGGATGATCGCTGCGATCGCGAACATCTTCGGTGCGAGCAGGGCGATGATCGTCCCGACCACGAGGGCCAGGATCAGACCGAGACCGGCCGACACAAGGCTGACCCAGAACGTGCGGCGGTTCATCTCGAAGGTCGAGACGATGACCGAGCGTTCGTCATCCTTGCGCCGGCCGGTGAGCCCGGTCAGCGAGTAGGCGTACACGCTGCTCTCAGAACAGCCCGATGACCCAGTTGACCGCAGCCGAGCCCATCTTGATGATGACGTCGGTCAGGTTCATCAGGATCGGGATGATCAGCGCGGGGCCGGTGAGGATCGCCGGGAGGACGACAGCCGCCATCCACGGGAACGAGCTCATCCCGCCGCCGCCCTTGCGCTTCTGCCAGATCCACTTCCCGAAGTAGATGACGAACAGCAGTGCACCGATCGTGGCGAGCACGCCCGCCACCGCTGCCTGCTGGGGCACCATGCCCCACAGCTTGTCCCAGCCAGCCTTCATAGCCGGTTCCTTTCAGGAGGTTGTTGGTTGTCGGTCGACGCCGCTTACCCTGCGGAGGGTGCGGTGCCGACCTCCGCGGCCGCGGTCACGGCGGCGTCCCACAGGCGCTGCGCGTATGCGGAGTGCCGGCGAAGTGTGGCGGCGATCTGGCCGCGCTCGGTCTCGGTGGGCTCACCGAACGGGGCGAACAGCACGTCCTCATCGGCCGGGCTCAGCTCGCCGAGCTCCCATGCGGTGGCCATCGTCAGCGGGCCACCGCACGCCGATGCGTGCTTGCGGACCGCCTTGGCGTCCGTGATTGATCCGGCCGAGACCTGGGGGCCGTCGCCGGCGACCAGGTCCCAGGCGTTCTTCCGCAGGTCTGCGGCACCTGCCGCGGGTACCTCGTCCTCGCCGTACTCGTGGTCGTCGTGGTTTGCCCGGTCCAGCTGGTCCATCGCGGAGGCGGCGGCCGACGTGGAGGTGGCGAACCCGGAGGTCTGCTCGGTCGCCGGCAGCATGTCGCCGAGGGTCGTGTGCGACTCGCCCTGGCCGATCTCCTGGTCCAGCGACTGCGCCGCCTGACGGTTGTGGTAGCCGATCGGCGGGCGCCGGCCGGCGGGGCGGGAGACGCGCACCTCCTCCGCGAGGTCCTCGTACTCGCGGTTGGAGGGCTGACGGCCGTTCTCCTGCACCCAGCGGTCCAGCCGCTCCTTCAGGAGCCGGCGGCCGGTGAGGGCGGAGTGGTGCTCGTCGGGCGCGAGGAAGCGCGAGGAGACGGCGGCGGTCGCACGGTTCAGGAACGCGCCCTGGAACGCGTGTGCGGTCCCCCGGCGGTGCTGCGCGAGGACATCGACGATCGTCGTCTGGACGATGTCGTCCTCGTCGGCGAACGAGTGGCCGCGCTTGATGGAGTAGCGGCGGGCGTGCTCGCGGATCTTCTCCCAGCCTTCGATGATCTGAGCGTCGTCGAGGCTGTCACGGGTTGGGAGGGTGATGTCCGGTGCGCTGAGCTCCTGCTCGCCGAACTGCCCGTTGGCGGTGCGGGCGGACTCACGAGCGGACTGCGCGGTGGCGCTGATGATCGTCATGCCGAGGATGTACGCGGCGTCGAGATAGCGGCGATCGCCGCCATGTCTCCGGAGCTCCCGCGCGCCGCTGCGTGACACGCGCTCGACAGCGGTCGACGCCAGCGCCGGGTTACAGGACACGCGCTCGCTATCGGCCAGCTGTTACGAAGGCCGAACGCCGCCGAGCTCCGGTCCTAGCGCATAGGCGGGGGTGACATCAGCATCCTCGACGTCTGGCGGCGCCCTGTGAGCGGCATGAGCTCGCACCAGTCGCATGCCGCGCAGACAACCACCTGGCTGACGCCGCCGGAGATCATCGGGGCGCTCGGGCCATTCGATCTCGATCCGTGCGCGGCGCCCTCCCCCAGGCCATGGGCGACCGCTGCCCGCCACATCGAACTGCCGACCGACGGACTCAGTGAGCCGTGGTCGGGACGCGTGTGGTGCAACCCGCCTTACGGCGCGGCCACCTGGTCGTGGCTCTCCCAGCTCGCCTCGCACCCTGGAGGCGGGATCGCGCTGATCTTCGCGCGCACGGAGACCGCCGGGTTCGTCCGGGAGGTGTGGGGCAAGGCGACCGCGATCCTGTTCCTGCACGGCCGGTTGCACTTCCACCTGGCCGATGGGACGCGAGCGAAAGTGAACAGTGGCGCGCCCTCGTGCCTTGTCGCCTACGGTACGTGGGCAGCGGAGCGTCTCCGGACATCGGGCCTTGACGGCACGTTCGTCCCGCTCCGGGAGGCAGCGATAACCGAGCCTCACGCATAGGCGATGGTGAGTGAACCGACCTTCTCTGTGATCAACGCGGACGCGCTTGTCGCGCTCCGGGAGTTCCCCGACAACAGTGTGGATGCGGTGGTCGCCGACCCGCCATACGGGCTCACCGGGCTCACGACGAAGAAGGTCACCGATGTCCTGTCGCGGTGGACAGCCGGCGAACGCGACTACGTGCCGTCTGGCCGCGGGTTCATGGGGCGCGAGTGGGACCGGTTCGTGCCCCCGCCCGCGCTGTGGGACGAGGCGTACCGGGTGCTGAAGCCCGGCGGGTTCCTGGTCGCATTCGCCGGCGCGCGGACCACTGACCTCATGGGCCTGTCCATCCGGCTCGCGGGGTTCGACATCCAGCGGAACCTCGCGTGGCTGAGAGCGGATGCCTTCGCGAAATCGCCCTACTCGCTGAAGCCCGGCCATGAGCCGATCACGCTCGCGCAGAAGCCGTGCGAGGGGTCTGTCGCCGCGAACCTCGAACGGTGGGGCGTGGGCGCGCTGAACATCGAGGACTGCCGCACCCCGTATGTCTCACAGGCCGATGAGGCTGAGACGAAGACGAAGAACGCGCACGGCAGGTTCGGCACACGCCACGGCGGCAACAGCGTCTTCGGCGACTTCGGCGACGAGCTGCGAGACGACTACAACCCACCCGGCCGGTGGCCCTCCGACGCGATCCTCGACGAGGCGGCCGCGGACCTCCTGGATGCCACGAACCCGCACGCGGTCTCCCGCAAGGGCAAGGCGCGCTCGGGTGCGGCGGGCCACGGCTGGGGCATGACCGCGTCCGGCACGGAACACGACGACGCGGGAGGACCTTCGCGGTTCTTCCCCCGCCTCGACGATGGCAGCCCCGCCGGGTTCCACTACGCAGGGCGCGCCACGGCGCGGGAGCGCGTCGTCGGGCCGGATGGCACCAAGCACCCGACCGTGAAGCCGCTGTCGGTCATGCGATGGCTGGTGCGCCTGGTCGCTCCGCAGGGTGGATTGGTGATGGACCCGTTCGCCGGCTCCGGGACGACTCTCGAGGCCGCTCTTGTGGAAGGACGCAGCGTGATCGGCATCGAAGCGCACACCCCGTTCATCCCGCTGATCGACCAGCGCATCGCGCGAGCCCTTGCACCTGGAAAGGACTGACCATGGACAGCCGCATTCCCGTCACCGTCGTCTCGGGCCTGATCCTCCACCCTGACAAGCTGACCGAGGCCGGCAAGCGGCTCATGGGCCGCGACCTGCTGAAGTTCCTGTGGGCAGGCGCCGTCGCCCTCGGGCTCGTGCTCTGGTACATCTGGTCTGACGCCATGCTCTCGGTCATGTTCGCATCCACCGGCCTGGCCCTGGCCGGCCTCACCGCGCTCATGCTGCTGCCGCTTGCGTACATCACCTTCGTCATCATCGTCGCGTTCAAAGAGGTCCGGATCCTGAAGGGTCCGCCGACCGAGCTCGTGGACGACGGGCTGGCACTTCCCGGCCGGCTGCTCTGGGAGAGCCCGCTGCCTGCGGGCCTTGACGACGTGCAGGCATACGAGCACCTGTCCGCCGCGTACGCGGCCGAGAAGGAGGAGAACCGTGAACACTGAAGTTGCAACAGCCGTCGAGGTGAGGACCGTCACCGGCACCGTCTACGTCGTCGACCGTGAACAGCGCACCCTCCGGCGGATCCCGTCGGCCCGCCGCCCCCGCGGCGTCGCTGGCTCCGTCGGCCGCCCGCACGACTTTCAGACCGTCGAATACACCTCCGTCGACGAGCCCTCCGCAGGGAAGGTGATGACGTACAGCTACCTGGACGAGGACGGCCAGGTCCACGTCTACAGCTCCGACGTGATCGAGGAGGTCACACCGCGATGAACCGGATCATCTCCGCGGGCTCCCGCAGCTGGGACCTCGACAGCCAGCCCGGCATCCTCGTCCCTCCCGCCATCGCTGAGAGTCTGGCGCTCGCAGCCACCGACGCTGGCATCCCGCTGCTCCGGATCACCGAGCACTCCCCCGCGACTCTCCGCGCTCTCCTCGAAATGGTGGTGTACCGTGCCGGCCTGCTGGAGCGGTTCGGCCTGGAGCGCACCGCGCTTCTGCCCACGGCGTTCCGGCCGCACCCGGTGATCGTCCTGATGAGCGCCCGGGATCTATGGTCTGCGGGCGCCGACTCGTTCTTCCAGAACCAGATGAGCGC
Organism: Microbacterium altimontanum; assembly: GCF_058349865.2. Taxonomy (NCBI): domain Bacteria; kingdom Bacillati; phylum Actinomycetota; class Actinomycetes; order Micrococcales; family Microbacteriaceae; genus Microbacterium; species Microbacterium altimontanum. Next base: position 29,693 of record NZ_JBYRJB020000012.1, on the reverse strand, counting down.
GCTGATGCACAATGCCGGCGGCGGGGACGTCTTCTACCTCATCTCGTGCACCGACGACGATGCGGTGCCCGGGTGGGCGTGGCAGTCGTTCGACTACGCGTTCGATGACGAGGAGCAGACAGAGGACGCCTGACCCAGTGTGCACAGCGTGTCCATAGGGTCCGATATCCTGCTGAGACCCTTGAAGGAGTCCTTGATGCACCGACTGTCCCGCCCGCTCGCCGTTCTTGCCTGCGCTGCAGCCGTCCTGTCTCTCAGCGCGTGTTCCGCGCCCTCGAGCCCCGCAGCGATGAAGGCCGCCGAGCAGGTCAACGCCGCAGGCGAGGGCCCGCAGTGCCTGGACAACTCGAAGCTCGCGGGCTCGCCGCAGCTCATGCGCGACGTGCACGCCGTGAAGAGCGTGAAAGTGAACGCCGAGGACCATGAGACGGTACTGCCCGCCGGGACGAACTGGATCGTGACGGCCACCTACTCCACCGATGACGTGACGGACTCCACCGCGTACTTCACGGCGCACGAGGATGACAAGGGCGCGGTCTGCATCAACGCGGTCCACTATGACGAGAGTGACCGCGGCGACGTGTACGTCCAGAGCTACGGCGAGGACTACATCAAGCTGACGCAGGCGATCGCGAAGCTCGCCGGCTGATCCTGATCATCGGCGGGCCGTAGTAGATGCGAGCCCTCGGCTGTGTGGCGGCGTCAGCCGTCCCGCGCTCCGTTAGCCGCGGCTCCAGCCGGTTCGAGCCCTGCGAGTCGTCGCAGCTGCTCCAGCTCGCTTGGGCCGATCCCGGTGTGCACATCGGGGCTGATCATCTTCAGCCGAGGGTCGGCGATGAGGCGGTCGCTGATCTCGCCGGACCTGATCGCGTGGCTGATGTCGTCGTCGATCCAGACGAGCAGGTCGTTCGCCGTGGACGGGTGCTCGACGAGCCATCGCTCGACGGCCACCAGCTTCCACCATCTGCCGCCGTGAGCGCGGTATTCGGCCTCCGTCGCGAACATGCGCTCCAACCCGCCGGCCAGCTCCGGCACGTCCAGCGCGCCCGCCAACTGGCGGGGAGCCTCGGTCCACCACGAGGTGTGCCACAGCACCCGAACGAGGGGCATGTCGTCGTCCCTCCGCACGGACGTGAGCTCTCGCAACGTCGCGGCCACAGGCTGAGCGACGAGCGGCCTGAAGGCGGCGTTCAGCGGCGTGAACGACCATCCCGTCCGCTTCTCGTGGCGCAGGGGATCATCGGGGTGCGGAATCGGGCTGACGACGCCATCGAAGTCGATGGCGATCGTGACGTTGTGGGGCGTCCCTTCAGTCACCGCGCGGGGTCCCCGAGGCGCATGACGATGTCACCGGCAAGGGCGTAGTCCCCGGCGTTGAACTGCCCGGCCCGGCCGGGCTCCGGCCACTCCCCGGACTCCATCGACCAGAACGAGTCATGGATGATCTGCGCGATCACCGCTGTCCCTGCCGAGGCGATGCCCGTGGTGATCCGCTCCACCTCGTCTGTGTGGCGGTCGGGGTCAAGGTGCTCCCCCGATTCCACCACGGCGCCGCCGCACAGCAGGCAGACGCCCTGGCGCACGTACTCTGAGCGCTCGCGCTCGACTGGCACTTCAGCACCCTCGACCTTCATCGCGGTGAGCAGGATCGCTCGCGCACGCTCGAGGTACGCATCCCGCTGCACCCACACCTCGAGATCGGGGGCATCCCACGGGATCCGGCCTCGGACATACGACCCGACGGGCTTCTGCTCGTAGAGGACTTTGGCGGCTGCCCGCACCTGAGCTTCGCTCGGTCCGACCGGCTGGGGCAGCCGTTCGACCGCCGCGCTGGGGTTCGCGTCCTCCCAGAAGACCTGGTTCAGAGCGTAGAGAACCGCTCCGCGAGTCATCCCCGCGTCCTTCATCCGCTCAAGCGTCTGTGCGATGTCGCCGAGTGTTGCCTGCGGGTTGTAGGGCGCGTTGAGCGCCGCGCGGTATCCGCCCTCGAACCCTCGCCTGGCAGCCTCGGCCAAGGCGTTTTCCAGATTTTCCTCGACGCTCCGTGCCGGCACGTACGGCGCAGGGTGCGCCTCGTCGGCGATGTCGCTCACAGGGCGAGGGCGGTCGTGCTGTTGCATGCCCGGTCTATGCGCGGTCACCGCAAGTACCCCCGCCGTCGATGATCCGTCGTGTAGCGCAGGGCCACGCTGTGCCGCAGTGGCTGCAGATGACGTACGGCTCGAAGTGGGTAGGTTCCCCTGTGCGATCCCAGTCGTCGTGCGCGTACCGAGCCACCTCGCCACGCTTCTCGATGTGGCCGGCTGCGATCTGTGCGAGCTTCGCCTCGGCCGAATCGCTCCCGCCTTCTGCGGCGGCCTCTTCGATGGCACTCTCGATCTTGTCCGCCACCCTCTTGAGCAGCGCACTGTTCGCGCGAGCAGCGTCGGCCTCGGGCCCCGCATACGCGGCGCCCGCTGTGATGTCCTCCTCCCGAGCAACCTCTCGGATTGCGAAGACGATGGATGACGCGATGCCGCTCACAGCCCGAGCCTCTCCGCGAACTCGTCCGGCGTGATGGTCTCGATGCCAAGATCGGTCGCCTTCGCGAGCTTCGATCCGGCGCCGTCACCGGCCACCAGCAGCGAGGTGTTCTTCGACACACTGCCCGATGCCTTGCCGCCGTGGCGCTCGATGAGCTCGTTCATCTCGTTCCGGCCGTACGACTCCAGCTTCGTGCCCTTCGTGGACCCGGTGACGACGACGGCCATACCGGCCAGCGGCAGGGCTGCGGCGTCCGTGTCGTCCTCGACCTCGCTGGTGACGCCGAGTTCGATGAGGTCACGGATGACCTTCCTGTTGCGTTGGAGGCCCGCGTAGATCACCTCTGCGCGTCCCGCGGCGATGCCCTCGACCTGCATCAGGTCGTCGGGCGTGGCCGCGAGCAGCGCATCCAGGCTTCGGAAGTGCGCGGCGAGCCGGCGGCCGAACGTGCGTCCGGTCAGCCGGATGCCGAGCGCGGTGATGACCCGGTTCAGCGGCTGCAAGCGGGCGAGGTCAATCTGGTCGATGATCTTCCGGGCGGTGGCCTTGCCGAGTCGGCGGACGTTCCCCGTGCTGGTGAAGCCCATGTCGAGGTCTGCGAGCTCGTCCACGTCCAGCGAGAACAGATGGGCGATGTTCCCGACGACACCCTCGCTGACCAGCGCGTCCGCGACCTCGCGGCCGAGCCCGTCAATGTCCAGCACGTCACGGGACGCGGCGTACGCGATGAGAGCGCTGACCGAGTCGGCAGGGTTCGTGGACCGCCAGATGGTCTGCTTCGTGTCGTAGGGGAACCCGTCCTTGTCCTCCGTCGGCGGCGTCCACGGCTCGGTGTCCTCGCCGTTGGTCACGCTGAGCACCTGGGGGATGATGTCGTTCGCCTTGTACACGAGAGCTCGGGAACCGATGCGGACGTCCTTCGCTCGGATCTGCTCCACGTTGTGCAGGGACGCACGGCTGATGGTGGACCCGTCCACGAGCACGGGGTCGAACACCGCGGTGAAGCTCAGGTTTCCGGTGCGGCCGACCTCGACCAGGATGTCGCGGATGACCGTCTCACCGGTCTGGGCCTCGTACTTGTAGGCGACGGCCCACTTCGGGGCGCGGGAGCCTGCACCGAGGGCAGAGCGGACAGCGGCGCCCGTGGCCTTGATCACCGCTCCGTCCGTCGGGTACGGGTAGTCGGCGCGCATCTGGCCGAACTCCTCGACTGCAGCGATGACGGACTCGGGGTGGCTGGCAAGGTGGGTGACCGCACCGGGCAGGCTGTCGGCGAAGATGAACCTCTGGTCTGCGGACGGAAAGCCGTCGTGCTCGTAGGTCACGAAGGTCATCTCGACGTCGTATTCGAGGGTCTCTGCGCGCAGGGACCCTGCCGCGGCGTTGCGGGGGTTCGCGAATCCGCCCTTGCCCGCCGCGATGCGGTTCGCGTTCGACGCAGCGAAGTCCGCATCGCTCATCAGGAGCTCACCGCGGACCTCGAAGCTGTTGTCGAGCGGAGCGCCGCTGCGGTACTCCAGGCGGCCGGGGAGACCCTTGACGTGCACGTTCGCGCGCGTGATGCGGTCGGTGACGTCCTCGCCTGCCTGCCCGCTGCCACGGGTGACGACCTGCGCGAGGAGGCCGTCACGGTAGACCGCGCGAATCGCGAGCCCGTCGAGCTTCGGCTGCATGGAAACCGTGGTGTGCCGGTCCCCGCCTGCCTCGACGACGCGCAGGAGGAACTTGCGGAAGTCGTCCTCGGTCTTCACCTTCTCGAGCGAGAGCATCGGGCTCGGGTGCGGCACGTCGCCGGTCCCGGCACCTGCGGCGACCTCGGAGAGCTGGCTGTCGGCCGTGACCTCAGGGTGCTGATCCTCGTAGGCGCGAACCGCGTCCAGCAGACCGTCGTACTCGGCGTCGGTCAGCGGCGAGTTGTCGTTGTCGCCGGCCGGCTCGTAGTAAGCGGCCGCGGCCCCGTGCAGGGTAGTGAGGGCCGAGGTGTACTCGTCGTACGTCGTGATGGTCGTCATACTGCCTTCTATGCGCGGCTCCCCTGCGGGTCGCCGCTCCTCGTGAGCTGCGCCCACGACTCGCCGGGCTCCGTGCGCCGCTGTTCGATATCGGCCGGTCTGGTTGCCGGCTCGGCGAGCCTAGCGATCGCGGATGACGCACCGCGACCCGCGGGACCACGAGCGTCGCGATGAACGCGCATAGAGAGCACGTCCCACGCGCACGGCGCGTCACCCGTGCGGCACCGCCGCACCAACGTAGGAGCTCTCTAGGGATCTGTTCGCCCTCGGAGCAGCCGGCCTCGCCGGGCTGGTCGTCTTCCTCGTCCTCGGCGCGATCGCCGTGATCGCCTACCGCCTCTTGTACATGGTGCCCAAGGCCGACGAGGCGTCGCATGTGAGGGTGACGAACCGGAACGCGGTCATGGCGCCTCCCACGCGTCCGGCGCCTCGTCCTGAACCGTGATCTTCCCGTCGGCGGCGCGCACCACCCACTGGCCCGGCAGTACCGTGACGTCGCCATGTTCCGAACCGAACATCATCGACCAGCCCGGTCCGTAACCGTACCCGTACGAGCGTCCGTCGGCGCTCGTGAGGAGGCGGACGACCTCACCCGGAACCCCATCCAGGGGGTTACCGCTCGGCGCCCAGTGACGGCACGCAGCGGCGTCTTGCCGCACAGGATGCATTGTCCGAGGCGACTAGCGAAGTCGGGAACGCTGTCCGCGGCAGCCGGGACATGGCCGCGCAGGGTGTCGTCGCACGACGCCCACTGCAGGTCCAGCACCGCCGTCCGGCGGTGCGCCTCGTACGCCTCGGGCTTGATGCCGGCTGTCGCGAGCTCGCGGTCGGTCCAGTCGGCCCACCGGTGCCTTGGCCACTCGTGCTCGAGCTCGCGGTACTCGTACCCGCCCTCGATGCCGCAGATGGTGATCCCGTCCCGCTTGAGCGACGCGCGGGTCTGCCCGCAGTGGAGGCAGGACCGGTCAGCCACGCGCTGCGCCTTCGCCCCGTGCGGATTCCAGTTCGCGCTGTGCGCGGCGAACCGCTTCTTCCAGCGCGGCGATACGCTGCTCACGGTTGCGCTGCTCCGCCGCTCGCTTCGCGTTGATCGCGTCCCAGTACTGGCGGCGCGCCCAGACGTGGATGTCCTGCTCGGGTGCGTTGAGCAAGGTGCGCGGGATAGTGGTTTCAATCGGCTGACACCAGGGCCAGCTCGTCACGCTGAGTTTCACGGTCTCTCTGCCGAGGCGGAACATCACATTCGGGCGCTTCCAGGCTGCCCAGCAGAACGCCGCCGGCAGGGTGTGCGCGGGGAACTTCCGCATGACACGTGCGATGTGTTCCAGGATGTGCTCGATGCGTCCCTGAGCGTCGGCGATCGCGTTCTCGTGATTGTGCATGAGGTCCCCTGGGTCATTGGTGGCCGTCAGGGGCGGGCCCGTCCTCACCGCCCCTGACGGTCGTTCGTGACACCTCTATGCGCGTGGCTGCGACGTCGCGGTATCCAGGACCATCAGTCCGCCGAGGCGAACCGCTGGTCTGCCTCCGTGTCGGCTGCGTACTGCTCGGCCTGCTCCTCGGCGGCCGGCCCGGAGAACTCGAGCGTCTCGCCGGTCGCCTCGTCCTGGAGGTAGATGATGTCGTCGGTCATGCTGTTCACCCTGCGGCGATCAGGCTCCCTACGATCGCTGCTCGTCGTTCGCGCAGCGGGCGACGCACTGGCTCATGCTGCTTGGGCTGCGGGCGCCGCGGCCACCTCGGTGTTCCGCCACGCGGCTCCGTCCAGGGCCGCCTTCACGGCCTTCTGCACGGTGTTGCCGGTTGCGCGCAGGTCCTCCTGGGACCGGCGTCCCCAGCCGGCGACGTACTCACTGGCACCCCGCAGGTGCGCCTCCATCCCGTTCGCACGGCTGAGCACGTAGGCGAAGGACTCGGCCTCCATCTCCATGTCCCCCCGGCGGCCGGCGTGCCCGGTGTGGTACTGGCCCTTGTTCTCCTCGTCGAGGTGTCCGCACATGATGTGCCCGAGTTCGTGTGCGAGGGTCGTCGCCTTCTCCCCGTCGCTCAGCCGGGAGTCGATGACGACCCGCTTGCCGGCGCCATCGCGGCCTGGCGAGGTGAACCCCTTCGCGCCGCTAGAGATCTCCTCGAACGAGACTGGGTAGCCCTGCTTCTCGATCGCAGTGATCAGGTCGTCGGTGTAGCCGGCGGGCGGCTCCTCGGTGAGGGGGCGGTCCCACTCCGCCTCAGGCAGCGGGGCGCCTTCTGTCTGGGAGATGTCGAACACGGTGGTCGGAATGGACCGCACGTACTTCTTGATGACGTTGCCGTTCGCGTCGCGCCGCACGTTCCCCTGCTCGTCCTTGTCGGCCACGAGCATCGGGGCGAAGATGGCGATGCCCTTCTCGCCCTTCTTGGGTGCGCGGCCGAGCTCCTTCCAGAGCTTGAACGAGGCGACCTTGGTGGCGGTCGGGTGCTGGATCCAGATGAGCATCTGGTTGTTCAGCGAGTACCGGTGGAACTTGCCCATCGTGTTCAGGTACCGCTGCCAGCCTTCATCGTCCGCGAGCTCGTCGACGGCGAGCTCCAGCTCGTGCTGCATGACCTTGATGCGCTCGTCCCGGTCGGCGATCGCGTTGAAGTGCACTCCACGCCCAGGGCTCGCGATGCTCGCGTCCGGGGTCTCCCCGAGGGCGATGTCGGGGGTCGAGTGCGCCTGAGGTCCGAACCGACCGTCCGTGGCGCGAGCGCCCTCGCGTGCGGCCTCGGCTGTTGCGCTGATGTTGGTGCTCATGAACAGGATGTACGCGGCGGCCGACCAGACAAACAGCGTGGCGATGAATGGCACTCAGACGAGGATGTGCCGGAGCAGAGCGTCACCTTCGAGGGCGGCCAGATCGGTGGTGTAAGCGGCCTCCGTGGCGGTCAGGTGGGGCGCGCAGGTGCCGGTCGCGCGCAGCTGGGACAGATTCAACGAGAGCCGGACAGCGTGCCGGCGCCGTTTGAAATCCCCGAACGCGAACTTCACGATCGTCCGCCGGTACTTCGAGGTGACATCTCCTCCGCAGACGCGATACGACTCGATCAGCGGGCGCAACGCGGCTCCTGCTGGCGCCCATTCCTTCAGGGGGCTGAACAGGGCCTCCGCCGACTGGTGAGAGCCGCTCGCTGCCATCTCCAGGAAGGTCCGCCACCCGACCTGTGTGATGTCGGTCACACCATCCGTGTGCTGGCGGGCGCGACCGGTGTCAGTGTGGGTCACGATGAAGGTGTCGTGGTCGGTCCCGGCGTGTGCGAGTCCGTACAGATGCGAACCATGCACCGTCCGGAACACGATGTCATTGCGCTGAACCACGCTTCCCTATACGCGATCACATGGTTCGTTCGCGGAGCGGGCGATGAATAGTGAGTGGTGCGCGGGCCCTACGAGCCCGCGCATAACACCAGGCATGACGACGCATGCAGAGCCCAGTGAGTCGTTCGCGCAGCGAGCGACGAGCAGCGACCGCGGGGAGCCCGCACAGGACATCTCGATCCGCTTCGGTCAGATCATCAGCTCGGTGATCGCCGACATCGTCGAGCACGTCGATCCCGACGCGCCCCGCCAGGTTCCCGACGAGAGCACGGTCACCCGCCTGTTCGGCGAGAACGGGGTCGCGGCGCTGAGCGGATTCCTGCAGGCGTGCGCCGGCGGCTATTCGGCGGGCCTTGCCGACACGCTGGAGCACAGCGATCGGGCAGACATGCTGGCCTCCACGATCCGCGCCTTGCACCAGAAGGACATGTTCGGGGACTGCATCGCCGACGGGGACCGCTACCCGTGCAAGTCCGTGCGCGCCTGCGACATCGTCGTCGGGCTCGGCGAGGCCGACGTCGAGGAGCCGGTGGTCTAGCCCCCGATCTCGCGCTCGGTGCGGATCCGGCGTTTGATCTCCTCGCGCACCCGACCGCTCGCCGTCTCGTCGAGATAGCGCGCGTACTGCTGCTCGACGGTGTGGCCGGTGAGCGACGGTGTGAACTGGTCGCGTGGGACGTTGACCCGCAGGCTCAGCTCGACCAGGTCCCACTGACCGGCGGCCGCGTGGACCTCCATGCCGAACCAGTCGTTGTAGACCCGCTGCACGATGTGCTCGTACTGGTCGAGCGTCGCGCTGTCGAGCGTCAGGTCATCGTCGCCGCTGCCGGTCTCCACGATGTCGTCGTCGATCTCGACGTTGACGAGGACAACATCGGGATCATCGAACGAGGAGTAGGCGCTCACCTCGCGCACCCGGGCACCTTCGGGGTCGATGCGCGTGCGCACGTCGCTCAGTGCGAGATCGTAGAACGGGTAGTCGGTCGAGTAGAACGCCTCGTAGGCGACGTCCTCGTCCCCGAGCTCGCTGATGTCGGCGACCCGCGGCGCGCCGAACTCATCGACCAGGACGAGCGCGCCGTCGCCGTCCTCGACCATCGCGCGAACGTGCGCGGCACCATCGCGTTCGTCCGGTGTCGCGAATGGGAACGGAACGTCGGGCGCCGAGTGCAGCTGTGCTCCGAAACGCCCGTCGGCCGCGCGGGCGGACTCGCGCGCCTGCGCTGCGGTGTCGCTGATGATCGTCATGCCCACGTATGTACGCGGCGGCGCTGCGCAGCCCCTTGCATAGGTGGACAGGCTCAGATGCGGTGCGGAACGGAGCCGACGTACTTCCCGAGCGTCGCGAGGTCGATGGGAATCGGGACTCGGACCTGACCGCCATGCACCCAGTCGTCGGCACGGAAACCGGACACCTGCTGTCCGCTCTCCGGCGCCAGCCGAACGTTCCCATGTTCCGTGATCTCGATGATCTGGCCGATGACGCCCCTCTGGTACCGCGTACCAGAGTTGACGGTCAGCATGACGATGAGGCCGGGGCGCAGCTTGTCGAACGGCAATCGGGCCCACGTCCAGACCACAGCTTCCGGATCGCATGCTGCGTCGAACGCGCGGTCGAGCTGCCGATACTCGTCGATGACGGCGTCCGCAGCGTCGAGGGCGGCTAGCTCTAGATCGAAGGGGTTGAACGGGATCTCGATGCCCAGCGGGTTCCCATTCATCACGCCGCTCAGGAGGTAGTCCTCGGTGTCGGGCATCAGGCGGCGCCGATCAGCTTCGGGTCGATGACCTGCCAGCCGGTGACATCTCGGCCGACGATCTCTCGCGCTCCCCGTCGGGCCGTGACGTACCGGTAGTCCTCCGCGATCTGCCCGAGGCTGTTTCGGACGGGGCCGCCGGGCAGCTCTCCGGGCTTGCGCAGCAGGTACTCACGACTGCCGGGGGTCGTAGGAACCGCGCACGTAGCCTGTGGCCCACGCCCAGTTCGTACCGTCCCACGCGTCTTGCGGCACCTCGTAGACGGTGAGCCCGCCGCGGTGCGATGACTCCCACCAGAGACTGCGGAAGAAGGTCGCGTTGATGCGGGATGCGAGAGCCTCGTTCCCAGACCATCCGTGCGTGACGAAGGATACGCGGATCACCGGACGGCCGAGCTGACCGGTGGCCTCCTCGTACCTCGCCGGGTCCGCCCACCCGATTCGGTTCCACTCGTCGACGAACTCGTGCGGCGTGCCGGTGAACGCATCGAACGCGGCCCACTGCTCGTCGGCGATATCAGCGATCATCGCCTGGCGTCGAGGTATCAGCATTCGGTTCAGTGGTCGTCAGATCGTAGCTGTTGAAGTCGTTGGCGACGAGCCAAGCCATGGGCGAACCGCTCTCCCGTGCGTCATCGACGAGCGGGATGACCGGCGGAGGGAGCAGCCGCAGACCTCCGCCCCACTCGGGTTCAGCGGGCAGCGACTCGATGGCCGTGCGCAGCGCGCTCATGATCTGCAGCGCGTCGCGCAGATGCGATTCCGTCAGCATCATCGTCCCGCCCCTCCTGTCGTTGTGGTGGCCTATGCGCGAACGTGCGCACGGAGCGCGTCGGTGAACGCGACGACCGGGTCATCGGCAAACAGCGCGTCGGTCATGGCACCGGCGATCTCCCCGACGCCCTCGGTGAACGCCGTGAAGTCGTCGGTGGTGATGAGGTCGTGGCCGGCGAGCATGATCGCCGCATCGACAGCCTTCTGCTTCAGGTCGGGTCGGTACGTCTCGATGAGCACGACACGCTGTGCGGCACGGCCGGCTGTCCGCAGTTCCTCGGTGCGGCCGGTCTTGTGGGCGGCGTCCCAGAGCCGCGAACGGGCGGCTTGCAACGGAGTCATGTCGGTGATCGTGTTGCTCATGCCCCTGTTATGCGCAGTGCGGACGCGACGCGGTGGCGTTGAGCGAGTAGCGTGACCCCATGCTCGACGACGTGGATGGCCAGCCCCGCTGCCACCAGTGCGGAACCGTCATGCGAGACTCCGACGGCGGGTTCCTCTGCGGGTCGTGCGGCTCGTTCATCCCGTACGCGGTGGCGCCATCGCATCCGGGCGACGGGCACGGCGTCGTGGAGTTCGGCCGCAGCTAGCCGAACACCCGCCGCCAGAAGCCCTGCGGCGCTGCCATATCGGGAAGCGGGTGCGGGGCGAAACGGAAGACCTTCCGCTGTCCATCGACCATCTCGAGCGCGAGCGGGTGCACGCACCCAGCGATCTCAGAGAGACGGGCGCCGTGGACGATGGCGCCCTGCGGGTCGCGGGCGACGACCAACTCGACACTGTCGCCGACAGCACGCAGCTCGACCTCCCCGCCACCACTCGCCTCGTTCAACTCCTGCAGGACTCCGGCCTTCAGGCGGCTTGCTGATTCGTAGTACTCGTCGGCGGCCGCGAAGACGTCGTCGATGCGACTCGGCTGCGCATGGCTCGCCTCACACTGTCCGCCGACCGGCAGGCTGACCAAGTACGCGGCGGCAACGCCCGCCTCGCCGTCCCCGGTGTAGCGGGTCCACTCTGAGCCATGGCGAATCTCAGTCACCGAAATCCCGTCACCAGCCTGTTCGAGGCGTGCCGCGTCCGCGCCCAGCTCGCGCAGAGACCACCGGAGATGTCGCTCGGCGGTCTCCTGCACACGCGCCGCGGCCTGTTCAATCCGCTCGCGCCGCTCCATGAGCTCGACGAGCGTGTCGTCCTTTGCAATCCCGATGTCGGGCGCGGAGTGGGCATGGGGCGCGAAGCGCCCGTCGGCGTGGCGTAGGAGTTCTGTCGGTGCTGGCACAACGGAGATGTGCGCTGCTCGCGCGCTTACGAGCGCGCGGCGAGGTACTGCTCGGCGTCGAGTGCGGCGACGGCGCCGGAACCGGCAGCGATCACCGCCTGCCGGTAGACAGGGTCGATCGCGTCGCCTGCGGCGAACACACCGGGCACGGACGTGCGCGACGAGCGTCCGTCCACGACGATATGACCGGCGTCCGTCACCTCGACCTGCCCGTGCACGAGGTGGGTGCGCGGGTCGCTGCCGACGGCGATGAACACGGCGGCCGTGTCGAACATGCAGTCCGGAGCGCTCTCGCCCGCGTGGAGCACGACGCCGTTCACGCTGTCCTGCCCGAGGATCGCGCCCACGCGCACGCCGAGGCGGACGGTGATCCGCGGTTCTGCGGCGAGCCGGTCCTGCAGAACGCGCGAGGCGCGCATCGAGCCGCGCACGAGCACGGTGACGTGGGAGGCATGCGTTGCCAGGTGCAGGGCCTCCTCGGCCGCCGAGTCACCGCCACCGACCACGACCACGTCCTGGCCCCGATAGAAGAATCCGTCGCACGTGGCGCACCAGGAGACGCCGCGCCCGGTGAACTCCCGCTCGCCAGCGATGTTCAGGTGCCGGTAGGCAGACCCGGTCGCCAGGATCACTGCACGCGTCCGCACATCGTCCTGACCGTCTGTCCTGACCACCTTCTCGGGCCCGGACAGGTCGAGACCGATCGCGCTGCGGTAGAAGGTTCGTGCGCCGAACTGCTCAGCCTGCTCCTGCATCTGCGTGACGAGCTCAGGTCCTTCGATCCCCTCAGGGAACCCCGGGTAGTTCTCGACGGTCGTCGTGGTGGACAGGTCCCCGCCGGGCATCCCGGACGCGAGGACGAGGGGGCTGAGCCCAGCGCGCGCCGCGTAGAGGGCGGCGGACCATGCGGCGACTCCCCCGCCGATGATCACGAGGTTCTCGGCGGTGCGCTGTGCGGTGGTCGTCATTTCGTCTCCACGAGGATCGGCGTGCCCGGCAGCATCTGTGCGCCAGCCTCCGGGCTCTGCGCAGCGATCAATGCGTTCTCGGCCTGGTCAGCGCCTATGCGTGGCACGACCTTCGCGCCGGCGTCCCGTGCCGCAGCGATCGTCTTGCCCACGAGGTTCGGGGCCACGGTGACTTTGACCTTCCCCGGTGTCGTCGCTCCTCGCGGGAACTGCGTGCCGCTGTAGAGCTTGTCGAGCGTCGCCTGTGCACTCCTCGCGAGCGTGTACCGGACGTCGGAGCCGGGTACCCCGCCGATGCGGATCCGGCTGAGGTTGGTGTGGCCGTTCGCGTTCCCCACCCACACGGCGGACGCAGCCGCCGTGGACGAGGTGACGAGCATTGTCTGGGTCTTGTCGTGCGTCCCGGTCTTCCCGATCAGCGGGGTCCCATCCGCCGGGTTCGCGCGAGCACCGGTCCCCGAGCCTTCCATGACGCCGCGGAGAGCCCTGGCCGCCGAAGCCGCGACAGCCTTCGAGGTGACTCGGCGGCACGAAGCATCGGAGGTGTCGACGGTCTTCCCGGAACGGTCGATCACCCGGTCGACCGCTCGCGGCTCGCACCAGATGCCGCCTGCGCCGATCGCGGCGTACGCGGACGCCATATCGACCGGGGCGATCGCTTTGCTGCCCAGCACGTCGTAGACGTTGTTCGACGATGTGACGGCGCTGCCGTCACCGAGGCGAACCCCGAACCGGGCCGCGGTCTGGTTGATAGCGCACAGGTCGAGCTTCTCGGCCATCGCGAGGTACCCGGAGTTCAGCGAGTCACGGGTGAACGACATGGGAGATCCCCACCACCCGTACCCGTTGTCGAAGTTCCTGATGAACGTGTCGTTGGGCACTCGACGGCCACCGCAGCTGAGCCCGGAGAACACACGGTTCGTCCCGTTCACGTAGTCGTACACCCCGCGGCCGGACTCGAGCCACGCGACGAGGGTGAACAGCTTGTATGTGGACCCGACCGAGAACCCGATCGACCCGCCGTGCGCGCTGTCGCCGGCGTACACGAGGCCCGTGCGGCCGGACCCGGAGGTGGCGGCGCCCGCCGAGTACTCGGTGTTCTGGGTCAGCGCGAGAATGCGGCCCGTGCCTGCCTCAACCTGCACACTGGCGGCGGCGACATCCGTTCCAGCGACGGTCTGAGGCACCGCGCGGTGCATGTCGGCGGCGGTCGCCTTCAGGACCCGCTCGTCGAGCGTCGTGTACACGCGGAGCCCGCCCGTGCGCAGCGTCCGCTCGCGCTCCGCTCTCGTGCCTCCGAGCGCCGGGCTGCCGAGCAGCTCGTCGACGGCGTACCGGCAGAAGTAGGCGGCATCGCCTGCGCCCTCGCACCCGGTGGGCAGAGGGACGATCTTCGCTGCGATCGGCTCGGCCGCGGCCGCGTCGTGCTGGGCCGCAGTGATCCGCCCCTCAGCGAGCATCCGGTCCAGCACGTACGCCCGGCGCCGTTCAGTGAGTGGGTAGCCATTCTGCTTGCCGTTCGTCGAGCCGTCCGGCAGGTCGAGCCGCAGGTCGTTCGGCGACTGCACCATGCCGGCAAGGGCCGCCGCCTGAGCCAATGTGAGCTTGCTCGCGCTGGTCCCGAAGTACCGCTGCGCGGCGGCGCCGATTCCGTAGACGTTGCCACCGAACCCGACGGTGTTCATGTACCCGGTGATGATCTCGGTCTTCGACATCTGCCGGGTCAGCCTGGAGGCCTGAATCGCTTCGGTGACCTTCCGTGCGATGCCATCCGCTCCGTCGGAGGCCGCTGCCTGATCCCAGCAGGAGGCCACGGCCTCGGCGTCCGCGGCGCCCGACGCGCACGACTGGAGCTTCACCGTCTTGACGTACTGCTGAGTGATCGTGGACGCGCCCTGGTTCGTCCCGTTCATCGTGTTGCTGAGCGCGGCCCGCAGGATCCCCTTCGCATCGACGCCCGGGTTCGTGAAGAACGTCGGGTCCTCCGCGGAGACGAGCGCGTCCACGAACAGCGGGGACACCTTGTCGAACGTCACCGGGATCCGGTACTCGTCGTAGATCGTCGCCAGCGCCCGGGACTTCCCCGTCTTCGGGTCGGTGGCGTAGATGATGCTCGGCGCGTCGACCGGTGCGACGGCGATGTCGGCGACCTTGTTCACGATCGTGATCGCCGCGCCCGCTGCTGCGCGCGTCGCGAGGATCGAGGGAAGGGCGCCGAGGGTGACCATGGCACCTGCGACCGCGGCGAGCAGCACGATCCCGAGGAGACCGCGGATCGGCTTTCGTCCGGCGGGCCGCTCGTCGGCCTGGTTCATCAGCTCGGACAGCACGAACAGGGAGTCCGCGTGAATCAGCGGTTTGCGGGAGGGCATGGCCCTCTATGCGCTACGCCGCCAGTTTGTCGACGACCTCCTGAACCATCCCCCAGACGATGTCGCGGGGCTTGATCGCCTCCTCGGCGCTGGCGACGGCCACGTTGTTGCTGTCGTCGCCGAACACCACCTCGAGGGTCTGGCCCTTCTCGGCGAGTTTCGCCTGCACGTGCTCATCGAGGGTGCCCTCAGCAGTGAGCACCGTGGTCCACACCGTGCGCTCCTGCCCAATCCGGTGCGCCCGGTCGATGGCCTGCAGCATGATCGCCGGGGTCCAGTCGCTCTCCACGAACAGCACGTCCGATGCGCGGGTCAGGGTGATCCCGACGCCGGCGGCGGTGATCGACAGGAACAGGGCGCTGAGCTTCCCAGCCTGGAACTGGTCCACGACGCGGTCGCGTTCTGCGCCCGTCACCTGCCCGTCGATGACACCGAAGGTGAACCCGGCTTTGGCAGCAGAGTCCGCGAGCGCCCCGATCACGTCCTTGTGGTGCGCCCAGACGAGGATCGGCCGGTCCGGGTTGCCGTCGATGTGGTCGGCGACCATCTCGATTGCAGCCGGCACCTTCGTCAGTCCAGCGGCGTGACGCAGTTGGGAGGCGAAGCGCAGGTTGTCCTCGGCGTACTCCTTCTGCTCGTCAGGGCTCGGGAACCGGCCGAACTCCTTGCGGAAGGCCGTGACCCACTCGGTGATGGTGTCGATGACCTCCTTGTGGGTCTTCCGGTACTCAGTGAGCTTCACGTCCACCACGACCTCGCGCGGCGGCATCCGCTTGGGGAGGAACGGCAGGACGTCGTCCTTGGTCCGCCTCACCCACACGTGCTCATTGAGCATCCGGTTGAGCTCTGGCAGCGCCCGCTTCATCGGATGCCAGGCGCCGTACCGGTCCTGCCGGCAGAACTTCTTGAGAAACGGGCCCGCGCCACCGAACACGGGGGCGAGATGACCGGTGAACTCGAGGATCGGCACCAGCTCGTGGGGACCGGACAGCAGCGGTGTCCCGGTGATCGCAACGGCGCGGGCGTGCGGCGCGCGGCTGCGCAGGTCGAGCACCGCGTTAGAGCGCTCGGACCCCATCGTCTTCATCCGGTGCGCTTCGTCGTACAGCATGACCGCCGCGGGAGTCGTGCCGCCCTCGACCGGCTCGTTGAGCCATTCGGCGATCGCCGTGAGAGCTGCGGGCCTGGACGCGAGTGTCGAGTCGGAGATGACAACGACCCGCGGCGGGATGAACCTCGCGGTCTCGCGCGCCTTCTTGCTTCGGGGCGGTTTCCAGTCGCGTTCATGGAGCGCCGGTTCCTTGCGCCCACTGATGAACACGGCGATCTCGTCCGCTGAGGCGATCCCGCTCTTCACCGTCTCGCGCTTCCAGTTGGTGAGGACGACCGGCGGGCAGATGATGAGCATTCGCCCGAACCGCATCGCTGCGGATGCGGCGAGGCTCTGAAAGGTCTTCCCCACGCCCGGGGAGTCGGCGAGGAGGGTGTGGCCGCCGGCGACCGCGTACGCGCCGATCACCTGGTAGCCATAGAGGTCGACCCCGAAGCTGCCAACCGGGCCGCCCAGATGGTTCTGGATCGCGCGGATGTGCTCGGCGACCTCGCGGGGTTCCAGCGCGTTGGCGAGGGCCGCTACATGCTCGTCGAGGGCCGGGTCTAGCGACGGGGTGATCCCGTGCACCTCGTAGGACCGGGCGATCGAGCGCTCGTCCCACGGGATGCCGTGTCTCGGGCTGGCACCCAAGACCACGTCGGAGACCGGCACCTTCAGCAGGCGGCGCTTCCCGTCCCAGATCGCGGAGCCGTCGGTGATCTCCTGCACACCCTTGGTCCCCATGAACCGAGGGCGGACGAGAACGGTGCGGTTGTCGGAGGCGAGCATCGTCACCGGCTCGTACAGCTGGGAGAGCTGGCTGACGCCGGCGTCAGCGAGCTCGCCGTCGGTCGGCAGAATCAGCTCGATGCCAGCCTCGGCGAGCACGCGATCCGGGCCGGGCCCCAGACTGTTGACGGCCCACGCGTTCTCGTCGGGATCCCAGCGTCTGCCCGGCAGTGCGCGCACCCAGTCCTGCAGGGTGAGGCTGCGGCGTGACGCGTGGTGCGCGCCATAGGGGAACGTGACGGTGATGTAAGGCTCGCGGAGCGTCCCTTTCAAGTGCGCGGACCCGGTGACCGTGGCGAGAGCCGTCGACGCGAACCGCTCGGCCAGGGACGAGCCGCTCATTCGGCGCTATCCTCGGCGCCGGTCAGGGCCTGCGTGTTGGGCATGTCCGCCTATGCGCCGTCGAGGACGGCGAGAACGCGTTCCAGGACCTCGAGCGGCTGGCGGTAGCCGCCGAGGCTTGCCGGAGCGATCCCGTGCTCCTTCAGGCGCCGGCGCGCCTCGACTCCGCGTTCGTGCGCGGCCCATTCCTCCAGCGTGTAGAGGTGCGCAGGCGACCCTATGGCGTTCGGACCGCGGTTCTCGGTGCCGTCCTCCATACGGAACGGCAGCTTGCGGCCGTACCGCTCGACGTAGACGAGGGAGCGCCCGACGCCGATCACAGGGACCTCGCGGGGCCCGCCGCGCCCGCTCGGGTCGTCCAGGACGACGGTCTGTCCGATGGTGAACTTCGGCTCTGTGTTCGACATGGCTGCCTCCGGTCTCGCACGGCCGGCGTTGGGCCGGTGAACGTTCTATGCGCGGGGCTCACGCCGCGTCCGGCGCCGTTCGCTGTTCATCGCTCGCTGCGCGAACGATTTGCTGCCGCAGATGCCTCCGGCGCGCATAGGGCTGGCGCACTCGCCGCAGGGTGAGCCTCCGGAAGCCGTACGAGGAGAGCCGATGACCGACCACCGCCGTCGCTTCCTGAAGCGCGCACTGATCGCCGCCACCATCGTCGTGATCGGCGCGATCGCCGTGGCCGGCTCGGTCCTCGTGAGCCACGTCATGCGCTACGGCGAGAACGGGCTACCACGCGTCCAGGGCTCCGATGTCATCGGCTCCGTCGTCGAGGCGCAGCAGCGCTACCACGAAGCGCACGGAGCGTACGCGTCGAGCATCGATGAGCTGACCAACGGTGCGGGATACCGCGTCACCGACGATGTGACCACGTGGACGAAGACGAACCGCAACGGATCCGCGTACGTCGCCGGTGCCCTCGGATTCAGCGGCGACTACGCAGCGGCCATCCGCTCCGGAACCCTCAACGGCGACGGTCGCGGCCAGACGTTCAGTGTCGCGCTCGCCGACGCTGGCTGGACCGCCGAATGGGCGGCGGCACAGGGGTTCACTTCGCAACCCGCCGTCGACAAGTTCTACGGCGGGTTCGCCTTGCGTGGCGCGGACATCTACCGTGTCCGGATGGACGACACGACCGGTTCGTACACGGCTGCCGTCCTCAGGGTTCCCCTGGCCGGCAGCGGCCCCACCTGGCAGGATGCGGTCGCAGATGCCGGGGTAGATCCGAAGCTGTTCCGCTGGGACGGGACCCCGACCGACGACCCCGCGACAATCGCGTCGGCGGATCGCTCGGCGACCATGATGGTCAGAAAGAGCGAAGGCCGGGTCGTCGTCCGCATCGACTTCGCCGGCACTACCAGCGGACCCGCGACCACCGCAGCGGGCGCCCTCGACGAGATTGGAGCCTCCGGCGCCATCCATGAAACCGGCGGGCTGTGGCGCTGCGCGAGCACCCAGAGCAACGACACGCTCCAGTCTGTGACCGCGTGCACGAGTGCGCGTGGCGAGTTCGTCGCGTACGCGACCACCGGCAGGGCCGCCTCCGACTTCGACCTGCTCACCACCATGGAGTCCGCCGGCGCGACCGAGGACTGGGCAGCCGAGAACGGCGTGACGCTGCCGACGACCGCCGACCTCCAATGAGCTGGCGGCTCCTCGACACGGTGACCGCTGCGACCGGCGTGGGCGCGGCACTCCTCGCGGCGCCTACGGTCGAGGCTTCCGGCCTCCGACTCGTGCTTGTGGTCCTCGCGGTCGCCGCTGTCATCGACGTCCGCCAGCTGCGCATCCCGAACGTGGCGACAGCGACCATGGCGACGCTCGCCGCCATCGCGTGGATCGCTGCTGGCGCGGCACTCGCGCCGCTGGTCATCGCCGCAGCGGCCGGGGTGTTTCTGCTCATCGTGTACGTGTTCGGGGCGGCCGGCGCCGGCGACGTGAAGGCACTGCCTCCGCTCGTGCTCGCGGCGGGCGCCGCGATCCCAGAGCCCGCGCTCTGCGTGCTCGCGACAAGCGGACTCCTCGCCGGTGTTGGCGCCGTCGGTCTCGCGTTCCACTGGCTCTCGGCGGCGGGCGCCAGGGCGCACTCCGCCCTCGCCCCGGCCATGCTCGTCGCCGGGCTCTGCGCCCTGGCGGCGCGGCCGCTCTTTGAGTTCGGCGCGCCCATCTAGGGGTGCCCGCGGACGTGGCCGCGCCGGGTCGGACCCATGGCCGGATATCCTGGTGCCCGGCCTTCTTGGGGCTTCTCCGCAGGGTAGAAGGGGTCGGCGCTCGGCGAGATGGTCCGCGCCTCAAGCGAACCGAGCATCATAGCACACTCTCGCCGCGCATAGACACAGTGAGCTCGCAACACGCGGGTGAACACCGACCAGGAGAAGACCGATGAACACCTCGAAGACCATCAGTGTGGCGGCCGTCGTGCTCGCCGGCACCATTCTGCTCGCGAGCTGCACGCCGGCGCCGCAGAACACCGACCCTCCCGCGGCCGATCCGACCTCGACGCAGGCGCCGGCCAGCCCCTCCAACGCCCCCAGCACGCCGCCGACCCCGAAGCCTGCCGAGACACCAAAGGTCAGCGCGAAGGCTGGAGATGTCATCGACAAGACGACCGCCGAGCAGCTGAACTCCCAGGTGCGCAACGCGGTCAGTGACCGGGCGTACAAGCTGGACGGCAAGTACGTCTATGTTCCCGGCGGCAAGCCGCTGCCCGAGAAGGTCAAGGCTGCCGTCGAGACGAAGGTCAAGGCACCCGCTAAGCGGTTCTCGACCGCCCGGGAGGCCAGCGCCATTGACGCGACACTGAAGGCGACATATGCAGCACTGGACGCGGAAGCCGCGGCAACGGGGAGGAACATCGTCCCCGTTTTTCACCGGCTCTCGTGGGACGAGGCGTCCCAGAGCTACGTTCCGACATGGACCATCGGCGAGCCCGGTCCCGTCGGCCAGTATGGGTCGCGTGCGGAGGCCATCGCCGAGGCCAAGGACTGGGTGAGCCGGTCCCCAGGAACCCGAACCTACATCGTCGTCGACTCCTTCCAGTAGGCCCAGAACAAAGAGGGGCGGTGCCTGTGGCACCGCCCCTCTTTGCGTATCAGCCGGTCAGGCAGCCGCCGGCCTGGCCCACCGTGGTGCTGCTTGATCCTCCGCTTCCCCCGGAGCCGAACGCCTGAACGGTGACCGCCAGGTTGACAGAGGATCCAGTAGACCCGCTGTAGCCGAGCCGCATCGACGTTCCGGAGGTGGTTCCGTGCGATACGCTGATTCGCGACCCACCCTTGTCGTTGTGCGTGGTCCGGACGGAGTAGTAGTTCGCGTAGGAGGACGCATTCCAGCCGACGTAAGCGGTCCAACCGTTGTTGCTGCAGTAGCGAGTAACACCGCCGTCGAGGTTGCGGATGCCGCCGGGCGCGGACGGTGCCGGATAGGGCCGGATCGACGACCAGGCGGTGTAGTAGGTGCCGGGGCCGTTGGCGAACTGGCTGACGCAGACCACGTGGACCTCGATGTGGCCCTGGGCGCCGTAGCTGAGGGTGCGTGCCCACTGGTTCGAGGTGGTGGACAGCCACGACCAGGTGCCGCCCGAGCCGACCTTTGTGCTCGTGTGGCTCCATGCCGACCAGCCACCGTTGCCCTCGGCGTGTCGGAACCGCCAGCGGTAGCTGGTGCCAGCCGGGCAGCTATTGCGGCTGACGACGTTGGCGTAGAGGTTCCCGTCGCTGCGGGGAGCGGACGCGGCACCGGTCGCCTTCGAGGTGATCGGGCGGACCTGCCATCCGGCCCCCCGGGTCACGCCCGACGAGTCCGCGTAGGTGCCGTTGCATCGTGCGGCGATGCCAGCTGCCCACCGCGCGCCCTGCGGCACACCGGTGACCGAGGTGACCGTCTTCACGCCGGCGGCCGCGTTCGACCAGGCGCGCAGGTGCCAGCTGGATTCGCCGTTGGCCATGTACGCGCTCGTGATCTGGAGCGTGGTGCCGGCGGCGCACGCACCGATCGTCGAGGTCGCCCGCAGGTCGTCGCCGGACCAGCTGGCGGTCGCTGTAGTCGTGGACGGGTTTGAAACGGGACGCACGCGCCATCCGGTGGTTGCACCGCCGACCTCGGAGGACTTGGCGTACGCACCGTCGCAGCGGGCGTAGAGGCGTCCCGACGCGCGTTTGCCCTGACCGAGGCCGGTGACCACGGTCAGCGTCTTGCTGCCGGGGCTCATCGCGGCAAACCCGGGCTTCTTGCCCCATCCGGCCGACTCCTCGTTCAGGAGGTAGCCGCCTGCCACCATGAGCTGCGTTCCCGCGGCGCACGAGCCGACGGTCGCGGTCACCGGGAACGACGAGCCGCTCAGTTCGCCGCTCGCCGTACCAACCGATGGCGCGGTCACCGGGCGGATCACCCAGCCGGTCGTCGCCTGAGCCTCCGGGCCCTCAGCGTACGGGCTGACGCACCGCGCCTTGATGCCGCCGGCGAACCGGTCGCCCTGGTTGAACGTCACGGTCGAGCTGTAGCTGACCGTCCCGCCGTTTGAGGCGGTCCAGCCGGCCTCCGACCAGGTCGTCTCCGCGTTGCGCTTGCGCATCCCGCGGTACTCGTAGCTCAGGTACGACGGGCACGCGGCGATCGTCGCCTTCACCGTGCCGGTCGAGCCGGAGATGGACGCGGACGGGCTCGACACGGTCGGCTTGCTGGTGATCGGGCGGATCACCCAGCCGCTGCTGCCGGTCGCGTCCGGACCCTGCGTGTACGGGCTGACGCAGCGTGCGGAGATCCCGCCGGCGTACCGGTCACCCTGGTCGAACGTGTCGCCGGAGTTGCGGCTGACGCTGCCGGCCGCCGCCTTCGAGTAGGCGCCGTACGTCCAGCCGGTCGCGGCGTTGCGCTTGGACATGTTCCGCGCCTCGTACGTCGTGCCCGTGGGGCATCCGCCGATCGTGGCGGTCGTCTTGCCGGTCGAGCCGGAGATCAACGAGGTGACGTTCGTGACGGTCGGGGTGCTGGTGATCGGACGCACGTGCAGCGTGGTGCCTTCCTTGCTGGCGACCGGGCCCTGCGCGTACAGCGTCACACAGCGCGCGTCGAGTCCGCCGCGGAACTGCGCGCCCTCGTTGACCGCGGCCGCCGTGAGAGAGGCAGAACTTGCGACACCGACCCAGGTGCCAACCTTCGCGGTCGCGGAGCCGTTCACGTACGACAGCGGGCGCCCTTGGTAGGTCATCCACGCCTTGCACCCGCTGAGGGTCGCCCGGATCGTGGGGACGCCGGAGGCGGCCTCGAGCGACGTCGCCACGGTCCCGATCGAGGGGGACGTGCGGATCGGGTTCACCGTCCACGGGCTGCTGCCTGTGGCGACCGGTCCCTGTGCGTACGGCGAGACGCATCGCGCCTCTGCTTGGCCGGCCACCCGGTCGCCCTCACGGACGGTTGTCGCGTCGTAGGACGGGTTGATGCTTGCGCCGATGAACGCACCGGGCACGGTGAACGACGCGTCCTCGTTCAGCTTGTAGCCCCAGCGCACCTGGTAGGTGGTGCCTGCCGGGCAGCCGGCGAGGGACGCCTGGAGCGTGCCTCGGTCCTCGGGCACGGCGACCGACGCGGTGACCCTCTTGACGGTCGGTGCGGTGGTGATCGGCTGGACTGCAGTCGGGTTGGCGGTGGAGTTCGCGACCCAGATCGAGTCGGTGTACTTCGACGAGCAGCGGGCCTGCCCGTTCGCCGTGATCTTCGCGCCCTCGGGCACCGTGACAGTCTGGGTGAACGGCGCGGTCGCCTGAGCGGTCCAGTCCGTCCAGTCGCCGCTGTTGACGAACGAGCGGGAGCGCGTGTTCGAGGTCGTGCCGATCGGGCACGCGGCGGGGACCACAGTGATCAGCGCGGTGCCGGCGGCGGAGTTCGGGGTGATGGTCACCTTCGGCGGGGCAGGTGCGTCGATGGGGCGGATCCAGGTCATCGTGACCGTCTCGGACTCGGCGCTCTTGTCGTCGAGGACCACACGGTACCGGGCCTGCACCTGCCACTTGGAGCCCTGCAGCACCTCGGAGTCGAAGTGGTCGAGGGTCGTCCACGACGCCCACTTGCCCCACTCGGACTCCGCAGGGTAGCCGGTCGAGGTCGTACCGGCGTTCTTCGCCTCACGCCAGGACCACTCGATCGTCGTGCGCGGGTCGTTCAAGATCGTGACCGCCGACATCTGGGCGCGGAACATGTTCCCACCACGGGAGATGCGTTCGATCAGCGGCGGGCCGAGCTCTGCCAGGTCCGATGAGACCACCCCCGGCCGCAGCTGACGCAGCGGGGTCTTCGCCGTGTAGTCGGCGGCGGTCGAACCGAACACGTGGTTCAGCTGGCCGGCAAGGGACACGAAACCGGGCGATGCGTAGCCCCACTCGTTGTTGAACAGGCCGTCCGGGCGCTTGTTCTGGGACACCTTGATGCCGCGCTCGGCGCCCGAGGTGTAGTGCAGGTCGCGGCCGTACGCGTTCTCGTAGTCGAAGTGCGTGTCGGGGGTGAACCCGCCCATGGCCCGCTCCTCGGTGCGCACGACCTCGGAGTCGCAGGAGTCTTCGCTGTGCACGCTCTTCACGTTGCGGAGGGTCCGGGTTGCCCCGTCCACGGCGAGGGTCCACGAGTTCGTCACACACACGCTCGGCATGTTGGCCGCCGGCATGTAGTACGCGGCGCGCTTGGACGGCTGGTCCTCGGCGGTGAACGAGTACTCGTCCTTCACGTCCATGCCGGTGGTGTTCGTCAGCTGCGTCTGCATCCGCTCAACGAGCTGGGCGAACACGGCGTCACGGTTGAACGCGGTGGTCAGGTCCCCGCCCAGGCGCACCGCGGTGATCGCGCCGAGCGCGAGGGCGCCGGCGACGATCGGTCCGACCACGAGCGCGGCAAGCTGCAGGAACGTCAGAGCGCCGCGGTCATGCGACGGCAGGTCGCGGAGCCTGCGACGGAGGAGCTGGATCATGTTCACGTCCCGTTGCCGATGGTGGGCGAGCGCACGCGGCGCTCATCCAACACCCTGCGAAAGGTGGGCGAGGGCCGGGCGGTCAGCCCTTGTAGGTCTGGGAGGCGATCCCCGATTCGACCCATCCGGAGTCGTCGGAGGCCGACACGATCCGCACGCGCCCCTGCGCCTCGAGCGTCTGCCCGGCGCGCAGCGGGACGGTGGCAGTCCCCGACTGCGACCAGGTGGACCAGGAGCCACCCGCCAGGCGCACCCGCACCTGCTCGGTGACCTCGACGCCGGCGGTCGGCCGCGCGTCGGAGAACGCGTTCACCGTCGTCTGCCCTGTCTCGTCCATGTCGAACGACACGGTCGGGGCGTGCGGCACGTCGGCGGCGCGCATGATGGAGGCCGCCTGCATCACCCAGACGGAGGCGACAGTCCCACGCAGGCACGCGGTCCGCGCCTCGAACGACGCCTGCTGGCCGGGTTCGACGGCGCCGGATGCGGTGGCCGCGTCCGACCAGGCGGACCAGGAGGTCTCACCGGCACGGAATCGTGTCTGCAGGCGGATGGTGTCGCCGGTCTTGCAGCCGCCGGCGGCGGTCGCCCGGAACGAGGCGACACCCCCGACCATGTCCTTGGTAATGGTCGCCCTGTTCGGCACGAGCGGGATCTGCTCCCCGTCCGGGTCGAAGATCACCATGTCACCGGCGGTCCACAGCGCCACCAGCTGCTCGGAGTACTCGTTCTTCCCGGACTGTGCGGCGTAGTCCCACACCGCCTGCCCGTCGATGATCCGGGCAAGGCTTGTGGCGTGCACGAGCTTCAGTGTGGCGGTGCCTTTCCTGTTCCATTCCACCCGCCCGGTGGACACGAGAGAGACGTCCATGTGGACCTCTGCCCCGTCGAACCGTGCCGCATCGATCGTCGTGGACACCCGGACGGGTCCGGTGTTGCCGGTCGTGAACGACTTCCCGATCATCGAGGCGACGGCCACGTCCGTGTTCTTGCCGTTGTTCACCTCCGCAAGGACCGTCCCGACCGCCGCGCGCATCCCGGCCTCAGCCGACTGGGAGACCCGCTGGCTGAGCGCTGTCATGCCGCTTGTGATTGCGAACGAGGTGAGCCCTGCCATCACGGACACGGAGATCACCGCGAACCCGAGCACGAGCAGCGCCCCTCCCTGCTCACCTGCGGCCAGGGCCCGGATACGTTCTGCGATCCTCTTCATGCCTCTCACCCTGCGAAGCTCAGCCCGCGTACACGAGCGGGACGATGAAGGCCTGCACGTCGGCCGCCCGTGCCGGCGCACCGTCGAGGACGGCGGCGATGGTCGGCGCGGAGCACCCGGAGAGGTCCTCGACGGAGAGGTTCGCGTAGAAGAACTCGCCCGACGAGCTGAGCGCGGAGGCGGAGCGCTTCCGCGACCCGTCGGCGCACACGATCACGACGCTCTTCAGCGGCATGCCGGCGTTCACGTTCACCTGAACAGCGCCCGACGCACCGGCGCCGATGCGTGCGATCGGCCAGGTGGTGGTGGCGACCGCCGGTGAGTTCTGCTGTGTGAACACGGTTCGGGTCGGGTTCCCGACGACGGGGATGACGGTGGCCGTCCGCGGGTCGCCGGAGCGTCCCAGCGCGTCGGAGGCGACAGTCCCCCACGTCCACACGGTCCCGTTCGCGTCGATCCCCACCACGTGGCCCACTCCCGCGTCGACGTTCGTGAACATCGAGGAGGTGACGGTCGCAAGGGCGGCCGTGGGGATTCCGTACACGTGGGCGGGGTTCGTGCCGCCGCGGACGGCTGCGGCGACGACAGAGCCTGCTGCGCGGATGTCGGCGTAGCTTCCGGTCAGCGGGCTTGTGCCAGTCCACGGCCCGTGCCCGAGGGTGGTGACCTGGGCGGAGGAGTTGAGGACGAGCGTGTAGCGGTCCCCGGCGGCAAGGCCGGTACCGACCGCGACGGTCGCGTCGGTCGGCCAGGAGTGCGAGGTGCCGGCGGCGATCCCGAGCTGCCCGTCGGCGTTCCTCCCCCATCCGAACAGGACGACCCCGTCCGCGGACAGCGCGACGGTGTGTGCGGTGCCTGCCGCCACCCGGGCCACCGGCTCGCCGAGCAGGCCGCGCACGGGAACGGTAGTGGAGAACGTCCGGCCGGTCTGCCCGTCCGTTCCCGCACCGAACAGCCACACGGACCCGTCTGCGGCGCGCGCCGCGGTGTGGTCGGAGCCCACGGACACGCCGGTGAACTTCACCGAGCTCGCCACGAGAGCCGGGGTGCTCTGGTCGCCGGATGCGCCACTGCCGTTGCGGCCGGCCGCGCCTGCTCCCCACATCCACAGGTGCCCGTTCGCGTCGATCGCCGCGGTGTTCGCACCTCCCGCGTCCACGGACGTGAACACTGGCGCCTTCCACGCGGTCGCGCTCTTGGCGTACGACGGCTGGTTTCCGTCCACCGCAGTCTGCCAGTTGGAGACAAGCGTGAACACGGTGTCAGAGGCGGTGCTTGCCCGGCCGAACTGCCCGCCCTCACCGTCTCCGGTCAGGAGCACGCGGCCGTCGGCGGCGATGAGGGCGCTGTGCGTCGGTCCGGTCGCAACGTCCACGACGTTCAGACCGCTGAATGTCTTCGTCGGGACTGTGGTCGTCGCCCGGCCAAGCCGCCCGCCATCGTTGATGCCCCACGCCCAGAGGTCACCGTCACGGTCGATGGCGAACGTCTGGTGCGCGGCGCCGGCTACCACCTTCGAGAACGCGGTGTCCTTCGTCGATACGACCACCGTCGGGCGGACGACGTCCGTGGTGCCGTGCCCGCTGTCCTGGGCGGCCGACCCGCCCCAGGAGACGAGCTGCCCGTCGGCTGTGATCCCGGCCGAGTGCGTGAGCCCGCCGGTCACCTGGACGAGGGGTGCGGGGGTCCCGACCTGAGCGGGGATCGCGCGCCGGGGGCTCGCGGTGCCAAGGCCCAGCTGGTTCGTGTCGTTGCGTCCCCACGCCCAGAGCTTCCCGGTCTCGTCGACTGCGAGCATGTGCTCGGGGCCCGCGGCGATGGTCACGGCCTTCGCGCCGAGGATCGCCTTCACCGCGGTGGTCCTGGTCGCGGTGGACCCGTCGCCGAGCTGCCCGTAGGCGTTGCTCCCCCACGTCCACACGTTGCCGTCCACGTCGAGGGCCGCGCTGAACGTCGCGCCGGCAGCAACCTGCACGATCCTCTCGGTGTCGGGGATCCCCTTCACCGTGACGGCCGACGCGGCGTTCGTGGTGGTCCCGTTGCCAACCTGGCCGTAGTCGTTCTGACCCCAGCCCATGGCCCGGCCGGTGGACCGGTTGATGCCGACGCTGTGTCCGGTACCGGAGGCGATGTCGGTGTACTGGACCGTGCCGCCGGCGACGGGTGCGGTGGTGCTCACCGTGTTGCCGTTCGCAAGCTCTCCGTGCGCACCGGCGCCCGACGAGACGATCCGGCCGAGCGTGCCGGCAACGATCGTGAACCCGTCACCGACGGAGACGTGGAGGGGCCGGTCGGCGTAGGTCGCGGATGCCTGCACGCTGGTGCTCGAGGACTTGGCTGCGCCGTTGCCGAGCTGTCCCTTCTCGCCAGCACCCCAGGTCCACACAGTGCCGTCCGCGCCGAGCGTCACCGTGTGCGCGTCCCCTGCGGCGATCGCAGCGACCGCGACCCCTCCGCCTGAGCGGATGCGGTTCTGCTGGGCGAGAGCGCGGGCGGTGGTCGTCGTGGTGCCGTCACCCCAGGTGCCTTTCGCGCCCTGACCCCATGCCCACAGCCGGTGGGTGGTGTCCATTGCCCAGATGCTGCCTGTGCCTGCGGCGGCGGCGACCTTGATGAACGTGCCGTCCTTGCCGATCACGGCGGGCGTCGTACGGTCGGCGGTGGTTCCGTCGCCCAGCGCGGCTGCACTGCCCGCACCCCAGGAATAGGCCGCACCGTCGCGCGAGACGGCGTATGCGGTGGCGCCGCCTGCCGCCACGTCGCGGAACAGCACGTTGTCGGCGATCCGCACCGGCACCTGCCGGCGGATGGTGGAGCGGTCGCCGACCTGTCCGTTGCCGTTGTCGCCCCATCCGTACATCCGGCCGTACGCGTCGATCGCGTAGGTGGTGGCAGCTCCCGCGGCGATGTCGGTGATCGTCGCGGTGAACAGGGAGGAGCGCACGGCGGTCGGCTGGGTGGCGTCGCCAAGCGACGTGCCGTTGCCCAGCTGCCCTGCCGAGTCGGAGCCCCACGTGTAGACGTTCCCGGAGTCATCGATTGCGGCCTGGTGGCTGCCGCCAACGGCGACGGCCGTGAACCTCGTGGTGTTGGTCCCGGTGTCTCCTGCCGCGAGCACCTGCACCGGGCTCACCGCGTTCGCGGAGCCGTCACGCCAGCGCCCGGCGCCGGAGCCCCAGCACAGGAGCGTGCCGTCACGGGTGACACCGCACGCGTGCGCGTCGCCGGCCGCCACGTCCGCCCACGTGCGAGCCTCCTCGATCCGGGTGGGCCTGGTCACAGAGCCCGCCGAGCCGTTACCGAGCTGGCCCTGCGAGTCGTCGCCCCACACCCACAGCTTGCCGTCCTTGTCGAGCGCGTACATCGCGTTCGCCGCGGCGGCGACCTTCGTAAACGTGGTCGTCATGCCGGGGATCTTCGTGGGCGCGGTGACCGCGGTCTTGTTCCCGGTGCCGGCCTCGCCGTACGCGTTCGTGCCCCAGGACCACAGGGCGCCGGCGTTGTCGATCGCGGCAACGGTGGTCGCCCCTACCGCCATGTCGGACCAGACGATCTCGGTGGACGCGGGCACGTTCTTCGACTGGTCGAGGGCGGTGATCCCCTCCACTGTCGGGAAGGTCTGAGAGAGGCTCGGGACGGCCGTCTCGCTGGCGGTGACGCAGTTGCCGGGTGTCGTGGTGCACGTCTTCGGGTCAGCCCACCCGCCGCGCGCGTACTTGCCGGCGTGGATGGTCACCACGGCGGTGTTCTTCCCGCTCGTCGTGATCACCCGCTGGGCCGGGACCTTCGCTCCGGCGATCGTGATGGAGATGTTCGTCGTCGCGGGGAGGGCGGAGACGACAGGGAAGCCGAGGCTCGCGTCCTTCATCGCGATCTCGGAGACTCGGGAGGCCAGCGCGGAGTTGATCTTCTGCTGCTGCATGGTGCTCATCGCCGCCTGCAGTCCGCTGCCGAACCCGACGGCCACGATGCCGAACACGATCACAGCGCCCATCAGGAGCATTGCATTCGCCGCGCCCTGGTCGCCGGCTACGACCTGGCGCAGCCGGGTGAGGAACCGGCCCTTGGCCTGTGCGTGCATCAGCGTCTCCACCTGTCGTCTACCTGTCTCACCTACCCTGCGGAAGCGCCGGGAGGCGGTCCTTGATCTATGCGTCGGCGGTCTCCGCAGGGTATGGGCGTTCACCTGCCCTAGGAGTGCCTGATGTCTGCGAATCCGTTCCTGATCCTCGGCGGTGTTGCCGTCGGGATCATCACTGCCGGTATCGGCGTGCTGACC
>NZ_JBYRJB020000011.1:0-96690 GCF_058349865.2 Microbacterium altimontanum | reverse complement strand
CCTGCGGGTGCAGGCTGAGCGCTGCGCGCCCAGACCCGGGCACCCGGCAAGCCGGGCGCTGCACCGCGTGCCCCTCGTGGGCGGGTGCTGGTCATGGATGTGAGGTTTCGGCGCTGCGCGCCGAAGCCGAGCCCGTGGGGCGGGCGCCGGGGGTCAGCGCCGGATGCTGCCGGCGAGCTCGAATCGAGCACGGTCACCAGCAGGTCCGCTCCCCCGCTCGAGCTCGCGGCCGCGATGACGAGGCCGGCTGCGCCGACCCACGCGAGGATGCGGGTGAGCTCTCGTGCGAGGTCGGCGATGGCCCGAGCGGTGCGGGTGATGCGGTGGAGGCTTCGGCGAATGCGTTGGTGGGGTGTCACATCCACCATGTACGCGGCGAGCTCAGAAAACCCGCGGGCAGGTGTCAATCGGCGGCGGGGCGAACGCCGACCTGGGCCTTGCTGCGGGTACGCCGGCGGGGGTTGCGGCGGTAGGAGCTCAGGGGCTTGCGGGGGGCCTCGGCGAGCCACGCTTTGGATCCGCCGCGGGAGAGCTTGCCTTCGGGCATCTGCACGCGGAACGGGTAGACGTCCTCGAGGATCTCGAGGCGGGCGATGGTGGCGGCGAAGTAGTTGGGGAAGGTGAGGATCTCCGCCGGGGGCAGGTAGTGGCCGTGTGCGTCTTTCGCTCCACCCTGCAGCATGTTCCGCTGCGCGGTGGCGGAGCGGTCATGCTTGGCGATGCGCGCCACCATCACGGGGGCGCCGGCGATCTTGACGATCGAGAGGTCGTGGCGATCGAGCCAGCCCTTGTGCCCCCAGAGGTCGGCGCCTTTCTGCGGGTCAGCGGTGACGATCTCGAGGTTCTGGCGCGCGACGATGAGATCGGAGTGCTCGAGCTCGAAAGCGCCCTGCGGCGGCCGCACGAGGTCGATGACGGCCTGCATCTTGCTCGCGGGCACGCCGCTGCGCACCCACCGGCGGATAGTGCCATCGGTGACCCCGAGGACGGCGCCGGCGGTGCGTGCGTCGACGTTGCCGCGGCGGTTGTAGCTGCCGAGCGCCGCGCCGAGGATCTGCGAGAGCCGGTGCGATCCCCAGGCCTGCTCGAGCACGGCGAGATCCGCGTGCTCGGTGGTGCGCCAGAGGGGCGTGGGGTCGGTCATGGGGTTCTCGGTGTCAGCCGGCTGCGACGTCGACGCCGCGATAGATGAGCAGCTGCTGCAGGAAGGGGTGCTCGGTCTGCTTGTAGAGCTTCTTGATCGTGGCGGTGTCGACGGCCGGCACCTGGGCCTTCTCGCTGGTGACGATGACGGGCAGGGCGAGGTCGTCGTAGATCGCTGCGCGGAGGGCCACGCGATCGCGCAGGTCGATCTCGCGGCCGAGGATTTCCGCGGCCGCGGGCACCGCGGCCCGCTGGGCTTTGGTGAGGGGTCGGGCCTTCACGCGGCCCTTGCCAGTGGTGCTGCCGGCGCGCCGCTCGGCGATGAACCTGTCGGCGTCAGCCTTGTCGAAGAGGGGCTGCCGGTGCCCGGCTGGGGTGATCGGGCGGGGGAAGTTCTCGAGACGCTGCGCGTTGGTCTCGCTGGCGTAGGCGTAGATGGTGCGCAGCTGCACGTCGAGCTCTTTGGCGAAGTAGTCGTAGCCGACGAGCTCGGCGCCGGCGATCTGCTGGACGGGGTTGGTCTTGGCCATGGGGTGCCGCTCCTAGGTCGTGGGGATCTCTCGGTGGCCGTCGTCGGCCATGCGCTGCAGGACGGTGGTGAGCTCGTCCTGCGGGATGTAGAACGTGGTCACGCTCTCGATGTGCTCCTGCAGGTCGGTGAGGAATCGCGCGGTCTCGGCGGGGTGCAGGCTCATCGCTGCTCCTCGTGAGAGGCGCCCCAGCTGGGGCTGGTCGTCGTGGTCACCTGCTGTCCCTCCCTATCCGTCGAAGTTGAGTGCATGTGACCTACACAACACTAGCCCGGGTTTGGTCGATCGCGCAGCGTCGACGTGGCGCGTCTACGGTGAGAGTCGGGAGGGTGCGGTGGTGAGCGACGTCTGGATGTATGAGCACAACGTCGACGACTCGGCGCGTTTCGTGCTGGGCACAGTGGGTGAGAACCCGTTGATCTGCGTGGGTGTGAACCCGAGTACTGCGGTGCCGGGAGACCCGGATCTGACGGTGAGCAAGGTGATGGGGTTCGCGGCGCGCAACGGCTTCGACAGCTGGGTGATGCTGAATCTCTACGCGCAGCGGTCGACCGATCCGAGAGGTATGCACCTGGTGCACGATCCGGTGCTGCAGGCGGAGAATGAGCGGCATATCGCGGCGCTGGTTGCCGGTCGTCCGCTCACCCTGCTCGCGGCGTGGGGCGAGTTGATCAAGACCCGCAGCTACCTTCGGCAGCTGCTGGCCGGCATCGTGGCTGTGACGGACGCCTCGGGGTGCGAGTGGGTCTCGATCGGCGACCTGCTCAAGAGTGGGCATCCACGCCACCCGTCTCGAGCGGGTTATGCCTTGCCCCTACGGCCGTTCGATGTCACGGGGTATCTGCGCGCCCTCGGGGCGTGACTAGAGTCCCATTTCGAGCGCGGTGGCCGCGGAGCGGGCGATGAAGATAGAGCTCAGCGCTGCGGCCTCGCCGATGCGGTCGTTCCGCTTCATGTCGGCGAAGATCATGCGCGCCTCGGTGGTGAGCTCGTCGTCGGTCGGGAACTGCGAGATACGAATGCGATCGAACGTGCTGAGAGGGCCGTCCGGGATCTGAGTCTGGGGACGCTCGTAGACGATCCGGTCTTCACGGTCGTGGTCGTGAAACGAGATGATCACGGTGCACTGGGTCGAATAGTCGACGGTGTCGGAGCGTCGGGATGTCATGGTGCGACCCAATCACAGATCGTCGTGGTGAGCGGCGGTCGCGGGGCTCAGCGCCACTGCATCCCGTCGACGCCGTGGAAGCGCCAGGTGCCGGAGTCGGTGTACCGGCCGGGCTGCGCGTAGATGCCCTCGAGGTAGCTGAGGGCGCCGGTGTCGCCGCCGTTGCCCCAGGCGTCGATGAGTCCGCGCTGCTCGTCGTCGGTGAGGTGGATGTAGCTGTTCCCGTTGCGGTTGTAGCCCATGTCCTGGGGGTCGGCGGAGAGTCCCTGCACGCCGTGGACGATGAGGGTGCGGCGATCGCCGGGCAGGGCCGCCTTCGCGCGCTTGGCCATCTGCGTGCGGCCGCGCTTGGTGGTGACGGTCTGGCGGGTGCGGTCGGTGAGCTTTTTGAGGAGCTCGGGTCGCGGCTGTGAGTCGCCCTTGATCCAGCGCTGGACGGTGCGCTGGGAGACGCCGAGGCGGGTCGCGGCGGTCTTGGTGTCGATGGGGTGACGATCGCTCTTGCCGGCGTAGAGGTAGCGGAGCATGCTCGCCGGCGAGGACGAGACGGTGGAGTAGTCCTGGCCGGTGAAGAACCGGAAGAGCGCGTTGCGCTGGGCGATCGCGTCGGAGGCGTTGTCGTCGAGCATCAGAAGATCTCCGAGAGGTCGTTCTTACCCTCGTAGGGGCGCGCCTGGCCGGTGAAGTACTTCGCGTGCTCGGAGAGAGCGGCGGAGCCTTCGTACTTGAAGCTGCCGAGCCCGCGGCCGTAGTGCTCGGGCTTGCCGGGCCAGGAGGTCTCGGCGTCGAGGTCGGGGCTGGTGTAGACGAGGGTGTCCTTGCTGATCGCGACGGGCCAGCGGCCGGTGTCGCGGCCGATCTGGAACACGCGGCGCAGGATGTTCGCGCGGGCCTTGGCGATGATGTGGTCGTAGCGGTGGGGGGCGTAGCCGAGGCGGCCGTTGCGGTGGAGATCGCTGGCCATGATGCCCAGGCCGGAGACGTAGACCTTCTTGAGCAGGTCGCGGGCGATCTGGTCGTTGGGGTTGTCGGTGTCGAGCAGCTGGCGGGCTTCGCGCATGCGCTTCTGCCAGGTGTCGAAGATGCGGCCCTTCTCATGCCACAGGTAGGCCTCGTGGATCTCCGGCTCGACGCCGAGCTCGGCGGCGAGCTCTATGGTGGGCGTCGCGACCCAGATGCGGCTGCCGGGGGTGGCCTGTCCGGTCACGCCGCGGGGGCTGAACAGGTTGGGGGTGAGCCAGTGGCCGTCCTCGGGGATGGTGATGTTCCAGTAGCCGGGGAGCTTGGTGAACGGCAGCGGCTCGGGGTGGTGGGTGGGAGATCCGATGCCGACCTCGAGGCCGGCGACGGCGGCGAGGTAGGAGCCGCCGCGGTCGAAGGCGTGCACCCAGCTGTGCTGCTGCTCGTCGGGGGTGAGGGTGCGCTGCCAGTCGAGGTCGGTTTCGGCGTGGCCGGCCTCGCGGAGCACGGCCGGTGACTCGCAGGACTCGAAGAGGCGCTCACGCTCGGTGCGGGGGTGCAGCGCGAACGCGAGATCCAGGCCGGTGCTCGAGGGGGTCTTGCGGTAGGGGAAGCGCAGCGCGCCGCTGAACCGCTGCAGCCGGTCGGCGACGTCGAGCGGGGTGGGGTCGTCGGCGAGGATGACCTGCTGGAACGCCGGCGGCAGCGCGGGCAGGAACCCGATGAGCACGCCGAGCTCGGGGTTGTCGTCGTGCCAGACCTCGATGCTGGGGTCCAGGGAGTCCTTGCCGGAGACCTGGAATCCGGCGGTGCGCGCCTCGGCGATGAACGGGGTGCCGGCGGTGGCCGCCTGCAGCTTCTCGCGGTACTGGAACGCCATCGGGGTAGGCAGCTTGTCGAAGGGAATCCCGAGGGTCAGCGCGTAGTCGCGGGTGATGTAGACCTGGCCGCGCTCGGTGCGCCGCAGCTTGCTCGGGCCGGTGTTGATCTGGGTGCCGAGGGAGAGCTTGGACGCCAGCAGCGCGATCTGCCCGGCGTGCACGATCGGCTCCTCGAGGTCGACGCGGCTGCCATCAGGCAGCCACACGCCATCGGTGTGCAGGACCGCGACAGAGGCGCGGAACGTGCCGCGGCGAGCGGCCGGCGCGGCGGCCGGTACGGGGGCCGGCGGTGCGGCGGGAGCGGGTGCCGGGGCCACGTCGGCCGCGGCCGCGGTGGGCGCGACGTCGTCGACGGGGCCGGTCGGCTCGTCGGCGAGGTAGGGGTCGGTCGGGGGGTACTCGTCGGCGGGCGGCTCCTCGTCGACCGGGGGCTCGTCGGTCGGCGCGGTGGGGCCGGAGGGGTGGATGTCGAACAGGCCGGGGTTGGTGTCGGGGTCGTGGCCGCCGTCGCTGTCGGTGGTGGGGTCGTCGCCGTCGTTGTCGGAGCCGAGGAGAGCGGACAGCGGCAGATCCCAGACGCGCATCTTCTGGCCGCCGATGCGCCGAGCACCGGAGCGCTTGCCTTCGTGGTCTTTGGTGAGCCATCCGTGGCTCTCGAAGCTGCTGGCGATGGAGTGGGTGGTCTCGGAGAAGACCTCGTCGGCGCGGCTGGCGACGGTGTTGGCGACGCCGATCGCGACGGAGGGGATGAGGTAGACGCGCTGCGCGTCGCCCTCGCCGACGATGACGCCGATCCGGGCGCCCATGGGGCGCCACTGCGGCATCTCCCCCGCGCTCTGGTTGACCCAGCCGAGGCTGGCTGCGTCGTCGGGGGCGTCGCCGTGCTGGGTGCTCAGGTGCGCGCCGCCGGAGATCAGCGCTTCGCGGAGGAACGCGAGCAGCAGTTCGCCGGCGTCGGAGGAGGCGGAGTCCTGCAGGGCGACGGCGTCGTAGATCCCGTCGCGCGCCCAGGCGTAGAACTCGTTGGCCTCGTCGGTGGTGATGGCCTCGTACTCGCGGAGCATCTTGAGCATGATGTAGATCCCGCGGTCGAGGTCGACGGCCATGTTCTCGAGGCGGTTGCGGACGCCGGAGTCGTGGGGCAGGTCAGCGAGGCGGCGTTCCCAGTAGGTGTCGGTGGCCAGCGGCGAGCTCGTGTCACCTTCGATGGCGGCCTGGATCTCCTCGAGCATCTGGTCGCGGCGCTGGGCGACCCAGTGGATCAGCGAGGAGCCGAGCAGGGAGCGGGCGGCGCGGTAGCTGCGTGACTCGAGCCGGGCGAACAGGGCCTTGCCCTTGTCGACGGACTGCGGGTGCAGCGGGATGTTGAGGATGCGGGTGTCGGCGGAGCCGGTCGCGGTGAGCTCGCCCGTGGTGATCAGGTTGGCCTCGATCGGGCGGTCCTCGCGTACTCCGCCGCGCTGGGTGGAGACCTTGCGGCCGGTGGAGTTGAACCGCATGCGGGCCAGCTCGCCGAGGCGGTTCTGAGCCTGCTTGGCGTTGCCGTCCGGGGCGAAGTCGTCGATGAGCAGCGGCAGGTGCGAGACGGTGTTCGCGCTGCGGATGAGGCCGAGCGCGGAGCCGCCCTTCGCGGAGCCGGAGAGCATTTCCTTGACGCCGTGGTAGTGGACGTCGGGGGCGAAGTACTGCACCGCTAGCCGGCCGTGTGCGGACTTGAGGGAGGCGCGGCCGCCGACCAGGTGCACGGTGGCGTCGTTGGGCTTGAGCACCGATCCCCACGACTGGGCGAGCAGCGGGGCGATCGCGCGGCCGAGCAGCCAGGAGTCCTTGGCTTCGAGGGTGCCCTTCTGCCAGGCGGCGCGGAGCTCGGCGGCATCCGTCGACGGGGCGGGGAGGGCGAAGACGTTGAACAGCGACGGCTTGACCTCGACGTCGTCGATCGCGCCCTCGGTGCCGATCGCGCCGGTGGAGTGGACGAAGAACGGCTGCCCCGCCGCGGTGGTGCGCCATCCGAGGGTGGTGTAGACGAGGCTGTTGCTGGCCACGGTCTGGCGGGCTTTGCGGATCGCGTCCCACGCCTGGTCCTTGCCGCGGCGGGTGGTGGACTCGATGAGGTTGGGCCAGGGCAGCGCCTGCGCCCAGGTGCCGGTGCGCAGCTGCTCCTCGTCGAACTTCACGAGGGTCGATTCGATCTGCGGGTGGCCGGTCTCCTCGTCGGCGACGGCGTTGCCGCGGGCGTCGCGGACGTAGCGGTAGAACCGGATCGCGATC
This sequence comes from Microbacterium altimontanum, assembly GCF_058349865.2. NCBI lineage: Bacteria > Bacillati > Actinomycetota > Actinomycetes > Micrococcales > Microbacteriaceae > Microbacterium > Microbacterium altimontanum. The sequence goes on along the minus strand of NZ_JBYRJB020000011.1, from coordinate 89,737 downwards.
ATGTGCGGGGAGCGGGCGATCTCGCTGTCGGTGCCGTCGTCCTCCACGGCGACGGTCTCGATCTCGGCCCAGCCGTTGAGGACCGCGGTGTAGCGCGGCTCCCACTTCTGCTTGCCGTCCTCGTCGGCATCCTCGGCGAGGACCCACTTCACACTGACGGTGATCCCGTCGACGACGTCGTACTCCTCGCGCTTGATCACGGCCCGCTTGCCCGAGTCCCCGCCATCGAACCGGGGGCCGCGGCCGCCGTTGCCCTTGCCGCCGCCGGCGCCGCCGGCGCCGCCGGCTGCACCGCCGGTCTGGAACGAGACATTGAGGGTGCGGGGGTCGCGGGCGGGCTTCTCGCCGGCCGCGTCGACGTCGGCGGTCTCGGGAGCATCGGTTTCGGCCGGGGTGGTGCCGAGGGTGGCGGTGACATCGGCGGGGACGTCGAGACCGGCGATCTGGTACGTGTCGCGGGCGATCTCCGCGGCCTCGCGGACGGTCGCGGTGAGCTCGTCACGGGCGGCCTCGGCGCGGTGGCTCAGCTGGTGGGCGATCAGCGGCTGCAGCGACGTGATCCGCTCGAGCCGCTTGGACGACTCGCGCGCCCACGCCTCGGCGTTGCGCTCGGCGATGCCACGGTCCTGACCCTGTGCGTCCAGCTGCGCCCGGGCCTCTTTGCGGCAGATCTCCACCTGGACGAGCAGCTTCACGGCCTCGGCCGCGGCATCGAGCGCGGTGGCGTCGTCGACGGAGATCTCGACGAGCGTGTCGGTGGTGCCACCGGCGTCCAGGTGGTCGGTGAAGTCGGCCTTGCGGTCGGTGAGCGCGGGCAGGTAGGCGCGGGCTTCGATGCGCTCGCGCAGCAGCTGCGCGGTCACGGATGCGGCGCGCTTGTAGCCGGCGTGGTCGTTGTCGACGACCAGGTGCACGCGGCAGCCGCGGAAGTGGTCGACGAGCTCGGCGGGGAACGCGGTGGCGCCGCCGGCGTTGGTCGTGGCCACCAGGCCCTGCGCGATCGCGTTGTCGGCGTCCTTCTCCCCCTCGAGCAGCCAGACGTCGCTGCCGGCCGTGACGGCCTCGGTGACGGCGCGGAGGTTGTACAGCAGGGGGGCGAAGCCTTCGGGCTTGCGCTTGACGAACCGGCCGTTGGCGCCGCGGTAGCTCTGGGTGAAGCGCTTGTGCCGGACGCCGTCGACGACGGTCTCCTCGCGGTGCACCCGCTGCTGCACGATGCCGTCGACGTCGACGTACTCGTAGGCCTTCACTCGCTCCCACTTGGCGCCGGTCAGATCCGGGGCCGGGGTGGCGAGCTCTTCGCGGGTCAGGCGGGGCGGCAGCGCCGGGCGGCGAGGGCGGGGGGTGCGGTTCTGGGTGCGACGATCGGCGGGCAGCGGGGCGTCGAAGAGATCGCTCACGGTCAGACCCAGGTGAGCGGTGATGTCGGAGACGGGCGCCTCGCACCCGAAGCAGTGCAGTGCGATCTTCCCGGCCCGCGGGTCGTAGCGAACGCTCAGCGAGGGGTTCGCGTCACCGTGCACGGGGCAGAGGGCCTTGAACGTGTTGGCGCGGCGGGTGGGCTTGTAGCCTCCACGGTCCAGCGCCTCCCACACGCGGTCGAGAGAGTTCATCGACGCGGCGGTGCCGGGGATCTCGAGAGTCATCGCAGCACCACCCCCTCGACGGGGTAGCGCGCAGGGATGCTAGCGGTCGGCGCGACACTGCGCACAACGACGCTAGACATCCGCAATATTGCGGCTACAATCATGAACGACCTTCCCGGTCTGATTCAGAATCAAAAATTTGCGTCCTCTTGCCGGAGGACGTGACCTCAAACTCATTACCCCTGTTGGTTTGCCGACCAGCAGGGGTGAGTTGTTTTACGCGGACCTTGGCAACGGCAGCTCCTCTGCGTGTGCTCGGTGGGCAGCGTCACGACGCGCAGCCGCTTTGCTGATCTCGGTCTTGATGTACTCCGGAACCTCGAGCCCTCGAGATTCGGCGAGAACGATCGCGGCCCAGCTGCCGATCGGGATGCCGAGATCCTCAGCTTCCCGGGAGTACTGGGCGTACTGCTCATCCGGTACACGGACGGTGATGGCGGTGCGGTTACCTCGAGGCCGAGTTCCGCGCCGGCGGCGCTCCACCGGAGCGTCAAGCTCTGGTCCCCCAGCGGGGGTCGTCTCGTCAGCCATGCGACATGTCTAGCAGAAACCTGATGCCGCATAGGGATTTCTTCGATGGCGAGTCGCGCGTCGCGTCGGATGTCCATGCCCCATATAGGCCGATCATCCACGCCCTCGCGGACATTGCGTCCTGAAAAAAGTTACTCGCACCCCTGGAACACCCTTGCGCGCGCGTACGCATCGCGCGTGCGGGGTGTGTGTGTCTGAAAATGTGTTCCAGGTGTTCCGCCTGCATGTAAAACCCAGGTCAAGCTCATATTACCCGTGGAACACCTGCCCGATTTCGAGGATTCGCCGTTTTAAGAAACCCCCGGTCAGGCGCTGGAACACCTGGAACACCTTTTCTGCCGCAGTTGGCACGGAACACCGAAAACCCGTAAGCGGCGCACGTCGAAAATCTGCCGATCTCGACGTGTTCGCGTCAGCGATTCAGCGGGCGTCGACGCGACAGGCCGTGGGGTTGTGGCGGTGTCGTCGGCGTGTCGTGTCAGACGAGGAGAGCGGGGCTGAGTCGCCAGACGCGGGTGAGGGTGCCGTTGATGCTGCGGGGGGTGCTGCGGCCCTGGCGCCGTGAGGGGTACAGCAGGCCGCGGTCCTCGAGGGCTGCCGCGACGGCGTTGCTGGTGAGGGTGTCGTCGTCGAGCTCGGCACGGATGATCGGCAGGATCTCGCCGGGGATCAGGTACAGGTAGTCCTCGTCGCGGCGGCCGAGCACCCAGTCGCCGGCGGTGGGTCGACCGCCGAGGAGGGCGCCGTTGTCGAGCGCGTACTGCAGGGCGGCGTAGACGCCGACGAGGATCTGGTCTTCGCGCGGCATCCGGTGCCGGCTGGTGCCGGCGTCGAGATCGAGCGCGCGCAGGAGGACTCCCCCGACGTGCAGGGCGGCGTCGCGGCGTCGTTCGTGCTCGATGTCGACGCCGAGGGCGAGGCGTGCGGCGGCGCTGTCCGCACTGCGCAACGTCACCCGGGGGATCTGTGCCTGCAGGTAGGCGTGCACGCTGAGGCGTGCCGCGGCCGCGGCTGGCGACTGCAGCTGCGCGTAGATCTCTCGCGGCGCCCGGCGCCTGTTGATGCGGGTGGCAAGGGTGCGCTGCAGGCTGAGCTCGTCGATCTTCTGCTCGCCGGTGGCGACGACGAGGGATGCGGCGTTCAGCGGGGAGTTGCGGCTGGCGTAGACCTCAGCCTGGATCTGGGTGAACATCGCCGGCCGGGCTCGGGAGTGCGCGGGCGCGATGTCGTCGAGGACGAGCGGCTCCCCCGGCGTGGCTGCCTTGCGGATGGAGGCGAGCGATCGCTGCGGGAGCTCGAGCGGGACGCTGCGCCCGGTGAGCTCGCCGATCGCCCGGGCGAGGGTCGTCTTACCGGCCCCGGGTCGCCCAGTGATGAACACCGGGACCGGGAAGGGCGCGCGGTGCGCGAAGGCGATCGTGCGGAGGATGTCGCCGGCGTGATCGGGGAACGCCTCGAGCAGAGGCGCGACACCGGTCTCCCATGCCACGCGCGCCTGCGCGGTGGAGACCGGTTCGCCGTCGACAGCGGGTGAGAGCATCGGCAGACCTCCCGGTCAGATCCCCCGCCGCGCGTCGACGTCGACGCCGGCGTTGGGTTCACCGTCCATAGTGCGCCGTGCCCGGATAATCGCGGCGATCTCCTCATCCTCGGGCGCGGTCGGGGTCATGGTCCCCATTCTCGCAGCAGGGGCGGCAACGTGCAGGATACCCGTTCTAATGTCGGGACCGATGCACATACTCTGGATCGGTCACATATTCGATAAGCGATCCGGGAGGCCATCATGCTCGCGCTGTCGCCTCGCCCCGTCGACGAGCCGACCGTGCTGATGCTGCAGGCCTCCCCCGTCGCGGTGGCGTGCGGGTTCCCGTCCCCTGCGCAGGACTACTACGACGGCCCGATCGATCTGACGGAGATGCTCGTCGACGACCAGGAAGCGACGTTCATCGTGCGCGCGTCCGGGCACTCGATGACCGAAGCCGGGATCAGTGACGGCGACGAGCTCCTGGTCGACCGCTCGAAGCAGCCGCGGGACGGCGATGTCGTGGTGGCCGTTCTCGACGGGCAGCTGACGATCAAACGGCTGCAGATCTCCGCCGGCCGAGTGACGCTCAAGTCCGAGAGCGCAGAGCATCCCGACATCGCGGTGCCCGAGCTCTCCGAGCTTGTGATCTGGGGCGTGGCGACCTTCTCGATCCACCACCTGCGGCGGCCCTGAATGCTGGCCCACGTCGACGTCAACAGCGCCTACGTGTCCTTCGAGCGAGTGTTCAATCCCGCGCTCGAGGCGGTGCCGACCGTGGTGCTGAGCAACAACGACGGGATGGTGGTCGCCTCGAGCAAAGAGGCCAAGGCGCTCGGGCTGGATCTCGGCCGCCCGTGGTTCGAGCTCCGCCCGCATGCGCAGCGTTATTGGTAGCGCGCGTTATTGAGCCTCGCGCTATTGAGCCTCGATTTCGTATGCCGTTCAGCAGCAGGTCTCGGGTCCGCAGCAGTTGCTGGACGGCTCGACGCTGCGAGCGGGCTGGGGCCGCTCGAGAATCCCGGTGATCACGGTGCGACCGAGCTCGAAGGCGTCGCTGACGGGGAGGGTCTGCGCGCCGGGGTGTTCGGTGAGCCAGCTGGCAGCGTCCTGCGGGGAGGTGAAGTAGTGGACCTGGTTGCAGAACGAGGAGCGGATCGATGGCGTGTCTGCGGCATTCACGAGGGACATCACCGCGGTCGCCGGTTCGACACTGGTGACGCCGACGGTCGGGTCGACGCTCACCCGGATCGTGTCGCCGCTGGTTGGGGAGATCGACTCGATGCGGGCGGGGCGGTCCAGGAGGGCGGGGAAGATCAGGGTGTCGAACGCGCACCAGGTGTAGAGCTCTTCACCGGAGACGGTGAACCGGTGCCTGGTGGGGCGCAAGGTGAGGCCCTGGCCGATGATCCGGCCCTGGCCGTCGTACTCGGTGTCCGGCGTAGCGGCCAGGCGGGCTCGGACCTCGTCGACGGGGAGCTTTACGGCGCCCGCGAGGTCGTCGATGGTGACCGGGTCACCGTCGACGAGTAGTCGCAGCAACGGGACCAGCAGGGCTTCTTCATCGAATCGGGCGAGCCGGTCGGACAGATCGGTCGTGAGGTCAGTCATGGGCATTTTCTCCGGTTTCGTGGGTGATGAAGCGGGTTGGTCCGTGCTCAGGCGCAGCAGGACAGCATCGAGACGTCGGTGGTGAAGGCTTTCGCGACGATGCGGATGCCCTCGGCCATGGTCAGGTACGGGGCCCACGCGTCGGCGACCTCCGTGATGGTCTTACCGAGGATATGGACGCCCGCGGCGGCGAGCTCGCCGGCGTCCCGGGCGACGGCGGTGAGGCCGAGAATCTCACCGGTGTCGGCGTTGGCGACCATCTTGATGAACCCGCGGGTGTCTCGGTTCACGACCGCCCGCGGCACGTACTCCAGGGGAAGGACGCGGCAGTCGCAGCGGATCCCGGCCGCGAGGACTTCCTTCTCGGTCATCCCGACCGAGCCGATCGCGGGACTGGTGAACGTGACACGCGGCATCCGCGTGTAGTCGACGGACTCGTGTGCATCGGCGAAGGCGTTCTCGGCGACCATCGTGCCGTGCCGGGCGGCGACGTAGACGAACTCGGGATGCCCGGTCGCATCCCCGGCCGCCCACACGCGAGGATTCGAGGACTGCAGGTCGCCGGTGACTAGGACCTGCCCGGCGTCGCCGGTATTCACTCCCACTACATCCAGGTTGAGACCCTGCGTGACCGGGCGGCGTCCGAGCGCGACGAGGATCTCGTCGGCACGGAACTCCTGCTTACTGCCCAAGACTTCGGCCGTGACGACGATCTGACCGGTCGCCACGTCCCGGGCCACGCGTGTGGGAACAGCACGGCGGACCACCCGGATGCCCTCGTCGGCGAAGACCTCCTGCAACGCTTTGGAGACCTCTGGCTCCTCCTTCGACGCCAGCCGGGACCGCACCAGGAGGGTCACCTTCGCGCCGAGCCGGGCGAACAACTGGGCCATCTCCAGTGCCACATAGCCACCGCCGAGCACCAGCAGCGAGTCCGGGACCTTGTCCAACTCCATCGCCGATGTCGAGGTCAGGAAGTCGACCCCGTCCAGCCCTTCGATCGGTGGGGCCCAGGGGCGCGCGCCCGTGGCGATCAGGTAATGCGCCGCCTCGACCGTTTCGACCCTGCCGTCCGCGGCCGTGACTTCCAGCACCGGTGCATCCGGGGTGCCGGCAAAGGCCGCATCACCCTGATGGTTCTGCCAGCCGTAGGCATCGGCCACGTCGACGTACTTCTCGCTCCGCATCGCCTCCACCAGATCCTGCTTCCCGGCGATCAGCGCCGGCATGTCCACCAGGTCCGCGGTGGCGGCGATCCCCGGGAACCGGGAACCGGCGTCGGCGGCCACATGGCGTGCCTCAGCGGCCGCGAGCAGCGCCTTGGACGGTACGCATCCGGTGTTCACACACGTGCCACCGAACGTGCCACGCTCGATCATCACCACCGACTTACCCAGCATCGTGGCGCGGATCGCGGCGGCGAACGCCCCGCCACCCGACCCGACAATCGCGAGATCAAACGTCGACTGCATCCGATTCCTCCCTGGAGTACTGAAAATCCTGCTGATACAGTCATCATGAACCTTCCAGCATGGGGGAAGGTCAAGAGGTGCGTGCAACATGCGCAGAGGAGCGAGGAACATGCGGATCGGAGAACTCGCCGACGCGGCCGGCACGACCACGAAAACGCTGCGGTTCTACGAAGACCAAGGGCTCCTACCGTCCGCCGAGCGGACACCCGCAGGCTACCGCGACTACACGGCCGATGCCCTCACTCGGATCGGCTTCATCCACCGCGGGCAAGCCGCAGGCCTCACACTCGCCCAAATCCGGCAGATCCTCGACATCCGCGACCACGGTCAAGCACCCTGCGGTCACGTCCGGGACCTGCTCGATACGAGGCTCGCCGATATCGACCAGCAGATCGCGCAGCTCAACGACCTGCGCAACACCCTCGCCGGGCTCCGCGACCACGCCGAACACGTCGAACCCGACACATGTAGTTCTGTCGACGTATGCCGATACCTATAGCCGAAGCCGACCGTCCAAGGACTCCGCTGACAGGGCGTAGGGTCATGGTTCAGAGAGTCGGCAAAGGCATGCCGACTCGTTCGATGACTGCGGTGGCGTAGGCGTTGTTGTTCGCGCCGATCGCGTTGGACCAGGCGATTGCGGAGGAGATGTCCAACCTCGTCAGGCGACTGAGAACGACTGGTGGGAGTTCCTGCGCGAGGGCGATCAACGCGCTGGTGCGTGCTAGGGCGTGTCTGACAATTGCTGGGTCCAGGCGATGACGGCGTTGAGGACGACTGCGGCGCGGTAGACGATGGCGTGCTTGTCGTAGCGGGTGGCAAGTCCGCGCCATTGCTTCATGCGGCAGTAGTTGCGTTCGATCACGTTCCGGTGGCGGTAGTCCGCGTCATCAAGGCCGACAGGCCGGCCGCCACGTGAGCCGCGTCGCTGGCGGTGGCCTTTCTGGTCGTCGGGTTCGGGGATCACGGCTCTGATTCCGCGGGTGCGGAGGTGACCGCGGATCGCGCGCGAGGAGTATGCCTTGTCGCCGCGGACGGCGTCCGGTCGGGTGCGTGGCCTACCGCGATCTCGTTCGATCCGCAGTTGCGCCATCAGCGGCAGGAACATCGGTGAGTCCCCGGCCTGTCCCGGCGTGATCAAGGTCACCAGCGGGAGTCCGTTGCCGTCGACGAGTTGATGGATCTTCGTAGAGAGGCCGCCGCGGGAGCGGCCGATGCCGTGATCAGGCGGCTCGAGCCTCGGATTCGTGTAATTTGATCCAGCCCCCTGTGAGGCGGGTGGTGTTCGTAGCGTGCTGGTGCGTGCGGGCGATCGTGGAATCTACCGATATCGACCAGTCCACCATCCCGGCGGCATCCGCCGCAGCGATGACCTTCGCCAGCACCCGATCCCAGATGCCCTCCGTCGCCATCCGATGGTGCCAGGTCCAGACCGTCTGCCAGGGCCCGAACACCGCCGGGAGATCCCGCCACGCGATCCCCGTTCGATACCGGTACACGATGCCTTCGACCATGAGCCGCGCATCCGCGAACGGCCTACCCTTACGCCCCGTCGGACGCGGCAGCATCCCCTCAATCAACGACCACTGAGCATCCGAGAGCTTCTGAAACCGCGACACGTGTCAAGTGTCTCAGCCCGCACGCTCAACCTTTCCGGAACCCACCGAGGGGGGCGAGAGCGTCGTCTACCGTTTTGGCGGACGTGCTGATGGCGGCATGTCCGTCCTCGATGTCCCACAGCGTGTTCTGCAGCAGGCGAGCAACCGTCCACCCGGCTGCACGACCACGGTCGAGGTCGAGCATCTCGGTGAGGATGTCGAAGCGTCGTCGCACGATGCGTGGCGCCTCGGTGAGGGTGTCATCGGTGCTCCACCCGCTGTCCAGCGCAGGCCAAAGATCGAACCCAGGATCGCCAACGAGAGGCTCCGGATCGATCGCCAGCCATGGTTCGCGGTCGGCTGCGAGGACATTGCCATAGTGCAAATCCCAGTGCAGCAGGTGATGTCCGGGCTCGGCTTCAAGATCGGTGACTCTGCTCATCCATCGACGGAGCCGAGCCCGGTCGTCACGTTCAAGTGCTGTCATTGCTGCGGGCGCGTCGTCAAGCATCCCAGAGAGGATCGTCTGGAGTTGAGGAAGCCCGTCGGGCGCAGGCGCGCTATGCAAGCGCGCTAGAAGCGACCCGACCACACGAACAGCGTCGTCGTCATTCTCGACGACCTCGAGGGTGCGATCGGCATGGAGGCGCTCGAGGAGCATTGCGCCCCGGCCGCGGTCGCTGTCCAAGAGGCGAACTATCCCTCGGCCGTTCCATCGGACGAGACCGATGATCGCCGCCGTGGTCTCGGCCCGCGGTACCTGCAACTTCAACGCTGCCCGTGTCCCATCGGCGCGACGCACCGGCACGACAACCCCCGCTTCCCCCGATCGGACCGCACCTTCCGCTCGAAGCTCCCACTTTTGAAGGAGGTCGCCTGCGACCGACGACAACATACTCGCCCATTCGCGGGTCACGTCATTGCCTGTCACGAAAGCACTGAGAACGCTCGCCGGAACAACGAACTCTCGATCTCGGCCCATGCTCAACAGTTCACCACAGAGCGCCACGCCGCCGACCCCAACGGCCACCACGGCCCATAACTAAGCCAATTGTCAGACACGCCCTAGTCGTGGAGGGATGCCGACGGCGCGGAGCCGGCTGTTGAGCGTGTCGGGTGCCATATGATGGCCGGCGCGGGATGTGCACCCTGCGACCGCGAGCACGGCAGTCACAGCGAGCATTGCGCCAGCCGCGCGGAACGTGCGCCGGGATCTTCGATGGGCAGCCGGGTGTACGGCGCGGGTGACCGAAGTCACCCGGAACGGGTTTGCCACAACGTACTCCAATACCAGGACTCAACAGGCGTGCGGTCTGGCAGCGCCAGCATCCGCACGCTCTCACGGGTGCGAGGGGGTTGAGTCGTGGTTCAGGTTCGGCAAACGCGCAGCTGGGTAAGAGTGAGCACCGGCGTCCGGGACAGCGGCACCGCGATCAGCTCACGCACCATCCCGGCGACACGTTCGAGACTGTACGTGCGGGATGGTGCCCGCCAGGCTAGGACAACGAGTGCCAACATGCACGCCACTCCGAGCAGGCACAGGGCGGCGTCGAGATCTCCGGTCTCGCTGGCGTACCCATCCGCTGTCAAATTTGCGACAACGGTGCCCGAGCTGGCCGCGCCGATCGACTCCGCGATCGGCGCGGCCGAGACGCCTTCAGTCTCCGAATGCGTTGCCGCCCAGCACCCCATAAGTAGTGCCACGACCAGTCCCAGCCCTACGAGCAGCCGGGCCACGGGCCAACCGGCGCGCGCAACGCACATCCACGGGCTCGCCTCCGACCCCGAGACGGGCGGTCTGCTCATCGCCAGCCACGGCGGCATCTACCAACTCGACGCACTCACCCGCTCGGCCGAGTTGAGCGGGCCGGTCGCCGGCAACGACTTCGACGCCATGGGGTTCACCGCCGTCGACGGTCAGCTCTATGCCTCCGGACACCCCGGGCCGAACAGCCCCGACCACTTCGCCGGCCAGAATCTCGGCCTCATCCGCTCCGACGACAACGCCCGCACCTGGACGAACGTCGCATTCACCGGTGAGGCCGACTTCCACGACCTCGCCATCAGCGAATCCGATCCGAATCGCATCTACGCGAACAACTTCGGCATCGTCTACCGCTCCGACGACGGCGGGCGCACCTGGAACGACGGAGTCGGCGTCGACGCACGCGACATGCTCGCCGACCCCGACGATTCCGACACCGTCTACGCGACCACTCCCGAAGGGCTCTATGTCAGCCGTGACGCGGGTGCGACGTTCGAGCTCGACGAGACTGCGCCGCGGATGGTTCTGATCGCGACGAACAGCCTGGGGCTACTGGTCGGCACCAGCTTCGACAACACACTCGTCTACCAGCTCCCCAGCGGCGAGTGGGCCACCGGAGGCGAGTACGAAGGTGCCGCCCAGGCCCTCACCGTCACGCCGGGCGACGAGATCGCCCTCGTCGACCAACGTGGCGTGGTCACGACACGTGACTTCGGTACCACCTGGGAAGAGATCTTCCGCCCGGAGCCGCACACTTGACGTCCAACCGGGCCTTCCCGGGTTCAGTGAAGAAAGCCGTCCCACTTCGGTTCGTACAGACACCCGCCGGGCAGCGCGGAGGGGGCGGGGATCGTGGCCACCGGCCGCGCCAGCGCGACCTCCAAAGGCGGGCGCAGCGCGACCGGCAGCGTCACGATCAGCCCTTCACGTCGCGGGGATCGTTCCCGTAGGAGTTCCGCTCCCCGATCTGACCGTTCTCGTCTCTGATGATGTGCTCCCGCTTGGCGCGGCGAGCTTCGTCACGGCCAGCCTCGACGGCTTCGGCCTTGGTCGAGAACGGGCCGGTGGTCCCCTTCTCTCCCTCGATGCGGTTGTGCCACGCACCGTCCTGGTGGAACGTCTCGACGTCTCCTGCCGGCATGATGCTCCCTTCGGTGGTTGTTCCGTCGTACCGCACAGCGCCGGGATGATCACCGGGCTTGCACGAGCGGGCCGATGTCGGATCGGGCCAGCGGTGGGGCCTGGGAGAACCGCTAATGTCCGGCGGGCCGGACGCGCGTGTGCGGAGGGACCACGGTGCCGTCTGAGCGCTCGTAGCCGGCGACGTAGATCTCCCCCGCACCCGGGGTGCTGTCGCCGCCGGCAGGCGTGCTCGAGGCGCCAGCGGGGGCCGTGCGAGGCTGCGGGCGGGGGATGTCGCGGAGCTTCTCGTGAGCGAAGCCGTCGAGGTCTTTGCGGTAGGTGCGCCATGGTGCGCCGGCGGCGTTGACGTCGTCGACGTAGTAGACGTCTGCGCGCACGGTGAGACCTTCGGGTGCCCCCTTGGTGGCCATGGCCACTGCCCGTGCGCATGCGGAGAATCTGTCGTCGTCGACGTACAACGAGTCGGTGATGTGCTCCGGGACGTACCGGGCCTGGTAGGCCGCGTCGTCCGTGCCGTCCTGGAACGCGGCGTAGCCCTTCTCCCAGCGGTTGATCACGCGCGCCCGGGTGACCTCCCGCGGCCCGTCGACGGCGATGATCTCGATCGACGTGTAGCCCTGCTCGGCGAGTTGCTGGAACCGCTTGAGCAGCTTCACCTTGCTGCCGTGCACGCCGTCGATCACGACCCGCTCGCCCCGCTCGAGGGAGATCGTCGCCGCTTCTCGGGCGAGCTCGGATGACTCCTCGTGCACGAGGGCGGCGAGCTCACCCGGAGCGAAACGGTCGCCGGCGTCGATACGGGACTTCACCGCCGGCGGCACGATCTCGTCGTACTCCCCCGACTCGCGCAGCTTGCGCAGCAGCCGCGTCTTGAAATCGTCGGGGTCGATGAACCGCCAGTGCTTCTCCTCGGCCTCGGGGATGCGTTCGCGGCGTGCGGAGCTCTTGCCGGCGCCGGGAGGGCCGGCCATCACCAGTACCTGACGGTCGCGGATCACCGCGTCGTTCTCGGCGAAGAACTCCCGGATGATCTGCTTGTGCAGCCTCGCTCGAGGCGCGGTGAGGCGTCCGTTGCTGTAGTTCTTCGATTGCTGGCGCGTGGCGGTGGGTGCGTCGGCGTCGATGGGGCCGTTGACAGCGGTGAGGGATCGAAGCGTGGCCAGGTGCTCCGAGTGATCGGAGTCCGTCAAGCGGCTGCTCTCTCGATCTCCTCGTACTCCTCGTCAGAGAGCAGATCGAGCCCGACATAGGCGTGGTAGACCGCGTCGAAGCTGTTGTCCACGACCTCCCAGTCGTCGGCTTCGCCCTGGGTCTTGTACTGCGGGTCGTAGTTCCAGTGCTTGAGGAGCTCGACGAACTTCTCGTGTGGGATCTCACCGCGCTGCGCCTGGCGCACGAGCTCCATCGCCGTCGCGGCCACTTGCTTGTCGGGCGCTGCGACGACGTCGGTGCTCTTCTCGAGCGCCTTGAGGATGCGCGACATCTGCGACTCGCTCTTGCCCAGTGCGGCTCCGAGCTCCTGCAGCTGAACGCCCTTGCCGAAGCGAAGGGCCACGAGGCGCTCATTGATCGCCTTCTCGATGAGCTCGTGCCGTCGATTCAGGTTCGCGAGCTCGCGGAGCTCAGCGGCGGTGTCGGTGGTCGTGGTCATATCCATCGCCTCCTCTCACCATCAGTCTACTAGCTCTTGCATATATGCAAGTGGTCTTTCTGGGGGCGGTGATCCGGCGCCGGACTAGCGACAGTTGGTCACTCTCCTGTGGCGTCACGGTCGCCGCGGAGGGCGATGAGCTCGTGCTCCTCGGGCACCTGGGCGTGCAGCTGGGTAGAGCACGCCATGAGGCCAATGCTACTGAGCAGCCGCTCGATCGATCTCTCCTGCTAGAGCCGATCGATCCAGGTGTCCTCCGTGCGATCATCCCAGCTGCTGCCGGTCGACACGCGTCCCTGATTCGCGATGCGAGATTGAAGGCGCGCGATCAAACGATGAGCGGTCGCGCCGTCGAGCTGCCCAACCGACGTGATACGCGTTCCCGTGACCTCGGCGACGAGTTCGAACTGCTCGCGAGCAGTTCGAACCTCTAGGGATTCGAAGAGAGATCGGATCTCGGCCCGCTGAAGATCCGACATCATCACTGGTGCAGTGGGTGAGTTTTCGGTTGATGGATCGTCCTCGAAAAGCGAGAGCATCTGTCTATTTTCGCAGTTGTCATTGCCGAAGCCTGAGGGGCGGGCTTAGTACGTCACTGACCAGCGCCGGTAGGCGAAGTCAGCGTCTGATTCCTCGAGAACGTGCGCTCGGACGTCCGGGTTCGTGAAGTCCAGGACCCGCAGCTCGCCGTCGATGCGTGAGATGGATTCGATGCGGTGGTACTGGTCGCTGTATACGGCGGCATAGCGGGCCATGCCGTGTAGCTTCCAGATCGCGTCGGGTAGCCAGTGTCCGTGAGGGTCGACGATGTTGGCTCGGACGCCTTTGTCGCTGTCGACGAAGAAGAGGAAGTCTGGCCGCAGTGTTCGCCAGTCGCCGTGTCGGTCTTGGTAAGCGATGCTCATGGAGTCTCGCCCGCCAGTGGGGTTTCGATACCAACCGAGGAGATTTCCTCGGGCGATCTCCGTGTCAAGTACGGCGATTTCATCGGGGTTGAGCTTTCCGACAGGGAACATGCCTTCATCATCGGCCAAGAGGTGCAGGGCTCGCCGTTCTAGGAGCTGCTGGGTCTCTCCGATAGTGCGCTTGGTCTCTTCCTGCCGGTTCTTCGGCAGCGCGACAGAGATCAGCTGAGGATCGGTGCTCATGGCGGTGATCTCCGCGTAAAGACTCTGGCGCGATTCGGAAAGTGCCTTGATCGCGACCCTGTACCCCGAGAGCCATTCCTGCGCGATTGCGTCGGCGGCTGTGTCTAGTGCAGGTCGTGTTTGCGGGAGCATCGCTAGCGCAGCGACGCGCACGTTTGCATCGCGGTACGCGTCCTCGTCTTCGGCGTCGTTGGCCAGGTGCTCCACGTAGGTGCGCGCGACGTCGGGGGTAATCGTGCGGGCTCCGGCGCGGTAGGCGTCTTGAATGGCACGGTCGTCTGCAACCTCGGTCCAGGACTCGTCGCGCCGTAGGCCGTGACGAGTCTGCCCGCGCACGGTGCCGCCTTCGACAGTTAGCACGTTCTCCACCGCTTTGCTGAACTCTTTCGAGTACTGCGCGGCAAGACCGTTCAGGACGCCGTGGAGACGCTCGTGGGCGAGCTTGCCGGCGTCGGGCACGAGCCGGTCGGCGGCCAGAGCGTGAGCCAGCGAGGTGACCCGTTTGATCGGGTTGGCGTGCTTGCGTGGAAGGGTCTCGGCGGGAAGGGATCCGAATCGCTCCCACACTTCATCAGGAATCGCCGGGTTCGCCGTCATTACCTGTGGGTCGATGAGTATGCGTTGTCCGGTGCCTCCGTCAGAGTCCATGAGGTCGCTTCCCATGATCTTTTCCAGCACGAGACTCGCAGTGGCCTTGTTGAAACGCGGCAGGATGCACTCGACGCTGTTCAATAGGTCGTCCCCCTCCACACGACGAGCGAGCGGGGTGCGGATCATTCGGCCGAGAAGCTGGGTGATGTGGGTTTCGTCCTTTGCGGGGCGGAACGAGACCATGACCTCAGCGCGCGGGCAGTCCCACCCTGTGCTGATCGCATCTTTTGCGAGCAGCACTCGAATGTAAGAAGCGTCCTGCACACGCTCTGGCGAGACGTACGGGACGTTGTGGGCACCGAAGGTTTGCGCGGTGTGCTCACCAAACACATGCGCGATCGCGTCGGACTCCAGCTCTGGCCATTCATCACGGATCACGTCGATAGCTGAAGCGACCTCCGCAGGTGCTGGCTTGTTCGGTACTTGCAACACCATGAGCGGTTTGATCGGCTCATCGTTCTGCTCCGCGGCGTACGTCGCCCACGCGGCGGAGAGTGCCTTGACCTTGCGGACTCCTCGCCGCAGAAGGACCGTGTTGAAGTCCCCCGTCTCCGCGGGGAAATCGAGCACGATGTCATCTTTCAGGAGCCCGGACTCTTGGATTCTCACCGGGTCGACCTGAACAGTTCCGAGGTGCACTCGGTTTGCCTGCACTTCGGCCGCGTTCATCGCTTCTTCGAACCGCTGCACGGTCGCGGAAACGCCCCAGACGATCGGTACCGGCGGGACGCCACTGTGTCCGTTGATGAGGCGCTTGACGATTGTCGGGGTGTCCGACGGTCGCTTGCCCATCCCGCGGTGCGCCTCGTCGAGCACCATATACAGCGTCAGGTCATCGTCGTCGATGGTGCTGCGCAGCGTGTCCCAGAACGTGAACGGCACCGTGTCGGGGTGAGACCCCATGCCGGCGAGAGTGTTGGTGTCATCGTGCCCTCGAACCAGGAGACTGTTCTTGGAGAGCTTCGAGGTGTTGAGGAAGTACACCCGGCCCGGTTGCAGCTTCGGATAGCGGAAGGGGTGCTCCACCGTCACAAGACGGTTGCGCAGCCTGTCCGATGCTTGCTCTAGACGATGCCGGGTCTGCTGATTCAGCGCGGGATCGTCGCTGAACCACAGCACAACGGCGCCGGGATCCGGAACCACACTGAACTCATCGTTTCCCCAGAAAAGTGCCTCGATGACCGCAGCGGCCATCACCGTCTTCCCGGCACCCGTCGTGGCGGTTAGAGCGACGGAAGACACTCGCTTACTAGCGCTGCGATAGAAATCACGCGCGGAGGCCAGCTCCCGGAGGGTGTCCCCTACCGCGTCTGATTGGTAGTCCTTCAGAGTGAAGCGCATCAGAAGTCACCCGTGCTTTCGCAGTTGCGGAGATAGTCCTCGTAGAGGCGAACTGTCTCTATATGGGGCAGCTCGCTGGCGACCTGTTGATAGCGGCCTTCATCGTCCGTGACGATGTAAGCGATTCGGATCCCGTCTCGTTCCCGCAGCGCATCAACGAACTCCGCGGCCTGATCGAGGTCACGCAGGACGCCGTAGCTGTCGACCACCGCGAAGCCCTGATCGACAGAATCGATTCGGGCACCACGCGCACCAGCCCGAAGCCACAACATGGGAGCGATTGCCGCGAAGGCACGGTCGGTGCTGACCATGAATGGCGATTCGTATGTGAGCGTGAAGAAGGCGGCGTTCTCCGCAAAGCCGTCCGCGATGGGGAACTCGTCGACGAATCTGTATTCGCCTTTGATTGGTTCCCCGGTCGCGGTTGCGCCTGTGATTGCAGCTCGAATACGTGGTTTCGTGATGTAGTCGCAGATGCCCCATTGCTCCCACTCGGGATCCCCGGGGCGGAGGCCCTGCGCACGGAGCTTCCCTTGCTCCTCCGCCGATACCTCGTTGTTCGTCACGGAGATGCACTGACGTGAACCGCCGTACTGCTTGTTAAGTCGCATGACCGCGTGAGCGGTCGTGCCGGAGCCGGAGAAGAAGTCCACGACAACGGCATTGGGGTTGTCCGCGATGAAGAATCGAAGTGCGTCCTCAACTGCGTACAGGCTCTTTGGGAAGGGGAATTCTCGTCCTGGGAGCAGCGAATCGCGGAGCAGCCGGGAACCGTACTGCGTTGCGTCGTGAGACGAGATCCTCCACTGCGTCCCGGGCACGGCTCGAACCAGATCAGTTTCGTCGCGTTCGAAGGTCAAAGATCCATCGGGCCCTTGGCCGGTTGGGGTGTACTCGCCGTCGACGATCTTGGCGTACTCGCCGTCTTTGAGGATGGAGACGACGAAGCCGCGTCTCGCGTTACCGCTGATTCGGACCCGCCCCTGTGCGAGCCTTCGTTCAAATTCCTGACTGCTCCACATCCATCGCCCTTCCGATCCGTCTTTGCGGAGGGGGAGAACGGCGACAGCGCCCTCGACGAGGGGCGCATCCGAGACCCCCGCGGGAAGTGGTGTCCCAACTGCTTTGACTCTGGGGCCGGCGGGATCGACGTAGATCGGGTAGAAACCTCCGGGAGAGTCTTGTCGCCTGGCACCTCCGCCAGACCGGCGCAGCATGTCCCACCGTGGCGCTCCAGTGTGTGTGCGGCCCTTGGACGAAACCCACTCCCTCGACAGGGCAACGCGCTGGGCCACAGCGCCTCCGAGCCTGACGAAATAGATGTACTCGTCGACGCGGCCGAAGGATCCCATCCGTGCAGAGGCAGCGGGGTTGATCTGCGAGCTGACCATCTGAATGTCAGCCTCCGGGAAAGTTTGCTCCAGCAGCAGTCCAAGCCGCAGATACTCCTTCTCGTCGATGCTCACGATGAGCACTGAGTTGGCCGGTTTCAGGAGCCGCTTCGCGAGCTTGAGTCGCCGCTCCATGAAGGCGAGCCACTTCGAATGCCGGTAGAGATCGTCGCCTTCTACGTAGTCGTTGTTGTACTTCCAATCGCGTGCCCCCGTGTTGTACGGCGGGTCGATGTAGATCGCGTCTACGGCCTTCTCGTGAGTGAAGGTGAGCTGCTCCAGGACGTGGAAATTTTCGCCGTTGATAACAGTGTGGAAGGGCTTATCGCCGCCGCGAGCGACCTCACCGTCCGGGCGCAGGCCCGGATAGATGCGATCACGGAACTCGGCTACGAGAAGGAGATCATCGAGTGACACCGTGGAGGTCTCGACGTCCTCGCTAGCGGGTGTTGAAAGCACAGCTTCACCGTCAGCGATTGACTCGACGCGCCAAAGACGACGGTCTCCCTGTCCTCCCACCCCTCGGGGCGGAAGGATCCGAACCTTGCTTCCCTTGCGGATCTTATGGCCAGCGAGCTCGACGGCTTCGGGAGCGTGGCGCTCAAAATTCAGACCGAATGGAAGTCGCTTCTGTAGCGGCTGGATCTCTTCCTCGAGATCCTTGGCGAGTTGCGGATCGAGCTGACTGGCAGCACGCAACAGGTCGGAAAGCCGCGACATCTCAACCCTTCGTAGGCAGACGAGAATGAGCCCGCAGCCGCTTCAGGCGTGCGGCGCGAACTCGTCTTCAGCCTAGTGGCCGCTGCGCCGCGCCCAGCAGTGAGCCGGCGCCCGCTCGGGGCGAGATTGGTTACTAGGCGATTCCCTATGGCCGTCGCGTCGTTGTGCACATCTGCCGAAAACCGCCGCCAGGTGCGGACAATCAGCCGAAACCCTCCCAGCGAGGGTAACCCGCAGGTCGGACGGGCGTGTGCTGTCGGCTAGGCGGTGTTGGTTCGAACGGCGCCTCGGATGTCGACACCGGTGAGCCGGCGGATGTCGGCCACCAGGTTCGGGTAGCTCCTGCTGTCGCTAGGGGTGTGCGGGATGGTGATGATCACTCCGGGCCGGTCGGGATGGGCGGCCTTGCGGTGGCCTCCTCGCGCCGCGGTGATCTGGAAGCCATGGGCGCGCAGCAGCTGCTCGAGCTCGGCGGTGGTGGTCGGCGTGGGCCGGGATGGTCCGCCGCCTGCGCGCCTCGAGCGGCGAAGCGGTGCGGTGTCGGGGTCGACCCGCACGAGGCCGACGATGAGCGCCTGGTCGTCGTCGGGGACGATGACGCCGAGATCTCCGCGGACGTACAGCGTCCCGTTGTGCTGGTGCGTCGGTTCCGTCGAGTGCGGTGAGGAGATCGCCCGGTCGACGGCCGAGACGTCGACGCCGAGCTCGCGGATCTGAGCGGCCGCTTTGCGTGAGAGCCGGCGCCCTTCCGGCGTGCTCCGGGCCGCGGCCTCGGCCGCGGCCGCGGCGACCGCGCGGGGAGCGACGCGCGCGGCGATCTGACTGGGGGTGGGTAGGCCAGAAGTCATGTGCTCGCGGTGATCGATTCGTGAGGGACGGGTCAGGGCATGGTGGGAGAGAGAGGCGGCGGTTACTCATATAGGCCGCAGCGCTCGGCCTTCGCGGACACATCGGTCGGCTGTGGATTGCGGGAGTCGGGGATGCCGGCGGAGATCTATGCTCGGGCGATGGATGAGGCGATGGAGGCTCAGGCGCAGCTGCGCTGTCGCGACTGTCGGGTGGTGATGCGGGATCGTCCCGGCGGTTGGGTGTGCCCGGCGTGCGGGTGGGTGATCCCGGTTGATCAGTCGATCGTGGTGCCGCTGTTCACCGGGCCGTCGATCCACGGCGGGTGAGCAGTTCTGGCTACCCGGCGAGCTTGGCGGCGATCGTGACCAGCAGCGCCGCGGCGACCAGGTAGGGGCCGAACGGCAGGCGCGTGTCAGTGCCGGGTGCGTGACGTCGACGAGCGAGCAGGATGCCCGCGTGCGGGATGGCGAGGACGTACCCGGCGACGAGCGCATACAGCGGCAGCAGCCAGCTGAACCATCCCGTGAGCAGCCCGATCGCGAGGAACAGCTTGATGTCTCCGGCGGCGAGAGTGCCGACCAGGGCGATCACCGCGGCGGCAGCGAAGATCATCGCGGCGGTGACGGCCGCCTGCGCCAGCAGCTGCCACTGCCCGGTCGTGGTGACGAGTCCCGCCCAGTACCCCAGCAGCGCGGCCGCCAGCGGGAAGGTGCCTGCATTGGGCAGGCGGCGGGTTCTCCCGTCAACGACGGCCAGAGGCACGCCCACGGCCGCGAACACGGCGATGGCGCCCCACTCCCCTACCCCGAGGCGCGATTCGGTCGCCAGAGGCGCTGTGAGCGCCGCTGAGAGCCCGAAACCGGCCACGAGGGCAGCGAGACACCACCACAGCAGCCGAGGAGCCGCCGAACGGCGCTGCGGCTCCTCGGTGCGTGCGGGATGTTCGGTCACGATGGCGACGGGATCAGCTGGCGACCGCGTGACGCCGGCGCAGCTGCTCGATGAGCTCTTCGGTCTCGGGCTCCGGCTCGGCGTAGTCCGGGTCGATCTGCGTCAGCGCGTGCTCGAGTTGCGTGACGAGGCGCTCGACGCCGGCGCTGTCGCCGGCCATGTGCTCGGCGCGCAGAGCGTCCCGCCAGAAGACCTCGTTGATCGGGTCGACCATGCGGCCGATCGCGGCGGCCAGGCGTGCGTTGCGGGTGTTGCCCTCGCGCAGCGACCTGGTGGCGAGCTCGTGGGCGGCGTCACCGATCGCGGCGATCATCTCCTGGCGCAGCGTCTCGGCCCACACGTAGTACTTCTCCTTGACGCCCGAGATCGGCTGGCCCTTGACCAGGCCGAGGGCGCGCACGAGGTTCTCGGTCGTCGCGGTGGTTGGGTCGGTGCCGATCAGGGCGAGCCACTCGTCCCAGTCGCTGGCGAACGTGTCGGTGAGGGCGTAGACACCCTTGGTGGCCGGGACGAGGTAGCTGTGACCGGCACGGTCCTTTCCGAGCCAGCGCCGCGCCGCCGTGGTGAGCCGGTTGCGCGACGACGTGCCACGGGCCGGGTCGCTGCCGGGCCACAGCGCATCGTGCACCTGCTCGGTGCTGGCCTCGGGGTGGGTGGCCACGAACGCGATGAGCTCGATCGCGCGCAGGCGCTGCGAGTTCCACTGCTGCGCGTTGCTCGGCGCTTCACCCTGCGGGTTGAGCACGGTGACGGGGCCGAGCAGCTGCAGCCGAGGCGAGCGGAGGTCGACGATCGGTGCGAGGGTGCTCACGTCGTGAGCGGTGTCGTCGGCGGGGGTCTCTGCCGTCGCGACAGTGTCTGCGGTCGGAGCTTCGGCCGGGGTGTCGGTGATCGTCTGCTCGTCGGCGACGTCGGTCGGCTCGAGCACCTGGTCGACGGGAGCGGCGTCGACCAGGTGCTCGGCGGGAAGCTCCTCGGCGTCGACGACTGTGCCGTTCGGGTCGAGCTCGGTGGTCTCAGCCTCCGGGTAGATGGGAGCTTCGTCTGTGGCGCCCTGGAAGATCTCGTCGAGCTCGACTTCGGCCGACGCCGAGGAGTGCTCGATGGCGGGCTGGTCGTTGGCGACGGTGAACAGAGCGAGGATGCGGGCGTACTCCTCGGCGGTGACGACCTGCGGGGTCAGCGGCAGGGTCGCGCCGTCCGTGTCCGGGATCTCGAGCTCGGCGGTCGTCCGGTCCTGCAGGCGGAAGTTCCACCCCCCGGCCAGGTGGCCGGCGGAGATCGTCGCGATTCCCACGCGCGGCACGCGGCTGACGAGCTCGGCGAGCTCGAGCCGGGTGCGCTCGTCGGGCAGCTGGCCGAGCACGATGATCTCCGGGGTCCAGGACTCCGCCAGAGGGCCGGCGGTGCGCGCCTGCTCGAGGCTGGTGATTCCGGCGTCCTCGAGCGCGGCGGTGACCTCCTCGGCCTGGCCGCGCAGATCCCGGATCAGCGCGTCGACGTCGTCGACGTGGCGGACCCGGCCGGACCCGACCGCGTCGGGCAGCCCGGCCGCGACACCGACGAGGGTGACCTGCAGGTTCTCGGCCCAGGTGCTGGTCGCGAGCTCGAGGGCCAGAGCGGTCAGCGCCGCCTCCTCGAGCTCGGGGGTGCCGTCGATGTTGAGCGAGCCGAGCTTCTCGAGATCCACGAGCAGGTGGGCGTCGTTCTCGTCATGGCCGAGGGTGACCAGCGCCGGGTAGGGCGCTGACGGGGTGCGCTCGAGCGGGGTGAGGTCGTCGAAGCCGATCGACCATGCCATTTCGTCCGGGGTGTCCTGGTGGAACGGCGCGGGCAGCTGAGCGGGCTCGTCGAGGAACACGGAGATCTCGTCGGCCGAAAGGCGCAGCGCGTACAGGGCCGGGAGGGTGGCGCCGGTGTCCTGAGCCCACACGGCCAGCATCCGCAGCGCGTGGTCGACGGCGTCCATGCCTTGCGGGTTCTCTACGGCGCGAAGCTCGAGCTCGACGGTGGAGATCTCCTCCGCGGGCATCGCGATGCGCTGGCCGGGCTTGCGGTTGCGGCGCTGCTGGACGCGGCGCAGACCGAGGAAGCTGAGCAGACCGGCGGCGAGCACTCCCCCGATCCCGAGCGTGCGCCAGTCGGTGACGACGTCGGCCCAGTCGGGGGCGTCGCTCGCCTCGGCGGCCTCGTCGACCTCAGCCGGCACGGGTGCCGACTCGGCCGGCGCGTTCTCCTGCGTCGGCGCCGTCTCGGCCGCGCCACCATCGGTCACGAAGCCGAGGCCGGTGTCGGTGCCCGCGTTCTCGGCGGGCTCAGCAGCGGGCTCGTCGGCATCACCGGCGCCGCCCGCCTCGTCTACGGTGTCCTCGGTCGTCGACGACCCTTCACTGCCCACACTCTGATCGGTGTCGGTCGTCGCCGATCCGGCGTCGTCGGTCTCGGTCTGAGTGCCGTCGACGACAGCAGGGTCATCGGTGGCGCCCTCGGCGCCGTCGATGGCGGTCGGCGGCGTGGTCGGCGCGGGAGTCTCGGCCGGCGCCTCGGTGATCGACGCAGCCGCGGCGACGTAGGCGGCGGGGATGGCGACCGTCCATCCGGGCACGATGAGGCTGGGGTCGGAGATCTGCCGCCCGTCAGGCTGGGTGATGTCGCGGGAGGCCTCGTAGATCTCGGTGTACCGCTCCCCCGAGCCGAGCTCGTCTGCGGCGATGTCCCAGAGAGTGTCCCCGGAGACCACGGTGCGCTGCTCCTCGCCGGCCTGCGTCACGCTGGCGGCCGCGTCCGGGAGCTCGAGCACCATGCCGGGGTCGATGCCGTCGCGCTGCCCCACGGTGTAGCCGCCGGGCTGGGGGCGGTCGCGGTTGAGCTCGACGATCTCCTGGTAGCGCTGACCGTCGCCAAGGTGCTGCTCGGCGATCGCCCACAGAGAGTCGCCGGCCTTCACGGTGTAGGTCTGCGCAGCAGCAGGCGCCTGCTCCGCAGTGGCGGCCTCCGGTGCGCTTTCAGCTGCCGGGGCAGGTGCCTGGTCGGTGTAGCTGGTGACGCTGGCAGACACGCTCGCGGGGGCGACATCGGCAGCGGTCGGAGTGGCGGCCATGGCGGCGTTCGGCGCGAAGATTGCGATGATGGCTGCGATCAGGACGCCGGCAGCCTTCTGCTGCACGCCCAGGCCGGGCAGCTTCATCCGCTTCACGCCGGGGCCCGACATGGCGATGCGCAGCTGGTTCGGGATCTCCGCGAGGTAGCCGATCGCGAAGGTTGCCCACGCGGCCCACGCGATGAGCGGGATGACGGTGCCGACCAGGAACTCCCCGCCGTAGTCGGGCATCGTCAGCGCCGACATCAGGCGATCCCACGAGGGGATCGGGTTACCGGCCAGGAAGACCAGCGCGGCAGGCAGACCCACCAGCAGCGCGGCAGACAGGATGAGAGCTCCGAGCCCTGCGGTGATTCGCCTCACGGTCGTCTCCTCGATTTCAGCGTCAGCGCCCGCGCGGTGCGGGTCCTACGTCATATAGGCCCCACAGCTGGCGGTTCGCGGACATCTGGCTTTCACCCGCCGACGTTGACGGTCTGCAACTCGTTGATCTCGAGCGGGACCGAGCTCGAGGTCGTCAGGTTGATCGTGCCGGTGGGACCGGCGAGTGAGGTCCACTCCACAACCCACTGGCTCGTCGCGGTGACGGTGTAGCGATCGCCGCCCTGAGACTCCGAGGTCGTGCGGTAGCGGTAGCCGCAGGTCGGCGAATCAGTGACGCCGTAGCCGGTCGTGTACGCGGTGCCAGTGCCGCCGCAGACCTGCGATCCGCCGTCGCCCATGTCCCACCGAACGGAAGTCACGCGGGCGGTCGCGGTGATGGTCTGCCCGCCGAGGGTGGCCGTCTCGCTGTACGGTCCCCAGGTCAGCGGTTGCGGGTTCTCAACCCAGAGCCACACGGGTACGCCCAGGTAGGAGCGGCGGTGACCCCACGCGGGGTTGACCTCGGGCGCCATGCCGATGTCAATCCCGCGCAGCGCGAACGTCGAGATCAGCCGCTCGGCGGCGACGCCAGGGGGCAGAACCTGCAGGCCGGGCGGGACCGTCTCAGACCAGAAGTTGGTCTCTTGGCCGACACCAGGCGAACCGCCCGGCGTCGGGTTGAACATGATGCAGCCGTAGTAGCCGGCCTTGTCGGAGTACCCAGGGGGGCGCGTCGGCCAGACGCCGTCCTTCATGAACACGTAGCACTGCCGGGTATTCGACCAGTACGACGTCGAGCCACCGCAATCGATGATCGCGTAGAACCGCTGATAGCTGCCGCCGTCGAAGACGCGGATGTCGGCCTCGCTCCACCCCAGCTGCAGCAGGCCCGACTCCGAGTTCTCGTAGTAGCAAGTCGGCGCACCAGGCGTCCACCCGTTGCTGTCTGGGTTCGGCGCCGGGTCGGAGGGCACGTTGGAGATCGTGATGTAGCAGACGGCGAGATCGTTGCAGTAGACGCCGCCCGCAGCCTGAGCGGGGGCCGCAGCTACAACAGATCCAACCGCGATCATGAGTGCGGTGGCGAGGACCGCGAGCGTTCGCCTCAGCATGTGGTCCCCAGACTGATGCGGTCATTGACGAGCCACGTCTTCGTCTCGGCGTTGTAGATCACATGGAACTCGACCTCGTTGCGGGGGTTCGGGTTCTGCATTGCCGGCTTGCCATCGGCTGTCGTGATCTTGCGCTGAGAGCCATCGAGGCAACCCGGCACGATCACGAGTCCGTTGGCGATTCCCTCGTACTCCTGGCCGTAGCCGGTCGCGGGCTCGAAGATGAGAGACCCTTCGACGGTCGACTGCCCCTCGATGCTCTCGCCGTCCTCGTTCAGAATCGGTCCCTCGGCGATCCGGGTGGCGTCGTCCTGGAACTCGCGCAGGGCCTTCCCTGTGGCGACGGCTTCATACCGCTCGGGGTTCGCCCCGCCGGCCGCGCCGATCTCTGCCTGCGTCGCGAGCAGGAGGTCGATGGTCGCCTCGGCCTGGTCGATGGCTTCGTTCTCGTCGGCGGGTGCTTCGCCGGTGATCGCCGTAGCCGAGGGGGTGGGCGTGGGGGTCTCGCTCGCGCTGCCCGTGGGGTTGGGGGTGCCGGTGCCCGTGCAGGCGGTCAGCGTCAGTGCGGCAGCGATGATGCCGGCGAGGGCGAGGCGCTTGGTGCTCATGGGGGGCTGCTCCTATTGGGTGATGATCTCGGCGGTGGCGGTTGCCTCGGCGGGGAGGGTGGTGATGCCGATGATGGAAACGAACTTGGTGCTGTACGACGTTTCGACGCTAACGGTGATCCGGTCTCCGACGACGTTTACGGTGCCGGTCATGCCGGACGCTTCGATGTAGTCGGTCGCAGCGGTGCGTGCCCGGTTGTTGTCGAGGCTGATGCCGCCGTTAGAGACGACCTGCGCGGCGACGGCGTTGGCTGCGGCGCGGCTGGCGCCGGAGGCGATGGCTTGCGCGTTCTCGTTGGCCTGAATCTTCCCGGCGCCGTCGACGACGAGCCCGACGATGAGGACGAGCGCGGGAACGAACACCACGAAGAACGGCGTGATGGAGCCGCGCTCGTCGTCGCGGAGCTTGCGGAGCAGCCGGCGGATGGTGGTCACGGGGTCAGCCTCGCTCTCGGTAGGCGTCGACGGGTGAGGCGGCCGACGAGCTCATGGTCCGGCTTCCGGGGATGCCCGGGAGGGTGATGTCGGCGAGGCTCACGTCGCAGTTGACGGCGGCGGAGACGGTACCGGTCGTGCCGATCGCGGTGTTCAGGCCGCTGGCGTCGACGCTCACGGTGAGGGTCGTGCAGGTGATGCCGGACTGGCTCATCGCGCGGCGTGCAGCGTCCTCGGCGTTGGTGACCGCAGTGCTGGCGTCTCGGGAGAGCGATGCGGCTCGCGCGGCGGCGTAGGCGGCGCTCTGGGTCGCGTTGTCGGCGAGGGCGGTTCGGCCGCCGGCGACGAGGACGAGGATCAGCATCGCGATCACGGGCGCGATGATGACGATCTCGGCGGCGTTGGAGCCGCGCTCGTCGGCCACGAGGCGCTGGCGAAGGCGGGTGATCATGGCACCCACCTTTCGACGGGTCCGGTAATCGTCCTGGTGACGGCCGTGTTGACTCCGGGAAGCAGGCTGGGGGTGACTGCGGTGACTGTTGCAGTCACGTCGGTGGCGGTGCGGGTGACGTTCACCGTGACGT
Organism: Microbacterium altimontanum; assembly: GCF_058349865.2. Lineage (NCBI taxonomy): Bacteria > Bacillati > Actinomycetota > Actinomycetes > Micrococcales > Microbacteriaceae > Microbacterium > Microbacterium altimontanum. Next base: position 63,545 of record NZ_JBYRJB020000011.1, on the reverse strand, counting down.
TAGTGAGCATTCCGCCGACTTGTTCGGCGGTGGCGGTGCCAGCAGTGATGCCATCCGCGGTGGTGGCGTCGTAGAGGCGGGCGGCCTCGTAAGCGTTGACAGCGGATGCGTGGACCAGGTTGGTGCCGTGATACCAGAGCCCTCCCTGCACGATCGCGAAGATCAGCAGTAGCAGCGCCGGCATGACGATGGCCATCTCCGCGGTCTCGAAGCCGCGCTCGTCTCGCCCCGCCCGCCGGAGCGGACGGAGGAGACGAGCGCGCGTCGAAGCCATGGTCAACAGATCAGTTACTGGGGAGGAGGTTGATCTGCCCCGTAACCCATGCGGTGATTAGTCCGATTGCGGTGCCCGCTAGAAGGACTGAGCCGACGACCAGGAAGATCTTTTCCGCGGTTTCGAGGCCCTCTTCGGGCTGCTCGCTGAGCTCGCGGTAGCGGCCCTTTGCGGCCTCCACGGCGAGGGTGATGCGCTCGGTGGTCTTGCTCATTTCTCTCTCTTTCCGGGGTTGGGTGGTGCGTGGACTGCGGTTTTGAGTTGGAAGTCAACTATGGGTGTGCGTCTTGGGGAGGCGTTACTTCATATAGGCCGCTCACCTGGCTGTTCGCGGACATGGCTCTTATGTCGCGAGGAGATTCAGGATCAGGGGGGTGATGATGATGCCCACGTAGACGAACAGGGTGGTCGCCAGAGGCATCTGCATCCGCTCGCTCGCGCTGTTCGCTTTCTCGTGCTCCTCGGCCAGGAGCTTGTGCCGGAGGGTCTTTCCCCTCGATCTGAGTGTCTCATATATCGATGCGCCCTCCTCCCCCGAAAGTCGGACGATCTTGGCGACGTCGGCGAGATCCGGCACGTCGATCTCGTCGGAGAGGGTGCGCAGTGCGTCCCAGGGAGCGACGCCGGCGTAGCGGGCTCGGGTGAGTTCCTGGCGGATGCGGACGAACACCCACGACCGTCCGACGTCGGCGGAGGTCTCGAGTGCGCGGGCGGCGGTGGCGCCGCGCTTGCGCTCTGCGGCGACGAGCTCGAGGTAGACGGCGACCGCTCGCGTGAACTCGGCGCGGGCGTCGTTGGCCTTGGAGCGGATGTCCTGGTCGACGCTGAACCACAGCCACACTGCAAGGGGCAGGCCCAGCAGCGCGGGGATGTAGAACGGCAGGAAGTTGAGGGCTTGAGCGAACAGGCCCAGCACGAGCGGGGACAGCAGTCCGACGAGGGCCAGGAGCACCTTGTCGTAGTAGTACTTGTCCAGCGGCATCCCAATCAGGCGCAGATCGGTGGTGGGCACCTTGAGCCAGGACCGTTCGGGAAGGTGCTCGGCGACCCACGATCCGATGCGGTGCTGCAGTGAGTCGTCACCGGGCTCGGCGGCGGCGATGGTGGTGTTTGTGAGCCGGTCGAGGGTCGCCGCCAGGTGAGGCTGACGCGGCATGAGCGCGCTGACGATGAGCGCGACGCCGGCGCCGAGGATCAGGCCGGGGATGAGTGCGAGCAGGTTCACAGCGCGTCCTCCTTCGCTTCGGGGGCCACGAGCAGCCGGGGTGCTGGCTTGCCCATGCTGATCGAACGCATCCACACCAGCAGGAGGCCGAATAGCCCGACCCAGATGACCAGCAGGATCTGCCCCAGCGGGGTGCCGTAGGCAGCGGTGTAGCTGCCGAGGAATGGCAGCACCGCCAGGACAACGAGGGTGGCGATCGCGACGATGCGGACCTGCGTGCGCGGCTTGGCGCGGTCGGTTTCGATCTGCCGGCGCACCTTCACTTCCTCGAAAATGATCTCCGCGAGGTCGTCGAGGGCTTCGGCGAGGCCGGCGCCGCGGGCCTGCTCTTTGAGCAGCAGGTGCATCACGATCAGGTCGGCGGTCGGGTCGTCGAGGTCGCGGGCGAACGCCTCGAGCGCTTCACGGGTGGGCCAGCGTGCGTTGAGGCGGGCCACGAGCGAGCCGACCTGCGGCTTGATCGCCTCGGGGGCGGATGCGAGGGAAGCCATCAGCGTCTGTTCGAGGCCCGCGCCGGCGACGGTGAGGCCGGAGAGGCTGCGCGTCCAGGTCTCGAGGGCTTCGAGGCGGGCGATCTTCTGCGGGGCGTCGCCCTTGCCGAGGAAGAGCGGGAGGGTCGCGCCGGCGACGGTGGCGATGGGCACCAGGATGAGCCAGCCGGAGTAGATGAACAGCAGCACGCCGGCGCCCAGACCGATCGCGGCCCACAGCTGCTGCTGCCGGCTGAACAGCGGCGTGGTGCGCCTCGAGCGCACCGGCTTGGCCGTGCCGGGCTCGGGCGCCTGGTAGGCGAGCCCGAACACGACCAGGACGCCGCCGGCGGCGGCGATGAGGATGGCGATCAGGATGCCGGCTGTGTTCATGCGCTGGCCTCCCCGGCGTAGGGCGTGAGCTCGGATTCCTTGAACCCGACCTCGGCGAGCTTGTCGAGCAGTTCGCGCGAGGGCAGCTGGCCGAGCTCGAGCGTCTGGGTCGCCTTGTCGAAGGTGAAGATCTTGCTGAGGGTGGGGCGGGCCACACCGTAGCTGTCCTCGCCGGGCTGGATCTCGCAGATCGCGGTGATCACGCGCCGGGCCTTGCCGGTCTCGTGGTCGCGGATCTTCGCCATCTGCACGATGAGGTCGATGTTCTGCGCGATCTGGCGGTAGCAGTAGGCGGGTGTCGCGTTGGAGCCGTCCTTCATCATGAGGGTCACCATGCGCTCGATTGCGTCCTCGGGGCTCTGGGAGTGGAGGGTGCTCATCGAGCCGACGCCCGACTGCATCGCCTGCAGCATCGCGTTGATCTCGGAGCCGCGGACCTCACCGACGATGAGCCGGTCGGTGGTGTGCCGCAGCGAGTCCTCGAGTCCGCGGATCAGCGGGAACTCGCCGGCCCGCTCCCCCGCCGCGCCCGGTTCGCCTTCGCCGGGACGGTACTCGAAGGCGATGACGAGGGGGTGCTTGACGGGGTTCTTGTGCAGGTAGAGCTCGCGCTCCATCTCGATCGTCGCCAGCTTCTCGTCCGGCGGGATGCAGTCGGCCAACGCACGCAGCAGCGTCGTCTTTCCCGATGACTGGAAGCCATTGGTGACGAGGCTCAGGCCGGCGCGGACCGAGGCCTCAAGGAACCGCGCCGCGAGCCGGGTCATGGTGTGCGTGGCCACCAGGTCGTCGAGGGAGATGTCGACGTGACGGTGGATACGGATGGTCACCGAGGGGCGCTCGGCAACCGGTCGCGCGAGCGCAGCCAGACGGGCGCCGCCGGGCAGGTCAAGGTGCAGCGAGGGGCGGGAGGAGTTGAACGACCGTGCGCCCTCGCCGCGGCGGGTGGCGATGAAGTTGATCTCCCGCTCGAGCTCGTCGTCGTTCTGCGAGACCGGGTGGGGGTACTTCTGCCGGTTGCCGCCGGCGAAGGTCAGCCAGACGTTGTCGTAGCCGACGATGTCGATGTTCTCGACGCCCTCGATGTCGACGAGCGGCTGCAGCCGGCCGAGCCGGAACATGGCATCGAAGACGGCCTGTGCGACGTCTTCCTGCAGGTCGAGGCTCCACGGCTCCTGCCCGTGCCTGGTGAGGTCGTCGACTCGAGCGCGGATGAGCTCGGCGGTGTGCTGCCGGGCCATCGCCTCGCGTCTCTTATCGGTGAGGGTGGGGTTCGCTTGTCCTGCGTCGGCGAGGATCGTCGACACTGCGTCGCGGATCTCCGAGACCGCGTCCCAGGGGATGCGCCCCTGATCCTCGAACATCGCGGCCGCGCTGCGGCGGGTAGCGGCCGCGCGGGTCGGTGTCACGGGGGGCGGGACTGCGCCGGCGACGGCGGGTGCGAACGGGTCGAGGGTGCCGGCTGCTGCCGGGGGTGCCGGTTCGGTCGCGGGCTGTTCGGTGCGAGTGGTCGCGCGCAGCAGGTGGCTGGCTGCGGGGTTCGCCTGCCGAGGCTGGCCGGGCGCGAACAGGGGCAGGGTGGAGAGGTCTGCGGGGTCCGGGGTGGGGTTCTTGGCCATGGTCAGTCCTGTGCGGTGGGCGTGTAGCGGCGGCCGGCGAGGTCACCGTCAAGGGTGGTGATGATCTCCGACAGCGCCTTGGTGTAGGGCGAGCGCTTTGACGGGGCTGCGGCTCCGTGCGAGTAGTGCGCGGCGGTGGCGGGGTCCCAGGGCAGCGCTCCGATGAACGGCAGGCCGGTCTTGGAGGAGATCTCGTGGGCGCTGTAGCCCTGGCCTCGCAGCGGGCTGGTGGTGATCGTGAGCCCGAGATAGTCGCGGTGGCCGGATGCCTCGAGCGTGGAGCCGAATGCGCCCGAGCTCGCGTACAGGGCGTGGATGTCGGGGAGCGTGTTCCCGGTGACTACGAGCACCGCGTCCGCGGCGGCGATCAAGGGGCTGCGGGGGTCTCCGGGGGCGAACCGTCCGGCGTCGACGATGATGTCCAGGTCGGGAGCGGCGGCGGTGCGCGGCAGCTGCTCGAGTGCGCGCAGCAGGTTCGCCCAGAACGCGCTCGTGGTTCCACGCGCCCCGCCGAGGTCGTTGAATCCGGGGATGACGTAGCGGCCCTCGCCGAGGCTGATGGTCTGCGCGAAGAGGGTCTCCCCGTCCATCCCGCCGCGGAGGTTGGCGATCGCGGCCTCGGTGAGGCTCTGAACGTGCTGGTACTGACCGCGCAGATAGCCGGAGAGGATGTGGCTGGTCTTGGCGATGTCAGCCTCGAGCAGGAGAGCCGGACGCGGCCAGTTGAGCGTGAGGGCGGTTGCCAGGGTGGAGATTCCCGGCGCACCTGATGTGCTGGTGAGGTAGACGATCGACATGGGGGGGGTTACTCCCCCACGCCGTCGAGGACGATGGAGACGCGCTGGGTAGCAGCGCGCGCCGCGATGGATGCGGCTTCGCGCTCGGGGACCACGACGTCGACGATCCAGGTCTGGTTGGCCTCGTCGTAGGTGGTGGTGAACACCGTGGCGTCGAAGGTCTGCGGGTCGGATGTCGGCGGTTCGCCCTGCGCGACCGGGGTGTCGACCAGGCGGACGGCGTCTCCGGCGGCGAGACGGTAGGAGGGCAGCTGGCTCGCGTTCAAGGCGATGCCGACGATCGAGGAGCCTTCCGGGACCGGCAGCGTGTCGATGATGTTGCTGGTGGTGAGCAGCGACCCGGCGGGCAGGTCGACTGCTGCGACCTGCCCGACGATGTCGGATGCTTCCGACGCGGGGATCGCGTCGACGTTCTGACCGCCGGCGATCGAGATCGTCGTGAGGTCGTTCTGGGTGATCGCTTCACCGCGCTGGACGGCGTCGCTGATGGTCAGGACCGAGACGGTGCGTGACGTGGTGGTGGTGACGTACCAGGTGGCCAACGCGCCGATGAGGACGATGGTGATGCCGAGGGCGATCATCCACACGCGGCGACGAGACTTGGTCGGCTGCCCGACCGCGGCGGGTCGGGTCGCAGCCTTCTCGGTGTTCCGGGCTCGCTTGCTGGTCTTCTCAGGGGCGGTTGTCGTCATGGGTTAGCTCTTCTCGATGGTGGGCAGGTAGGCCTCGTAGGCCACGGTGATGAGGAAGTTGCGGCTGGGGGCGCCGACCTCGGCGGTGACGCGGTCGAGGATGTTCCGGTTGGTGTCGCTCATCTTCACGGTGTGCTTGACACGGGCCTCCCCCGACGCCTTGGGCGCGGTGGGGTTGGGGCGGGCGAACAGGACCGTGCGCTCGGCCTTGCGGCTGGCAGCGGCGGTTGCTTCGGCGATGAGTTCAGGCAGGCGCTCATACGTCGTCTCGATCGCGTCGAGAAGGACGTTGTGATGGCTCCAACGGGTGGTAGCCATGTACGCCTGCAGCCGCTCGTTGAGCTCCTCGGTCAGGTGCACCGGGACGCCCTTGGAGGCGGTCTCGCGATCGCTCTCGCCGTCCGCCGCCGTCGCGGTGCGGCGGGGACCGCGCGTCTTGCGGGCCGGGGTGCTGGACTCCTCTGCGGCGGGAGGCGGCGTCGCCTTTTCGATTGCCGTAGCCGGCGCCGGTTCAGTCTGCACGGGTGGGGTCGGTGCGGCTGCGGGCGCAGGCGCCGCCTGCTCCCCCACGGTCGGCACTGGTGTGTCAGCGTCCTTGCCGACCAGTGATCCAAGGCTCTTGCGTGCCATCAGTTCGCTCCCTTCATGGCGGGCGTGGCCTCTAGTGCGGCCTGCAGTTCGCGGGCGACGGTGGTGAAGTCGAAGATCGCGTTCTGCGTGGCGCGGGTGTCGCTGTACTGAGTGACGACCTTCCCGTCCAGCGGGCCGTCCGCGATGCTCTTGCTTGCCCGGATGTACCCCTCGAACCGGGGCATCTTGAGGCCGTCATCCACGAGCTCCTGCCAGTCCTCGAGTTGGCCGAACACTCGTCGGTCGATCTTGTTCAGCAGCACCCGGTAGTCGAGGCCGCGCGGTGCGATGTGCTGGGCGACAGTGCGACGGAGCGCCGGCACGACCAGGGGCTCGGGGTTCAGCGGGAGGATGACGAAGTCCGCCACGTCGAGAACGGCGGACAGGACAGCGGTGTTGTCGAGGCTGCCTGGGGTGTCGATCAGTACGTAGTCGTAGTCGTCGGCGTTGCGGATCAGCGAGAGGTTGGTTGGGTCGACGTCAGCGGTGAAGTCGAAAGGCAACTCCTCCCCCGCGTTCTCTGCCCACCAGGTCGTGGACTCCTGCGGGTCGACGTCGACCACGAGGACGCGGCTACCGCGCGTCAGGCATGCCGCCAGGTTCATGACGTTGGTCGTCTTACCGACCCCGCCCTTCTGTCCGGCGATCGCGATGACCTTCATCCGTCCCTCCCGTTCCTCATAAGCGCCGATGTGGCGGTGACCCTGCGACGACGTGGCGCAGTTGCCACGCTCGACTGTAAGCACATGTGCTGATCCATGGCGGCAGTCTAGCGATAGACCCCCGATATAACTGCGGACTACACCCGCAATAACGGCGCAATACTGCGGGCGCATCGATTCGCGACAGAGCGCGGTATCGGCGCAGTATGGGCGGGAAGCGAGCGGAGGTACGGCGGCACATCGCCGGAACTATTACCGGACAGTGGCGCGGATGCGGCGGAACCTATGCGGCAGAGTGCCGCATGAAAGGTGCTATACTGAGCGCAATACCCGCGCAATACATGCGCTCAATGTAGCCACAATATTGCGTGCGATATTGCGACCGATATTGCGAGAATCGGGCAGATGCCGTGCGGTGATCGAGCGCGGTGCATGCGGTGATCATCCGCCAGACCCCCGTGTCGTATTGCGCCAGTGGAGCGAACGATCGAGCGGAGGGTGTTGCACCGATGAGCCTATCGACGTGCAGCGATGTTGCGGCCCAGGGGAGAGCCGCCAGGTGGAGCAAGGGACGGATGCGGCGGGAGACCGGAGAGGGGGGATTGGTCGATGAGCGGGCGGCTGTGGGGGGAAGGCGATCACGATCATGCCCCCAGCAGGCCGTCAGAGCCATTCTGAGCGTCGAACGGCCCTGCGCTCGGGTGTGAGGGCATCGCCGGACGTGACAAAGCCCCTGGGGGCCATCCAGGGGCTTTGTCGGCGAAAGGGGTGTGTCAGCTGCGGCGAGGGGCGTAGGACATCCGCTCCTGCACGTCACCGCACACCGCGGTCATGAGCTTGGTGCGGATGCGATGCACCCGGCGGTTGAGGGTGTCGCGGCTGATGCCGAGCTCGTCGGCTGCCTGCTGGCGCTCTTCGCCCGGGTTGCCTTCGGCGAGCTCGATCCGGGCGAGCAGGCGGACCTCGTCGGCCGTCAGAGTGCCGTTGTCGATGGCCCAGGTGAACAGGGTGACGAGGTCGCGCAGAGGGTCGTCGGTCTCGGTGTCGGCGTCCGCGTTCACGAGGTGCTCCAGGGTCTCGTCGTCGACCGCGAGCTCGATGTCGGGCGTAGCCCCGAAGCCTCGCTCGAGGAGCTTGATGCACTCGAGTCGGATGTTGCCGGCGACCGAGCTCGTGCGGTGCAGCGGGTAGGTGCGAATGACCTCCCACAGTGCGCCGATCGTCGTCGCGGTGGCGTCGGTGGGGGAGTTGCGCCAGATGGCGCGGACGCTGCTGCAGGTGCGTGCCAGGCGGAACGCCAGGGGCAGGAAGGACTTGAGGATCACCTTGCCGGCGACGACGTCTCCGCCGTGCTCGAGCTCGAGCAGCTGGCTGAGGATCTGGTCGCGGGCCTCGGCCGGCTGGGGCCGGCGGATGAGCTCGATCGCCTCATCGCCGGCGAGCTCCCCGAGGGCGCCGTAGTCGTGGCGCAAGGTCGCGAGCGTGCTGTTCCACTCATTCAGTAGTGCCCGCTCGAGGGTGGTGGCTGCGTTGTAGACGTGCATGGAAATGGCCCCTTCGTCGCTACGTCGGTTGACGGCGGCCACGTTCCTCAGCACCCCAGGGTCAACGTCTGGATAAGGGCGCACGCCATCTGCGCGCGCAAGCGCGTACTGGCAGAAATGCGCCTGGATCAGATCTACAAAACCCAGATCAGCGGCGCGATAAGGCAAGGGGCACAAGGGCGCAATATTCCTGCAAGAAATCTCGTCGTCCGGTGTCCGCGAAGGGCCAGAAGGGGGGCCTATATGACGTAGAGCCCCCGGTGCGGGGGAGTGAAGACGACGACGAGAAGGGAACGTGGCCGTGGCGGATGACAACCTCAGCGACCCGACCTGGGACAGCTTCAAGCCCGACGCCGCGCGCGCCATCCGTGCGACTCAGGGATTCGAGGATGCGGTAGCTCGGACCCTGGATCGCCCGTTCGACACGAGCACCTACGGGGGTGTCGAAGCGGCACTCGCGGAACTGCGCGAAGCCGCGCCGGCAGCGATGCGGGTGGCCGGCATTCAGCTCAGCGGGGGTGTGTGATGACTCTGCGCAAGCCGAAGGAAGCGAAGCCGGCAAAGGGGTCGAAGACGACGCCGGCGAAGGGTAGCGAGTGGACGGCCGGACGCGGGTTCGGTCAGAAGGCCGTCACCGGTGCGCTGATCGTCGCGGTCGCGTGCGGCCCGCTCGCGCTGGTCAACGCGGCCATCAACGGGCAGCCTCGCCAGGCGGTCGCTCAGGTCGCCGTCGACGCCCCGCTGACCGCCCAGGAGCAGTCGGCAGGGGAGTACGGTGCAGCGTTCGTCGCGGCATGGCTGGGAGCTTCGCGCGAGGACGAAGGCACCCTCGCCACGTACATCAACCCGGCCGCTGTCGGGCAGCTGTCGGCCACCGCATGGAAGTACCGCGACCTCGCCGTGGTGTCGGTGGAGAAGACGGATGAGTCGGATCTGGTGAGCGTGGTCGTCGCCGCCAACGTCGAGGAGTTCGACATGGAGAGCGAGAGCGGCGCCACCGTCTGGCCGCGCCGCTACTTCGCCGTCACCGCCCGCGTCACGGACGCAGGCCTGTCGGTGGTGGGTCTGCCCGCTCCGATTGCTGCGCCGGCGAAGGAAGACAGCGCCGTGCGCCTGGCGTATGGCCAGACGGTGCTGCAGACCTCGAGCGCTCGGCAGACGGTCGAGGCGTTCCTCTCCGCCTACCTGGCTGGCTCCGGCGAGATCAGCCGTTACGTCTCGCCCGGCTCGGAGATCTCCGCGATCACCCCGGCGCCGTACATGACCATCACGGTCACCGACGTCAAGAGCGACGTCGAGCCGAGTGACACCCCCAGCACGGGATCGGTGGTGCACGTCCTCGCGACAGCCGAGGTCTTGAGCGCCAGCGACCAGCGGCTGACCACGACCTACGCCCTCACGCTCACCGCGCGCGACGGGCGTTGGGAGACGACATCCGTCGATCTCGCCCCACTGGAAAGCGCCGCGCCCGGCGCCGACCCCACACCCAACCCGTCTCGATAGCCCGGGACGCACCGAAAGGACAGCACTGCAATGGCACTCTCCGAATACCTCAACAACCTCTTCTCGACGTGGACCGGCGTCGTGCAGGCGTTCGCGCTGCTCGCCTCGATCGTCCTGGTCATCGTCGTGGCGATCGTCACCCGCCTGGCCTGGGGCAAGCTCCTGGTCACGTCGCTGGTGGCCGGCTTCGTCATCTGGGCGGTGACGATGAACGGTCTTGGCTGGTTCTCGCAGACCATCAACAACGAGACCAACGCCGCCCCCGCCGCCATCACCGACGTCGTCGGTCACGACCTGGCTGCCTGACTCGTGGCCAACGAGGAGATCGCCCGCTTCTACACGCGGTCGCGCCGATTCCCGAAGATGATCGGTCGGATGACCGATGGGTCTCGCATCCCGGGTGGGCCGTACACGCTCACCCAGGTCGGCTTCGGCGGCGTGGCTCTCATGGGTCTGCTCGCGACGCGAACGCTGTGGAGCACGGGAGCGACTCTCCTCGATCTGGCTATCACGGTCGGTGTCGCCTGGGGCGTGACCTGGCTCGTCGGACTTATCCCGATGACGCGCCGCAACCTCGTCCTCGCCTTCGTCGGCGCGGTCGCGGCGATGTTCAAGCCGCACGGGGGGAGGTATCAGGCCCGCCCGATCCGCCTAGCGCGTCCGCACCAGGCGATCGGGTCGACCCGGATGCCGCCCCCCGTGGCGGACCACCAGGGCGCCGAGCTCGAGGATGCCGCCCCCGAGCAGCCTCCGGCAGTGCCCGAGCGCCGTCCTGAGCGCCCCGCCCCCGCGCCTGCAGCCAAGCCTCGCGCCGCGGTCAGCGCCGTCGAGCGTCTGCTGCAGCAGTCCAAGAACACGAACTAGGAGCACGTCTCATGCGCATTCCCGCCGCCTCTTTCGCCGGACACCTGATGTGGACCCGCACCGGCACGATCTGGGCCACCTGGCGCCTGCAGGGCCTCCCGCACGGGTACGGCACCGACGAGCTCCGTCAGCTGGTGCTCGGTCAGCACCAGGCGCTGTTCCAGTCGCTCCGGGGAGAGGCGCTGCTGATCGGGCTGTGCGCCACGAGCGACCCCGTTGACATCGTCGACAAGATGCTCGCGGGAGTCGACATCCGCCAGCATCCCGAATGGGCCGAGGAATGCGCCCTCACTCTCGACTCCCTCGAGGAGATCGCACTGGGGGAGCGCGCCTACTGGCTCTCCATCCCCCTGTCTGCCGGCAACTGGCGCACCCGATCGCAGGCCGCCTGGCGCGCCGGCCTCGAGCAGTTCCGCGAGCAGCTGGCCCTTCCTCGGACCACACCGGCCGAATCCGAGATCGCCGCGGCCATGGCCGCTGCCCAGGAGATCGAGAACCGTATCCCCGCCGACTTCTACGCCCGCCCCGCCACCGTCGCGGAATACGTCTGGATGGCACTGCACTCTCAGCACCGCGGCCTGGACATCGACGGCTCCGTCCCCGAGGCCGGCGACGTCGGCATCGCGGAAGTGCCCGCCACCCAGCTGCCTACCGCGATGCCGAACCCCTGGATCGACGAGGGCGGCCAGTCCGACCTCTCCCCGGCCGAGCTCAAGCGGTTCCTGCCGTTCAACCGCCGCTACCTCAAGGTGCAGAGCCCGCACGCCGACGCCCCCAGCTACCAGATCATGCAGGCCGTCGTGGGAGGCCCGAAGGGCGGATGGCTGATGCCCGGCGTCGAGTGGATCTCCCGCGTCGAGCAGTACGAGCTCGACGTCGACTGGGCGATCCGGCTGACCGTCACCAGCGCCGACGCGGTCAAGCGCCGCAACAAGCGCGCCGAGGAGCAGCTGCTGGATCAGGTCGACCAGCAGTCCGGCACCCTCGCGATCACCGGCAGCGGGTCAGATCTCGCGCAGGTCGCTGAGACCCTCGCGGCGTACCACGCCTCTCTCAACGCCAGCGACAAGGAGGTCGAGGTCCAAGCGACCGTGATCTACGCGGTCGGCGGCCCCGATCCCGCCACGGCGCAGGCTCGCGCCCGCTACATCGCCGCCGACTACAAGGCCTCCGACTTCCTCCTGGAAGCGCCCCTCGGCGGCCAGGAAGAGCTCTGGTGGGCGATGCAGCCGGGTGTACCGACCTCCCGCATCGTGCGCGACCTGTCCCAGATCACCACCGGCCGCGAGTTCGCGTCCGGCCTGCCCGTCGTCAGCAGCGCCCTCGGCGATGACCGCGGCATCCGTCTCGGCGACAACATCACCACCGGACGGCACACCCCGATCCTCGTCGACCTGTTCGGCAACATCCAGGCGGACTCCTCCGGCAGCTTCGGAGTGGTCGCCGAGCTCGGCGCCGGCAAGAGCGTCCTGCTCAAGAGCGTCGCCGGTGACGTGCTCGATCGCGGCGGGCTGATCGTGGCGCTGGACCGCACCGTGGCCCGCGAGTACGCCACGTTCGCCGAGTCGCTGCCAGGAACCTCCACCCGCGTCATCGACATGCTCGAGCCGCAGTGGTCTCTGGACCCGCTGCGGGTGCTCGGCCCGCGCAAGGGCGCCCGCATGGTGCAGTCGCTGTTCTCGCTGATGCTCGGCATCCAGACCATGGACACCCGCGGCGTGCAGCTGTCGGGGCTGCTCGAGGCGGAGTACATGGAGACGCACCGGATCACCAGCCTCGGTGCGCTCATCGAGCACCTGCGCCAGCTGGGGCAGCAGAACGCGGTGGCGGCGGAACTGCTCGGCCTGATCCGCGTCGTGGCCACCAAGGACTTCGGCGCCGTTCTCTTCGACGAGTCCCTGCCCCCGCTGGATCTCAAGGCCGTCGACGCGGTCGTGTTCACCACTCACGGGCTGAGCCTGCCCGACCGCGCCGAGGTCGAGAACGAGCACCTGTTCAAGCAGATGCCCATTGAGAAGATCGTCGGCCGAGCCATGTACGCGATGCTCGCCCAGCTGACCCGCGAGGTGTGTTTCATGGACCGCCACCGCTTCGCGTTGGCGATCTTCGACGAGACCCACCACATCAGCGCCTCCCGCGACGGCCAGGCCGAACTGCAGACGTTCTTCCGCGACGGCCGCAAGCACGCCGCCGCGGCCGCGGTCGGCTCCCACGACCCGCACGACTTCGGCGACGAGGTCACCCGAGGCCTGATCCCCATCCGGTTCGTCATGCGCCAGCGCGACGAGACCCTCGCCAAGCGCGCCGTCGACTGGCTGGGCCTGCCCGTCTCGCCCGAGCTCGTCCGTGAGGTCATGACCAACCTGAGCCCCATCGGACCCGACCGGAAGGTGCCGATCGAGCGCCGCGGTGAGGGGATCATGCGCGACGTCCGCGGCCGCTACGGCAAGTTCCGCAAGACGCTGCCCGCCCGCCCCGACCGTCGTCAGGCGGTGCTGTCCACTCCCTCCGCCCCCGTGGAGATCTCATGATCACGTTCTACGTTGACGCCTTCCGCTCGATGGGCGGGTGGGCCTGGCGCGCCCGGGTCTGGGCGCACCGGCACCCCCGGTGGGCGAGAACCATCGCCACCATCGGGCTCATCGGGTACTTCACCTTCATCCAGGGCCAGACCGCGCACGCGGTGAGCTTCCTCCCGGACGGCGTCGACTACATCGACAGCCACGGCAACCCGTTCTCCCAGTACGGGGTGATCGACATCAACGCCGGCGACGTGTGGACGCCGGGCACGGTCGTCGTCAACTTCATCGTGCAGCTGCTGTGGTCGATGCAGTACTTCGCGACCGGCGTGATCCTCTGGCTGTTCGACTTCCTCCTCAGCTTCGAGTGGGTCGCGTGGCTGGCCACCCCGTTCAACGCCCTCGCGGTGTGGATGCAGGAGCAGCTGGGCACGGTCAACTGGATTCCCTTCGCGCTGATGATCAGCGCCCTGGTGGGAGGCATCGCCCTCTACGTCGGGCGCGTGTCCGGCGGGCTCTGGGAAATGCTCGTCTCCGCCGTCCTGGCCGTCCTGGCTGTGGGCGTGCTCGCCAACCCGGTCGCCACACTCACCGCCACCGGCGGTGTTCTGGATAACGCGCAGGAGTTCGGCAGCCAGTTGGCCAACTCGATCGTCGTAGATCCAGACGCGCAGAGCAGCGACGGGACGCTTGCGACCGCGGTCAACGCCACGCTGATGGACATCTTCGTGCGCATTCCGTACCAGGTGATCTCCTACGCCCAGGTGCTGCCCGACAACTGCCAGGGCATCTTCGACACCTTCATCCAGTCCGGCGAGCCGCAGTCGGCGCTGCGAGACTGCGCCCCCGAGGCGGCGAGGTTCGCGCACGACAACCCCGGCGGCATGAACATCCTCAACGCCATGGTCGCCGGCGGCGGGGTCTCCGTCATGTTCGTGTTCGGGATGGTGATCGCGGCGCTGCTGATGGTGTCGGTGGTGTTCTTCCTGGTCGCCGCGGTCAAGTCGATGCTGCTGGTGTACCTGTGCATCCTCCCGGTCAACCGCGAGCCGCTGTGGAAGGCGATCTCCGACACCTACATGGGCGCGATCAGCCTCGCGGTGATGACCGTCGTGATGGCGCTGTACCTCAAGCTGACGACCTGGATCATGGGGCAGACCGGCTTCCTCCCGCACCAGCTGCGGATGGTTCTTCTGATCATCTTCCTGATCATCGTCATCGTCCTGGTGTGGCGGGCACGTCGGGCCACCCTGCGCGCCGGGCGCGGTGTCGCGGGCCACCTGAACAAGCTCGGCCTGGGCATGAAGCCCGGCCCGAAGGACTCCAACGCCCTGCTCAAGATGAGCGCTATCGCCAGCATGGCCAACACCGCGAAGGATCTGATCAAGCGCCGTCCGGCCAAGCCGAGCGCCGCGGCGCTGCCGGAGAAGCCCGCTGCACCGGAGCCCGAGCCCGTGACCCTCACCCAGGTCCGCGACCCCGGCCCTCAGGGCGGCGCAGGAGGCGGCAGAGGCCCCTCCGGCACCCGCGGACCCTCGGTCGGTCCTGGCGCGGCTCGTAAGGCCCTCGGCGCGGCGTCCACAGCGACCTCCGTCGCGAAGGGTGCCGCTACCGTCGCGAAGGGAGCAGCCAGCGGCGGAGTCGCCGGCGCGGCCGCAGCCGGCGCTGTGGTCGTCGGCAAGAGCGTCGCCCGGAAGACCGCGAACAAGGCCACGTCGGCCGTCACCAACGCCGCCGCACGCCGGGTGGCGCCTCAGGTGGTCGACGCCGGCGAGCTCAAGGTCGTGAAGGTCGCCGAAACCCGCGCCAGCCGCATCGAGGTCGACGCGCAGGGGGTGGCCACCGCGCACCGCAAGTCCGCGACCGGGGTGCAGGACATCTCCTCGCTGCCGCCCCGCCCGGCGCAGCGGCCCTCTGCCCGTGCGCTCGAGCGGCGCCGCCAGCTTGAGGCCTACCGTCCCCGGGAGCTCACGCGCTGATGACGGATCTGACAGTGGACGAGGACGAGGCTCGGTCGCCGTGGAAGCGGATCGTCGCGATCCTCTGCGTCGTCGGCCTGATCTTCGCCATGGTCGTCGGTGGGCTCCTCGCGGTGTTCATGGGCGTCATCGCCTCGTCCGCCGGCGCAGTGGGATCGGATGGCGGCGGGTGCGTCCCCGCGTCGACGGCCTCCTCGGCGTCGTGGGGCGATGCGACGTCGACGCGACCGACCCCGCCGGCGTCGTCGAGCTCGAAGCCGCCCGCTTCGTCGACGGGGTGGGGGAGCTCGTCGACGAGCGAGACGGCGCCGGCGGCCGCGGCCGCGCCGCAGTCGATCGAGATCCCCAATGGCCGCGGCGGCAAGATCACGCTGAACGAGAAGCAGATCGCGATCGCCACCCGCATCATCACGGTCGGGCGTGACCTCGGCGTCTCCGACAAGGGTCTCAAGATCGCTCTGATGACGGCGTTGCAGGAATCCGTGCTGCGCATGTACGCGAACTCCTCCGTCCCCGAGTCGCTCAACTACCCCCACGACGCGGTCGGCAGCGACCACGACAGCGTCAACCCGTTCCAGCAGCGCGTGTCGGGGTGGGGGACCGTCGCGGAGCTCATGAACCTCGACTACTCCATCAAGGCGTTCTTCGGCGGCCCCACCGGCCCCAACGGGGGCTCCCCGCGCGGCCTGCTCGACATCAACGGCTGGGAGAGCATGGAGCCCGGCGTCGCGGCTCAGAGGGTTCAGGTCAGCGCCTTCCCCGATGCCTACGACAAGTGGGAGCCCGCGGCCGAGCAGCTGATTGCCACCCTGGGCGAAGGCATCATCGGCGGCGGCTGCAGCGGCAGCATCGACGGCGAGATCCAGCTGCCCCTGCGCTCCGACTACAACATGACCAGCGGCTACGGACCTCGCGCCGCCGGCGTCCCCGGCGCCTCCACCTGGCACGCCGCGATCGACCTGCAGCGGTGGCCCAACCCCTGCGGCGACCCGGTCTACGCGATCCTGCCTGGCAAGGTCGTCCTCTCAAGCGCCCTGTGGCTGTCGATCGAGCACGCAGACGGCTACGTGGTCTCCTACCTGCACATGTACAAGTCGCAGCGCCTGGTCGACGTCGGCGACACCGTCGAAGCCGGCCAGCAGATCGGCGTCGTGGGCAACGTCCCGCCCTCCGGCGGCTGCCACCTTGATCTGCGGATCAACGTCGCCAACAACACCAACCCCGAGGTCGCGAAGCTCATCCTGTCCCAGAACGACACTCGCCTGCCGCGACCGGCGACGCTCCCCGAGCACCAGAACTTCGTCAACCCGGAGGACTTCTTCGAGCTCTGGGGCGTCGAGCTCTGCCCGGTCGGCTCCTGCCAGTAGCACGGGCAGCTGAGGCCCTGACGTCTGGATAAGCGGCGGGTAGGCTACCGATTACCCGAACACCCGCGGGCTCAGCCCGCCATTTTCCAGACGGTGATGTGTGACCGATCGAGACGCCCCCCACGTCGACGATCAGGCAGTATCCGGTCCCGCTGCGCGCACCACAGCAACCGGATACCGATCTGTTTCGTACTACCTGCCGGCAGCGCTGCATGCGCGACTCAAGGCCGCCTGGTGGGCGACTCGCGAGTGCCCGGACGGAGCGCCGACGCTCTCGGCCCTGGTGGAGGGGATCTTCCTCGAGTACGTCACGGCGGCTGAGCTCGAGCACAACGGCGGCCGACCGTTCCCGTCTGCGCCTCGGGGCGCGCAGGGGCCGAGGAGTATTGCTTCGGAGGGGCACCGGCTCGTGGCGTACTACCTTCCCGCGGACCTGCACGCACGACTCAAGGCCACCTGGTGGGTGCTGCGCGATGCTCGCACGCCGGCGCTGTCATCGGTGGTCGAGGCGCTGTTTATCGCCGCGGCCGCGATGCTCGAGCAGCGGCACAACAACGGCGCCCCGTTCCCGCCGGCACCAGAGTCCGCGCGTGGCGTGAGCCGGGCCGCAGCAGTGCGTCAGGGGGAGTGGATGCGGCGCGAGTGGGAGAACCGTCGCGGCGAGAGCTCCGCTCAGGGCTGAGCGCCGCCCGACCGCCGACAGCTGCAGTCCGGCCCGCGCGTGAACGTTATGCGGGGGATGTGCGGCCCGGGTCGCCGCCGAGAGAGTGCAGCTGATGCGGTGATGCTGCGGGGATATTGCGGGCTGGATATTTCTTACGGCGGTGGGGGGTTTGCCCCGCTCCGCTTCCGACTTCGCTTCAGCTACGCGGGGCAAGCCTACCACTGTTGTCAAGCGCCAAGGTGGCGACGATATTGCGCTGATGTGCGGGAAAGTGCTGCGGCACTACGCCCGCAATACCTCTCGCCACATCGAGCGCGGCGGGTTCCCGGGTCGCTCGAAGCTGCCAGATCCAGATCCTCGTGTCCGCGAAGAGGGGTTCGCGGGGCCTATATGACGCAGAGGGCCGCGATCGGCGCGGCCCGGTTCAGGAGGCATCCGATGGCGACTCGACTTGCTCGCCCGCCGGCCCGTCCGTCGTCGGCGCCGGTCGCCCCATTGGGAGTGCTGCCGCGTCGGCAGGTGACGGGGATCTTCCCCGCACTGGTGGTGCTGGCGGCCGCGGTGGTGTTGACCGGAGTGAACATGCAGGCCCGCTTCACCGACGCGATCGCGTGGGTGTGGGTTGCAGCTGTGGTGATCGCGGCCGTGTCGGTCGCGTCCGGCATCCGTACCTACCAGAAGCAGAGCCGGCTCGATCCGGGCATCGAGGCGGTGCTGCCGTCGCTGGGCGCGCAGCGTCCGTCGCGCGACCTGGTCCGTGCGGTGAAGTGGACCCGCGGCTGGGTCGGCGTCCCTCGCAAGGTGACGATCCGATACGCCTCCCACGTCGACGACCGTGATGTGCGGTTCGTCGACCAGATCGTCACATCGTTCTCGCGCCGCATCGGCGAGGAGTACCGCGTGCTCAAGCACGTCCCCCGCCGCTGCCTCCTCGTGCTCGAGCTCGCGCCGCCCACCACGCCGGTCTCTCGAGAGCAGCAGCGGGCCGAGCAGGTCGCGAAGCTGCTGCTGGGGGAGAGCGCCAAGGTCGAGGTCACCACCGACCCCGAATCCAACGACGTCCGCAAGATGAAGGTCAAGCACGACATGGGGCCGCGGCTGGCGATCCCGGCGCGACGAATGCAGATCGAGAAGGTGATCTCCTCGATGCTGCCGGGGCGTTGGCGGGCGCATTGGGATCTCGAGGGCGATGAGGTCACCTTCGAGATCCGTCCCCCGATGCCCGACATGGTGCTGCACGAGCCGGCGCCGTCGACGAAGCAGCTGACGCACGCCGAGTACAAGGCGTTCAAGATCCCGATCGGCGTCGACGAGGACGGGTCGGTGCAGACATGGCAGCCCTCGGTCTCCCCGCACATGCTCGTCATCGGTGGAACGGGCTCGGGCAAGACGTCGTTCCAGCACACGGTGCTCACCCACCTGGCGCAGGCCCGCTGGCGGGTGTGGGTGCTGGACGGGAAGCGGATCGAGTTCGCGGGGTTCCGCACCTGGCCGAACGTCGAGCTCGTCGCGGCCCGCGTCGAGCACCAGGTGCGGATGCTGCACGCAGCGCACGAGCTCATGGAGCAGCGTTACACCCAACTCGAGGAGGGCACCGCCCGCCTCGAGGACTTCGAGCCGCTCGCACTGATCATCGACGAGTACGCGACGTTCAAGGCTCGCGTGCAGCGTTGGTACAAGACGGTGAAGCCGAAGGGGGCGCCCACTCAGGCGCCGGTGCTCGAGCTCCTGTCGGATCTGGCCCGTCTGGCGCGAAGCGCGAAGATCCACATGCTGCTGGGCATCCAGCGCCCCGACGTCGAGTTCCTCGGCGGTGAAATGCGCGACAACTTCGGAGCCCGACTCTCCCTCGGCCGGCTCTCCCCGCAGGGCGCGATGATGATGTGGGACTCTCCGGCGATCGGCGTCGCGCTGCCTCGCAACAAGCGCGGCCGCGGCGTCACCCTCAGCGCCGAGTCGCTTCCGGTGGAAGTGCAGACCTTCTACACGCCCGACCCGGCCAAGCTCGACAAGTCCGACGCGCAGGACTGGGAGCACCTGCGCACGCTCACCCCGCTCGAGACTGATCACCCTCGCAAGACCATCGCCGAACCGTCTGCGCTCATCGACGGCGACGAGGAGCTCCCGCCGACCTACAACGACTGGGCGACCACCCGCATCACCCTCTTCGACGGCGTCGAGCCGCCGGCGGTGGAGACTCCCAAGGCCCTGCCCAGCAACGTCGTCGCGCTCGGCGCACGCAAGGCCGGCAATGTCCGGTTCGAGCCCGAGCCGTTGGACGTCGACGACGAACCCGCCGCGGCCGCCGATGACGACGAAGGCTACGGGGAGATCTCCGAGGGCCTGGCCGGCGACCTCGCGGTCGGCGACCTGGTGCTGTCCGATTCCACCCTCGGGATCTGGGTGGTCGTGGAGTCCGTGGAGCCGGACATCGTCGACGAGGACGCGATGGCGATCGAGTACCGCGAGCTCGACACCGGCGACGAGGGCCTGATGACCGTGTCGGACAACGAAGTGCTCACCTACCGGCGCCCCGCCGCCGCGTGAACGAAAGGAGCAGTGATGCAGAGCACTCAGAACCGGGCCGAGCTCGCGCACGAGCAGGCCTTCGCGTTCGCACTCACCCAGGGTGCTGCGCGCGAACGTGCGGAGGAGTTCGCCGGTGAGTACGTCAACGTGCTCGAGGACCGCGCCGGCGAGATCCGCTACCCGGACGCGCCGGCGCCCACGCCCGAGGAGGTGTGGATCTCATGACGCAGTCTGTGGCCGAGAACGAGGACGACCTGCTGACGCTGATGTTCATGCTCTGCGGAGGCATGGCGACCGGGATGTTCTCGTTCGGTGTGCTGCTCCACCCGGTGCGCGACTGGATGCTGCAGTACCACCTGCTCGCGAACGGCACCGAGGTCGTCATTCCGTTCATCGACGGCATCGGGTTCGGATGGCCGCAGATCGTCGTGGCCAGCGGCTTGATCGCCGCCCTGGTGGCCACCGTCGTCTGGCTGCGCCGCCGCGCCCGCGAGCGTGTCTGACCCGATCCACAAACTACGAGACCAAGAGAGGAGGATGAGTCACATGGCTGTCACGGTGTACACGAAGCCGTCGTGCGTCCAGTGCACGGCGACCTATCGCGCGCTGGATTCCAAGGGGATCGATTACGACGTTCTCGATCTGTCGGAAGATCCCGCCGCGCTCGAGCAGGTGAAGTCGCTCGGCTACCTGCAGGCGCCGGTTGTGATCACGGATCAGGATCACTGGTCCGGGTTCCGGCCGGACAAGATCGACGAGCTCGCCGCACGCCTGGTGTGAGCGAGCAAGTGACTGAGGGGCGTCCCGGATGGGGCGCCCCTCAGTCGTGTCAGGTCTGCTGCCGGGTGGCGTAGAGCCGAAGCAGCGCGTCGCGCAGATGGGTGTTGCGCTCGAGCGATCGCCGCAGCGCTTCCGCATCCGCGGGTCGTGGGTCGGGGCCTGCGCGCACGACGCCGGCGGAGATCGCCCACCGTGCGAGCTCGTCGAGTTCGACGTCGACGGTTGCGGTGGCGATCGCCTGCTGGGTCCAGGTGACCTTGTAGGCCGACATGGTGGCCTCAGCTGCTGCGGAAGAAGTCGATCACGCTGATCACGAGCGCCCACAGCAGCACGATCGCGGCCGCGGTCAGCAGGATCTTGCCCATGTGCGGCGCGAGGAGGATGCCGAGCCAGCCGGCGCCGACCGCGAGGCCGATCGTGAGCAGACCGATGATCATCCGGCGCAGCCGGGTGAGGATCTCGTCGGGGATGTCCGCGTGCTTGCGCGGAGTCGCGAGGCTCATCGGTCACCCACGTCCAGGGCCTTCGCGGCCGCGGCCACGGTCAGCGAGGATCGGAATCCGATCTCGCGCGTCCACTCGTCGACGGCGCGGCTGAGTCCGACGTACTCCACGACGCCGGGCTCCTGCGTGGATGCCTCGCGGGGATGGAAGTACAGGCGAGCCTCGATGCTCTGCTCGAGGCGGCTCAGCTGCCGGTTCGCTTCGGAGTCGTCCCACCCGGCGTGATGGCAGGAGACCTCCTCCATGTACAGCCGGCACCGCTCGATCTGCAGGATCTGCTCGGTGTCGATGCGGTCGCCCAGGAACTCCGCGACGGGACGCCACTCGTAGCGGGGCGCTGGAACGCTGCAGCGGTTGGCGAAGCTGACGCTGGCGTAGTTCTCGTCCCACAGCTGCTGACCGAGACGGTCGGCGTCGGCGAGAACTGCGGCGGGGGAGCGGCCCGAGGCGACGATCGGCACCCGGGCGGGAGACTGCGTGATGTCGGTGCTGCTGATCAGGATCGCTGTGACCAACAGGTCAACGACGTCCTGGGGGACGGGGAGCGCGCGCATGGCAACTACCTCCTAGTAAAGTTGTGTATCTGACCTACATAACAATATTTGGAAGCGGTCCAGTCGTCAAGGGGGAGAGCAAGTTAGGCATGGCGCAACAGGGTCCGTCACGGTGAATTGGAATACCCTAGGGGGGTAGGGGTGTTACGGTGGGGAGAGCCCCACTCAGGAGCACCACCCAGACGGAAGGAAACCCATCATGGCCACCAGCGAGTACCAGGTCACCGGCATGACGTGCGGACACTGCGAGATGTCCATCCGCGAAGAGGTCTCCCAGATCCCCGGGGTCGACGAGATCCAGGTGAGCGCCCAGAGCGGCAAGCTCGTCGTCTCGTCCACCAGCGACCTCGATGACGCCGCCGTGCTGGCCGCTGTCGACGAGGCTGGCTACTCGGCGGTGCGCGCCTGATGAACGCTGCGGGACGACTCAGCCTGTATGGCGCCGGCGTCGTCGTGGCCTTCGGCGCAGCGTTCGGCATCGCGGCAGCGGTCGTCCCGGACAGCGCCGTCGCCAACTGGACGGCCGCCGCCAGCGACGGCTCGATGGCCGACCACGCCGGCATGACCGACACCGACACCACCGAGACCGCGACCATCCCCGGTGTCTCCCTCTCCGGCTATGGGTACGAACTCAGCCCGATCACCGCGCCGACCGGCACGGGACAGGCCGGCGAGTTCAGCTTCCAGATCCTGGACGCCGACGGGACGCCGCTGACCGCCTACGAGACCTCGCACGAGAAGGACCTGCATCTGATCGTGGTGCGCACCGACGGAACCCAGTTCCGGCACGTGCACCCCACGTTTGATGAGGGCACCGGCACCTGGTCGGCATCGTGGGAGTGGGCCGAGGCCGGTACTTACCGGATCTACGCGGACTTCGTGCCGGACGTGACCGACGGCCCCGACAAGGTCACCCTGACCCGCACGGTCGACGTCGCGGGGGAGTTCACCCCGGACCCGGCGACCGCCACCTCCACGGCCAGCGAGGTCGACGGGTACACGGTCACCCTCGACGGTGACCTGACCGCGGGGGAGAGCTCCGAGCTGACCCTGTCGGTCGCCCGCGACGGGCAGCCGGTCACCACGCTGCAGCCGTACTTGGGCGCCTTCGGGCACCTGGTCGCGCTGCGCGACGGCGACCTGGCCTACCTGCACGTGCACGCCGAAGGCGACGAACCACGCGACGGCGACACCGCCGGACCCGACATCCGGTTCGCAGCCGAGGCCCCCACCGCCGGCCGGTACCTGCTCTACCTCGACTTCCAGGTCGACGGGAAGGTCCACACCGCCGAGTTCGTCGTCGACGCCGGTCACGGCACCGGCGGCACGGACACGGACGACACACACAGCGACACGGGCGACGGTCACTGACCGCCCCGCGGTGATCTGAGAGAAGAAGGAACACCATGAGCACCACAGCCCCCGCAGGCTCGACCGCGGACTCCGCAGTCGAACTCCAGATCGGCGGGATGACCTGCGCCTCCTGCGCGATGCGGATCGAGAAGAAGCTGAACAAGCTCGACGGCGTCGCCGCGACGGTGAACTACGCCACCGAGAAGGCGAAGGTCACCGTGCCCGCCGGGTACGACCCGGCCTTGCTGATCGCCGAGGTCGAGAAGACCGGCTACAGCGCCGCACTCCCGGCCCCGAAGAAGACCAAGAACGACACCACCCAGGGCGGGGACGCGGACGACGCCGACCCGGAGCTGACCAGCCTGCGCAACCGGCTGATCGTCTCGATCATCCTCAGCGTCCCGGTCATCGCTATGGCGATGGTCCCCGCGCTGCAGTTCACCTACTGGCAGTGGGCGTCCCTCGCGCTGGCCGCGCCGGTGATCGTGTGGGCGGCGTTCCCGTTCCACAAGGCCGCCTGGGCGAACCTCCGCCACGGCGCGGCGACGATGGACACGCTCATCTCGATGGGCACCACCGCCGCGTTCCTGTGGTCGCTGTACGCCCTGTTCTTCGGCACCGCCGGCGTCCCCGGCATGACGCACCCGTTCGAGCTGACCCTCGCCCCCTCCGACGGTGCGGCGAACATCTACCTCGAGGTCGCCGCCGGAGTGACGATGTTCATCCTCGCCGGCCGCTACTTCGAGAAGCGGTCCAAGCGGCAGGCCGGGGCCGCGCTGCGCGCGCTGCTCGAGCTCGGCGCGAAGGAGGTCGCGGTCCTGCGGGGCGGCGTGGAGACGAAGATCTCCGTCGACGAGCTGCAGGTCGGGGACGAATTCGTCGTCCGCCCGGGCGAGAAGATCGCCACCGACGGGGTCGTCGTCTCCGGCACCTCCGCCGTCGACGCGTCCATGCTCACCGGCGAATCCGTCCCGGTCGAGGTCGGCGAGGGTGACCCGGTCACCGGCGCCACCGTGAACGCGGGCGGACGCCTGGTCATCCGCGCCACCCGGGTCGGCTCCGACACGCAGCTGGCCCAGATGGCCAAGCTCGTCGAGGACGCCCAGACCGGCAAGGCCGAGGTGCAGCGCCTGGCCGACAAGATCTCCGGCGTGTTCGTACCGATCGCGATCCTCATCGCGGTCATCGCGCTCGGCGCCTGGTGGGGGGCGGGCTTCCCGATCTCCGCCGCATTCACCGCCGCCGTGGCCGTCCTCGTGATCGCCTGCCCTTGCGCCCTGGGCCTTGCAACCCCGACCGCGCTGCTGGTCGGCACCGGCCGCGGCGCGCAGATGGGCATCCTGATCAAGGGCCCGGAGGTGCTGGAGTCCACCCGCAAGGTCGACACCGTGGTGCTGGACAAGACCGGCACCGTCACCACCGGCAAAATGACCCTGGTCGACGTGGTCACCGAGCCCGGCGTGGACCGGGACGAGCTGCTCCGCCTCGCCGGTGCGCTGGAGGACGCCTCCGAGCACCCCATCGCGCAGGCGATCGCCAAGGGCGCCACCCAGGAAACCGGCAGCACCCTGCCGGCCGTGGAAGGGTTCACCAACCTCGAAGGCAAGGGCGTCCAGGGCGTCGTCGACGGGCACGCGCTGCTCGTGGGCCGGGAGTCACTGCTGGCCGAGTGGTCGCTGCGCCTGAGCGCCGAGGTCGCCGCCGCGAAGGCACAGGCCGAGAGCGAGGGCAAGACCGTCGTCGCCGTCGGATGGGACGGTGCCGCCCGCGGCATCCTCGTCGTCGCCGACACCGTCAAGCCGACAAGCAAGGAAGCCATCGCCCAGCTCAAGGCGCTGGGCCTGACCCCGGTGCTGCTCACCGGCGACAACGAGGCGGTCGCCCGCCAGATCGCCGCCGAGGTCGGCATCGACCAGGTCATCGCCGAGGTCATGCCCAAAGACAAGGTCGACGTCGTCACCCGCCTGCAGGGCGAGGGCAAGGTCGTCGCGATGGTCGGAGACGGCGTCAACGACGCCCCCGCGCTCGCGCAGGCCGACCTGGGACTTGCGATGGGCACCGGCACCGACGTCGCGATCGAAGCATCCGACATCACCCTGGTCCGCGGCGACCTGCGCAGCGCAGCCGACGCGATCCGCCTGTCCCGCAAGACCCTGGGCACGATCAAGACCAACCTGTTCTGGGCCTTCGCCTACAACACGGCTGCGATCCCAGTCGCCGCTCTCGGCCTCCTCAACCCGATGCTCGCCGGGGCCGCCATGGCCCTGTCCAGCGTGTTCGTCGTCGGCAACAGCCTGCGTCTGCGCGGATTCAAGAGCATCGCGCGCTGACCGGGCCCACCCGCCAGCGCACCCATCACCCACATCGGAAGGAACACCACCCATGTCCAGCTGTTGCAGCACCAGCGCCCCCGCCCCCGGCGGACGCGAGAACCTCCTCGACGGCACCACCGGCGCTGACATGACGACCTGCCCGGTCATGACCGGCACCCCCGTCAACAAGGCCACCGCCGAGGCCGCCGGCCTGTTCCGCGACTACGAGGGCGAGCGGTACTACTTCTGCTGCGCCGGCTGCGGTCCCGCGTTCGACGCGGACCCGGCCAAGCACGCCGCCGCCATGGCCTGATCCTCACTCCCGGGCCCACACCCACCGTGTGGGCCCGGGACACGGACACCCGACCATGACCATCCCCACACCCGCCGCGGACGGCTACATCACCGACCCGCGCACCTACCGCAACCGGCTCCGCCGCCTCGAGGGACAGCTCCGCGGAATCACCCGCATGATCGAGCAGGAACGCCCCTGCATCGACACCCTCACCCAGATCTCCGCCAGCAAACGCGCACTGGAAGGCGTAGCACTCAGCCTCCTCGACGACCACCTCCGCCACGCAAACACCACCGGGACCCTCACCGACGAGACCTCCCTCGCCGCCACCTCCGCGGCCATCGCCCGGCTGATCCAGCCCTAACCCCCACCCCTCTTCGCAGCGCAGCGGACACCGCACACAGACATGCCAGCCGCGCCCCGTCGCCGCTCGCCCAGGAGGACTCCTATGACCGCCGCAGCACTCGCGACCCGCGCCCGCGGCGGCTTCTGTCTGGCCATCACTGGCACCGTGCTGCTGATGGCCGCAGCCTCCGCCCCCTCACCGTTCTACCCGCAGCTCACCCAGCGGCTGCAGCTGGCACCGGTCGCGACCACCCTGATCTTCGCGATTTATGCCCTCCCGCTGCTGATCGCCCTGCTCACCCTCGGCTCCTTCTCCGACCGGATCGGACGACGCCGCGTCCTCAGCGTCGGGGCGGTGCTGCTCACCGTCAGCCTGCTGCTGTTCTGGGCCGCCGACTCGCTGCCCGCCCTGCTCACCGCCCGGGCCCTCCAAGGCCTCGCCGCGGGGCTGCTCGTCCCGGCGCTAAACGCGATGATGGTCGACTTCGAACCACCCCGCCGGCCGGGAGCCGCCGCGCTGGCCAACACCGCCGCCCCCATGGCCGGGCTCGCACTCGGCGCGCTCACCGCCGCGGTGCTGCTGGACCTGGACGGCATCGACGCGGGCACCATCTTCCTCGTGCTCGCCGCCGCGTTCGTCGTGCTCGCCGCGACCGCGTGGAGCATCCCCGACGCCGCCCCCGCCCGCCACGACCGGGGCCGTGCGCGTCGTGTTCCGCTGCCGCCGCGCACCCGGCGAGTGATCCTGTCCGTCGTCCCGGCGGTCATCTCCGGGTGGGTCACCAACGGCATGTTCCTGGCCCTGGGCACCGGGATCGTCGCCACCCAGTTCACCGCCGACACCCGCACTCAGGAAGCGGCGTCCATCGTGATCCTCGCTACCGCCGGTGTCGCAGCCGCGGTGCTGCTGCACCGCTCCAGCCCGCGACGCATCACCCTGTTCGGCAGCGTCAGCCTCGGATTGGGCACCCTGTTCAGCCTGCTCACCCTGCACGGGCACAGCCTCACCGGATACCTCGCCAGCGTCGCCATCGTCGGCGCCGGATTCGGGACCGCGTTCATGGGGGCCATGCGCACCCTGCTCCCACACGTCGACCCCGGCCAGCGCGCCACCGTTATGGCCGTGATCTACACGATCTCCTACCTGGCCATGTCGCTACCCACCGTGTTCGCCGGGCTCCTCGTGCCCGTGCTCACCCTGCCGGGCGCGGCGACCCTGCTTGGTGGGGCTGTTGTGGCGCTGAGCATCACCGCCATCCTCACCCGCCTGCTCCTGACCGACCAGCCCGCCCGCCGCGCGGCGGCCGCCCACCAGAAAGAGACCACGCGCCGATGACCACCCCCGCTCCTCGTCCCCGCCGCCAGCTCACCCGCCGCGGGTTCCTCTCCCTCAGCACCGGCGCCGTCGCCGCCGTGGCCCTCGCCGCCTGCACCCCGACCCCGGCATGGGTGACCCCCACCGGTGCCGCCGTGGACCGCGCCGAACGGGACCGGCGCGGCACCGGACGGGTCACCACCGCGGCGCTCACCGCCGCGGCCACCACCATCGACCTCGCCGGCACCGCCGCGGCGACGTTCTCCTACGGGTCGGTGCCCGGACCGGTCCTGCGGGTACGTGCCGGGGACACCCTGCAGGCGACGCTGCGCAACGATCTCCCCTTCGACACTTCCGTGCACTGGCACGGGCTCGCGCTGCGCAACGACATGGACGGTGTCCCCCCGCTCACCCAGCAGCCCATCGCCGCCGGCGACTCCTTCCGGTAC
The DNA here is from genome assembly GCF_058349865.2 of Microbacterium altimontanum. NCBI lineage: Bacteria > Bacillati > Actinomycetota > Actinomycetes > Micrococcales > Microbacteriaceae > Microbacterium > Microbacterium altimontanum. The sequence goes on along the minus strand of NZ_JBYRJB020000011.1, from coordinate 35,908 downwards.
GAGTTCACCGCCCCCGATCCGGGCACCCACTGGTTCCACCCGCACGTCGGCGCCCAGCTGGACACCGGACTGTACGGCGCGCTCATCGTCGAGGACCCCAACGAACCGCTCCGCTACGACGACGAATGGGTCATCATCCTCGACGACTGGCTCGACGGCGTCACCGCCACCCCCGACGAGGTGCTCGAGCAGCTGCGGCAGGGGATGGGGGAGATGGGCGGCCACGGTGACATGTTCATGCGGATGGGCAACATGCTGATGGGCGCGACCTCCGACCTGCTCGGCGGTGACGCCGGCGACGTCTACTACCCGCACTACCTGATCAACGGCAAACCCGCCGCCGACCCCGCCCAGTTCACCGGCACCCCCGGATCCCGGGTCCGGATCCGCCTGATCAACGCCGGTGGAGACACCGCATTCCGGGTCGCGCTCGGCGGACACAGGCTCACCGTCACCCACACCGACGGGTACCCCGTCGACCCGGTCGAGGTCGACAGCGTCCTGCTGGGGATGGGTGAACGCTACGACGTGCTCGTCACCCTCGGCGACGGAGTGTTCCCGCTCATCGCCGAAGCCGAAGGCAAACGCGAACGCGGCTTCGCGCTCGTCCGCACCGGCGGCGGGCAGGCGCCGGCCGCGGACGTGCAGATCACCGAGCTGGGGGAGGGCGCCCAGGTCGCGACCGCCGAGCGGCTGGCCGCGACCGCCGCGGTCACCCTCGACCGGCGTGACGCCGACCGCACCATCGCGCTGACCCTCACCGGCAGCATGGCCGACTACGACTGGGGCTTCAACGGCCGCCAGTTCGACATGCACGACCCACTCCGCGACGCACACCCGCTCACCGCGGGCGAACGCGTGCGGCTGACCGTCACCAACGACACCGACATGTGGCACCCGTTCCACCTGCACGGGCACACCTACCAGCACACCGGCGGCGGCCCCCGCAAAGACACCTCCATCGTGCTCCCCAAGCAAACGCTCGAGCTGGAGTTCGACGCCGACAACCCCGGACGGTGGATGGCCCACTGCCACAACATCTACCACGGCGAGGCCGGCATGATGACCGTCCTCGCCTACCGCCAATGAGGTCGACCCGGACGGGAATAGCAGGCGGCACCCGCCTGTTGTGATACCCATACGGGGTATACGCTAGGGGAGTCCCAGGCGCACACCGTGCCGGACCGACGGCCGCTCGGCCGTCGACAACCGACAGAAAGAACACCCGCCATGAGCCACGACCACGACCACCACCACGAGGCCCCCGCCGACGCGAACGACGTCGTCGTCTGTCCCGTGATGCCCGGCAGCACCGTCAGCAAGAGCGTCGCCGAGGCCCAGGGCCTGTACCGGGACTACGAAGGCGAGCGGTACTGGTTCTGCTGCGCCGCGTGCGGTCCGCTCTTCGACGCCGACCCCGAAAAGTACGTCAAGGCCGCCTGACACCACCCTCGGGGGCCCGGAACATCCGGGCCCCACAGACCCTCTCAAGGAACGACATGTCACCCCAGAAGATCCTCATCCTGGGTGCCGGCGCCGCCGGCACAGCCGCCGCCCGCGTCCTCGCGGGCACGGACACGGTGACCGTCACCCTGATCGGGCGCACCGGCGAAACCCCCTACAACCGCACCCTGGTCAACAAGGGCGTCGCCGTGGGGCTGCTCACCCCCGAGCAAGCCGCCATCCCCGGTGTCGCCGCCGAGGCGGACACAGCGGTGGACGTGGACCCGGAGAACAAGACCGTCCGGTTCGCGTCCGGCCGCGTCGAGCACTACGACGCCCTCATCCTCGCCACCGGCAGCACCCCGCGGCTCCTGGAGGACACCATCCCCGGTGCCACCACGGGAACAGCTCGGATCACCACGCTGCATTCCCTGGAAGACGCGATCACCGTCCGCGACCTGATCGCCGGGCTCGGGCGGCCCGCACAGGTCGTGATCTCCGGGGCCGGGCTGGTCGCCGCGGAGACCGCGACACTGCTGCGCGAACGCGGCCACCAGGTCACCCTCCTCACCCGCGACACCACCCCGGGCGTCCGGGTATTCGGCGCCGAGCTCGCGGAACGCCTCAACGACGCCCACCACGCGAATCTGGACACCGCGTTCGGCCGCACTCTCACCGGGGTACAGGAGAGCGGTGACCGGCTCGAGCTGACCCTCGACGACGGCACCGCCCTGCCCGCCGACCTCCTCCTCATCGCCCACGGCACCACCCCCACCGCACCATCCCCGTGGGACGGACCCGTGCCGGTCGACGAGAGCCTGCGCACCGCGGCCGCGCACGTCTACGCCGCCGGCGGCGTCGCCGTGCACGATGACCCCGCCCTCGGGGCGTGGCGGATCGATCACTGGTCCGACGCGGCCGCGCAGGGCGAGCACGCCGCCCGCACCCTGCTCGCCGATCTCGGCGCGGGGGAGCAGCCCGGCAGCTACCAGCCTCGCGCCCCGTTCACCGCCACAGTCCACGGCGCGATGATCGCCGGCGCCGGACTGACCGACACCCGCACCGACACCCGCATCGACAGCTCCGAGCCGCTGGTGGTCATCCGCCAGCACGGCCCGGTCCCCGTCGGTGTCCTCGGCTTGGACGCCGCCCCCGCCGTCTTCGGCTGGATGCCCAAGCTGCACACCCCGACCGGCCCCGACGCGGAGGCCCTCGCCTCCACCGGGACCGGCACGGCAGACTCGAAATAACCGCTAGGCACAGGGAAGTGAACTGATGACCGACCCGCACGCACACCACACCAACCACCCCACCGGCAAGGCCGCCACCGCCACCGGCGAGCACGGCGACCACACCCCGGAGCCGCCCACGCAGCACGACACCCACACCGGGCACGACGTGCAGCCCAGCCACGGCCAGCACGCCGGCGGCCAGATGGACCACTCCGGCCACGGCGGAGGCCATGGCGGGCACGCCGGGCACGGCGACCACGTCGGCCAGTTCCGGCGGCTGTTCTGGATCAACCTGATCATCGCCGTCCCCGTGGTGGCGTTCTCCCCGATGTTCGCGATGATCCTCGGCTACGAGGTCCCCGGCTGGGCCCGGTTCATCGCCCCGGTGCTCGGCACCGTCATGTACGTGTGGGGCGGGTGGCCGTTCCTGACCGGCGCGGTCAGCGAGCTGCGCTCGCGCAAGCCCGGGATGATGCTGCTGATCGGCCTGGCGATCACGGTCGCGTTCTTCGCGTCCTGGGGCGCCACGCTGGGGCTGCTGCACCACGAGCTCGAGTTCTGGTGGGAGCTGGCGCTGCTGATCGTGATCATGCTGCTCGGTCACTGGATCGAGATGCGCTCCCTCGCCCAGACCAGCTCCGCCCTCGACACCCTGGCCGCGCTGCTGCCCGATGAGGCCGAGCGAGTCGAAGGAGACCAGATCGTCAAGGTCTCACCCGCCGACCTGGCCGTCGGGGATGTCGTCGTGGTCCGCCCCGGCGGCAGCGTCCCCGCCGACGGGAAGATCGTCGACGGCCGCGCCGACATGGACGAGTCCATGGTCACCGGCGAATCCCGCCCGGTCGCCCGCGGCACCGGCGACCCGGTCACCGCCGGCACCGTCGCCACCGACTCCGGGCTGCGCGTGGAGGTCACCGCCACCGGCGACGAGACCACCCTCGCCGGCATCCAGCGGCTGGTCACCGAGGCGCAGAACTCCTCCTCCCGTGCGCAGCGGATCGCGGACCGTGCCGCGGCCCTGCTGTTCTGGTTCGCACTGATCGCCGCCGCCATCACCGCGGTGGTGTGGACCCTCGTCGGCAACCCCGACGAAGCCGTGATCCGCACCATCACCGTCCTGGTCATCGCCTGCCCCCACGCGCTGGGCCTGGCGATCCCGCTGGTGGTCTCCATCGCCACCGAGCGCGCCGCCCGCGGCGGGGTGCTGGTCAAGGACCGGCTCGCGCTGGAGAGCATGCGCACCGTCGACACCGTCCTGTTCGATAAGACCGGCACCCTCACCAAGGGTGAGCCCACCGTCTCGGCGGTGGAGCCGATCGGTGACCTGGACGCTGACCAGGTGCTTGCGATCGCCGCGGCGGCCGAGGCCGACAGTGAGCACCCGCTCGCCAAGGCCATCGTCCGTGCCGCGCAGGAGAAGAACCTCACCCTGCCCAAGGCGACCGGGTTCAGCTCCTCACCGGCGGTGGGCGTCACCGCCACCGTCGACGGTGCGGAGATCCGCGTCGGCGGCCCCCGCCTGCTCGAGGAGGTCGGCGCCCGTGAGGTCGACCAGGCTGACAGCTGGCGTGGTGAGGGCGCAATCATCCTGCACGTCACCCGTGACGGGAAAGTCATCGGTGGGCTCAAGCTCGCCGACGAGATCCGTCCCGAGTCCCGCGAAGCCGTCGAGGCGCTGCACAAGCTCGGCGTGCAGGTGGTCATGATCACCGGCGACGCCGAAGCCGTCGCGAACGCCGTCGGCAGCGAGCTGGGCATCGACCGGGTGTTCGCGCACGTGCGCCCCGAGGACAAGTCCAGCAAGGTCGCCGAGCTGCAGAAGGAAGGCCGCAAGGTCGCCATGGTCGGAGACGGCGTCAACGACGCCCCCGCCCTCGCGCAGGCCGACGTCGGCATCGCCATCGGCGCCGGCACGGACGTCGCCATCGCCTCCGCCGGGGTAATCCTCGCCAGCTCCGACCCCCGGTCGGTGCTGTCGGTGATCCAGCTCTCCCGCGCGGCGTACGGGAAGATGAAGCAGAATCTGTGGTGGGCTGCAGGCTACAACCTGATCTCCGTGCCGCTCGCCGCCGGCGTGCTGGCCCCGATCGGGTTCGTGCTTCCCATGTCGGTCGGTGCGATCCTGATGTCGCTGTCCACCGTCGTGGTCGCCCTGAACGCGCAGCTGCTGCGCCGAATCGACCTCACACCCGAAGCGAGCACCCGCGCGGTCCTCGACCGCTGACCGAAGGAACCGGCCATGTCCACACCCACCGTCGACACGACGCACACCACTCACGGGTACATCACCGACAAAGACAAGTACCTGAACCGGCTCAAGCGCATCGAGGGTCAGGCGCGCGGGATCTCGAAGATGGTCGATGACGAGAAGTACTGCATCGACATCCTCACCCAGATCAGCGCTCTCACCAGCGCCCTGCAGGCCGTCGCGATCGGGCTGCTCGACGATCACCTCAAGCACTGTGTGATCGACGCAGCACGGATGGACGGCGACCAGGCCGAGCAAAAGATCAAGGAAGCCAGCGACGCGATCGCCCGTCTGGTCCGGTCCTAACCCGGACCAGACGGACGACCCGTCCGGCATCCCCCCGCCCCACGTCGGGGCGGAACCTGGTGCCTTGGCCGAGCGGCGAGGCAGCGGCCTGCAAAGCCGCCCAGACGGGTTCGACTCCCGTAGGCACCTCCACCCGTCACCGCAGCCGCCGTGCGGCCCCCGCTACTGGGGCAGCACGGTGATGCCGCTGGCGTCGACCACGACGACCCGGCCGTCCGCGTCGATCCCCACCGCCTGCGCCTGCTCGTGCACCGTGCCGGCCTCCCGCCACTGGTCCTCCCCGGACCCGAGCACCCAGATCCGGTCATCGGTGCCGACCCCGACCAGCCGCTTCCGATCCGGGGACGCTCCCAGCGTGTACAGCAGCGGCGCATCCGGCCACGCCGAGAACGACGCCCCCCGGTCCGTGCTCACGGTCACCCCGTCCGCGGTCGCCGCGACCACCCGGCCGCTGGCATCCGCGGTCAAACTCACCGCCGGCACCTGCGCGCCCGTCGGAGTCCAGGTGGCGCCGGCATCGACGCTGCGCAACAGGTCGGTGTCGTCGGTCGCCAACCCGTACACGGTGTCATCGGCGCCCGCGGTGAGCGCATGGAAGTCTTTCTCCCCGGTGAACGCGACGGGTTCCCAGTTCGCGCCGCCGTCGACACTGCGGATCACTCCCAGATTCGGTGCTCCCCACTCTTCGGGGGTCTGCGGGCCCGGGTGCCCGGACGCGATCAGGCCCTGCGACGTCGCCGTCAACCCCATCGCGTCGAAGTCGGCGGTACTGACCCGGCCGCCGAGCTCACCCGATTCGGACACCTCGTAGATGCCCTCGTGGGTGCCCAGCAGCAGCTGCCCCGTCTCCGGGTCCACGACCACCGCGTGCACATGCGTGGACAACGCGGTGTGTTCTTCCCCTGTCGACGCGGGCGTGCTCGCGCACCCCGCCAACACGACAGGCACGGACATGACGGCGGCGATCACGGCCGCCGCCTTGAAACGGACGCGCATATGCACCCTCCACGATCAGGGTGGGGCGCCACCATCGGTGACGCCCCACCGGGGTGCCTCAGAGCTGAGCGAGCAGATCTTCCATGGTGGTGATCTCCGCGGACTGCGTGTCCACCACCGCCTGGGCCAGTTCCTTCGCGTCCGGGTTCTTCCCGTCGGCCAGCTCGGTCTCGGCCATCTCGATCGCGCCCTTGTGGTGCTCGATCATCTGCTCGAGGAACATCCGGGCAGCGTCGGCGCCGGTCGCGGCCTCCAGCTGCGCCATGTCCTCCTCGGACATCATCCCGCCGCCGTGGTCCATGTCGCCCATGTCCATATCGTCGGCGGACATGCCCCAGTCATCGAGCCAGCCCTGCATCGTGTCGATCTCCGGCTGCTGCGCATCCTTGATCTGCTGCGCCAGATCCAGCACCTGCTGGTCGACGTCGCTCTTGGCGAGGATCATGTCGCTCATCTCCACCGCCTGCTGGTGGTGGGGGATCATCATCATCGCGAACATCGAATCGGCCATGTTGAAGTCCGCCTCTGCGGACTCCGATGGCGCCGACGAGGACCCGCCGCCGTGATCCATGCCCGGCATCGAGTCGCCGCTGCCGGCGCACCCAGCGAGGAACAGGGCCGTCGCCAGCGGAACGGCGACGAGTGCTGCGGTGCGGAGCTTCTTCTTCATCATCATCAATCAGTCCTTCTCTTGGGTGTACGTGAACGCCCGCGAACGGGCACGGCAACAAACCCCACCGGACGGCGGGGTCCGGCGCGTTCACGTCCGACTGATCGACAACTCCCGCAGTGAAGGCGGGCGGCTCGGAGCCGGCCGCGCTACGAACATCACCGGCCACCATGTGGCCCGTTCCTGCGGTGTCCCGCGGATCAGCCGAGGGAGCAGGAGGAGCAGCACCGTCGCCAGCAGCGCCAGCACGCACATCACCATCAGCGCGTCGTGACCGCCCTCCGGGCTGCACGTCACACACCCGTGCCCCGCGTCGTCCACCGGGGCAGTGGCTGCGCCGTGATGACCCTCGGGAACGGTGGCGCCGGTCATCTCCGCCGTCGACGACATCGCCGGCGCGTGGGAGGAGGCCAGGGTGTGCATGCCCATCAGCCCGACGATGATCGCGGCCGCGAAGCACACCAGGAGCAGCCACCGCGTCGAACGCGGCAGCCGGGTACGCAGCGCGGACAGGCTGATCATCCCTCCCAGCCTAATGCCCGTACCATACCCCCGCACCGTAAACGAAGGGGGTCGCGGCCCGTGCAGCGCCCCAGGTAGCGTGGCGCCTCCCACGACCCCGGAGGAACCATGACTGTCACCGCCCAGATGATCGACACCCACCCGCGCCCGCTCGACGGACCGGCACGAGACGCTCTGCTGGCCTGCATCGACGCATGCCTGGAGTGCGGGCAGGCCTGCACCGCGTGCGCGGACGCCTGTCTCAGCGAAGAGATGGTCGCCGAGCTCACCACCTGCATCCGCATCAACCAGGACTGCGCCGACCTGTGCGACGCCACCGCACGGATCCTCTCCCGTCGCACCACTCCCGACACGACCATCCTCCGCGCCACCCTGGAGGCCCTCCGCGCCGCCTGCACCGCATGTGCGGCCGAGTGCGACGCGCACGCCGACATGCACGAGCACTGCCGGGTCTGCGCCGAGGCCTGCCGCCGCTGCGAGCAGGCCTGCACCGACCTGCTCGCGACGCTCTAACCCGCCCCTCCGGCAGGCCGGTCGCCGCGGCGCCGGTCCTGCCGGAGCACCAGCACACCGGCGAGAGTGAGAAGAATCAGCCCGTTCCACACCGTCACGGTGGAGATGAATCCGCCCGCGACAGCCCCCGGGGTGACGCCGGTGCGCAGTTCGACGGCCTCGGCCATCACGCCCGGCTCATCGGCGGGTAGCGAGGCCATCGTGGACCCGTCGGGACGGATGATCTGGCTCGTCCCGACGGTCGACACGTTCACGACGGACCGGCCGGTCTCGATCGCCCGCATTCGCGCGAACGCGAGCTGCTGCAGATTCTCATCCGTGCCACGGAAATCGGCGTTGTTGGTCTGGAACACCAACAGCTCCGCACCGGCACTGATGCTCTCGGAGATCACCTGGTCATAGATGACGTCGAAGCAGATCGCCAGCCCGACTCTGGTGCCGCCCACCGACACGACCGGCGGGTTGGTCCCGTGCGCATACTCCCGCTGGATCAGCCCCACCAGATCCGGGGCCAACATCATGTAGAAGTCCCGATCGGGAACGTACTCGCCGAACGGCACCGGGTTGCGTTTCGCGTGTGTCTGCAGCTGGTCCCTGGGCGGGGTCGAGCTGAGCGTCGGGTCCCACAGGAACGACGTGTTGTAGAACTTCCCGTCGACCCTGGTAGCGGCGTTCGCCAGCAGCGGCGCCCCCGCCCGCTCACTGACCCCGGTCAGGTAGGCGGCGAGGTAGTCACTGTCGAACGGGTCGTCGTCCAACCCCTCCGGCCAGACCAGCAGATCCAGATCGGTGCCCGCCAGCGCGGCCGACGCGTCACCCTGCGCCGACGCGATCGACCACGGGCCGCGTTGATCGAAATACCCGGAGGGGCCGTTGCCCTGCACGGCGCCGACCCGCATCGTCCCGGCCGGGGTCGTCGGGAACGCCGGCGTGAGCAGCAGGACGCCGATCGTCGCGGCAGGAACCAGTGTGCGCGGCGGGTATCGCCAGGCGCGGGTGCGTGCCCACTCGATGCTGACCGCAACGGCAAACACCATCACGAAGCTCAACCCGCTCACCCCCACCCACGACGCGACCGCCGCGGCGGGAGACTCTGACTGCGTCATCCCCAGACGCGCCCACGGGAACCCGCCGTACGGCCACGCCCCGAGCATCACCTCCCTGCCCGTCCACAGCGCGGCCACCACACCGGGAAGCAGCACCAGACGCACCGTCCCCGGAGGAACAAGCCGGGGAACCCACCGGTACGCCAACGTCAGCGGGATCACCCACACCGCGGTCAGTGCCCCCTCGACCACCGTCAGCGCCGCCCACGGCACCGGCCCCAGGTACCGGGACGTCCACGACACCACCAGGGAGAAGAACACCAGCCCAAACACCAGCCCGACCGCGAGGGAACCGGCCACGCTGCGGCCGATCGCGGCGACCAGCAGCACCCCGGCTGCCAGGAACGCGGCCGGCCACCAGCCCACCTCCGGGTAGGCGAGGTCCATGAGGATCCCGGCCACGGCCGCTGCCGGCAGCGCCGCCCACAACGGCAGCAGTGGTGCCCGCTCCCGTCCCTGATCCTGCCGACGGGTCCGGGGGAGTGGGGGGAGAACGCGGAGCGCGCCGGAATCGCGGAGGCGTGTCATGCCGGTTTCCGTCCCGCGATGACCGCTCCCACCAGGAGTAGCAGCGCACCCATCGGGTACCCCGCGGCCAGATCCACCCACCCTTCCGGTTGCCCCGGGCCGAAGATCTCCAGGTGCATCAACCAGTGCGCCACCGCGACCACCACACCGGCCAACATGAGAACCTGCCCGAGACGCACGAAGCGGCGCTGCCGACGGTACCGCCGAGCCGCGTCGGCGACCTCGTCGCGCTGGTCACTCCGCGGATGCTCCGGACGGGACCGCCGCCACCAAGCCCGCGGCCGCCGCTGGTGTCCGCCGCGGTTCACGGCCGGTCCACGATCTGTCGAGCGATCGCGGCCGCGTCACGCCCCACTCCGGCCAGCGTGTCGGCTCGCCGCCGACTGTACGCGGGGATCCCCGCCACGAACAGGCCCGGCATTGAGGTGAGGGTGCGGCGGGAGGGTTCGGTTCGCACCACCTCGGGCAGCCATTCGTCACCCGCCCGGTACCCGGTCGCGAGGATCACCGAATCGATTCCCCGCACCTGCTCGCCGTCAGCCAGCACCACCGTCGACGGGTCCTGCACATCCATCACGGCCGGCACCAGCTTCACCCCGGCCTGCCGGAGCTGCTCATCCCTGTTCCCGAAGACGGGTTCGGGCACCTGCGCCCCCGACGTCCACGACGTGGAGGTGCCGGCGGCGGCGGGATACCGCATCGCTGGACGGTGACGTCGCGGGGTGCGCGTGGACAGAGTGACGGTGTGCGAGGGTGCGAGCTCACGCGCGATCTGGACGCCGCTATTGCCGCCGCCCACGACCAGCACGTTGCCCGCCGGGACCTGCTTCGGGTAGTGGTAGTCGCTGCTGTGGATCCGCACTCCGGGAACCCGCATCCGGGTGACCCATTCGGGGACGCGCGGGCGCGCGGACGCGCCCGTCGCACACACCACGTTGCGGGTCTGCACCTCGCCCGCTGTCGTGGACAGCGTCAACGCCATCCCGTCGCCGCGCCGCTCGAGCCCCAAGGCCCGGATTGACCACACCGGGGTGACCCCCAGCGCGGCCTCCACCGAGTCCAGATACTCGAGGATCTCATCGGCTCGCGGGCGCCGTCGGGGATCGCCAGGCAGCGGCAGTCCCGGCAGCGTGCTGTGCCGCGCCGGACTCAGCAGCTCCATCGAATGCCACCGGGACGCCCAACTGCGCTGTCCGCGCGGCGCCGCATCGATGACCACGAAATCCTGCTGCGGGCGCAGACCGCGAGCGATCAGCCCCGCGGCGACCGCCAGGCCCGCCTGCCCGGCGCCGACAATGATGGCGCGGCGATGCGACAGTCCCGGCGCGGTCACCAGCCGTACCCCACAGACTCACCGAACGCGATGCCAGGGCGCAGGGACAGCCCCGCCCGCCGCGTCACAGCAGAACCGAGCACCCCCGGGACGGTGGTGAACGGCTCGGGTGGGCAGAAAAACAGGTCAATACGGCACACACCCGGCGGGGTGGCCGCAGCGGCGACAGGCGTCGCCCCCGAAAAATGAGTCACGAAGCTCTCCAAGAACACGAAAACGGCAGGTCATCATCCCCGCCGATGGCGGGGGAGGAGCCGCCCACAACGGGACGGCGACCCGGTTCTCAGGTTCGAGAAATCGACAACTGGACGAGCGATATCGGCGTGGGCGGCGCACCGCCCGGCATGGGCATGGCGCGCAGCGGACGTCGCACGTGGGGCGCCCGCAACGGTGCGGCCCGCCCCCGCAACACGAACGCGCGGATCAGGGTAAAGATCAGCAGCGTGCACAGCACCCCGATGAAACATGCCGCTGCACCGAGCGCCCCATCCGTAGGCACCGCGACCGTCTCCGCGCTAGCGGCTGCTCCTGCAGGCGCATCCGCCACAAGCTCCGGGGTGACAACACTGACCGCGGTCCCCGTTCCCGAGGAGCCCTCCTCGGCATGCGTGCTCGAGAAGATCCCGGCGCAGACCAGCAACCCCAAGCCCAGCACCGTAATGGCACGCAGCACCAGCCACCGATCGCCCCGCAGGGCGTCTCCCGGAGAACGCAGCGCCGACACCATGGTGGCGCTCACTTTAGCAATCACGCTGATGAATCAGCCGGAGGAGCCAGGGGCACGAGCAGGCACACCACCAATCGTGGATACCCTGCGGGGGTAGGCTATACGGGTCTGAGCCTCCTTCGCACCGACCGGCTCGGCGAAAAGGAGCGCCATGCTGATCCAACCCATCGACTACTTCCTGGTCGGCTGGTTCGTCCTTGTAGCCATCAGTACCCTTTGGGTCGGCGTCGACCAGTTCCGAAGCAACCCCGAGCCCACCGTGATGAAGTGGGGCTTTATCCTCGTCACCCTCTACCTCGGACCCATCGGTGCGCTCCTATATGTCCTGGCGGACAAGGAGCCACGGCCGGGGGAGCACGAAGAGTTCACAAAGCCCCTCTGGAAGCAGGGCATCGGATCGACCATTCACTGCGTGGCCGGAGACGCGACGGGAATCATCGCCGCCGCGGTGATCGTCTCTACCCTGGGCCTGCCGATGTGGCTCGATCTGATCATCGAGTACATCGCCGGATTCGCTTTCGGGCTCTTCATCTTCCAGGCCCTGTTCATGAAGAACATGATGGGAGGCACCTACTGGCAGAACGTGCGCCGCTCGTTCCTGCCGGAATTCATCAGCATGAACTTCATGATGGCCGGGATGGCGCCGGTGATGTCGCTGCTGATGATGGGGCGGGACATGCGGGCCATGGTCCCCACTGAACTCATCTTCTGGGCCGTGATGTCCGTCGGTGTTGCCGCCGGCTTTGCGCTGGCCTACCCCTCCAACGTGTGGATGGTGAAGAAGGGCATCAAGCACGGACTGATGACTCAGCGCAAGGAGCCGGCCACCGATCCGCAGCCTGAACACGCCGGGCACGCGGCGATGGCCGCCGGATCCGGAGCGGGGCATGACGATGCGCAACAGCCATCCGAGCATGAGCAGCATCAGCCCAATGGGGCAAGCAAGGTCACTGTGCCGCAGCTGACCGTCGTTGCCTCGTTCGCGACGATCGCACTGATCGTGGGCATGGTCGCCCCCGCCAACGCGGTCAACATGACCCTCAGCGCCGAAGACGTCGGAGGTCTGATCATGCCGCCGGGCATGATCATGACCCGCGACACTCCCGCCGAGGCGATGGAGGACATGGCTGCGGTCGATCCGCGGGACGTCACCAGCGCCTACGACGTGGACACCCGTGGTGACGAGGTCCTCGAGCCTTCCCGGATCGAGGATGGCGTGAAGATCTACGAGCTCACTGTCTCCCTGATCCGATGGGAGATCCTCCCTGGTGTTGCCGTCGACGCATACGCGTACAACGGGCAGGTGCCCGGGCCCCGGCTGAACTTCACCCAAGGCGACCGGATCCGCATCGACGTCACCAACAAGCTCGGCGAAACCACCACTGTGCACTGGCACGGCCTGGACGTCCCCAACGAGATGGACGGCCCTGCCGGCATCACCCAGGACCCGATCGAGCCCGGTGACACGTACAGCTACGAGTACACCGTCAAGCAGTGGGGCACCTTCTTCTACCACTCCCACGACCACGCCGACCGGCAGCAATCCCTTGGCCTCTACGGGGCCCTCATCATCGACCCGGCCGACCCGTCCCAGCAGCCACCAGCAGATCACGATTACACGATCCAGCTGCAGGAATGGCTCAACCGAGAAGGCCTGACCTATCCGGCGATGCCGATGGAAGGAGGGATGCCGAACTACTTCACCATCAACGGCAAGGCGTACCCGGCCACCGAAACCATCGACATGAAAGTTGGCGAGACCCTCAGGGTCCGCTTCATCGGCTCGAACACCGTCGGCATCCACCCGATGCACATCCACGGCGGCCCGTTCACCGTCGTCGCCCGCGACGGTGAATCCCTCGCCGAAGACCAACAATTCAAAGCCGACACCATCAACATCGGGCCCGGTCAACGCTACGACGTGATCTGGGAGGCGCTGGAGCCCGGCAAGTGGCTCATCCACTGCCACATCAACCACCACACGACCAACAACAACGTCGAGACCGACGGCGCCGGCGGGCTCACGATGATCATCAACGTCACCGAGTAGACCCTACTGATGACCTATGTGATCGCACTGCCCTGCGTGGACGTCACCGACCGCGCCTGTCTGGACGAGTGCCCGGTGGACTGCATCTACGAGGGCGACCGGATGCTCTACATCCATCCCGACGAATGCGTCGACTGCGGTGCCTGCGAGCCCGTCTGCCCGGTCGAAGCGATCTACTACGAAGATGACCTCCCCGACGAGTGGGCCGACTACTACACCGTCAACGTCGAGTTCTTCACCGAGCTCGGTTCACCCGGCGGTGCCGCCAAGACCGGTGTTCTCGGTCTCGACCACCCCACTGTCGCTGCCCTCCCGCTGCAGCACCCGCGCGGCCTCGACTGACCCACCCCACCCCGAAGGACACCCATGACCGCCACCCTGCTCATCCTCGGCGCCGGACCCGGCACCGGCCGCGCCCTCGCACACACCTACGCCGCCGAAGGCTGGAACGTCGCCCTCGTCGCCCGCCGATCCGACCCGCTCACCGCTCTGGCCGACAGCATCCGCCGCAACGGCGGCGAGATCGCCGCGTTCCCCGCCGACATCACAAACCCGCACGAGCTGCGCACGGTCATCGACCAGGTGCGCGAGCGGCTCGGGCGGATCGACGCGATCGCCTTCACCGCGGCCTCCGACGACGGATTCGTCCCGGCGGCAGATCTCACCAGCGAACAGGCCCGCACCTTCGCGGACCTGTTCCTCTACCCGCTGATCACCACCGTTCAACTCACCCTGGCGGACCTCCGAGGTAGCGAGCACGGTGCGATCTTCTACGTCAACGGCGCCAGCGCCCTGGGCGCACCCGCCGGGATGAGTGGTCCCGCCCCGGCGATGGCCGCCGCCCGCAACTACCTCGCTACCCTGCGCGATGAGCTCGCCGGCGATGTGTTCGTCGGGGCAACCTTCGTCGCCGCGATGATCGAGGGCAGCGCCGCCGCGGACGCCGCCGCCGAATGGAACGCGGACGGCAGCTTCCCCAGCATCGACGCCGCCCAGATCGCCGGCTCCATCTGGGACCGGCATCAGCACGGCGGGGCCTTCGAGACACTGCTCCCGTGAGCTGCTAGCCGCGCTCAGCGGTGCCGGACCAGGGCCGACTCGTCCTCGGTGAGGTGCGCGGTCTCGACCTGGAAGGTCGAGTGCTGGATCGACACCGGGAAGTGCCCGGCCACGCATTCGCGGACCTCGTGCAACACCTCTGCGGCATGCCCATCGGTGAAGCACTCGTCCTCGACCACGATGTGGGCGGTTAGGGTGGGCAGGCCCGTCGCGACCGTCGACGCGTGCAGGTCGTGTACGTCGGTGACGTGCTTGAGCTCGAGGATATGCCGGCGCACCTCGTCCAAGTCGAGCCCGGCGGGGGTGAACTCCATGAGCACCCGGGTGGTGTCACGCATCAGGATGATCGCGCGCGGCACGATCAGCCCGGCGATCAGGAGGCCCGCTATCGCGTCGGCCTGCTGGAAGCCGGTCGTGGCGATCACGATCGCGGCCACGATCACTCCGAGGGAGCCGAGTGCATCGTTGATCACCTCCAGGAACGCGGCACGCATGTTGAAGTTCGCGCCGCGGCTCGACGACAAGATCACGATCGCCACGACATTCGCGGCCAGTCCCACGATGCCGAACACGAGCATCTCGCCGGCGGCGACCTCCGGCGGCTCGAACAGACGCCGGATGCCCTCGATGGCGGCGTAGGTGCCGACCACCAGCAGCAGCGCGGCCTGTCCGAGCGCGGCGATCACCTCGATCCGCCGGAACCCCCAGGTCCGCTTCGGGTTGGCCGGCCGCAGCATCAAGGTCGCGGCGATCAGCGCGACCAGCAGTCCGGATGCGTCGGTGATCGCGTGGGCGGTGTCCGTCAGCAGCGCCAGGCTGCCGGTGACGACAGACCCGATCGCCTGCGCGACCACGATCGTCGTCGTCAGACCAAACGCGATCCACAGACGTGCCCGGTGATCCCCAGGCGCTCCCGCCTCGCTCGCCGGCGCACCGTGATTGTGACCCGCACCCATGTCCTGCTCCCTCACTTGGTCAGTGACCAACACTCTTGGTCGGTGACCAAGCTACTACAATGTTGGTCACTGACCAACCCCGAGGAGAACCCTGTGGCCGACCGACTGTCCCGCCGCGACGTCATCCACGCCGCCCTGCTCCTGCTCGATCGCGACGGAGCGGACGCCATCACCCTCCGGGGGATCGCCCGACACCTCGACGTCCACCTCAACTCGGTGTCACTGCAGGTGGGAAGCAAGGCGCGCCTGCTCGACCTGATGGCCGACGCCATCCTCGGCGAGCTCTCCTTCGACGACCTCCCGCACCCGCCGATCGACCGGGTCAAGGAGATCTTCCGCCGCTACCGTCAGGTCCTGCTGAACCACCGCGACGGCGCGCACCTCGTCTCGGGCACGCGGGTCTCCGAGACCAACACCCTGCGCCTGGGGGAGGCGGTGATCGCCGCGCTGCTCGATGCCGGCGTCGACCCCGACCTCGCGGTCACCACCTTCTGGAGTCTCAACTACCTCGTGGTCGGCCTCGTCCACGAAGAGCAGACCACCCCTGAGGACGGCGCCCACCGTTTCGAGCAGGAACTCGCCTCGCATTCGTTCCCCGCCCTGACCAGCGTCCGCGATCTCTTCCTCGGCGACAACGTCGCCGCGCACCTCGAATTCGGCATGGATGCTCTGCTGCATCGCGCGCGTCATCTCGACTGAGCATTCTCGTCAGCTGCCGGCCGCGCCCTCCATATGAAATAATCTGCGTATGGATGCAGATAACAAGACGTGCGGTCGCGACCCCGACAGCCTGTACGTCGAGCTCGCCGTCGAGGTCTTCACCATGCTCGCCGACGCCACCCGCGTGCGGATCATCCTCGCGCTGGACGGGGCGGGGGAGCTGTCCGTGAACCACATCGCCGACATCGTCGACAAGTCCCCGGCCGCCGTCTCCCAGCACCTGGCCAAGCTGCGCCTGGCCCGCATGGTCACCACCCGGCAAGACGGCACCCGCGTCTTCTACGCCCTCGCCGACGAACACGCCCGCCAGCTCGTCACGGACGCGATCTTCCAAGCAGAGCACTCCCTTGGCGGCACCGTCCCGCACCACCACACCGAAGCCGACACCACCCGACCCGGGCCGTCATGATCACCGTCCTCCGCAACGGCACGTACCGGGCGCTGTTCTTCGCCCAGGTCATCGCCCTGGTCGGCACCGGGCTGCTCACCGTCGCCCTCGGACTGCTCGCGTTCCAGATCGCCGGCGACGCCGCCGGATCGGTGCTCGGCACCGCGCTGACGATCAAGATGGTCGCCTACGTCGGCGTCGCACCCCTGGTCGCAGCGCTCGTGGACCGGCTCCCCAAAAAGGCCGTCCTGGTCGGCGCCGACGCGGTCCGACTCGCGATCGCGCTCACCCTGCCCTTCGTCCAGGACACCTGGCAGATCTACCTGCTCGTGTTCGTGCTGCAATCCGCGTCTGCGACCTTCACCCCCGCGTTCCAATCGCTCATCCCGAGCGTGCTGCCCGACCTCCAGCAGTACACCCGTGCGCTCGCGCTCTCCCGCCTCGCCTACGACCTGGACTCGATCCTCAGCCCTGTCATCGCCGCAGCCCTGCTCACCGTGATCAGCTACAACAACCTGTTCATCGGCACCGCGCTCGGTTTCGCAGCCTCCGCCACCCTCGTCCTCATCGCCCGCCTCCCCGCTCACGTCCCGGAGGCGATCACCGGTACCTTCTGGGAACGGCTGCCCACCGGCCTGCGCGTCTTCGCCCGCACCCCCAGCCTCCGCTTCCTGATGGCCGCTAACATCGTCGTCGCAGCCGGCACCGCGATTGTCCTGGTCAACTCCGTCGTCTACGCCAAGGGCGTGTTCGGCCTCGATGACTCCGCGCTCGCCCTCGCGCTCGGCGCGTACGGTGTCGGGTCCCTCGTCGTCGCGCTGAACGTCCCCTGGATCGTGGACAGAATCGGAGTGCTCCGCACCATGAGCATCGGTGCTTGGCTCCTCGTCGCCGCCATGGGCGCCGCTGTCGCCATGACGGTCGTCGCGGTATCGACGGGGGGGGGGGTGGTGGGCGCTGCTCGCCACCTGGGCGCTCCTCGGAGCCAGCACATCACTGATCAATACCCCCTCGTCGCGGCTTCTCGCCGACGCATCCACCCCCGCCAACCGCAACCTGGTCTACACCGCTCAGTTCGCCCTGTCCCACGGCTGCTTTCTGATCAGCTACCCGATCGCCGGATGGCTCGGCGCCATCGGCCTGCCGATCGCCGCCATCGCGCTCCTCGGACTCGCGATCCTTGGCGCGATCGCCGTCACCGTCCTCCACAGAACCGCCCTTTCCGCCGCGCACATAGACGAGGCGGTAGTGCAGCGGAGGCTCTAAATGGCCTTGATCGAGGTGGTCCTCGAGGCTTATTGCGACTGAGAACTACTGGGCCGGGGTTGGACATCTTGTAGCGGATTACAGCGACAACGACGACAAGGAATTGGGTAGATGACCACTTACGACCGGGCGGCGGCGAGCGACGACGGCGACCTGAGCCCGATAAAGCTCGCGGAGGTGTGCGAGGCGCTCATCGCCGCATGGCACGAGGATTCGGCTCAGTCCGGTGCCGGCGCAGCACCGGACTCGGCATCCGCGCTCGACGCCCGTGCGATCGTGCAGGCGTTCCCGGAGAACCGGCCGCGGAACCTCGAGTACGCCCATGGCCAGATGGCGGGCAACCTGGTCAACGCGATCGTGCTGCAGCTGCGGTCCGTGGTGACGTTGCTGCGCGCTGAGCCGATGATTCCTCTGGGTGTTTGGCCGCTGGTGAGATCGGAGCTCGAGTACGCCGGTCGAGTCGCGTGGCTGCTTGAGCCGCTCCCGGAGGCGGAGGCGGGCACCCGCAGGGTCGCACGTGAAATGCTCGATCACCTGGCGGCGATACAGCGGCAGCGGTTCACAGCCGGCAAGTGGGACAAGCCCCGGGCGAAGCAGTTCAAGGGCAAGCGCGACGAGCTCCTCGCCCGCATCCGTGAGCTCTTCGACGACGTCGACACTCCTCTGGACAACCCGCAGCAGATTGACGAGTGGCGGATCGGCGGCGAGCCGATGCTGCCCCTGGGCAAGTCGATCGGTCTCTTTCTCGAGCTCCACATGACCGGGGCCGCAGCGCTGTACGACGTGCTCTCCGACAACACGCACCCCTCGGTGATCTCGCTCGCCTTCCAGTCCACAACGAGGGATGAAGACGGGATCACGTCAACCGACTACCCCGCGATCCCGCGGGTGATCAACTTCCAGGTGAGGCTGGGGTGCCTCTTCGCCTACAACGCCGCGCTGCTGATCCTGCGTTACTTCGGGTACTCGTCGCCGGCGTTGGATCAGTGGGCGGCGGCCGCGCCGGCTCGGTGGTTCTCCGGGTCGTGAGTGTCTGGCCGCACAGTGGGTGGGCCTCGTCGACGAGGACAGGGACGCTTCACGGTTCGGGAGCCGCGCGGCCGATATTTCTTAGTGAAGGTGCTCACGATCGAACGGGAGAGCGACATGGACGAGTACGTGGTGATGCAGGCGAGGAAAGAGCCCTCGCGGGTGGCGTGTTGGGAGGAGGACAGGGCCGGGGTGACGCACGGAACGCTCGTGATGCGGTGGATCGACGACCAGGATCTCTACCTCGAGCACGTCGAGGTCGATGAGGCTTGGCGCGGGAAGGGTGTAGCGACGCGACTGCTCGATATGGCGCTGGCGACGTACCGGCTCTCCGGCGAGCAGCTGACCGTTCGCACTCACTCGGCGACCGGGGAGATGGATGCCCTGCTGGCGTCGGCGCGACGTCGGCACCCGGAGTTCCGGTTTATCGCGATCGGCGACGACGACGACGAGTAATCCGCGTCTGCAGGCAAAGAGAAAGGGCACCCGTCCGGAGCCAACTCAGATGCGGATTGTCAGATACACAACTGGGAGGGCGGCACCACTGCGAACAGAGGATGCTCTACGGACGGGTGCCCAGGCCTCGATGCTACCGGGTGGGCGTCGAGGGGATCAGGCGGAGATCGCCAGGGTGGCGTCGGCGGGCTGCAGCGCGAGGATGCGCTGCGCCTTGGTCTCTTCGATCTCGCGGGGGAGTTCGCCCTTGCGTGCGCCCGAGCGTCCGTAGAGCAGGATCTTCACCCCGGTCTTGGACACGCCCGCCTTCTCCGCGATGCCCAGGACGGTCATGCCGCCGGCCATCAGCTGACGGACGTGCTCGCGGACGGGTTCGGCGGGGACGCGAGGAGCTTGCTCGCCGATGCCGGCTTCGCGGCGCCGGCGGCGCTCTTCGGCGAGGGAGGCGTCGGCGCAGGAGATCTCTGCGGGGCAGGTCTCCCGGTCTTTGCATCCCAGCTGATACCCGTAGGCGGTGCCGTGGTGCTCGAGGGGGATGCTTTCGGCGCGGCGCTGTTGCATCCAGATCCGGTGATACTCGCGGCCCGCTTCGATGCACTCGGGACGGTCGCAGCCGCGAGCTCGGCAGGCGTTCGTGCCGTGCGGCTGCAGCTGACGGGGTTTGCTGATGCGAGGCGCACGAGGCGGCCGCGGTGCGCGGGGCTTGGCCGGTGCCGGAGGCTTCTGCTGGTCGACCTGCGCGAGCGTGTCGGTCGCCGCTTGGTGCTGGATGGTGGCGGCGTGCAGCGCGTTCTCGATCGCGCCGCTAACAGACAGGCCGGTGCCGGAGGCGATCGTCGCGGTCTTGAGTGTCGAGGCCGCGGCTTTCAGGTGAGCGCGGGCCGCGTCCCGTCGCTCCTGCCACTGGGCGAGCTCTGCGACGTGACGATCGAGGTCGCGTCGGTACTGGGCGAGATCCTCCCGACGCTGCGCCTGCATGTCTGCCGGCAGCTGCGCGATCGCCTCGGTCGCCTCGGCGAGCCACTTGTGCCCGGGGTGGGGGCGCTGCGGCCGGGATGTGCGAGCGGGCTGCTGTGCGGCGGCCGGCTTCGGCCGGGGCGACGTCGTGGTTCCCGCGGCGCGAGGCCGGGTCGCCGTCTTCGTTCGCGCCGCCGCCTTCGGCTGTGCAGCTGCTCGTCGTGCCTTGCGGGCGGCGATCTGGTCGCGGTGGCGGATGCTCTCTTTCTCGGCGGCGTCGCGCTCGAGGATCTCGGCCAGCGGCACGCCGGCGTCGATGAGCTTGGCGAAGGTGAAGTCGCCGCAGTAGCGGCTGTGCACCGCACGGCAGGGCAGGACGGCCGGGCACGCCGCGGTGCGGCAGCCGAGACGATAGCCGTCCGGGGTTCCGTGCGGAAAGGTGTCGGTGAGGAGATCGAGGGTCGACATCGGTGGTGTCCTCTCAGTGCAGGTCGTGCTCGATGAGCAGGCCGAGGGCGTCGGCGATGGTCCGCAGTCGGTAGCCGCGCCGGCCGTGCTCGACGTGGCCGAAGATGTTGATGAACTCGAGCTCGCCGCTGGCGTCGTCGAGGTAGGCGATGGTGTGGACGTCGGCGGCGTCGAGGTACTGCCAGCCGTATCGGTCGGCAGGGGTGTCGACCCGCGACTGAATCCACCGGACGATGACCGCCCCGAGTGGGCCGTCCGCGTTGGCGCGGGGGGAGTGGGGCGCGTTGGGGACCATGGCGTCGACACCGCGGGGGCCGAGCTCGCCGGGCAGCAGGTCGAAGCTGTCGGGGTCGAGATCAGCGAACAGGTCGGTGTAGTTGGTGCCGGTCTCGTCGCTGATGCGCCGGAGGGTGAGGCTCATGTCGGTCTCCTGGGTTATCGAGTGCTCGGGCAGCGGGTCAGCGCCTCGTCGAGGGCGCTGAGGTCGGCTGCGGAGATCTCGAGGGCGTAGGTGTCGGTGACCTCGAGGTAGCGGGTTGCGTAGGTGCAGGCCGCGGCGCCGGTGGGCAGCCATTCACTCGGGGTGCTGTCTCCCTTCACCTGGTTGGCGGTGGTGGCCTGCAGGTTGGCGGGATCGTTCGCGAACTGCGTGCGCTGCTCGGTCGTCCAGCTGGCGGCGCCGGATGACCAGGCGACCGCGAGAGGGAAGATGTGGTCGATCTGCACGGGCTGGTAGCCCTCGTTGACACGGGTGAAGGTGACCGTCTCCCCGGTGAATGGGTCGTGCAGGATGCCGGTGAGCACGACGCAGTCGTTGGTTCCGGGCTTGTGGACGACGTCGACGAGATCGCGTCCGAGGATGTCGTTGCGGGTGTCGCAGCCGTTGCGGTCGACGTCGGCCCAGCGAGGGCCGAACTCCTCCCGCGAGTACTCCTCGGCCGCGGCAGACATTGGGGAGGACTGTGCGGTTGTCGAAGTCGCCGTGGGGAGCGTGACGGGGGAGAGGCTGTCGCCGGCGTGCGGGGCCGGCCACAGCAGCAGCGCGGCGGCCGCGGCGATGCCGACGACGCCGGCGGCTGCGCCTGCGGTGCGGGTGAGCTTCATTGGGTGACCTCCCGGGTCTCACTGCATATAGGCCGGTTCCCCGGCCGTTCGCGGACGGCGAGGGTGGAGCGGCCGCGGGCCGGGGCCTGTGCCGGCCGGCTCGCGGTCGCGTGTCACTCGGGAGAGTGCTCGCCGTGTCGACGAGAACTCCCCGTCGACCTAAGTTGTGTATCTGACATGCACAACACTAGTCGGATGAGCGCGCGGGGTCAAGCCCCGATCGACGGGATGTGCTGCAGGAGATCGCGGGCAGCTTTGGGGTAGGGCGTCCGCTCGAGCGCGATCAGCTGCCGGCGCCGTTGGCGAGCGTTGCCGAGCGCCCAGGCGTAGCGGTGGTTGCCGGGGTGGCGGATCTTCTGCGTCCCGATCTCCTCGAGCGCTGTGCGCAGCCAGCTGCGGGTGTCCTCGTGTGCTCGGCGGGCTCGTGCGCCGAGGGTCACCAGGTGGCGCTCTGCGGCTTCGCAGCCCTGCTCGCCGGTGCGGATCTTCGAGAGGGTGCGTTCGGGGAGGACGAGCCCGGCGGAGGGGACGTAGTTGATCGTGCGGGCGGTGGAGCGGCCGAGGCTGACGGCGTTGGTGGCCTGGTAGATCACCCCGACGTGGCCGGGGGTGATCGTCTCGACGCGGGTGACCGATTGGCCGTCCTCATCGACGTCGGCGATCGCGCGCTGCCGCTGCAGAGGATCGGCGAAGGTGACCACCCCGCGGAGGCTGGCCGCGGCAGCCTGGCGCCAGACCTGCGCGAGGAACCAGGATTCGGCGTTCGCGGGCACGGCGTCGGTGAGCACGAAGCGGCCGAGCTCGAGCGATTCCGCCAGATCGGCCGCCTCGCCGGCTGGACGTTCCTCATGGTCGTCGTCGGGCAGATCGCCGGCGCCTTCCAGATCAACATCGTGGGTGCCGCCTCGGGTCCCGCGGCGGCCGGGGCGACGCTGCAGAACGCGTGGCTCCTGTTCATGCTCCCGTTCTCCGTCATCGTCCTCTCCCTCGGGACCCCGTATTACACGAAGCTCAGCGAGCACGTCGCGGAGGGACGGACGGATGCGGTCACCGCCGACCTGTCCTCGCTCACCCGGACCGTCGGCATCTTCATGGTCGGCATCCTCGCCGCGATGGCCGTGGCCTCCGTGCCGCTGGCGCGCCTGTTCACGACAACGCCGGACAACGCCGTCGCCTTCGCCTGGGTCCTAGGCGCGTACCTGCTCGCGCTCCTGCCGCTGTCGTTCCAGTTCGGCATCCAGCGCACCTTCTACGCCCTCAAGGACACCCGCACCCCCTTCGTGTACACGCTCGTGCAGGCGGCGCTCGTCATCGCGACGGCTCTGGCCGCGTCGGCGCTCGTCCACGCCGGCATCCTGCCCCTGACCTGGCTCGCCTTCGCGATCGCCCTCGGACAGTCCGTGGCGAACATCCTGCAGTTCGCACTCGCGATCACCCTCCTGCGGCGGAAGATCGGTCCGCTCGGTCTCGGTGCGGCGCTCCGCGGAGTCCTGCGCTTCCTGCTCGCGGCCGTCCCTGCAGCGGCCGCGGGGTGGGCCGTCTTCCTCCTTCTCGGCGGGGTCGAGGGGTGGGCCGTCTCCGAGCGTCTCCCCGGACTCCTCGGCGCCGCGCTCATCGGCGGTGTGACACTGCTGGTCTACGGCGGCATCCTGGCCCTGTTTCGCACCCCCGAGCTGGGCGTCGCGTTCCGTGCCGTCCGCCGCTTCCTGCCGGGCCGGTGAGCCCCCGGTCCGTGGAATGCCACGCGGCTACCATGGGTTGAACTGTCCGGGCGCGAACATCGCCCAGACGAAGAGAGGAATCATCGTGCGCAAGGTCATCATCATCGGCTCGGGTCCGGCGGGCTACACCGCGGCGATCTACGCGGCGCGCGCGAACCTGTCGCCCCTCGTCGTCGCCAGCTCGGTCGAGGCCGGCGGAGAGCTGATGAACACGACCGAGGTCGAGAACTTCCCCGGGTTCCCCGAGGGCATCATGGGCCCCGACCTCATGACCAAGATGCAGGAGCAGGCCGAGAAGTTCGGCGCCGAGGTCGTCTACGACGACGTCGTGTCGCTCGACGTCTCGGGCGACATCAAGACCGTCACGCTCGGCCGCGGCGAGACGCACGAGGCCGAGGCGATCGTGTTCGCCACCGGTTCCGCGCCCCGCAAGATCGGCATCGAGGGCGAGACCCGCCTGTCGGGCCGTGGCGTCTCGTACTGCGCCACGTGCGACGGCTTCTTCTTCCGCGAGAAGGTCATCGCCGTCGTCGGCGGCGGCGACTCCGCGATGGAAGAGGCGACGTTCCTCACGAAGTTCGCCTCGAAGGTCTACGTGATCCACCGTCGCGACGAGCTGCGCGCCTCGAAGATCATGCAGGACCGCGCCAAGGCCAACGAGAAGATCGAGTTCGTCTGGAACGCCGAGGTCATCGACGTCCTGGGTGAGGATGCCGTGACCGGCGTGCGTCTGCGCGACACCGTCGACGGGTCCGAGCGCGACCTCGCCCTCGACGGCGTGTTCGTCGCGATCGGCTACGACCCCCGCACGCACCTCGTGCACAACGTCCTCGACATCACCGAGCACGGCACCGTGTGGGTCGACGGCCGCACCTCGAAGACCTCCGTCCCCGGTGTCTTCGCCGCGGGCGACGTCATCGACCCGACCTACCGCCAGGCCGTCACCGCGGCCGGCAGCGGCACGGTCGCCGCCCTCGACCTCGAGCACTACCTCGCCGCGCGCGGCGACGCGGGTGCCCCCGCGCAGGACGCCGCACTGATCGACGGGCTGCCGACCCCCGCCTGAGCGCGGAACAATTGCGGCATCCGCTGCGTTTTCCCCTCTGACACCCACGTGTCGATTCCTAAGGAGACAGACATATGACCGCCAAGGCCACGAGTGAGAGCACCTGGCAGCAGGACGTCATCGACGCCGAAGGCCCCGTCCTGGTGGACTTCTGGGCGGCGTGGTGCGGACCCTGTCGCATGGTCGGCCCCATCCTCGACGAGATCCAGACCGAGAACCCCGAGAAGATCACGGTTCTGAAGCTCAACGTCGACGAGAACCCGCAGCTCGCCATGGAGTACCAGATCACGTCGATCCCGGCAATGAAGGTCTTCAACAAGGGCCAGGTCGAGAAGACGATCATCGGCGCCAAGCCGAAGTTCGCCCTCGAGCAGGACCTCGCCGACTACATCGGCTGAGCACCCCACGTCACGAAGGACCCGCGCGACCCCGGTCGCCGGGTCCTTCGTCGTTTCCGCGCCGCCGGAACATCCGCGCCCACCACGACGGTGGGCCGCCCCCTTCATTCGGTCCGGTCGCTGTGCGAGTCGTCGGTTTCCAGTTGATGGGTGCATTGCCGAGCGTAGTCGACCGGTGCGAGGTATCCGAGCGATGAGTGCCGGCGGTCATGGTTGTACTCGGTCTTCCAGTCGCCGATCACGACCTGGGCGTGCAGCAGCGAGTAGAAGCTGTTGATGTTCAGGCACTCGTCGCGGAGCCTGCTGTTGAACGACTCGACGTACCCGTTGTGCCAGGGCGAGCCGGGCGGAATGTAGGACAGGCCGGTGCGGGTGCCGGCCCAGTCGGCCATCGCGTCGCTGATGAACTCCGGGCCGTTGTCTGATCTGAGCACCGCGGGCGCGCCGCGGACGGCGACGAGGTCCTCGAGGTGGGCAGTGAGTCGGTCCGCGGTGATCGACCGCTCGACAAGCCCTCCGATGCACTCACGGGTGTGTTCGTCGACGATGGAGCAGATCTTGATCGGGCGGCCCTGCTCGTCGGCATCGAACTGGAAGTCCACCGCCCACACGAGATTCGGTGCGACCGCTGCCGGGGCGTCGACGGTCGAGGATCCGACGCGTTGCGCCGCCGCCGCTGGGGGACACGGAGGCCTTCCTCGCGCCAGAGCCGCTGGATCTTCTTGTGGTTCACGACCCACCCCTCGCCGCGAGCGTCGTGGTAGGCCCTGCGGTATCCCCACCGCGGATGCTTCTTCGCGTACGCGCGCAGCCAGTCCCGCAACGCCCTGTCCGGGTCGGCGGTCGTGTCGCCCTTGAGCGGGCGACGGTACGCGGACCTGCTCAGCCCGGCCAGACGGCACGCCATCCGCTCGCTCACCTGCAGTGTCCTGATCAGGTGAGCGACGGCGGCGCGGCGCCTGCCCGGGCCTAGAAGTTTCCCTCAGCCAACTCCTTCAGCGCGGCCTTCTCCAGCTCCGCTTCGGCCAGCAGCCGCTTCAGAGTGGCGTTCTGCTTCTTGAGCTCCTTGAGACGCTTCGCGTCGTCGGCCTTCAGGCCGCCGTACTGGTTCCGCCACCGGTAGTACGTCTGCTCGGACACGCCGAGCTCCCGACACACCGCGGCGACGTCCGCGCCGTCGGCGAGCATCCTGTCGGCCTGCCCGAGCTTTCGGACGACCTGCTCCGGGGTGTGACGCTTCCTGCTGTTCGTCATGATCTGACCAGTCTCCCTGCCCGAACCCTCGGGCGACAGGACGACTCACACAACGACTGGACCTACAAGACGGGGTCAGTCCAGCATAATCTCGTACCCTCGCTTGCCCGCTTAGCGCAGCGAGAGACTGGCTCGGTTAGAGATTTCGGAATGCTTTCGTTGGCTGCAGCGGTGTTCGACGCGGTGGGGCGTCTGACCGCTACATCCTCAGGACGGAACGAAGCGGCGTGTGTGCTCCCGCGGGCGGAAGTCATAAAAGCAATCGCGCTGTTGAGCAGTAGTGCCCCATAAGGTGGTGTAGCCCACGGTGGCCGCCTCGTCGCTCGCGACGTAAGCGCGGTCACCGTGTGATCCTTCGAGAAGTCTCTTACCTCCACTCGAAAGGCATCATCACGATGACCGCTCCTCATATTCTCGACCCTGCCCGCCTACTTAGCGAAGCCCTCGTCGATTCGTCGCCGGATCTGATGCGGCAGCTGCTGCAGACGATGATCAACGCACTGTTGTCCGCGGACGCGGACGCCGTTGTCGGCGCCGAATGGGGTCAGGCGTCCCCGGACCGCACCGCGCAGCGCAACGGCTACCGCCACCGCGACCTGGACACGCGTGTCGGGACGATCGACGTCGCGATCCCGAAGCTCCGCAAGGGCACCTACTTCCCGGAATGGCTGCTCGAGCGGCGCAAACGCGCCGAGACCGCGCTGATCACCGTCGTCGCAGACTGCTACCTCGCCGGGGTCTCCACCCGCCGAATGGACAAGCTCGTGAAGCCCCTCGGGATCCACTCCCTCTCGAAGTCACAGGTCTCGCGGATGGCCGCGGACCTCGACGAGCACGTCGACCAGTTCCGACGCCGCCCACTCGGTGACGCGGGCCCGTTCCCGTTCGTCGCCGCCGACGCGCTCACGATGAAGGTCCGCGAGGGCGGCCGGGTGATCAACGCGGTCGTGCTCGTCGCGACCGGCGTCAACGCCGACGGGCACCGCGAAGTCCTCGGACTGCGCGTCGCGACATCGGAGACCGGCGCGGCGTGGAACTCGTTCTTCGCCGACCTCGTCGCCCGCGGTCTCGGCGGGGTCCGTCTCGTCACCTCCGACGCCCACGCCGGACTCGTGGAAGCGATCGCGGCGAACCTGCCCGGCGCTGTCTGGCAGCGCTGCAGGACCCACTACGCCGCGAACCTGATGAGCGTCTGCCCGAAGAGCATGTGGCCGGCCGTGAAAGCGATGCTGCACTCCGTCTACGACCAGCCCGACGCAGCATCGGTGAACGCGCAGTTCGACCGGCTCTTGGACTACGTCGAGGAGAAGCTCCCCGACGCGTTCGCGCACCTCGATGCCGCAAGGGCGGACATCCTCGCGTTCTCCGGCTTCCCCGACGGGCTCTGGCAGCAGATCTGGTCCAACAATCCCAACGAGGCGATCGCCTGGAACCGACCCGCCGAGGTCTACGCCGGCCTGGCCGACCCCACCATCCCCAACTTCGAAACCGAAGAAATCCTGCCAACTACTTGACGCGAGACAGTCTCGTCGAACCCGGTGATGCGGGGAGCTCGCGGTCCCTTCGAGTAGTAGACGTCGCGCTCGTCGATCGGGCTTTCGATGGTGATGCGCTGGCCGATCTGGGCGCCGGTCACGAGGGCGGCCTTGTAGTAGCGGGGCGAGCCGTCATCGTCGGTGTAGGCGTAGCCGAGCTTGCCGGTGCTCAGCTGGCGCCGGCCCATGTATGTGACCTCGGATGACCGGGTGTCGCCGGTCTCGGGGTTGGTGCTCATGTCGGGTCTCCTGGGTCTCTGGGTGCCTGCTCAGCGTCGATATGGGCTGCTCGTCGCAAGCGGCCCGACCGGGGCGAGGGAGATCGGCGTGGGGCGGCTGAGCGGTGAGCGGGTGGGACGAGCGTGCCGGACGACGTTCTCGGCGGGGCCTTCGATTTCGAATCCGCACTCGCAGCTGTACAGGCCGATGTCGGGGGCGTCGGTGGCGGGAAGGTACATGACCTTCGGTAGGCCGCAGATCGGACAACGCATGATGATCCTCCGTGATCTAGTTGTGTATCTGACATGCACAACAATACCAGCGTGAGCGGAGGAAGGGAAGCGGATCTTGCCGGTGATGCGGAAGTGGCGGGGGCGGCGGTGTCAGGGGCGCCGCCCCCGCCGGCAGCGGGCCGGGAGGAGGACGAAATGGGCCGGCTGCCATCGACGGGCGAGCGGCGTGCGGCGAGCGCTCCGCCAGGCTGCGTGTGGGTGCCCGTCCTGCCGGGGGTCGACCTGATGGTGCGATCCCCGCGGGTCTGGTGGTCTGTGGTTGCCCGGATGTTAGGTTGTGTATCTGACATACACAACACTAGTGCATGTCAGGAGGATGCTGCAACCCCTGTGGTCGGGTTTCAGGTGCGCAGCTGCGCGCGGGTGTGAGGAGCGGGGCTGTGCAGGATGTGGGTGAGCGTGCGCGCGGTGCGCGCCCACTTGCGGATGCCGAGCACGGGGATGAGCAGCAGCGGGATGCCGGCGGCCGCGGCGGGCCAGGACAGCAGCCCGAACGCGCCGATGAGGACGATGCCGCCGAGGATGTGCCAGGCGATCATCGCGGCCGCGTGGCGGCGAGCTCGAGCGGCTCGGCGCAGGATGTCGCCGTGGGAGGCGATCGGGGCGCTGCGGATGCGTCGTCGCCACAGCAGCAGCGCGAGCAGCGCAGCGAGCCACAGCAGCAGCAGCAGCAGCGCGGGCGTCGCGAGGGCGAGCGGGTCAAGGTTGTGCGGGGTTCCCATGGGGTGTCCTCTCCGGGGCTGCGGTGCGGGGGCCGGCGGGTGGCCGGCCCCCGCCGTCGTCAGCGACCGAGCAGCTCGTAGGCCTCGTCGGCGCTGGTGACCAGGTGGGCGTCGGCCTCGCGGATGAGGCGGTGGCATCCGGTGGATGCGGCGGACGTGATCGGGCCGGGGACCGCGCCGATCGTGCGGCCGAGCTCGGCGGCGTGGGTCGCGGTGGTGAGCGACCCAGACCGGGCGCCGGCCTCGACGACGACCGTCGCGGCGGTGGTCGCGGCGATCAGCCGGTTGCGAGCGAGGAAGCGCCAGCGGGTGGGCGCCGCGCCGGGGGCGACCTCGCTGGCGATCGCGCCGCCGCGCTCGGCGATCCGGGCGATCAGGTCGCTGTGACCGGCCGGGTAGGGGCGGTCGGCTCCACCGGCCAGCCAGGCGACGGTGGACCCGCCCGCGGCGAGCGCGGCGCGGTGTGCGGCGCCGTCGATGCCGTAGGCGGCGCCGCTGACGATGACGATGCCGCGGCCTGCGAGGTCGGCGGCGATCTCGGCGGTGACGTGCTCGCCGTAGGTGGTGGCGGCGCGCGCTCCGATCAGGCTGATCCGGTCGGTCAGGTTGCGGGTGAGCGGGGTGAGGGTGCCGCGCGCCCAGATGACGTGCGGGGCGGCGTCGCCGAGGTCGCTGAGGCCGGGGATGGTGGCCGGGTCGATCAGGGTGATGCCGTGGCGTGCGGCGAGCGCGAGGGTCTCGTCGATGTGGCGGGGGTTGTGGCGGGGCAGCCAGCGGGCGGCGGCGTGTGCGGCGTCCTCGGGGGTGACGTCGGCGGCGTCGAGTGCGGCGAGGAGGGTGTCGCGGCCTGCGGTGAGCGCCTCGAGGGCGGCGGTGTGGCCGATGTGGCGGGTGAGGGCTCCGGCGGTGGCGTCGCCGGGCTCGGTGATCGTCGACCAGGCGGCGCGGGCCTCGAGGGCGGTGGCGGTGGTGAGTGCGGTGTTCATGTCGTCCCTCCGAGCATGTTGTGTATCTGACATACATAACACTAGCATAGTCGGGGGACATTGCAAGGGCGAGCCTTCGGTCGGCGAGCGCGCGCGGCTCTCTGTTCTTCGAGCC
This sequence comes from Microbacterium altimontanum, assembly GCF_058349865.2. Taxonomy (NCBI): domain Bacteria; kingdom Bacillati; phylum Actinomycetota; class Actinomycetes; order Micrococcales; family Microbacteriaceae; genus Microbacterium; species Microbacterium altimontanum. The sequence continues at coordinate 5,522 of NZ_JBYRJB020000011.1, read as the reverse complement.
GCGAACCGGTAGCGGCAGAATCGCCGCCGCTACCGGTCGCGAACGCCGCTCAGGCGGCCCGGTAGGTGATCAGGATCGGATCGGCGCCCGGTGCTGCGACGAACGCTGTTCCTCGCCTCGGGGCGGGCACGCCCTCGCTTGGCGCTTCGATGCCGTAGACCTCGGCGAACAGCCGCCGGGTTGGACGGCCGACGATCACGCGGACATCTGCGCGCTCGGTGAGAGGGGTTGGCATCGACACCAGGATGACGATTCGCGCGGCGGTGAGGTCCGCGGTGATCGCGTCGGCGAGCTCTTCGGATGCCCAGCTGCTCCCGTAGTCGTAGACGACTGCCGTTGTGGAGTCGGGGCGGTCGGCGTCTGCGGCGAGCGCGTGGTGCTCGATCGGTTGATACTCGATATTGAGTCCGGCTCGGTCTGTGTCTTGGGGCTGCATGGACACCACTCCCACCCGGTGCCCGCGCTGCACGAGGCTGGCGGCGATGGTGCGGGCGAGGGTGGTGCGGCCGCTGCCTGCCAGGCCGCTGATTGTGACGAGTTGGCCGGGCTGGATGTTGTCGAGGAGCATGCTCGACGGGTCGAGAACGGTCATGGGGACCACCTTCCGCGCCCTACTTCGCTTCGGGCGCATGTCTGGCCACCTACTGCGTTTCAGTGGCCTGGATTGGAGTGTAGATGAGGGGCATCGTGCCCGGTAGGGCGCTCGCTGGGGTGTCGCGGCGAGCGCCCGCTGCCTCAGTAGGTCTCGGTGAGGGCAAGAGTGTCGATGATCAGCGTGCCGTCGTGGGTGGGTGCTGTGACGGTCGAGACCAGCACGTGGCCCTGGCGGGGCGCTGTGGCCCCGCCAGGGGCGGGTTTAGACCCGCTCGGTGCTGATGATCGAGACGTCGAAGCTCTCGTGCCCGTTGTCGCGGTACGCGGCGAGCACGTCGTCGAAGTCGATGCCCTCGCGGGCGTTGTCGTCAGCGTCCTCCTCGGTGGTCGCGCTGGTGGAGTAGGTGACCCGGACGGTCACGGTGACCTCGGCTTCCACCTCCCAGTCGCGGTATCGAGGGGTGCCGTTCATCGCCTCGGCGAGCCGGTCGTACTCCTGGCAGAAGTCGGCGTGATCGGCGATCCGACCCGCCTTGTCCCAGAAGTCGATCAGGCGGGGGTCGGACCCGTCCGTGATCTGCTCGGTGCGGAGCCGTTCGATCTCGCGCTCGCGCGCGGCGACCTGCTCGCGGGCCTCGGCCAGCTCGGCGTGAGCGCGCGCCAGCTCGCCCGCGAACGCGCTGCGGCGGTCGGTGACGGACGGGGTGCCGGGGAAGGTCAGGGGGCCTTCCGCGATCCCGTTCGCCGGGGCGGTGGTGGTGATGTCAGTCATGTCGTCCTCCCTAGAACGTGTTGTGTATCTGACATACACAACACTAGTAGGGGGGTCCGACATTCGCAAGCCTCGGGGTCACGCGGGCACCCGCTCGGGTGCAGGTGCCCGCGCGAGTCTCACCGCATGCCGCTGTCCACACTGTCGGCCAGCCATGCGGCGGCGTTCAGCATGTCGTGAGCGGCCTCGATCACGGCGTCGTTGCTATCACCCTCGGCCGCGTCGTTCAGGTTCCTGATGCCCTCGCGAACGTCCGCCACCTGCACGCTGAGGGTGCCGAACGCTGCGCGTGCGGCCTTGGCCATGAGGGCGCGCACGGTGTGCGCGTCGATGGGCTCCGCCCGCAGCGCGAAGGCGAACGTCTCGGCGTCGCCGTACCCGGCGGCGATCACGGCATCCGCGATCTGCTGCGCGGACTCGGGCGCACCCTGAACGAGGATCGAATCGGGCGCGGACGGCCCGCGGAACGCTCCCGGCGCGTCGTCCCGCTCGGGGTCGCCGTCGTACAGGGGCGGGCCGTCGTTGAGGTTCACGCGCAGCCGTCCGGCGTCCTGCGCGGTGTCGATCTGCACCACAGGCACGCCGTCGCTCGCGCCTCGGTAGTGGGTCACGGTGATGCCCTTCGCGGGCGTCAGCTGGTTGGTCATGGTGTCCTCCGTGAGGTCCGGGCCGCACCCTCCGGGGAGGGTGCGGCGGTCAGTGTCAGCGCGAGAACGCGAACTCGGGCAGGTGACCGGCATCGACCATCGTCCGCACGATCTGCGACAGGCCGTGCTCGGGATCGATCGCCAGCGCGCGACGCGCGTAGACGTCGGCGTGAGTGGAGCGTCCCAGCGCCCAGGACAGCCACGCAGCGGCCGCCAGCGGCCCCACCTGCGCCTCCTCGGGCGAGAGGGCCGCGACGTACCGGCAGGCCGTCAGAGCGGCGTCCAGCCGCTTCGCGTCCGGTCGCGGACCCTCACCCCACATCACCCGCGCCAGGTGCGCCGGGTACCCCTCACCCTGCTCCCAGCCGATCTGCGCGTCCAGCGCGCTCTCACCGGCAGCGAAGCCGTGCGCCCACTGCACCAGGGCGACATCGCGCAGTCCGGGCCGGTTCAGCATCCCCGACAGCAGCGCCACCGCGCCCGCCTCGAGGTCGGCGCCGTCCCAGGACAGCGCCCGCTCGATCACGTCCAGTGGATCGCCACCGGCCAGCGCCAGCGCCACCGGCAGGTCGGTCGGCAGCGCCTCCGCGACCTCGTCCGCCAGCGCCTCATCCACGACCGGAAGGGCCGCCCCGGCGTGCTGGTCCGAAGCGGTCAGCATCGCCGCCAGGTGCGCGGGAGTCTCCGGCAGCGCCTCGGTCGCGTCCTCGCCGATCACGCCCCAGGCGTCCCCCGTGACGTACAGCCGATCGATCAGCTGCAACCCGCACGCGTCCGCCTGAGCGGCGATCTGCTCACCGACCGCCTCGGCACGCTCGCGCTCGCCGTAGACGACCAGCGCCAGGCCCGTGACGTTCTCGACCTTGCAGATCAGGCCCATCGCCACCCGCGCGAGCTCGGCGGCATTGTCGGCGGCAGGGAGATCGAAGCGCATCGCGCCGATCGTGCGCGAGCCGGTGAACGGCACCGCCACGACCGACTCGATGGGACGGAAGCCCAGCAGCGCCGGGAGCGCCGCGAGGAAGTCGCCGGCTCCGGTGACCTTGTGGGTGGTAGTCATGTCGTCCTCCTAGAACTGTTGTGTATCTGACATACATAACACTAGTCGATGCGGCGGACATTGGCAACCCTGGTCTGCGCTCGCCGCCGGTAGTTGCCGAGACGTGCGGATGCCCCGTCGGTGTTGGTCCCGGCGGGGCATCTGTGCTGCGTCAGCGGTGGGCCGCTAGTCGTCCCACGATCGGCGCGGCGTGAAGTGGAATCGCTCGTCGCCTTCGTTGTGGGCGAGGTCATCGGCGCGAGCGCGATAGTCCTCGTCGCTGAGTCGGGAGCCGTGGCCGTTGACCCAGGGGAGCGGGTCGCGGTCGCCCTCGGTCTCGCCCTCCCAGACCTCGCGGATGATGTGATCGGCGGTGGCGTGCTCGTGCAGCGCGTCGAACAGGGCGGCCAGGGTGAAGCCCTCGCCCATGTTGATCCGGTTGAGCACTTCGCCCGCGTTCCAGTAGCGCACCATCTGCGCGGCCTCGGCGATGACCTCGCGGTCGATCTCGACGGTAACGGTGGTCATGGTTCCTCCATGTGTTGTGTATCTGACACCTATAAATGTACTGGTGCGGTCCGACATTGAACGGCCCCGGGAGCGCCCCGCCGGATCGGATCGGCGGGGCGCTCGCCGCGTCATGCGGCGTAGGTGCAGGGCACCTGCTGGCCGTGGTGCCAGCCGTCACACTCGATGCGGCCGAGCTTGCGGGCGTCGTCTCGGCACGCGCGGCGGGCGTCGGCTTCCTCGGCGTCGATGCGGGAGGAGTGCAGCGCCTCGATGTGCTCCAACTTGGTGCTGAACCCGTCGTTGTCCGGCAGGCCCGCAGTGACCCACAGGCGCGCGCACAGCCCGAATCCCTCGTGCGAGAGCGGGGCGCGCTCCGCGGCCGCCAGCAGGCCGATCACGACCTCTACGGCGGTGCCCAGGCGGGTGTCCTGGCCGTGCGCCACCCTCTCGAGAATCTCCCGTGCGTGCGCCCGATAGACCGCCTCCACGCTCATCCGCTCAGCGGCGTCGCCGCCGCTGAGCAGCGAGAACGAGTGATAGATCGCGTCGGCCCGCTCAGGGTGTCGGGCGGCTGCCTGCGCGATCTCGTCCTCGGCCCAGTTGATCCGCTCGAAGATCGCCCCGAAGTTCTGATCGAAGCTCGCCAGGATTTCCGCTGCCGTCTCCGTCTTCATGGTGCTCATGGCATCCTCCATATGTTGTGTATCTGACACCTAAAACAATACGGGGAGCCTCCGACATTGGAAGCGGACGCCAGAGCGCCCCGCCGGATCGTCTCGGCGGGGCGCTCGGGTGTGAGATCACCAGATCTCGAATCCTCCGCAGTGGCGCAGGAACGCGGCGAACTCGCGCACGTTCTCGACGTCGAACGGGTAGGACTTGCCGAAGTGCTCGCGGCGGCCGGTCCCGGCACAGGCGTTGCATCCGCCCTTGCCGGTGTCGGGGTCGCGCGGCTTGTCGTAGCCGTACTCGCGGCCGATGGCGTCGGTGCGCAGCCCCGTCCCGGTGCACAGGTCGCACTCGCTGTCCGGTAGCGCGTTCTGCTCGGCGGCGTACTGGTCGGCGTAGGCCGTCACGCGCCCGTTGGCGAGGTCGCGGTCGAGCGCGTCGGCCAGGGCCACGGATGCGGCCGCGTCGAGCCCGTCGCCGTCGTTGCTCTGCCAGTGGACGCACCCGGCGGTGAGGTCCGGGTAGGTCGTGGTCAGGAACTCGGCCAGCGGGTGCCACCACCACACGTTGTTGCGGAAGTAGCCCCCGACCTCAGCGGTGGCGTTCTTGCCGTAGACGTCCATTCCCATGATGTCCTCCTAAAGACATGTTGTGTATCTGACACACACAACATTAGGAGGGGGGTCGGACATTGGCCGGGGACCGCCGTCAGGGTGGATGCAAAAGAGCGCCCCGCCGGATGATCCCGGCGGGGCGCTGGCGGCGGAGTCCTCTACCGGGTGCCGTCGAGGCCGTTGACCAGCCACAACGCCGCGGCCGCGAGATCCCCACCGCCGTCGAGCGCAGCGCGCACCGCCGCAACGCTCGCCGCGAGATCCGTGGGCACCAGCCCGGACACGCGAGCCCGCGCGGCCTGGTACTCGCCGCCCACGTACACGTCGAGGCTCTGCCCCGCCTCGTCGGCATCGCGGGTGTCCCACTCCTGCAAGACCTCGGCGCGCGATCCCGGGTGACGGCGCGTGACGTCCTCGGCCAGCCTGTAGATCCCCTCGGCCTCGTACTTGGAATGCCCGGTGATCTGCCACCCCTCACCGTCTCGATCCACGGCCTGATCCACCATGTCGAGCCCCGCCCGGTCGATCGCCTTCTGTAGACGCTTCTCCGTGAGGTTCGGGGCGTCGGTGTCCCGCGCAGCCCCCTCGGGGAGGGCGCGCAGCGGCCGACCTGCGTGGCCCGTGGGCGGCTTGCCGCCCACCCGGAGCACGGCGCGCAGCGCCGGGCACCCCATCCG
>NZ_JBYRJB020000010.1:0-98749 GCF_058349865.2 Microbacterium altimontanum | reverse complement strand
ACCACCTACCGGGTCCCCAACGCCCTGCGCCGCTGGCTGGGCGCCCGCGACCCGGTGTGCACCTTCCCCGGCTGCGGGCGCCTCGTCCGGGACTGCGAGATCGACCACCGCATCGAATGGCACCAAGGCGGCACCACCGACGCCGACAACACCGCACCCCTCTGCAAACCCCACCACCGTGTGAAGACCCAAACACGGTGGAACATCACCACCACAGCTGACGGCGCCGCCAGGTTCCGTTCACCCACCGGCATCACCACCGACACCGACCCACCACCCTGGTAACCCGTGGCGGAACCCCGGCCCAGGCGGGTCCGTCGTCACGGCTCGATCAGGTCGTCACCGGCGTCGGCCACGTCGGTGAGCACGGCGATCGCGACGCCGTCCCAGCCCTTGCGATCGAGGGTCTGCAGCGCCGTGGCGTCGAAGCGCGGGTCGCTGCCCAGCATGGCGAGACCCTCGCGTGTGCCCACGACGTTCGACGCCGTCTCGGCGTCGTCGGCGACCCGGCCGCCGCGCCCGACGTTGTCCACCACGACGACGGTGCCCGGATGGCCCAGGCGCGCCGCCCAGTCGAGGTACAGCGGGTTCGACTCCTTGTCGGCGTCGATGAAGACGAGATCGAAGGCCCCCAGAAGAGTGAACAGGACATCCGCGGCCCGCCCTACGTGGATCTGCACCCGGCCACCGACTCCGGCGCGATCGAGGTTCGCCCGCGCGACGTCGGCATGCCGCTGCTCGACCTCGATCGTCACCACCTCGCCGTCGGCGGGAATGCCGCGCGCCAGCCACATCGTCGAGTAGCCGCCGAGGGTTCCGATCTCGAGCACCCGCCGGGCGCCCGAGATCCGTGCCAGCAGGTACAGCAGCTTTCCCGCCAGCGGTGTGACCTCGATCGACGGGAGGCCAGCGGCCTCCTGGTCGCGCACCGCCGCCTCGAGAGCCTCGTCGTGCCCGACGAGCGTTCCGCTGAGATACGCGTCGAGCCGACGCCATCCATCCGGAGTCGGATCCGTCATCACGCCAGCTCTGCGAGCACGGCCGCGATCCGGCGCTGGCGGGTGGCATCCTGCTTGGCGTCCGCGACGCCGCGCGCAAGCTCCTTCCGGCGCGTGTACGTGAGCGCATCGAAGGAGTCGCGCGCACCGGCGGTCGCCTTCAGCGCGGCTGCGAGGTCGTCGGGGACCTCCACGACACGGTCTGCCGTGTCGAGCTCGACCTCCGCCTCGACGATGTCGCCGATCTCGACTCCCAGATCGCTGCGCGCCGCCTTCGACAGCCCGATGAGGTTCCGTCCGCCCATCACAGCCAGGCGCAGCCGCGCCGTGCGGTCTCCGATCGTCACGCGCACCGCGGCGCGCTTGCCGCCGCCGAGCTGCGCCACCTGGTCGTCGGTCAGTTCGATCGCCGTCGCAGGTCCCTGCGGTTCCAGCACGGCGCGGATCGTGAGGCCCATGCTCCGATCATGCTCGTCATCCCAGACGATGTCACGCGCCCAAGCCACCACCCCGGGCAGAACCGGGCGGTCACGCCCTCGACGACGCCTCCCGTGCGGGCAGAGGCGCCGGCTGCCGGCGGAACTGCCCCGTCAGGGCGAGGACGACCACGACGACCGCGATCACCGCCCACGCCACCATCCCGAGCGGTCCCACCACGGCCATGTCGACCGGCGCATCCGCCGCGCGCAGCACCATCACGAGACCCGCTGTCGCGTTGAGAGCGCCGTGCGCCAGCACCGCCGGCCACACGGATGCGCTGCGCAGACGCAGCCAGCCCAGCAGCAGGCCCCAGGCGACGCATCCACCCACCATGAACAGCACACCCGTGACGTCGGGCCGATCGAAGTTGTACCCGAGCAGGATGATCGGCGCGTGCCACAGACCCCACACCACTCCGGTGAGAAGCAGCGCCGGCCAGGTGCCGAGCGGTCGCAGCGCCGACAGCAGCCAACCGCGCCAGCCGAGCTCCTCGCCGGCGGCGAGCACGCCGTTGAACACCGCCGCGATCGGGATCATCCCCAGCTGCACGGCGACGAGCAGCCCCACGGGAGGCAGCGCCACACCGGCCGGCGTGGCGGCCCGCAGCTGCTCGGCGAACCCCGAGAACCCGGTCAGGTCAAGCTGCACGAGTCCGAGGGCACCGGCGACGAACACGGTGACGCCCACGATCACGATCGGCCCGAACAGTCCGACCAGCAGCATGCCGACGAACCGCCCCGCAGGCCGCAGCGGCCACATTCCGAGGAACCGCAGACGCGACGTCGGCGGCGTCCGCATCCCGAACACCACGATCAGCATCGCAACCGTCGGGGTCAGCATCATCACGGTCAGCGCGACGCCCGCGTAGGGCGACGCGAGGCCCTCGCCCGACAGCCACAGCGGCAGCGCGACGAGCCACGCGAGCCCTCCGGCGAGGAGCAGGAAGGCGATCACGGCACGCCACGGCACTGTGGTGATGGGCGCTGTGTTGACGGGCACTGCGTTGATGGGCACAGGGCTCCCGGGCACTGCGCTCCCGGGCACTGTGCTCCCGGGAACTGTGCTCCCCGACTCCGTGCTGCCGGGCGCCGCGTTCCCGGCCGCGCCGGACGATGATTCGCTCATCGGTTCTTCCGCCTCTCTTCGGTGGTCGGGGTGGCCGCGTCGCCTCCGCGGGTGCGGAATGTGCTCAGCAGCGCGGCACCCGTGGCCGCGTCGTCGACCGTGACGACGAACGGCCGGCGCCCGCGCCGCGACACCTCGATCCCGTCGCCCGTGCGCAGCACGACGCCGAAGCGGCCGTCGACCGCGAGCCGCAGGCCCCAGCCGCCGAACTCGGCGAACGGATTCACCTGCACGGCCCGCACCGACTCCACCTCGCCGATCGGCACACGGACCAGCGGCCATCCGGCGGCGGAGCGCACCGTCAGCCCGTCGGCGTCGACCCGCACCCGGAACGTCAGCATCGTCATCGAGAGCGCGAGCAGCGCGACGGCCAGCACCGCGCAGATCCAGCCGGCCGCTTCGCCGAGCGCGAGGAGCAGCGCGGCGAGCCCCGCCATGACGAAGATCAACCCGGCGATCACGAAGCGGCCGACCGTCGCGGTCGTGGCCGTGGCGGTCCACACCGCACGCTCCCCCGGTGCGAGCGCCAGCGGCGCCGCATCCGTCGCCGCCTCCGTGCGACCCGCGACCGCCGGCTGCAGGAACCATCCGGCGACGCCGAGCACGACCATCACGCCGAAACCCGCGAACACCCACCCCGTGACGTCGGGAGCGTCGGCAGCGTCGGCGAGGCCCCGCTGCGCTCCCACGCTCGTCACCGTGGTCGTGGCCATCATCCCCGGGAAGCCGAGGTTCGCCGCGCCGAGGAACCGTGCGGTCGGCGACCACTCCGGGCCGCCCGGCGCCGACGGCGGGAGGCGGTGGGAGACGAACGCAAGACCGGAGAACAGCGCGATCACCACGGCCGGAACGCCGAGGCCGAGCACGAGGTACGTCCATCGTGGGCCGAAGCCGTCAGGCCCGCCGCCGCCCGACCAGTGCGTGGCGGCAGGCTCCGGGATCTGCGGCAGCCAGACCGCCACGACGATCGTCGCGAGCAGCGTGATCGCCGCCGGGGCCAGCACCCCCACCCACAGGAAGGCACGGCGGGCACGGCGCACATCGGGTCTCATTCGGCTCTCTCCTCGATCGTCGTCCGCATGTCCGCCGCCGCGTTCGTCACGAGCGCTGCCAGCGTCGCCGGTGAGACGCCGAGCGCCGCGCCGTGGACGACGAGCGCGCGGACCTCCTCCACGAGCTCGGCGAGCGGCCCCGCCGCCTCCGTCACGACGACACCGCGCCCGCGGCGCATGTCCACGAGTCCCTCGTCGCGCAGCTCCTGATACGCGCGCAGCACCGTGTGCACGTTGACGCGCAGCGACGCCGCGACCTCCCGTGCGGCCGGGAGCCGTGATCCGCTCGTGAGCCGCCCGGCGGCGATATCGGCGCGCACCGACGCCGCGACCTGCCCGAACAGGGGCACCTCGCTCGCGGGGTCGATGCGGATCAGCATGGCGCCACTCTATCACTTGTTCTAGTGTCGCTAGAACAATCGCACAAACCGTGCCCTGGTTTGTCGAGCGTCCACAGCCGCCGTCGCGCTCCCCGGCGGCATCCGGCACACTGCCACCATGCGCGTCACTCCCCGCCGTCTCGCCGTCGGCATGAGCCTGTGGCTCCCGAATCTCTTCAGCGGCATCCGCGTGAAGCGGTTCGCCGACGACTGGACGAGCGCGACGGTCGAGCTCCACGTCAACCTCCTCACGCGCAACTACGTCAAGACGGCGTTCGGCGGCTCGATGTCGGCCATGACCGACCCCTACTTCTTCATGCTCGTGATGCATCAGCTCGGCCGCGACTACGTCGTGTGGGACACCCGCGGCGAGATCGAGTTCCGCAAACCGGGGCGCGGCGTGCTCACGGCGCACTTCGAGGTCACGCCGTCCCAGGCGGCCGAGCTGCGGGAGCGCGCACGCGGCGGAGCCAAGGTGCTCGAGTGGTTCGAGACCGACATCACGGATGCGTCGGGCGACGTGGTCGCGCACGTGCGGCGGGAAGTCTACGTGCGCGAGAAGAAGCGGGTCACCGCCGCCGCTCAGTCCGCGCCGGGATCGGATGCCGCCCGCCGGTAGTCGGTGGGCGTGAACCCGAGCACCGTGCGGAAGTCGTTCGCGAGGTGCGCCTGGTCGGCGTAGCCGAGCTGCGCCGCGACATCGGCGAGCGGCACTTCCGGATGCTCGCGCACGCGCTGCGCGGCCTCCTGCAGACGGCGGCGCCGGATGATCGCCGCCGGCGGCAGGCCGACGGTGCGGTGGGCGAGCCGCTGCAGCGTCCGGGACGACATCGCGAGGCGCGCGGCAGCATCCTCGACCCGCAGCACCGCGGGGTACGTCATGAGCACCTCCGCCATCGCGTTCGCCTGCCGCGCTTCGTGCGTGCGGGACCTGACCCTGCCGTCGATCCACTCCCCCAGGATCGTCGCGGCTCGTTCCTCGTCCGCCGGCATGGCGTCGACGACGGCGTCAGCCAACTCCGGAGCGTCGAGCTCCTCCGCGTCGTCGACCAGTCGCGCCGGATGCGCACACAGGGCGGCGAAGGCGGCAGGCCGCAGCAGCGCGCCCACGGCCCAGCCGCGCCCCGCGAGCACGCGCTCGGTCATCCGCGTCGTCGCGCCCACGAGGGTCACCGCGCCGCCTTCGACGACGAGGTTCGCCGCCGGGTACGAGAGCACCTGCTGCCGGGATTCCCGCCCGCGCGGGAGGTCCCATCGGGGAATCCAGTACCAGGCGACGAGGTCGGCGACGGCGGGAGCGGGCGGCAGCCGGCGGAGCACCGGCAGGCGCCGCGGGTGGAGGGTCCCGCGCGTGGGATCGATCACCGGCTCAGGGTAGAGCGGATGTGTCGCGAATGTCCAAGCCGCCCGCCCGGCCCCCGGCCTACCGTCGGAGCATGACCACGACAGAGAACACGACCGGCGTCACCGGCGAGCACACCACTGACGGCCGGCCGAACAGCGCCACGAGCCTCACCCCGTTCCTGGCCATCCCGAACGCGAAGGGCGCCCTCGACTTCTACCGCGACGTCTTCGGCGCTCGTCCCATCGACGTCACCGAGTTCGACGGCGTCGTCGTGCACGCGACCCTCGATTTCGGCCTCGGCTGCCTGCAGATCGGCGACCCGGTCCCCGACTACGGGCTCGTCGCTCCGCCGGCCGGCGACGACGACTGCTACTCCATGGGCCTGTACCTGCCCGACGTCGACGCGGCGACCGAGCGCGCCGTCGCGGCGGGCGCCACCGTCCGCGAGGCGCCGTCGACCTTCGTCTCCGGCGACCGGTTCGCCAGCATCCGCGATCCGTTCGGCGTGCGCTGGTCGCTCATGACCCGTGTCGAGGACCTCAGCGAGGACGAGTCCGCGGCGCGTGTGGCGGAGTGGGCGGCGGCGCAGCAGGGGTGAACCGGACGGTGCCCCGCGGAGACTCGGCGCTGCCCGGGCCGGCCGCCGATCAGCCGAGCGGCTTGAGCTCGAGGTCGGTCTGCCCGGCGGAGACCGTCGCGAACGCGGTGTAGCCGTCCGCGGCGGCGCGCTCCAGCAGCCCCTTGAGGTTCTTCGTGCGGGTCTCCAGCCGCACGCGCGCCCCGTCGGCGACGAGCCGCGCCTTGTGACCGACGAGTTCGACCACGGGCACATCCCGGTCGTGCACGACGACGACGGCACGGGCCGCGGCATCCTCGTCCTGGCCCACGAGATCCACGATCCGCTCGAATCCGATCGAGAATCCCACCGCGGGAACGTCCTGGCCGAGGAACCGGCCGATCATGCCGTCGTAGCGTCCGCCGCCGCCGAGCGAGTACGAGACGCTGGGGTGTGCGAGCTCGAAGATCGTGCCCGTGTAATAGCCCATCCCCCGCACGAGGAACGGATCGAACACGAGCGGCACGCCGCCCGTCTCGTCGCGAGCAGGAAGCGCCGCCGCGACGGCGTCGCCGATGCCGACGAGGTGGGCGACCACGTCGGCGGGTGCACCCTCGGGCAGCGCCGCGCGGATCTGCTCCTCGCCGTAGGGGGCGGAGTCCGAGGTCTCGGGGCGGCGCAGGAACGCCTCGAACGCGTCCACGGCACCGGGGGTCGCGCCCCGCTCGCGGAGCTCGCCCGCCACGCCCTCGACCCCGACCTTGTCGAGCTTGTCGATCGTGATGAGCACTCCCGGGCGCTCGTCGGCGGTGAAGCCGAACGCGTCGAGCATCCACTCCAGCAGCCGCCGGTCATTCATCCGGATGCTGCCGCCGTCGAGCCCGAGCGCGTCGAGGGTGTCGAGGGTCGCCGCCGCAAGCTCGGCCTCGGCGCGGGCCGAGGCATCCCCGATGATGTCGATGTCGCACTGCACGAACTGGCGGTAGCGGCCCTTCTGCGGCCGCTCGGCGCGCCAGACCGGTGCGATCTGGATGCTGCGGAACACCGCGGGAAGCTCGGCCCGGTGGCTCGCGTAGAACCGCGCCAGCGGCACCGTGAGGTCGTAGCGCAGCCCGAGGTCGGTGAGCGCGGACTGGTCGTCGGCCGCGCTGCGGATCGCGTCGGCGTCGAGCCCGCGGCGCAGGATGTTGTACGCGAGCTTCTCGTTGTCGCCGCCGATGCCGGCGTGCAGCCGGGAGTACTCCTCCATCACCGGCGTCTCGATCTCATCGAAGCCATGCGCCCGGTAGCGCTCGCGGATCACGGCGAGCACGCGCTCACGTCGGGTCTTGTCGGCGGGGAGGAAATCGCGCATGCCGCGCGGCGGATTGACGGATGCCACGCCTCTATCCTTGCAGGTCGTCTCCGGCCGCTTCGGCGGAACGGACGTCGGACTGAAGTCGCCGCAGACGCTCGCGCAGCGCGCGCTCGGCGTCCCAGCCGCGGTCGCGCGCGAGCGCGACGAGACCCAGCAGCGCCTCCCCCAGGTCGGCCTCGGTGTCGACGTCGGAGGGGGCCTCCGGCCGCTCGGTCCCGGCGACGCCGGCGGCCCGTCCGAGGAGCTTCTGCGCGAGCGCGAGCGACGGCATCCGTTCACTCACACCCTCGAGCACGCTCGTGCGCGTCCGCTTCTCGACGGCCTTCGCCGCGTTCCACAGCACGAGGACCTCCTCCGGGGTCGTGGCGGTCTCGTCGCCGAACACATGCGGATGCCGGCGCACCATCTTGTCGACGAGTCCGGCCGCGACATCATCGATGTCGAACGGCTCCTCGGCGTCGCGGGAGGCGATCTCGGCGTGGAAGAGCACCTGCCAGAGCAGGTCGCCGAGCTCCTCCCGCAGGTCGGCGCGCGAGCCGTCCTCGACGGCGTCGACGAGCTCGGCGCTCTCCTCGACGAGGTACGGCACGAGGTCGCGGTGGGTGATCTGCTGCGTCCACACGCACCGATCGCGCACGGCGCGCATGATCTCGGCCGCCTCCCGCAGTGGATCACTCGTGCTCATGCCGCCCGCTTCCTGTGATGCCGTGCACGCCACGATACGACGATCGCCGCGAGCACGAGCGAGGCCACGGAGCCGCACAGCACGCCGAGGACCGCTTCGTCGCGCAGTGCGGCGTCGCCGGCGAAGGCGAGGTTCGCGAGCAGCAGCGACACCGTGAAGCCGATTCCGCCGAGAGCCCCCGCGGCGATGAGGTCCGGGAATCGCAGCCGAGCCGCCCGCGGCACCCGCAGAGCGTGCTGGCCGAGCCATCCCGCCCCCGCGATGCCTACGAGCTTCCCGATCGGCAGCGCCACGAGCACGCCCCAGAACACCGGCGACAGTCCGGCTCCCACGTGCGGGATGGCCACGAGCGCGGCCGACAGCGCGAACAGCGGCAGGATGAAGCCGTTGACCCACGGCTCGAGGACATGCCGGGCGCGCAGGCCGGGCTGCTGCGCCACCGCGAGACCGAGCAGCACACCGGCGATCGTCGCGTGCACGCCCGACGCGAGCATCGCGGCCCACGCAGCGACCCCGACGACGACCATCGCCCCCGCCACGAGGTGGGTCCCCCGGCTGCGGCTGAGCACACCGAAGACCACCACGAGCGCGACCGCGAGCACGATCATCCCGATGCTCACGTCGTGCGCGAACAGCACGGCGATGAACACGATTCCGACGATGTCGTCGAGGATCGCGAGGGCGAGCAGGAACACCCGGAGACCGGCCGGCAGTCCGCGGCCGAACACCGCGAGGACACCGAGGGCGAACGCGATGTCGGTCGCGGTCGGCACCGGCCATCCCGCACCGAGGCCCACCGGAGCCGCGATCGCCAGGTACACCGCGATCGGCAGCAGCACGCCGCCCGCGGCCGCGACCGCGGGCAGCGCCGCGCGCCGGGCCGACCGCAGCTCGCCCGCCGTCAGCTCCAGCTGCAGCTCCACCGCGACGGTGAAGAAGAACACCGCAAGCAGCCCGTCGGCGACCCAGTCGCCCACGCTCAGGAAGAACGGCGTGCCGGACACGCCGACATGCCAGTCCTGCACCGCGAGGGCGGCGCCGGCCGCCGGGGAGTTCGCGAGCAGGATGCCGCAGGCCGCCGCCACGAGCAGCAGGACGGCGGGGAACCGGGCAGAGCGCAGGATGGATCGCTTCGTCATGGCACCTCCGTGAGTCGCACCACCGCGGCTCCGGTGGCGGCCGACCAGACTTCCCGGCTCACCGCCGCCCATGCTACCGAGTCGCCGGCGGTAACGCGGTCGGGCACCCGTGCCGGCCGGGGCTAGCGTAAAAGGATGCGCGAGCCCACGCCCACCGAAGCGATCACCCTCGTCGGACGAGACGAGTCGGAGGACGACATCCCGGAGCGGATGCGCGCCGATGTGCGCCTGCTCGGCGAACTGCTCGGCCAGGTGCTGCGCGAGAGCGGTTCCCCGGGCCTGTTCGACGACGTGGAGGCCCTGCGGGTCGCGACGATCCATGCCAAGGCCACCGGGAGCGCCGACGCGTTCGAGAAGGCGGCGGCGATCGCCGACTCGTTCAGCGTGCAGCGCGCCGACGAGGTGGCGCGCGCCTTCACCTGCTACTTCCACCTCGCGAACCTCGCCGAGGAGCATCAGCGGGTCCGGG
Organism: Microbacterium altimontanum; assembly: GCF_058349865.2. Taxonomy (NCBI): domain Bacteria; kingdom Bacillati; phylum Actinomycetota; class Actinomycetes; order Micrococcales; family Microbacteriaceae; genus Microbacterium; species Microbacterium altimontanum. The sequence goes on along the minus strand of NZ_JBYRJB020000010.1, from coordinate 89,163 downwards.
TGCTGCGCGAGCGTGACGGGCGCCCCGACCGGGAGGACGCCGGCGACTCCGTCGCCGCGGCGTTCGTGCGTCTCGCCGCCGAGATCGGGGACGAGGCGGCCCGCACGCGGCTGGCGGGGCTGCGCTTCCATCCCGTCTTCACCGCCCACCCGACCGAGGCGCGCCGCCGCGCCGTCTCGACGAGCATCCGCCGGCTCGCGGCGCTGCTCGACACGCACGACGCGTCGATCCCCGACGGCGCCGATCAGCGCCGTGCCCGCCGCCGACTGCTCGAAGAGGTCGACACGCTGTGGCGCACGGCGCCGCTGCGCCCCGAGAAGCCCTCGCCGGTCGACGAGGTCACGACGGTGACGAGCGTGTTCGACCAGACGCTGTTCACCGCCGTGCCGCACGTCTACCGACGCGCCGACGACGCGCTGCAGGGCGCGGACGCCGGCCGCTCGGCGCCGGTCGTCACGCCGTTCGTGCGCCTGGGCACGTGGGTCGGCGGCGATCGCGACGGGAACCCGTTCGTGACCGCTGCCGTCACCCGCCGAGCTGCGGCGGTGGCCGCCGACCACGCGCTGGCGGCGCTGCGGGCCGCCGCCGAGCGGATCGGGCGCACGCTCACGCTGGACGGGGCAGGAACTCCGCCGAGCGACGAGCTCACGGCGCTGTGGCAGCGCTACCGCGACGCCGACGACCATGCCGCCGACGAGATCGCCCAGCGCTCCCCCGACGAGCCGCACCGTCGGGTGATGCTCATGATCGCGCGCCGCATCGCGGCGACGGCCGCCCGCGACGCCGACCTGGGATACGCCGGCCCCGAGCGCCTCCTCGACGACCTGCGCGTCGTGCAGTCGTCGCTCGCCGCCGCCGGGGCCTCCCGCGCCGCGTACGGCCATCTGCAGCAGCTCATCTGGCAGGTCTCCAGCTTCGGCTTCCATCTCGCCGAGCTCGAGGTCCGCCAGCACTCGGCGGTGCACGAGAAGGTCCTCGCCGAGCTCGAGGCGGGGGGCGAGCGCAGCGCGCAGACCGAGGAGGTGCTCGCCGTCTTCCGTGCGATCGCGCACATCCAGCAGCGCCACGGCATCCGTGCCGCCGGCCGCTACATCGTGTCGTTCACACGCTCGGCCGACGACCTCGACGCCGTGCATCGTCTCGCCGCGTATGCGGCGCAGGACGGGTCTGGCGCCCCGGTGCTCGACGTCATCCCCCTGTTCGAGACCTTCGCCGACCTGCAGGCCGCTCCCGCGGTCCTCGCCGAGGTCGTGACGCGACCCTCGTTCCGCGCACGCCTCGAGCAGACCGGCAACCGGCTCGAGGTCATGCTCGGCTACTCCGACTCCTCGAAGGACGTCGGTCCGGTCGCCGCGACGCTCGCGCTGTACGAGGCGCAGGAGCGCATCGCCGCCTGGGCCCGCGATGCGGGCGTCGAGCTCACCCTGTTCCACGGCCGCGGCGGCGCGCTCGGCCGCGGCGGCGGCCCCGCCAACAGCGCGATCCTCGCCCAGCCGCCGCACTCGGTCGAGGGCCGGTTCAAGCTCACCGAGCAGGGCGAGGTGATCTTCGCCCGGTACGGCGAGCCGGCGATCGCGATGCGGCACATCGACCAGGTCGCCGCCGCCACCCTGCTCGCCTCGGCGCCCTCCGTCGAGAAGCGCAACAGCGACGCCGCGGCGCGGTTCGCCGACGTCGCGGCGGTGATGGATGCGTCGTCCCGCGCACGCTTCTTCGAGCTCGTGCGCGCCGACGGATTCGCCCCGTGGTTCGCCACCGTGACCCCGATGGAGGAGATCGGCCGCCTCGCGCTCGGCTCGCGTCCCGCCCGCCGCGGACTCTCGGTGGAGTCGCTCGAGGACCTTCGCGCCATCCCGTGGGTGTTCTCCTGGGCCCAGGCGCGCATCAACCTCGCCGGCTGGTACGGCCTCGGCACCGCACTGCGCGCCGTGGGCGACATCCCCCGCCTGCGGCAGGCGTACGCCGACTGGCCGCTGCTGCGGACCATGATCGACAACGTGGCGATGAGCATGGCGAAGACCGACGAGCGCATCGCGCGGCGGTATCTGGCCCTCGGCGACCGCGACGACCTCGCCGCGCTGGTCCTCGACGAGCTCGCCCTCACCCGCGAATGGATCGCGAAGATCAAGGGCGTCGACGACCTGCTGGCCGACAAGCCGATCCTGCAGCGTGCGGTGACGCTGCGCAGCCCCTATGTGGACGCCCTCTCGCTGCTGCAGCTGCGCGCGCTCCGCGCACTGCGTGCGCAGCCGGAGGACGCGCCCGAGCCCGACCCGGATCAGGAGCGCCTGCTGCTGCTGGCCGTCAGCGGCGTGGCCGCGGGCCTGCAGAACACCGGCTGAGAGCCGCTCCTCACGGGCCGCGGTACAGTGAGATCCGCCGCATCCGGCCCGACTTCCCTGCGCGACACGACCGCGCCGCCCCGAACCGTCTGTCAGAGAGTCCCCTTCCGCGTGTTCCAGTCTGCCGAGCCCACCACCGACTTCCACCCCCTCGCCGCCTCCGTCCAGCCCGTGTTCGACACGGTGCGCAGCCGCAGCCCGCACGAGCCGGAATTCCACCAGGCAGTGCACGAGGTGCTGCACTCGATCTCGCCCGTGATCGAGCAGCACCCGGAGTACGTCGAGGCGGGGGTCCTCGAGCGGATCGTCGAGCCGGAGCGCCAGATCATGTTCCGGGTGCCGTGGATCGATGACAGCGGCCGGCTGCAGGTGAACCGCGGCTACCGCATCCAGTTCTCCTCCGTGCTCGGCCCGTACAAGGGCGGACTCCGCTTCCACCCCTCCGTGAACCTGTCGATCATCAAGTTCCTCGGCTTCGAGCAGATCTTCAAGAACGCGCTCACCGGTCAGGGAATCGGCGGCGCCAAGGGCGGCAGCGACTTCGACCCGCACGGCCGCTCCGACGCCGAGGTCATGCGCTTCTGCCAGTCGTTCATGAACGAGCTGTACCGCCATCTCGGCGAGCACACCGACGTTCCCGCGGGCGACATCGGCGTGGGCGGCCGTGAGATCGGCTATCTGTTCGGCCAGTACCGCAAGGTGACGAACCGCCACGAGTCGGGGATGTTCACCGGAAAGGGCACCGGCTGGGGCGGCGCCGAGGTGCGCACCGAGGCCACGGGTTACGGCGCGGTGTTCTTCGCGCAGGAGATGCTGGCGGTGCACGGCGAGTCGATGGACGGCAAGCGCGTCGTCGTGTCGGGCTCGGGCAACGTGGCGATCTACGCGATCCAGAAGGCGCAGCAGCTGGGCGCGACGGCGGTCACGGCATCCGATTCGTCCGGCTACGTCATCGACGACGCCGGGATCGACGTGGCGCTGCTGCGTCAGATCAAGGAGAACGAGCGCGGCCGCATCGTCGAGTACGCGAACCGTCGCCCCGGCGCCCGCTTCGTCGAGGGCGGCCGGGTGTGGGAGGTCGCGGGCGACGTGGCCGTCCCCTCGGCGACCCAGAACGAGGTCACGGGAGCGGATGCCGAGGCGCTGATCGCGAACGGCGTGCGTGCGGTGTCGGAGGGCGCGAACATGCCCTGCGTGCCGGAGGCCGTCGACGCGTTCCAGAAGGCCGGCGTCCTGTTCGCCCCGGGCAAGGCGGCGAACGCGGGAGGCGTGGCCACCTCCGCCCTGGAGATGAGCCAGAACGCCTCGCGTCAGCGCTGGAGCTTCGGCGACAGCGAGAACAAGCTGCGCGAGATCATGGCCGACATCCACGATGCCGCGTTCGACGCGGCCGAGCGCTACGGCGTGCCCGGCGACTACGTCGCGGGGGCGAACATCGCCGGATTCGAGCGCGTCGCCGGGGCGATGATCGCGCAGGGCGTCATCTGAGCCGTCTGGGCTCCGGTCTGAGCCGCTACGCTCCTCGGCTGGGCCGCTGCGCTCAGACGACCGGCCGGTCGTCGGCGTGCCGGGCGAGCGAACGCCCGTAGCGCTCGGTGAGCTGCACCATGAGGTCGGGGGTGTCGCGGTCGAGGCCGAACACGTATCCGGGGAAGTCCAGCTCCTGCTGCAGCTCCCAGATGCGCTCGTGCTCGGTCGTCGGCAGGATCTGCACGGGATCGCCGACGGCGACCCAGCCGATCGGCACGACGGTGCACTCCGGCAGATGCGTGCGCAGGTGCACGACGGCGTTGATGCGCACCTCGCATTCGGCGTCGATGTGCGCGCCATTGAAGATGCGGGTGCCCGTGGCGAGGAAGACCTCCGGGCCGATCGTCGCACCGGAGATGCTCGCCATCGGCCCCACGAGGGTGTGAGCGCCGATGTGCACGGCGTCGGCGGCTGTCGCCCGCACGAGGGCGTTCTCCATGACGATCACGTTCTCGCCGAGCCGGATCGGCCCGCCCTCCGCCGTGATCACCGCGCCGTGCAGCACCTGGCATCCCGGCCCCACTTCGACATCGCCGGAGATCACGGCGGACGGGGCAATGACGGCGGTGTCGTGGATGCGGGGCCGAGCCCCGAGGTGCTCGTACAGCATGTGCCCAGCGTAGCGGTGGCTCCCGCCGCGCGCGCGGAGGTCAGGACCGCGGCGCGAGCCGCCGCAGCAGCCGCACCACCGCGCGCGCCGAAGCCGCCGGCAGGTAGGCGCGCAGGATCGCCCGCGCCCCAGCGGGAAGGCTCGCGGCGTCGGCGTATGCGAGATACAGCGTGCGCAGCTCGGGGTGGAACTTCCGCTTGAACTCGAACAGTGAGCGGAAGCCGTACGCGGGCTCCAGGACCTCCGCGAGCCACGCGAGCTGCCGGGCGAGCAGGGACGACGACGCCGGCTCCGGCTCGAGGTCGCCGTCTTCCGTGGGCTGCGGCTTGGTCGCGAGGGGCGCCCCGGACAGGCTCATCACCGACAGTCCCGCATCCCGCATCCGCAGCGCGGCAGAGGCGATGAGGAACACCATGATGTCGGCCATCGCACCGTCGTCGCGCCGCATGAAGTCCAGCGTCCAGCCGACCTCGGCATGGCCCCGCCACACCGGCATCCAGCTCGTCACGGCATGGAGCCTCTCGTCGGCGTCGACCGCGAGCAGCAGCGCGACGTCGGGGTCGCGCAGCTCGGCGAGTCCGCCGAGCGTGAAGCCCAGCTCCGGCAGCGCCTTCTCCGCCACCCACTGCTCGCTCAGCACCTCGATCTGCCTCGCCAGCGCCGCCGGCAGGTCGTCCCAGCGCGTCCACACCGCGCGGATCTCCGCGCGGTCGGCCTTGGCGAGCGCCTGCCGCACCCGCTTCCACCGCCCGCCCGCGAACACAAGGCCCGGCAGCCGCACGACGGTCTCCTCCGCGACCGGCACTCCCCGCCAGCCGCGGGCGCGCAGGGCCGCGAACGCCGGCTCATGGACGCTGTAGAAGACCGGCGTGAGCCCGCGGCGGTCGCAGTGCCGAGTGAAGCCGTCGATCGCCTCGCCCTCGCGCCCCGGCGCGCAGATCGGGTCGCCGATGGTCAGCGCGATGCCGGAATCGCGTCGGTAGGCGACGGCGGCGCTCTCGTCGGCGGCGATCCAATGCTGCATCCCCGCCCACGTGCCCATCATCCCCATCGTGCCGCCGCCGAATTCGCGCAGCAGGTCACGGTAGCGGCGGGCGTCGCGATCGTCGTGCTCGTCCGGCGCCCGGAGGAGCTGCACGAGAGCCACGGTCGTCGTGAGCCAGAACGCGACACCGGTCCACGCGCTCACGAACGACAGGATGCCGTGCATGTGCGCGGCCGCACCCGGCAGCGCACGACCGATGCCCGGCGGCAGCAGCACCCCGAGGAACCGGTCGGCGATGACCCGGAACCCGAGCGGCAGTCCGAACTGTCCCGTCGCGAGGCCCGCAGCGGCCCACACGGCCATGGCGGCGGCGAGCGCCACGCCGACGGTCCACGCGAAGCGGCGCGCGGCGCCGGCCGTGGTGCGCAGCGCGAACCGCCGTCTCGTGAGCACGAGCACCACGATCACCGCGGCCGGCACCCCCACGGCCAGCACGGCGGCGAGGGCGAACCGCTCCCCCATCCGGGCGGCGCCCGGGCTCAGCACGCCGACAATCCCGACGGCGGCAGCCGTCACGATGATGCTCACGCCGTTCGCGGCGAGCGCCGTCACCCAGGCCGCGCGCCGTCCGGTACGCAGGCCCCACGCCGCGACGAGAGCCACCGCCACCGGGGCGAGGCTCAGCAGCACCGCGCTCGCGGTGCGCGCCACGGCATGCACCGGGTCGGCGTCGCATCCGGCGCGGAACGCGATGGCACAGCGGCCGTACGCCGAGTGCGGCTCGATCCGCGCGTATCCCGACACCACGAGGGCGAGCGGGCCGTTCAGGGTGCCGTCGAGGAGGGCGATCACCGGGCCGATGCCGGTGACGGCGACGAGCGCCGCGACGATCGTGCGCGCCTCGCCGAACGACATCCGGCGCCACGTGCGCCGCGCCGGTCGGGCACGCGGCTGCACCGGCATCCCGCGCCGGAGCAGGCCGCCGAGCCCGAGACCCACCAGCGCGGCGATCAGCCGGTAGACGCTGTCCTGATCGCCGCCGTACAGTGCGAACACCAGCACCACAGCGAATCCCACGATCCTGATGCGTCGGCGGAACAGCGTGGGAGCGAAGGCGCTTCCCGTCATCAGCACGGCGAACACGCCGATCGCCGGGTCGAGCGTGAGGGCCGGACGTGATCCGATGAGGACCGGCGCTCCGGCGCTGATGAGCAGCAGGTGGAGGCCGATGCCGGCGAGAATCGCGATGACGCCGACGCCGATGTACGCCAACACCGTGCGCGTGGTGCCGATGATCCGCTCGATGTACGCCATCACGGTCAGCGCCGCCGCGGCGGTGAGAGCCGCCTCCAGAAGGGAGCTCGGCACGACGAGGGCGGTGAACGGGGTCCACCAGCGGTGCTCTTCGCCGGTCGTGACCGGACCGGCGGCGAGCAGCCGGGTCGCGGCGGTACGCGGCGCTGCCCACACCACCCCGGTGGCGAGGATCGCCGCGGCGATCGCGACGGAGAACGGATGATCGCGCGCGTAGCGCGCCGACGCGCGCATCAGCCGACGAACGGTGCGAGGCCGAGCACCGCGTACAGCTGGGTGAACGCGGCGTGCAGGCCACCGCTGAGCGCCGTGCCCACGTGCGTGGCACCGGGGATCTCCTGGAGCGACACGGTGAAGCCGGCATCGTGGAGCATCTGCGCGTTCTTCACTGCGTACCGCGAGAACCGGGGGTCGAGGGCCCCGGCCGTGAAGTACGCGTGGTGCCCGCGATAGCGCCCCTTCTCGTGCGCGAGGAAGACGGCCGGGCGCTGCGATGCCTCGAGCGCGCGGTCGCCGCGGAAGCCCGTGCGCAGCGCGTCGGCGGCATCGGACGCGCCGGGGTACTCGTCGCCGGAGATGCTGATCATGTTCCCCCAGATCGCGGGGTACTCGCTCGCCCATTTCAGCGAACAGGCGCCGCCGTCGGAATAGCCGGCGATGGTCCAGTACCGCGGATCGTGGATGATGTCGAGCCGCGTGAGCGCGTAGTGCACGATGTCGGTGTTGAAGTACCGCGACACGTTTCCGTAGGTCGAGTACGGCGAGCAGGCCGGCTGCTGGCTCGGCGAGCCGAGCTGGTCGGCGATGATCACGATGGGCGCAAGGCCTTGATGCGCCGCCGCGAGACGGTTGAGCGCCGCGGCGACGAAGTCGGGGTTCGGCCGGCCCGGCTTCCCGTTCATCATCACGACGAGCGGCAGGGCGGGCGGGTGCGCGACGAGCGCGGCGGGTGGGAGGTAGATCGTGGCGTCCCGCGGTGCGAACCCACCCGTCGACGGGATGCGGTCGGCGCCGGAGAGGGTGCCGACCCGTCCGGTCCTGGGCATGCCGGCCGGGGCCCGCCAGGTGCGATACAGCGGCCCTGCGGGGTCGGCCGACGCGGTGCTGGTGGGATGGGCTGTCGGCAGGGCACCGGCCTGCGGGAGCGTGTTGATGCCCAGCACGTCGGCGATCGTCGGGGTGAGCCCGAAGCCGGCGTTGATGCCCATCCCCGCCGAGAGCGGGGCCAGCACGATCAGCGCACCGGCGAGCACCTTGCGCCACACGGGCGTGTGCCACATGCTGGCGACGCCGAGACCGACTCCCCCGCCCGCGGCAGCCATCCACCAGCCGGTGCCGGCGGGCAGGTCGATGCCGAACGTCTTCGTCGCATCGCAGACCGCGACGATGGCAGCCCCGAGCACCGCGCCGCATGCCGTCGCGGGCAGGGCACGCGCGACCCAGCCCCGCGCATGATCGCGCACGAGGAGCACGAGTGCCGCGGCCGCGGTGACGACCCACAGCGCGACGGGGATGGTGCCCGACATGACGTTGAGATTCAGGAACCAATCCATCGGCGTCACCTCTCTGCCCGCGACGCTCGGCCGCTGCGGTGCGCGCGTCAGCATATGAGCGTGCGCTCGCCGTCTGCTTCGAGGCGGCTATGCGTCTGCCGCGACCGCCGGGTCAGGATGCGGCGGGTGCCGGTGCCTGCTCGACGGGCTCGGGCGCCGGCCACAGCTGGTCGATGAGCTGCCGGGTCCAGGCGATGAGGTCGGCGTCGGCCACCGGCTCGCCGCCCGCGTTCGGAAGCGGCACCACGAGCGCGTCGCCGCCCGCCACGACCTTCGCCTTCGGATGCAGCCGCATAAGCCGCACGCGCATCGAGTCGGGCAGGTCGGCGGGCGCGATCCGCAGGTTCGGCCCCATCGCGACGACGTCGGCGAGCCCGGCCTGGGCCGCGCGGCGGCGCAGCCGGGCGATCGCGACGAGTCCCTCGCCCTCGGGCGGCAGCTCGCCGTACCGGTCGCGCAGCTCGTCGACGACGAGATCGATCATGTCGTCCTTCGCCGTCGCGGCGGCCGCTGCCGACAGCTTCTGGTACGCCTCGAGCCGCAGCCGCTCGCTGTCGATGTACGACTCGGGGATCCGTGCCTGCACGGGGAGCTCGAGCCGCAGCTCGGTCGGCCCCTCGTCCTGCTCGCCGCGGAACGTCGCCACCGCCTCACCGATCATCCGCAGGTAGAGGTCGAAGCCCACGCCGGCGATGTGCCCGGCTTGCTCCGCGCCCAGCATGTTGCCGGCGCCGCGCAGCTCGAGGTCCTTGAGGGCGACCTGCATGCCCGAGCCGAGGTCGTTGTTCACCGCGATCGTCTCGAGCCGGTCGGCGGCGGTCTCGCTCAGCGGCTTCATCTCGTCGTAGAGGAAGTACGCGTACGCCCGCTCCCGGCCGCGGCCGACGCGTCCGCGCAGCTGATGCAGCTGACTCAGCCCGTATTTGTCTGCCCGGTCGATGATGATGGTGTTCGCGTTCTGGATGTCCAGGCCCGTCTCGATGATCGTGGTCGATACGAGCACGTCGGCCCGGCGCTCCCAGAAGTCGTCGACGACCTGCTCGAGCTGGTGCTCGCCCATCTGGCCGTGTGCGACGACGATGCGCGCCTCCGGCACGAGTTCGGCGAGGTGCGCCGCGACCCGCTGGATCGACTGCACGCGGTTGTGCACGTAGAAGACCTGTCCTTCGCGCAGCAGCTCGCGCCGGATCGCCGCGGCGACCTGCTTGTCGTTGCGGGGCCCGACATACGACAGGATCGGATGCCGATCCTCCGGCGGCGTCGCAAGCGTCGACATCTCGCGGATGCCGGTCACCGCCATCTCGAGCGTGCGCGGGATGGGCGTCGCACTCATCGCGAGGATGTCCACGTTGGTCTTCAGCTTCTTCAGCTGATCCTTGTGCTCGACGCCGAAGCGCTGCTCCTCATCGATCACGAGCAGTCCGAGGTCCTTGAAGACCACCTTCTCGGTGAGGATGCGGTGCGTGCCGATCACCATGTCGACGCTCCCGTCGGCGAGCCCGTCGATCGTCGCCTTCGCCTCCTTGTCGGTCTGGAACCGCGACAGCGGCCGCACCTTCACGGGGAACCCGGCGAACCGCTCGCCGAACGTCTCGAGGTGCTGCTTGACGAGCAGCGTGGTGGGGACCAGCATCGCGACCTGCTTGCCGTCCTGGATCGCCTTGAACGCCGCGCGCACCGCCACTTCGGTCTTGCCGAAGCCGACGTCGCCCGACAGGAGTCGGTCCATGGGGATCGGCCGCTCCATGTCGGCCTTGATCTCGTCGATCGTCTGCAGCTGGTCAGGCGTCTCGGCGAACGGGAACGCCTCTTCCAGCTCGCGCTGCCAGGGGGTGTCGGGTGCGAACGCGTGACCGCTCGACGCCATCCGCGCCGAGTAGAGCTTCACGAGCTCGACCGCGATGTCGCGCACCGCCCGGCGGGCCCTGCCCTTCGCCTGCGCCCAATCGCTGCCGCCCATCTTCGACAGCGTCGGCGCCTCGCCGCCGACGTAGCGCGACAGGAGGTCGAGCTGATCGGTGGGCACGTACAGCTTGTCGCCGGGGTACCCGCGCTTGCTGGGCGCGTACTCGAGCACGAGATACTCGCGCTTGCTCTTCACGGCGTTCCTGCCTCCGCTGGAGACCTCGCGCTGGGTGAGCTCGACGAAGCGCCCGATGCCGTGTGTGACGTGCACGACGTAGTCGCCGGGATGCAGCTGCAGCGGATCGACGACGTTCCGCCGGCGGGAGGCGAGCTTGCGCACGACGCGGCTGTCGGAGCCGATCGTGCGGCCGTAGAACTCGGTCTCGGTGAGCACGGCGAGCTTCGCCGCCTCCGACACGAAGCCGCGCTCGAGCCCCGCGACGACGATGTGGGCGACGCCGGGCTCGGGCGGCTCGAGCACCTCGTCGACGCGGCGCGCGGCGAGCCCGCGCTCGGCGAGCACATCGCGCGCCCGGTCGGCCAGGCCCGCACCCGACGCCGTCACCACGACGCGGTAGCCGTCGGCCAGCAGCTGCGCCACGTGCCCGGTCGCGCCGTCGATGTTGCCCTGGAACGACGGGATGGATCGGCCGTCGATCCGCACGGCGTCGGTGTCGTCGTCGGAGGTGTCGGCGAGTCCCTCGGCCGCGGCATCCGCCGCCCCCGAGTCGAAGGCGCTGAGGGTCCACCAGACGCCGTCGTGCGCGTGCGCCGCCTCGCGCAGCTCGGGCAGCGACACGAAGTCGCCGGCGCCGAGATCGATCGGGACCTCGCCACCCGCCGTCGCGACGCTCCACGCCGCCTCGAGGAACTCCCGGTTCGTCTCCGACAGCGTCAGTGCGCGCGCCACGGCCCGCTCCGGATCGACGAGCGCGACGGCGGTGCCCGCGGGCAGATAGTCGATGAGGGTCACGAGATCGTCGACGAGCGCCGGGGTGAGGGATTCCATTCCCTCCGCGGGGATGCCCTCGGCCATCTTCTCGAGCATTCCGCGCAGGCCCGGCGAACGCTCTGCGAGGGCGGCGGCGCGCGCACGCACCGCGTCGGTCAGCAGCAGCTCGCGGCTCGGCAGCAGTTCGACCTCGTGCACCTCGCCGGGGAGGCTGCGCTGGTCGGCCACCGAGAACGCGCGGATCTGGTCGACCTCGTCGCCGAAGAACTCGATGCGGAAGGGGTGGTCGGCCGTCGGCGGGAACACGTCGAGGATGCCGCCGCGCACGGCGAACTCCCCGCGTCGCGACACCATGTCCACACGGTGATAGGCGCGTTCCACCAGCAGCGCGCTCACGTCGGTGAGCTCGAAGGTGCGCGCGCCCACCGCGAGCACGATGGGGGCGGCCGCGTCGAGCCCGGCGGCGAGCGGCTGCAGTGCGGAGCGGACGGAGGCGGTGACCACGAGCGGCCCGCGCGTCGCCGGGTCGCTCTCGCCCCACTCCCGCATGCGGCGCAGCGCGTCCAGCCGGCGGCCGACGGTCTCGGCGCTCGGGCTCAGACGCTCGTGGGGCAGCGTCTCCCAGGCGGGGAAGTGCAGCATCACAGCGCCCGGCATCAGCTCGGCGAGCGCGGGGCCGATGGCATCGGCTCGGCGACCCGTGGGCGTGATGACAAGGAGGGCGGCAGGACGATCGGCGAGACGACGACGCTCGACGAGCGCGGCCAGCACCGGGGCGTCGAGTCCCTCGACGAGCGAGAGGTCGGCGTCGACGGATGCGGCAGCGAGCGCGTCCCGCACGGTATCGGCCTGCGCGAGGGCGCGCGCGATCCCGGGAACTGTCACCCCAGGAGTCTACGGCGTGCCTCCCCCACCCGGCCGCCGGCCGCTCAGGCCTTCGGTGCGTGGTGCTTCTGCTGGGCGGCGACGAGCCCCGAGCCGATGAGCTGCTCGACAGCGTCGGCGGCGTCCGAGAGCACGAGCGGCAGCGCCTTCCGATCGGCCGTACCGAACGGTGCGAGCACCCAGTCGGCCGGGTCCTGCCGGCCGGGCGGGCGGCCGATGCCGACCCGCACCCGGGGGAAGTCGGGGGTGCCGAGCGCCTTCGCGATGTCGCGGACGCCGTTGTGGCCGCCGTGCCCGCCACCGGTCTTGAGCCGCAGCGCGTCGAACGGGATGTCGAGCTCGTCGTGGACCACGACGACGTGCGCCGGATCGACGCAGTAGAAGCGAGCGAGGTTCGCGGTGGGGCCGCCTGACACGTTCATGAAGGAGTTCAGCTTCGCGAGGACGATCTTGTCGCCGCCGGGCCGCAGCCAGGTCTCCACCACCCGAGCGCCGGCCTTGTGCGCCTTGAACCGCTCGCCACGACGCTCGGCGAGCTCGTCGACCACCAGCTGGCCGACGTTGTGCCGGGTCAGTTCGTACTGGGGGCCGGGATTGCCGAGCCCCACCACGAGCCACGTCTGCGACATCCTTCTCACTCCCATTCATGCATGAAGGGGGCGCGCCCGGCGCACCCCCTTCATGATCGTTCAGACGCGGATCACTCCGCGGCGGCCTCCTCGGCCGGCTCGGTCTCAGCCTCACCCTCGGCGGCCTCTTCGGCCTCCACGGCGGCGGGCACCGAGATCGCGACGATGAGCAGTTCGGCGTCGTCGACGAGCGAGGCGCCCTTGGGCAGCGCGATGTCGCCGGCGGTGATGTGGTCGCCCTCCTCGCGGCCCTCGACGCTCACCTCGATGTGCTCGGGGATGTGCGTGGCTTCGACCTGCAGACGCAGGGTCGCGGTGTCGAGGTTCGCCATGGTGCCGGGAGCCGACTCGCCGACGACGACGACGGGGACCTCGACGTCGACCTTCTCGCCCTTCTTCACGACCAGAAGGTCGATGTGCTCGATGATCTGACGCACCGGGTCGCGCTGCACGTCCTTGACGAGCGTGAGCTGCTCGGTGCCGCCGAGGTCGAGCTCGAGCACCGCGTTGGCGCGGCGGATGAGCAGCGACATCTGGTGGCCGGGAAGCGCGACGTGTACCGGGTCGGTGCCGTGGCCGTAGATGACGGCGGGGATCTTGCCGGCAGCGCGCAGGCGGCGGGCGAAGCCCTTGCCGAAGTTCTCACGCAGTTCGGCGTGGACCTTGGTGTCCTCAGACATGTGTCTCTCCTTCGGACCGTGCAGGTCCTGTGTCGTGGTCTGTGTTCGACTCGAACGCGAGCGCGTGAGGAAAGCCGCAGGGCCTGCATCACCGCGTCGATCACGGATGCGTCGCTGTGCGCGACGTCCCTCGCCGAAGTATCGGTCCCGAGTCTACCAGGCGGCCCGGTACCATGAAGACGTCGCCTTCCCTCACCCGGCCGCCCAGGAGGACCCACATGGACGCCCAGCTCGCTTCGGATCTCGTGCTCGCCTTCGTGGGCCTCGTGGTCGTTCTCGGCGTCGTCGGCGTGGTCGCCTCGTTCTTCTTCCTCGGACGCCAGAACTACCGCAAGCACTGACCTCCGGGCGCGGCTGCGCTCCCGCAACACGGCGGGGCCGATCCGCTGCACGCTTTAGGCTGGGACCGAACCTGAACCCTTCCCGGCAAGGAGTGCGCGTGAGCGACGGCAACCCCACAGCGAACATCGGCGTGATCGGCCTGGCGGTGATGGGCTCGAACCTCGCCCGCAACCTCGCCAGCCGCGAGGGGAACACCGTCGCGGTCTACAACCGCAGCACGGCGAAGACCGACAAGCTCATCAGCGACTACGCGACCGCCGGCTTCGTCCCGACCTCGACGTACGAAGAGTTCGCCGCGAGCCTGCAGAAGCCGCGCACCGCGATCATCATGGTCAAGGCCGGGCCGGCGACCGACGCCGTGATCGACGAGCTCCTGAAGGTCTTCGAGCCCGGCGACATCATCGTCGACGGCGGCAACGCCCTCTTCGGCGACACGATCCGCCGCGAGCAGGCGGTGCGCGCCACCGGCATCAACTTCGTCGGCATGGGAGTCTCGGGCGGCGAGGAGGGCGCCCTGCTCGGCCCCTCGCTCATGCCCGGCGGCTCCGACGAGTCCTGGGTGACGCTCGGCCCGATCCTGCGCTCGATCGCCGCCGTCGCCGAGGGCGAGCCGTGCGTCACGCACGTCGGCCACGACGGCGCCGGGCACTTCGTGAAGATGGTGCACAACGGCATCGAGTACGCCGACATGCAGCTCATCGCGGAGGCCTACGACCTGATCCGCCGCGGCACGGGCAGGACGCCCGCCGAGATCGCCGACGTGTTCGCCCAGTGGAACGACGGCGAGCTGAACTCCTACCTCATCGAGATCACGGCCGAGGTGCTGCGCCAGACGGATGCGTCCACCGGCGGCGCCCTCGTCGATGTCATCGTCGACCAGGCCGGAGCCAAGGGCACCGGTGGCTGGACCGTGCAGACCGCGATCGACCTCGGGGTCCCCGTCTCCGGAATCGCGGAGGCGGTGTTCGCGCGCTCGCTGTCGAGCCACCCCGAGCAGCGGCGCGTGGCGGGCGACCTCCCCGGCCCCGACCAGACGCTGCACGTCGACGACCCCGATCGCTTCATCGAAGATGTCCGCCTGGCGCTGTTCGCCTCGAAGATCGTCGCGTATTCGCAGGGCTTCGACGAGATCCGCGCGGGCGCCGCGCAGTACGGCTGGCGCATCGACCTCGGCGCCGTCGCGAAGATCTGGCGCGGCGGCTGCATCATCCGTGCGCAGTTCCTCAACCGGATCGCCGACGCCTACGCCGAGGACCCTGACCTGCAGGTGCTGCTCACCGCGCCGTACTTCGTCGCCGCCCTGGAGCGTGCGCAGGACGCGTGGCGCCGCATCGTCGCGCAGGCGGCGAGCTCCGGCATCCCGTCGCCCGCGTTCTCGTCGTCGCTCGCGTACTACGACGGTCTGCGCGCCGACCGGCTCCCCGCCGCCCTCATCCAGGGGCAGCGCGACTTCTTCGGCGCACACACGTATCGCCGCACCGACCGCCCCGGAACCTTCCACACGCTGTGGTCGGGCGACCGGTCGGAGATCGCCGCACAGGACACGCACTGACGATGGCGGTCGGCAGCATGCGGGTCACCGCGGGGATGCGCGTGCAGCGCACCGCGGCCCGCATCGTGCTGACCGCCCTGTCGGCCGGCTATCTCTGGGCCGTCGCGTGGATGACGCTGCGCGCCCGCCCGTACGGCGACGAGATCGCAGCCGGCCTCGACCGGCTGCTGCAGTGGTTCGCGGCGCACCCGTCGACGGCGTGGATCACGTTCGACCGCGTCGAGTTCGCGGCGAACGTCGCGATGTTCATGCCCCTCGGCATCCTCGCGGTGCTGTGGTTCGGCGTGCGCGGCTGGTGGACCGCCCCCGTGATCGGAGCACTCATCAGCGCCGCGATCGAGACGGCCCAGGCGATGCTGCTGAGCACGCGCGTGCCCGACCTGCGCGACATCGTCGCGAACACGCTCGGCGCGACCGTCGGGATGCTGCTGATGCTGCTGCTCGCGTTCCTGCTCGCTCCCCGGCGGTCCTGAGACAGCAGCGACCACCCTTCCCGGATTCACAGATGCGACATAGGCTGTGCCAAAGGGACCTCACAGTCTTCGGACGAGAATCGGGGCATGACCATGACCGAAGCCGGCACCTCGCTCCACCGCGCTGACGGCGCTTCGCCCCGGATCCTCGTCGTCGACGACGAGCAGATGCTGACGGATCTGCTCTCGATGGCGCTGCGCATGGAGGGATGGGAGGTCCGCACGGCGGCGAGCGGATTCGAGGCCCTGCAGGCCGCCCGCGACTTCGCGCCCGACGCCATGGTCCTCGACATCATGATGCCCGACCTCGACGGCATGAGCGTGCTGCAGCGGCTGCGCCACAGCGGCAACAACGTGCCGGTCCTCTTCCTCACGGCCAAGGACTCGGTCAGCGACCGGGTCAGCGGTCTCACCGCGGGCGGCGACGACTACGTCACGAAGCCGTTCAGCCTGGAAGAGGTCGTCGCGCGGCTCCGGGGGCTCATGCGCCGGGCGGGGACCGCCCGCGCCGTCGAGGCGGAGTCGATCCTGCGCGTCGGCGAGCTCTCCCTCAACGAGGACAGCCACGAGGTCGAGCGCGCAGGGCGCGAGATCGAGCTCACCGCCACCGAGTTCGAGCTGCTGCGCTACCTCATGCGCAATCAGCGTCGAGTGGTCTCGAAGGCGCAGATCCTCGACCGGGTGTGGAACTACGACTTCGGCGGCCGCTCGAGCGTCGTGGAACTGTACATCTCCTACCTGCGCAAGAAGATCGATCAGGGCGAGGAGCCGCTGATCCACACCGTGCGCGGCGTCGGCTACATGATCAAAGCCCCTCAGTGACACAGACCGCTCCACGGGTGCGGCTCACGCGACGGCGATTCAGCCTGCAGACCCGCCTCATGGCGACCGTCATCGGCATCGTCGCGCTCATCCTCGCCGTGATCGCGGGTGGCACGAGCGCGATCCTCGGCACCATCCTGCAGCAGAACCTCGACAACAAGGTGCAGGGGGCCACGACCTTCGTGCTGCAGAGCCTTCCGCGCCCGTCGATCACGAACGACGGGATGCTCGCCTACCACACCCTCGACGGCTCGCCGAAGCGGACCGCGGGCTTCCTGCTCGTCGTGGTGCCCGCCGGAGGCCTTCCCGACGGGGCCTACGTCGACGACGACGGCAACGTCCGCCAGCTGAGCGCCGAGCAGGTGGAGAACGTCGTCACCGGCCTGCAGCACAGCGCCGACCCCGTGACCGTCGACGTCGACGCTCTCGGGGCTTACCGCATGCGGTCGGGACGGATCGGCGACTCGTTCGCGGTCGCGGGCGGGCTTCCGCTGTCGGAAGTGAACCAGACGATCGCGCAGATCCTCACCACCGTGCTGCTGGTGACCCTCGGCGGTCTGCTCCTGCTGTCGGCCGCGATCGCGGTCGTCGTCCGCCGCGCGCTCCAGCCGCTGCGCGCCGTCGCCGACACGGCGACCCGCGTGGCGGCGCTGCCGATGGCCGAGGGCGACGTGTCGATCTCCGAGCGCGTGCCCGCCTCGCAGATCGACGAGCACACAGAGATCGGGCAGGTGGGGGCTGCGCTGAACACGCTGCTCGACCACGTCGGCACGTCTCTGCAGGCGCGGCAGCGCAACGAGCAGCGGATGCGCTCGTTCGTCGCCGACGCCAGTCACGAGCTGCGCACCCCGCTCGCGTCGATCCGCGGCTACTCGGAGCTCTCGCTGCGGGATGCGTCGCTGAGCGACACCACCACGCAATCGCTCGAGCGCATCCAGGCGCAGTCGCTGCGCATGACGGCGCTCGTCGAGGACCTGCTGCTCCTGGCACGCCTCGACGAAGGGCAGGAGCTCGTGGTCGGGGCCGTCGACCTCAGCCGCCTCGCCGTCGAGGCTGTCGGCGACGCCCGTGCCGCGGGGCCCGACCACCGGTGGGTGGTGGACGTGTCGGAGGATCCGGTGACGATCGCGGGCGACGCCCCGCGCCTGCACCAGGTCGCGGCGAACCTGCTGGCGAACGCCCGCACCCACACACCGGCGGGCACCCGGGTGACGACGAGTGTCCTGCAGGAGGGCTCGGAGGCCGTGCTGCGCGTGCACGACAACGGACCGGGCGTCGATCCGTCGGTCGCACCGGAGCTCTTCGAGCGCTTCGCGCGGGCCGATCGCTCGCGCGCCCGCAACACGGGCGGCACCGGACTCGGACTGTCCATCGTCCGGGCGATCGTCGCCGCGCACAAGGGCACGATCACGGTCCACAGCGTGCCCGGCGACACGACGTTCGAGGTGCGGCTGCCGGCCCGGCCCGAGGCCCCGGACGCGGGCACCGCGCGACCCACGGGCGAAGAGGCGGCCGTCGATCAGTAGCCGCTGAACGCGTCGGTCGTGATCGACCGTGCCTTCTCCAGCGCCGGCGCGAGATCGGCGATGAGCGCCGCCGGGCCCGAGACGTACGCGTGCCGTTCGGCGATGTCGGGCACCCAGCGCTGCAGCCCCGCGGCGTCGAGGCGCACGCCGTGCGCCCATTCCCAGCCCGGCGCGAGGTCTTCCGGACGGTCGCGGGTGAAGACGACGACGCGAACGCCGGCGGCCTCGAGGTCGTCACGGAACGCGAGCTCCGACGCATCCGACGCCACATACACGAGGACGATGTCGCGCTCCTGTCCGGAGCCCGCCAGGTGCCTGAGATGGGAGACGAACGGCGTCACGCCGATGCCGGCGGCGACCATCAGCAGGCGGCTGCCGCGATGCCGGGGCAGCACGAAGTCGCCCCACACGCCGGTCACCGCGAGGGCGTCGCCCGGCTGCACGGCGGCGAGGGCCTTCTTGTAGCTCGACTGGGCGCCGCCGCCTTCGCGGAACGCGATGCGCACCTGCGGAAGGTCCTCCGGCGCCGAGACGATGCTGAACTCACGGCGGGTGCCCCGCGCATCGGGATGCCGGTGCGGCACGTCGAGCTCGAGGAACTGCCCCGCGGTGAACGAGAATCCGCGGCTCGCGCGGAAGTTCAGGACGCGCACCGTCGGGGTGAGGACGGTGCGCCCCTCGAACACGAGACGGACGGCAGCGCGCACGGAGAACGCGAACGCCACGACATTGCCGATCAGCACGGCGCGTTCCTGGCCGAGGCTAACCTCCCCGATCATCGGCGCCCACCCGACGAGCACGCCGACGACCGCCGCGACCACGAGCTGCTGCCAGCGACGGGGCGGCAGGGTCAGCGGCTCCGACAGCATGAAGGCGCCGAGGAACAGGATGGGCGACGACCACAGCTGCTGACTCACGACGTCCCACACGCCGAGGTCGATCCCCTGCTGGCGGTACTGCAGGGCGACGCTGATCGTTCCGACCACGAGCGCGACGACCCAGAACAGCGCGATCACCCGGAGCTTCTCGGTGCGCCACAGCACGATGACGCCCAGCAGCAGCACGAGCGGGCCGAGGACGGGCGAGCCGACCCACCACGACGATGCGCCGAGACCGTACGCGCCGGTGAGCACGGTGATGAGCGTGAGCACCGTCGCACCCACGGCGGCGGGGTTGAACACGTGCCGGCCACGCCAGGCGAGGACGTACTTCGACGCCGACGCGACGGCGCCGGCGATCGCGATGCCGGCGAGCCCCAGCGGATCCAGCGACGGACGCAGCACGAACAGGAGGATGCCGGCGGTGATGAGCGACGACTCGACGCGCCACGGCAGCTTCAGGAGGCGCTGCGCCAGCGCATCCACCACGGCGCTCACCACCACGAGCACGGCGGCAGTCGCGAGGATCTCCCCCCAGCCGGGGCCGACGAGGTCGAGCAGCGACAGCAGGAACGCGACGCCGGCGAGCACTCCCAGCGCGAGCAGCGCGAGCCGGTACATCGAGATCCGCCCGAGGAGGGCGAACCCGCGATTCCAGACCGCTGTGATCGAGGCGAGCACGACGCGTCAGGCGGCGCCGTCGAACATGCTCGTGACCGAGCCGTCGACGAACACCTCGTGGATCGCGCGTGCCAGAAGCGGCGCGATCGGCAGGACCCGCAGTCCGGGGAACAGCTTGTCTTCGGGCAGCGGGATCGTGTCGGTCACGACGACCTCGTCGATCGCGTCGCTCTGCATGCGCTCGACGGCCGGATCGCTGAACACCGCGTGCGTGGCCGCCACGATGACCCGCTCCGCCCCGTTCTCCTTGAGCGCCTGCGCCGCCTTCAGGATCGTGCCGCCGGTGTCGATCATGTCGTCGACGAGCAGACAGACACGGCCGCGCACGCGGCCGACGATCTCGTTCACCGTCACCTGGTTCGCGACGTTCGGGTCGCGGCGCTTGTGGATGATGGCGAGGGGGGCGCCCAGGGAGTCGGACCACTGGTCGGCCACCCGCACGCGGCCCGTGTCGGGCGAGACGACGGTGAGGTTCTCACGGTCGGCGGCGCTCAGGGTCCGCTTGAAGTAGTCGAGCAGGACCGGCTGGGCGAACAGGTGGTCGACGGGGCCGTCGAAGAAGCCCTGGATCTGCGCGGCGTGCAGGTCGACGCTCATGACGCGGTCGGCGCCGGCGGTCTTCAGCAGGTCGGCGACGAGGCGGGCGCTGATCGGCTCGCGGCCGCGGCCCTTCTTGTCCTGCCGGGAGTACGGATAGTACGGCGCGACGACGGTGATGCGCTTCGCCGAGGCGCGCTTGGCCGCGTCGAGCATGATGAGCAGCTCCATGAGCCACTCGTTCACCGGCGGACCGAACGACTGCAGGAGGAAGACGTCGCAGCCGCGCACCGACACCTCGAACCGGGTGAGGATCTCGCCCGACGCGAACGTGCGGTACTCGGTCGGCACGAGCTCGGTGCCGAGCGCCTGTGCCACCTCGCTCGCCAGGGCCCGGTGCGAGCGGCCCGACGCGACGACGAGGCGCTTCTTGGTCTTGGCGACCAGTCCCGGTGCTATGCCGCGTTCGCGATCGAGATCAACCTTCTTGTCCTTGTGGCCCATCGCCGGCTTTCTCTGCGGACCGGGCGCGGACCGCGGCATCCGCCGCCTTCGTGCCCGATCGGTTCTTCTCGACCCACCCCTCGACATTGCGCTGGGGTGCCACGCTGAGGGCCAGGGCTCCGGCGGGCACATCCTTGCGGATGACGGCACCCGCCCCGGTCTTCGCGCCATCTCCGATCCTAACGGGCGCGACGAAGACGTTGTGCGAGCCGGTGTGGACCTCGTCGCCGATCTCCGTGCGGTGCTTCGCGATGTCGTCGTAGTTCGCCGTGATGGCGCCGGCGCCGAGGTTCACGCCCGTGCCGATCGTGGTGTCGCCGATGTAGGAGAGGTGCGGAACCTTGCTGCCGGCGCCGATCGTGGAGTTCTTCGTCTCGACGAACGTGCCGATCTTGCCGCCGTCGTTCAGGTACGTGCCGGCGCGCAGGTAGGCGAACGGGCCGACGTTCGTGTCGGCGCCGATCACCGCGAGCGTCGCGTCGGCGCGGCGCACCACGGCGCGCTCCCCCACCTCGCAGTCGACGAGGCTCGTGTCGGGACCGATCACGGCCCCGGTCGCGACGGTCGTGGCACCGAGCACCTGCGTGCCGGGAAGGAGAGTGACATCGGGAGCGAGCGTGGCCGTGACGTCGATCCACGTCGTGGCGGGGTCGACGACGGTGACGCCCTCGAGCTGCCAGCGGCGCACGGTGCGCGCGTTGAGGAGCCGCCCGACCTCGGCCAGCTGTGCGCGGTCGTTGACGCCGTAGGTGAGGGTGACGTCGGCGACGACGGATGCGGCGACGAGGTCGCCGGCCCGGCGGGTGAGGCCCGCGACGTCGGTGAGGTACTTCTCGCCCTGGGCGTTCGCGGTGCCGATCGTCGGCAGGTGCGTGCGGAGGGCATCGGCCCGGAAGACATACACGCCGGCATTGATCTCGCGCACCGCCGCCTCGTCGGGCGTCGCGTCCTTCTGCTCGACGATGCGGTCGACGGCCCCTGCTGCGTCGCGGATGACGCGTCCGTAGCCGTTCGGATCGTCGACGACGGCGGTCATGAGCGTGACCGCGGCCCCCGCGCTGCGGTGCCCGGCGACGAACGCGGTGAGGGTGTCGACATCGAGCAGCGGCACGTCGCCGCTGAGCACGAGCACATCGCCGGCGAAGCCGGTGAGCGCGTCGAGGGCGACCTCGACGGCACGGCCGGTGCCCGGCACCTCGTCCTGGTCGACGATGCGTGCGCTCGGGGCGTTCTCGGCGATCGCCTCGGCGACCCGGTCGCGCTCGTGGCGCACGACCACGACGACGTCGGCGGGGTTCAGCCCGTACGCGCTGTGCAGCACGTGCGCGACGAGGGGCCGGCCGCCGATCGTGTGCAGCACCTTCGGGAGCGCCGACTTCATCCGCGTGCCCTGGCCGGCCGCGAGGATGACGACGGCGAGGCCCTGGTCGATGATGTTCTCTGCCATGCTCCGCCGCCAGGACTCGAACCTGGACCTCACAGCTCCAAAGGCTGTCGTGCTGCCATTACACCACGGCGGACCGCCGCGTGCCGCGGCCTCGTCAAGTCTGCCAGATCGTCACCGGGCGCCCCGCGATAATGGACCCATGCCCCAGCAGACCGACGAAGTCGACCGGATCGTCGAGGCGTGGGACCGGCAGCGGCCCGATCTCGACTTCTCGCCGCTCGAGGTGCTGTCGCGCGTCGACCGGCTCTCCCGGCATCTCGACCGGGCGCGGCGTGAGGCGTTCCGCCGGAGCGAGCTGGAACCGTGGGAGTGGGACGTGCTGTCGGCGCTGCGCCGCGCCGGGGAGCCGTTCCGGCTGACCCCGAAGCAGCTTCTGCAGCAGACCCTCGTGTCGTCGGGCACGATGACGAACCGCATCGACCGTCTCGTCGGCCGCCGCCTGGTGCGCCGGGAGGCGGACCCCGCCGACGGTCGCAGCATCCTCGTGGTCCTCACCCCCGACGGGAGGATCCGGGTGGACGCGGCGATCACGCGCCTCGTCGACGCGGAGGCGGTGCTCCTGTCGCAGATCTCGCGCGGCGATCGCGAGAAGCTCGCCGCGCTGCTGCGAAAGCTCAGCCTGGGTTTCGACGTCTGACGATCAGTCGACGTGTGACGATCAGTCGATCGACGGAGGGCCGGCGGCGATGCGGCTCGAGGGCAGCCACCCCACCTCGACACCGCGATCGAAGAAGTGCCGGAACGCGTACACGAGCGGGTGCCACTGCCGGGGATCGATCTCGTCGGTCCCGGCTTGCACGATCGCGGGGTCGGCGTGCACGCGCACCACTTCCGCCTCGACCATGAAGTAGCCGGTGTCGACGCCGGGTGTCATCCGCCGGACGAACGCCTCGAACTGCAGCGCGCACTCGGCGACGCGCGGCGCCGCCACGAGGTCGGACTCCTGCGGGGTGAGGCGTGCGGCGGCGAACTTGTCGGCGACGTAACGGTACTTCTCCGATTTCGACTCGGGCACTGGGTCGCGCCCCGTGAGGTGCGCCAGCCGCACCAGGGCCGGCCACAGCTGCGACGACGGGAAGTTCACGGTGATGTCGGCCCGGGCCGCCATGTTGTGCGCCGTCTGACCGTCGGCCTCGATGCCGAGGCACAGCATGCTCCCGAGCGCCCAGTGGGAGCTCGCCGCGGCAAGGTTCGCGGTGCCGTCGGCGTTGACGGATGCGACCAGGTAGGCGGGAGTGCCGACGTAGAGCACGTGCGGGTGGGCGACGACGTGCGCGGCGGTCATACGCCGAACGTATCAGCCGCAATCCGCACCGCCGCCCGAGATGACGCGGCATGATGGGCACATGGGGCAGGACGACGGCGAGGTGCCGTCCGACCGGGCGAGCGCGAGCGAGCCGACCGGCGGCGACGCGGCGTGCTGGCTCCCGCGCCTGTGCGCAGACTGCGGGGCGATGATCGAGGGACCGGCGGGCACCGCGTGCTGGCGCTGCGGCGGCACACGACGCGAGGGCGACTGAACCGGTCGTGAACCTCGCCGCAGGCTGGACGCGATCCCACGCTTGGCCGGTGCGAACCGAAGGATCACGTCCACTCAGTGACGAGGCATCCGATCGCGCCGCGCCGCGCGCACCTTCGGTGAGCGCATCGACCTGGCCCGATTGCACAGGAAGCACGCTCCCGGTGTGCAATTGGGACAGGTCGATCGCCGCGGCGAGACCCTGCGCTCCCTCACCGAGGGCGAAGTCAGCATCCACGCTTAAGGTGGTGCCATGGCCGGCATCCGCTACGAGTTCTCCGCCACGCTCGCGCGGTGGACGGCACGCCGAGAACTGTGGGTGTTCGCCCCGCTGCCCGCCGACGTCTCGGCCGAGATCGCCGACATGCCCCATCCGCCGGCCGGCTTCAACTCCGTGAAGGTGCAGGCGACGCTCGGCTCGTCGCGCTGGTCGACCTCGATCTTTCCGGGCTCGGACGGCGTCTACTCCCTCGTCGTGTCGCGCACGATCCGGGAGCACGAGAACGTGGGCCTGGGCGACACCGTGCGCATCGGCATCGAGACGCTGCTGTCGCCGGCCGACGACGAGGCGGCCGACGCCGGCTTCTCCGCGTGACGACGCGGCTCAGCCTGCGGCGACCATCGCGCGGCGAGCGCGGGCATCCATCAGCGGCCGAACGGCGTCACTGCGCTGCTCGGCACTTCCGACTCCCGGGTGCAGAGCGCGCACGGCGGGATCGCGCACGCTGCCGCGCAGCTGGTCGACGATGAGCGGATTCGGGTGACGGTAGGGGCGATCCCAGAACGGCACTGTCGCGGGGCTTACGGAGGTGAGCCCCACTGCGTGCTGTCGCCTCAGGACGAGCTCCAGCGCATCGCTGAGAGCACCCTGTCGCTGCCGCCAGGAGCGGCGTGCCAGCGTGTCGTGAAGCGGACGGGCGATCGCCTCCGCCGCCGGCAGCCTCACGAAGGCGGTTCCCAGCCATTTCGCATACGGAGGCCATTGCCGTTCGAGCAGGAACGTCAGATGCATGACCTGGTGCACGATGCGACCGGCGATGACAGCCGAGCCCAGCTCGTCCCCCGCCTCCCCCGCCCGCGCCATGAGCGGAAGCTCCTCGGCGATCTGCTCCCAGTCGCACGCCACCGCGTGGCGCCACACGTCGTCGGGGTACCACTCGAGATCGCGCCGCACCCGCGCCATCTCGCCGGTGTCGGCGAAGACCGGACCGGCGGTGACCTCGAGCACAGCCTGTCCCGTGAGGGAGAGCCAGTCGACCGGACGCAGTCCCCGGCGTGGGTCGCAGCCCAGCGTCGCTGCAAGAAAATTCTCGAGCGAGCCGACATCGATGTGGTGCCTGATCGCCCGCTCACCCGAGAACGCGAATCGGGTGGGCAGGCCCTCGAACTCGTCGGGGAGCCCGTCGTCGAGCGCCGCCGTCACCTCGGCCGACCGTCGCGAGATGTCGGAGCCGTGTGCTGCGCGCATGACCCCACAATCTGCCAAAGATCCTCGCCTACGCTGGGAGGGATATGGCACATCTTCTCGGCGCCCAGTCCCTGCACCTGGAGTACCCGACCCGGGTCGTGTTCGACTCCGTGACGATCGGCGTCGACGAGGGCGACCGCATCGGCATCGTCGGCCGCAACGGCGACGGGAAGTCGAGCCTGCTCGGCATGCTCACGGGACGCGTCGAGCCCGACGCCGGCAAGGTCACCGTGCGCGGCGGCGTGCGCATCGGCGTGCTCGACCAGCAGGACACCCTCGACGACGCCGAGACGGTCGGGCACGCGATCACCGGCGACACTCCCGAGCACGTGTGGGCGGGGGATGCGCGGGTCCGCGATGTCATCGCCGGGCTCGTCGCCGACCTGCCGTGGGACGGCCGGATCGGGATGCTGTCGGGCGGCCAACGCCGTCGGGTGGCGCTGGCCGCGCTCCTGGCGCAGGATCTCGACGTAATCGCGCTCGACGAGCCGACGAACCACCTCGACGTCGAGGCCATCGCGTGGCTCGCCCGCCATGTGAAGAACCGCTGGCCGGCGAACTCGGGTGCGCTGCTCGTCGTGACCCACGACCGGTGGTTCCTCGACGAGGTCTGCACCGACACGTGGGAGGTGCACGACCGTCTCGTCGAGCCGTTCGAGGGCGGATATGCCGCGTACATCCTGCAGCGCGTAGAGCGCGACCGGCAGGCGGCCGCGTCAGAGGCGAGGCGCCAGAACCTCGCGCGCCGCGAGCTCGCCTGGCTGCGCCGCGGAGCGCCGGCCCGCACCTCGAAGCCGAAGTTCCGCACCGACGCCGCCAACGCGCTCATCGCCGACGTGCCGCCGCTGCGCGACACCGTCGCGCTGCAGTCGCTCGCGACGGCCCGGCTCGGAAAGGACGTCGTCGACCTCCTCGACGCATCCGTCTCGTACCCCGATCCCGACACAGACGCCGCCCGCGAGGTGCTGCACGAGGTCGAGTGGCGCATCGCCCCCGGTGAGCGCACCGGGATCCTCGGCGTGAACGGCGCCGGAAAGTCGACGCTCCTCGGCCTCGTCGACGGCACCGTCTCCCCCACGTCGGGCCGCGTCAAGCGCGGCAAGACGGTGCAGGTGGCAGCCCTCTCGCAGCGCATGGACGAGCTCGACGAGCACCTGCACAAGCCGGTTCGGCTCGTGCTGGAAGGGTTGCGCACCAGCTACACGTTCGGCTCCGGCTCGAAGGCGACCGAGCTCACGCCGGGGCAGCTGCTCGAGCGGATGGGGTTTGCGAGCGCGCAGCTCTCGACGCCGGTGAAGGACCTCTCGGGCGGCCAGAAGCGGCGCCTGCAACTGCTGCTGGTCCTGCTCAGCCAGCCGAACGTGCTGATCCTCGACGAGCCGACGAACGACCTCGACACCGACATGCTCGCCGCGATGGAGGAGCTGCTCGACTCGTGGCCCGGCACGCTGCTCGTCGTCTCGCACGACCGGTACTTCCTCGAGCGCGTGACCGACCAGCAGTACGCGATCCTCGCGGGCCGCTTCCGCCACCTTCCCGGCGGTGTCGACGAGTACCTGCGCCTGCGCGACGATCAGAGGCGGGGGTCGAACGCAGAGGCCACACGACCGAACGCGTCGCAGGCCGAGACATCCGCGCTCTCCGGCGCCGAGCGGCGGAGCGCACAGAAGGAACTGAACGCGATCGACCGCCGGCTGCAGAAGCTCGAGGGCGAGATCGCCCGCGTCGACGAGCGGCTC
The DNA here is from genome assembly GCF_058349865.2 of Microbacterium altimontanum. NCBI lineage: Bacteria > Bacillati > Actinomycetota > Actinomycetes > Micrococcales > Microbacteriaceae > Microbacterium > Microbacterium altimontanum. Next base: position 62,290 of record NZ_JBYRJB020000010.1, on the reverse strand, counting down.
GCCGACGCTCACGACGATTACTCCGCCCTCGTCTCGCTGCAGGCCGAGCGGGACGCGATGACGGCCGAAAGCGCTCAGCTCGAGGAGCGCTGGCTGGAACTCAGCGAACAGTTCGAAGGCTGAACCGGGACGGGGTTCGGCGCCCCGGTTCAGCACCCGATCACTTCAGGCCGTTGTCGGCGAGAAACTTCTTCGCGATGTCGGCCGGCGACTTCTGATCGACGGTGTTCTGCACGTTCATGTCGACGAGTGCCTCGGGCGTGAGCTTGGCCTGCACGGCGTCGATGACGCCCTCGACCTTGTCGGCGACGCTCTTGGAGACGACCGGCACGACGTTCGAAGCGAGGATCATCCCCTTCGGGTCCTGCAGCACGACGAGGTTCTTCGTCTTGATGCGCGGGTCCGACGTGTAGACGTCGGCGACGTTCACCGTTCCGGCCACGAGGTCTTCCACCGTCGTGTCGCCGGTGCCCTGGAAGCCGATGTCGATGCCGTAGACGGTCTTGAGGCCCTTCGGCCCGTAGGGACGGTCGGCGAGCTCGGGATTGCCGCCCAGCGTGAGCTTCTCCTTCACGTTCGCCAGATCGGCGATCGTGACGAGGTGGTACTTGTCGGCGAACGCCTTCGTGACCGTGTAGGAGTCCTGGTCGGTCGCGGTCGCCATGTCGAGCACCGTCAGCCCGTCGGGCATGGCCTTCTGCAGTGCGGTGTACACGTCGTCCGGCGCAGTGGCGGTCGCCTTCTTGTCGAGCCACTGCAGCAGGTTCCCGGTGTACTCGGGGAACACCTGGATCTTGCCGCTCTCGATCGACGGCATGTATGCATCGCGCTGCCCGATGTTGAACTGCCGGTCCACGGTCATCCCCGCGCCCTCCAGCGCCTGGGCGTAGATCTCGGCGATGATCTCGTTCGAGGCGTACGCCTGCGAGCCGACGACGATCGTCGAGAAGTCGGCGCTCGTCGATCCCGACGGCTGGTCCAGGGGATTGCTCGACGCGCAGCCGCCGAGCGCGAGCGCGGCGCCGACGACAGCGGCCGCCACGGCGAGGGTCTTGCGTGCGTGCATCATGTGATTCTCTTTCTCTGGGGGTCAGGTGGTCGCGGCCTTCAGCCGCGCGGAGGAGGGACGCCGCCGCTTCGTCGCACCGCGCACACCGCGCGGCGTCACGAGACGCTGCAGCAGCGCGAAGACGCCATCGAGCACGAGGGCGAGCGCGGCGACGAGGATCGCCCCGCCCAGCACCATGTCGAGCTGGCGCAGCGGCAGTCCGGTCAGGATGTACTCGCCGAGGCCGCCGATGCCGACGTACGCGGCGATCGTGACGGTGGCGACGACCTGCAGCGCGGCCGAGCGGATGCCGGCCACGAGCAGCGGGAGCCCGAGCGGCACCTCGATGCGCCACAGCACCTGCCACGGCGTCATGCCCATCGCACGACCGGCGTCGACCACGGACCGGTCGATCGCCTCGAAGCCGGAGTACGCGCCGGCGAGGATCGACGGGATGCCGAGGACCACGAACGTCACGACCGCCGCTTCCGGCTTGTGGATCACGCCCATCAGCAGCACGAGGAGGATGAACAGCCCGAACGACGGGATGGCGCGTGCCGCGCCGGAGATCGCGACGGCGACATCCCTCCCCCGGCCGGTGTGCCCGATCGCCCAGCCCACCGGGATCGCGATGACGGCCGCGATGAGCACGGACACCGCCGTGTAGAGAAGATGCACGCCGAGTGCGACCGGGATCGGCGCGGTTCCGGAGAGGTCGCCGGAGAAGATCCAGCGGATGGCGTCGAGGAAGAAGTTCATGCCAGCGCCTCCGTGATCGCCGGCGCCGCGACGCGCGGCCGGCGCGGCGCGCGCGCCCACGGCAGCAGGGCCCTCCCCGCGAGCACGAGCACGACGTCGACGATGAGCGCGATGACGATCACCGCGACGATCCCCGAGAACACTTCGACGAGGATGCGGCGCTGCAGGCCGTTCGTGAAGAGGTAGCCGAGGTTCTGCACCCCCACGAGGATGCCCACCGTCGCGAGGCCGATCGTGCTCGACGCCATGACGCGGAGCCCGGCGAGGACGACAGGGCCCGACAGCGGGAGGTCGACGGTGAAGAACCGGCGCCACGGCCCGTATCCCATCGCGACGGCGGCGAGCCGGACGTCCTCATCGACGGATTCCAGTCCGTCGGCGACGGCCCGCACCATGAGCGCGATGCCATAGATCGTGAGGGTGATCACGAGGTTCAGATCGCTGAACACCGTGATCCCGAGGACGACCGGGATGAAGACCAGCAGCGCCAGCGACGGGATCGTGTAGAGCAGCCCCGTGACCAGCAGCATCGGGCCGTGCAGCAGCCGGTACCGCCAGGCCACCCAGCCGAGCGGCACGGAGATCACGAAGCCGAGCACGATCGCGATGACGCTCTGCCGCACATGGATGAGCGACAGCCCCAGGATCGTTCCGATGTTGTCGGCGATCCAGCTCATCCGGACTCCCCGTCGACGAGCGCCCCCTGTGCACGTCCGCTCCCGTCGACCACGACGGTGCCGTGCGGCGTCTGCTTGAGGCGCAGCGCGCGCTTGCCGCGGTCGGCGCCGATGAAGCTCGCGACGAAATCGGACGCCGGGTTCTCGATGATCTCGTCGGGCGTGCCGACCTGCGCGATCTGCGCGCCGATCTCGAGGATCACGACCTGGTCGCCGAGCAGGAACGCCTCGTCGATGTCGTGCGTCACGAACACGATCGTCTTGCCGATCTCGCGCTGCAGACGCAGCAGCTCGGACTGCAGCTCGGTGCGCACGATCGGATCGACGGCCCCGAACGGCTCGTCCATCAGGAGGATGTTGGGATCGGCCGCGAGTCCTCGCGCCACTCCCACGCGCTGCTGCTGGCCACCGGAGAGCTGCCCGGGGTAGCGACGAGCCATCGCCTCGTCGAGTCCGACGGTGTGCATGAGCTCCCGGGCGCGGGCACGCGCATCCTTCTTCTTGACTCCCTGCAGCACCGGGACGGTGGCGATGTTGTCCTCCACCGTGAGGTGCGGCAGGAGCCCGGAGTTCTGCATGACGTAGCCGATGCCGCGGCGCAGCGACACCGCCGGGCGGGCGGCGATGTCGTCGCCGTCGATCTCGATGACCCCGGCCGTCGGCTCGACCATCCGGTTGATCATGCGCAGCAGGGTGGTCTTGCCGCATCCGCTCGATCCGACGAACACGGTGGTCTTGTGCGCGGGGATGACGAGGTCGAAGTCCCGCACGGCGCGCGTGCCGTCGGGGAACTGCTTCTCCACGGCGCGGAACTCGATCATGCGATGCTCCGCCCGCCGTGCGCGCCGCTCAGTCGGCGACCTCGACATCCTTGTCGAACGCGACGTAGCCCGAGAAGTCGGTGCCCACCTTCTCGATCGCGCTGGGATACGGGGTGGGATAGGCCCAGGCCCGATCCTTCAGGATCTCGTTGCCGATCTTGACCGAGTAGTACTGACACTCGCCCTTCCACGGGCACGTGTAGGGCGTGTCGCTCGTCTGGAGCAGGTGGAAATCGACGGACTCCGGCGGAAAGTACCAGTTCCCCTCGATGCGGACGAGGTCGCCCTCGTCGGCTTCTGCGATCGTGATGTCTCCGAGTCGTGCTCTCATGGTTCCCTCCATGCCGCTCGTTTCTCGCGTGCGTAAGACACTAGTGCAGCCCTCAGACACCGGCGCCGGTGCGGCCGCAGTCCTGCCCCATGTCAGTACCAGAAGCTCAACCGCGGGGGCACGTGCCAGGCGAACATCCGTGTCGCGGCTCCCGCATCCGTCGCATCGACGCGTCCGGCGGCAGCGAGCGTCGCCGGCGACACACCGCCGAGGCAGATCGCGGACAGCTCGGTCGTGCCGAGGGTCAGCACAGGCACGTCCCCGTGTCCGCCGGCGGCGGCGGCGCTCACGTGGGCCGTGCCGTCGGGGCCGACCTCGAGAAACCAGCGTCCCTCGCTGAGGCCGAGCGGATCCGTCACGCTGACGACGAGTCGCCCTTCGGCGCCGTAGCGCCGTGCGCCGAGGACGGCCGGAACGTCGAGGACGCGCACGTAGTGGTGGTCGTTGACGGTGATGCGTGCGGCGCGCTGGTCGGCGATCATCCACAGCAGCGGCTCGTCCGTCGACAGCTCGGTCGCCGTGATCGTCCCGATCAGCGGGAGCTCGAGCAGGAAGCGCCAGAGCCCCGCGTACGCCTCGTCGTCGGCGGCGAGCAGGTATTCCACGCGGATGCTCGACTTCGTGTAGTCGTCGTGGTTCTCGGTGACGGTGTACAGCGCGACGCCCTGCACGTCGCCGGATGCGTCGGCGTACTGCACGGCGCGGACGGCCGCCGGCTTCTTCGCATCCGGATCCGTTCCCGTGAACCGGCCCCAGTGCGCGTCGGGCATCGCGAGCTCGCCGGGGCGGGAACGGCGGATGCGCTCGTGCAGCCCGGGTGCGAGCGCGCGTGCCTGGTCTCGCGTGATGAAGTCCACGCGGCCCGGCGCAGCGGGCCCGACCCATCCGGCCCGTTTCGCCTCGATCGTCCAGGTCGCCGCCGCAGCCGCCGGCGCGAAGCCGTACCGTCCGTAGAGGGTCGATTCGCTGGCGGTGAGTGCGGCGAGCGGGATGCCGAGGCCCGCCGCGTGGCGGAGCTCGCCCTCCATCATGGCGCGTGCGATCCCCCGGCCGGCGTGGGTCGGCGAGACGGTGACGGCGCTCACCGCGAGAGCGGGCAGAACGGTGTCGCCGGGGAGACTGAGCTCGCTCACCCAGGTCGCGAACGTGCCGACCGGGATGTCCTGCTGCGGCGCGGCGGTGTCGTACACGCCGATCACCCGACGGTAGCCGCTGCGGTCGAACGAGCCGGCGATCTGCTCCTCGGTGCGCTCCGGATCGAGGAATCCGCGAGCCGTCGCCTGCAGCCACCCGTCGAACGCGGGGCGCTCGTGCGGCACGGCGCGCAGGGTGAGCCCGAGGGCCTCCAGGCGCGCGGCCGATGCGGCATCGACGTCGCCGTCGCGGTGGCGGTCGGTCAGTGCGGTGTCCATGGGTGTCCTCCCGTGGTCGTCGGAATGAGTCGGCGGTGTGATGAGTCAGAGCACGACACGCGCGCCGGGCACCGGTCCGTGCACGTGCAGCGTCTGATGACCGGCCGCGCTCAACGTGATCTGCAGGGCGATCGCCGAGCGCTCGTCCTCCGCCAGGAACGCGACGGTGGGGCCCGAGCCTGACACGATACCGGTGAGCGCGCCCTCGTCGAGCCCGAGCTGGATGAGGTCGTCGAGAGCCGGCCTCAGCCGCACGGCCGCCGGCTGAAGGTCGTTGTGCGCCAGCCGGCCGAGCAGCTCGGCATCCCCCTGCCGCAGCGCCTGCAGCACCGGGGGGAAGACGGCCGGACGGCCCGGCGCGACGACGCGCGGTCCCGCGTCGATGCGGTACTCGTCGAGTTCCGCGTACACGGCGGGGGTCGACATCCCGTCGTCACTCGTGGCGAGCACCCAGTCGAATCTGCCGCGCGCGAGCGCCGGGCTGAGCTGGTCGCCGCGCCCGGTGCCGACGGCGGTTCCGCCCATGAGTGCGAACGGCACATCGGCGCCGAGCCGCGCGCCCAGGTGCAGCAGATCGGACGTCGAAAGGCCCGCGCCCCACAGCGCGTCGCACGCGACGAGGGCGGCCGCCGCATCCGCCGACCCACCCCCCATGCCGCCCGCGACGGGCACCGCCTTGTGCACATCGAGGTGCACCCCGCCGTCGTGGCCGATCTCCGTCGCGAGCAGTCGCGCGGCGCGCAGCGCGAGGTTCGACTCGTCGAGCGGCACGCCGCTCACGTCGACGCTGCCCGCCACGGTGATGGTGAAGTCGGCCGACGGGCTCGCCCACACGTCCTCATAGGCGGAGACCGCCTGATAGGCCGACGCGACCTCGTGGTAGCCGTCGGGGCCGGGCGCACCGACCTCGAAGAAGACGTTGATCTTCCCCGGGGCGCGCACGCGCACGCGGTCGACGACGGCGGCTTCGCTCACAGTCGGGCCGACACCGCCCACAGGTCGACATCGATGGAATCGCTCAACCGGTCGATCTGCTCGAGCTCGGCGGTGTCGAAGGCGGGGCCGCCGAGGGCGCCGAGATTCTCGTCGAGCTGCGCCGGCCGGGATGCGCCGATGAGCGCGGAGGCCACCACCCCATCGCGCAGAACCCACTGCAGCGCCATCTGGGCGAGCGTCTGGCCGCGCTCCTTCGCGATCACGTCGAGGCTGCGCAGGGCCGCGAGGCCCTTGTCGGAGAGGCGTCCCTCGGGCAGGGACGAGCGCTGCTGCGCCCGTTCCGCGGTGCCGTCGCCGAGGTACTTGCTCGTCAGGAGGCCCTGCGCGAGCGGGGTGAACGCGATCGCGCCCATCCCCTCCTGGCGCAGCACTCCGGTGAGGCCGTCTTCGACCCAGCGGTTCAGGATCGAATAGGCCGGCTGGTGGATCACGAGCGGCGTGCCCAGGCTGCGCGCGACGGCCTTGGCCGCGGCGGTGCGCTCGGCGCTGTACGACGAGATGCCGACATACAGGGCCTTGCCCTGGCGCACGAGCGTGTCGAGGGCGCCGACCGTCTCCTCCACGGGGGTGTCGGGGTCGACTCGGTGCGAGTAGAAGATGTCGACGTAGTCGAGCCCCATGCGGGTGAGCGACTGCTCGGCGCTCGCGAGGATGTACTTGCGGCTGCCGAGATCGCCGTACGGCCCGGGCCACATGTCCCACCCGGCCTTCGACGAGATGATGAGCTCGTCACGGTACGGGCGGAAGTCTTCGCGCAGCATGCGGCCGAAGTTGGTCTCGGCCGACCCGTACGGCGGGCCGTAGTTGTTCGCGAGGTCGAAGTGCGTGACGCCGGCGTCGAACGCGTGGCGCAGCAGCTCGCGCTGCCGGTCGAACGGGATGTTGTCGCCGAAGTTCCACCACAGGCCGAGCGAGATCGGCGGGAGGTACAGGCCGGAATCGCCGACCTGGCGGTAGTCGAACGCGCCGTAGCGGCCTGCCGCGGCGGTGTAGGGGCGATGGATGTCGGGGATGTCGGCGCGGAACCGCTGCTGCTCGCTCACCTCACCAGGCTACCGATTGCGCGGTGCGCGTGCAGGGTGGGAGCGAGTGCGACAGGATGGAGGCGATGCCCCACCGCCCCCGAGTCGCGCAATGTGCTACGAGTGCTCGCCTCGCGCGCGGGCGATCGCGATGAAGTCGTCGATCGTGAGCTGCTCACCGCGTGCCGTCGGGGCGACGCCGGCACGCTCGAGGACGAGGGATGCCTCGGCGGCGGTGCCCCCGAGGACGCTGGAGAGGGCCCGCCGGAGCATCTTGCGGCGCTGGCCGAATGCGGCATCCACGATCTCGAACGTGCTCAGCCGCTCGTCCTCCGTGCCGCGCGGCTCCGCGTCGCGCACGAACGAGACCAGCACACTGTCGACGTTCGGCACGGGCCAGAACACCTGACGCGACACGGTTCCTGCCAACCGCCAGCTCCCGTACCAGGCGGCCTTCACGCTGGGGCTGCCGTACGTCTTCGATCCCGGCGGCGCCGCAAGGCGCTCCCCCACCTCGGCCTGCACCATCACGACGCCGCGCCGCAGCTGGCCGAACGTTTCGAGGAAGTGCAGCAGCACCGGGACGGACACGTTGTAGGGAAGATTCGCCACGAGCACCGTCGGCTCTCCGGGAAGCTCGGTCACCCGCAGCGCATCGGCATCCACCACCGTGAGTGCTCCATCGGCCACCCCGTGCGACGCCGCGGTGACTGGCAGCAGGGCTGCCAGGCGGTGGTCGATCTCCACCGCGGTGACGCGCGCACCCGCCTCGAGGATCGCCAGCGTCAGCGACCCGAGTCCCGGCCCCACTTCGACCACACTCTCGCCGGCGCGCACGTCGGCGGTCTGCACGATCTTGCGCACGGTGTTGGCGTCGACCACGAAGTTCTGCCCGAGCTTCTTCGTCGGGGTCACGTCGATCTCGGCGGCGAGGGCGCGGATCTCGGCCGCACCGAGGAGTGTCACGGGCACCCCTTCACTGTATCGGCGCACGGTGCAACCCCCTGACGCCGTGATCGACTCGCCGCTATCGTCGGGGCATGAGTCCGACGGAATCCCTCTCCACGAGTACCTTCACGTTGCGCGGCCCTTACGGGCGGCGGGCCATCGGCCTCTCCATCGCCGCGGCCGTCGGCGGGTTCCTCTTCGGATTCGACTCCTCGGTCATCAACGGCGCTGTCAACTCGATCGAGCACGACTTCGCGCTGAACGCGTTCGTCACCGGTTTCATCGTGGCGATCGCCCTGCTCGGCTGCGCCGTCGGCGCGGTGATCGCCGGGCAGCTCGCCGACCGGTGGGGGCGGCTGCGGGTCATGCTGCTCGGCGCCGTGATGTTCTTCGCCAGCTCGATCGGCGCGGGGCTGTGCGTGACGGTGTGGGACCTCGGGTTCTGGCGCGTCGTCGGCGGACTCGGCATCGGCATCGCGTCGGTCGTGGCACCGGCGTACATCTCGGAGATCGCCCCCCGGCAGATCCGCGGCGGGCTGGCATCTCTGCAGCAGCTGGCGATCACGCTCGGCATCTTCGTCGCCCTGCTGTCCGATGCGCTGCTCGCATGGTCGGCCGGAAGCGCGAACGATCCCCTCTGGTTCGGGATGGACGCGTGGCGCTGGATGTTCATCGTCGGCGCGATCCCCGCGCTGGTCTACGGCATCCTGTCGTTCACGGTCCCGGAATCCCCGCGCTACCTGCTCGCCCAGGGGCGGCACGAAGAGGCACGGGAGATCTTCGCGCGTCTCGTGCCCGAGGTCGACCTCGACAAGACCGTCAACGACCTGCGCAGTGCGATCGAGGCCGATCGCAAGAACGCCGGCGTCTCGCTGCGGGGGCCGGCGCTCGGCCTGCAGCCGATCGTCTGGGTGGGCATCATCCTCAGCGTGTTCCAGCAGTTCGTGGGGATCAACGTGATCTTCTACTACTCCACGACGCTGTGGCGCTCGGTCGGCTTCCCGGAGAGCGCGTCCCTCGGCATCAGCGTCGTGACCTCGATCACCAACGTGCTGGTCACCCTGGTCGCGATCTTCCTCGTGGACCGGGTGGGACGAAAGCCCATCCTGCTCACCGGCTCCGTGCTGATGACGCTGTCCCTCGCCCTCATGGCGGTCGCGTTCATGTTCGCCACGACGGACGCGAAGGGCGAGGTGTCGCTGGGCGCTCCGTGGGGGCCGATCGCCCTGGTCGCCGCGAACGTCTTCGTGATCGGGTTCGGCGCGTCGTGGGGGCCGCTCGTCTGGGTGCTCCTGGGCGAGATCTTCCCGAGCCGCATCCGCGGCAAGGCGCTCGGCGTCGCGGCCGGCGCACAGTGGCTCGCGAACTTCGCGATCACCGTGAGCTTCCCGGCGATGTCGAGCTGGTCGCTGCCGATCACCTACGGGATGTACGCGCTGTTCGCCGCTCTGTCGTTCGTCTTCGTGCTCTGGCGCGTGCCCGAGACCAAGGGCATGGAGCTCGAGCAGACGGAGACGCTCTTCGTCCGCAAGGAGCGGGCGACGGCATCCTGACCCGGGCGGGACTGTGCGCCGCTCGGTACCTCGTGAGGCGGGAACCGTCAAGGGGCGTGCCCGTCTGCGGGGCGGTTCGTACCGTGGCGCCATGAGTACCAACGGTGACACCAATGCCTCGGGCGACTCCGCCCGGTTCGACGCCGACTCCGCCGGGCAGGTGGACGATCGCATCCGCGACGACCTCATGCAGCGCCTCCAGAGCGAGGGGCACGACATGGAGGTCAAGGACTCGAACGGTGATTTCGTCGGCACGGTCGATCACCTCGACGGTGACCGGCTCAAGCTCACGAAGAACGCGAGCCCGGATGGGCAGCATCACTATGTGCCGCTCTCGTCCGTCGGGAGCATGGACGACGTCGCCGTCTATCTGAACATCACCGCCGACCAGGTGCAGTGATCACCCGGCGGCGGCCCCGGCGCCGCCGCCGGATCAGCTCTCGAAGTTCCCGTACACCTCGCGCGTGTTCGCCGCGAGCTGGGCGCACAGCTCATCGACGTCGAGCGCGAGTTCGGCTGCCATGAACCGCACCGTCACGGGCACCAGGTACGGAGCGTTCGGCCGGCCGCGGTACGGCGTCGGCGTCAGGAACGGGGCATCGGTCTCGACGAGGATGCGCTCCCGCGGCGTGACAGCGAGTGCGTCACGGAGGTTCTGCGCGTTGCGGAACGTGATGTTCCCGGCGAACGAGAGCCAGTAGCCGCGCTCCGCGGCGACCCGGGCCATCGCCGCGTCGCCCGAGAAGCAGTGGAACACCGTCCGTTCCGGCGCGCCCACCCGCTCCAGCGTCTCGAGCACCGCGTCATGCGCGTCGCGATCGTGGATCTGCATCGCGATGTCGTGCTTCTTCGCCAGGGCGATGTGCGCCTCGAAGCTGGAGAACTGCGCGGGCCGTCCCTCCTCGCCGGTGCGGAAGAAGTCGAGACCGGTCTCGCCGATCGCGCGCACGCGGGTCTGCCCCGCGAGCTCGTCGATCACGCCGATCGCCTCGTCCAGCCGGCCGGCCTCGGCATACGCCGGTGCCTCATTGGGGTGGATCGCCACCGCCGCCAGAACACGCGGGTGCCGGGATGCCGCATCCGCCGACCAGCGACTCGACTCGATGTCGCCGCCGGCCTGCACCACGCCGACGATCCCGACCTCCCCCGCACGCTCGAGCTGTTCGTCGAGGGTGAGCCCTCCCCCGTCGCCGTCGGCGATCTCGAGATGGCAGTGGTTGTCGTACACCGGCACGGCGAGCGGCTCCGGCGGCGCGGGATAGCTGACGTCGCGCCCGCCCTTCTCGCGGTGGCGGACGTAGTTCGACGGATCGTCAGGCATGTCGTTTCGTCTCGCTTCGCTCGCGGGGCGACCGGCCGAGGTCAGTTCTGCTCGACCCGCGGGAACAGCGGTGCGAGCCCGTTCACCGACGTGCCGGGCTTCAGGATGCCCCAGCCGCCGGCTTCCCGGATCGGCTGGTCGGCCAGCGTACCGAGCGACTCCGCCGCCCCCAGTGCGATCCACAGCTTCTCGGTCGCGATCGGCATCACGGGCGACAGCAGCACCGCGAGCGCGCGCAATCCTTCGGCGGCCGTGTAGAGCACCGTGCCGAGCCGCTCCCGCTGCGCATCGTCCTTCGCCAGCGCCCACGGCGCGTTGTCGGTGATGTAGCCGTTCAGCTCGTCGACGATCGTCCAGACCGCGGCAATCGCCTCGTCGATGCGGAACCGCTCGATCGCTGCATCCGCGGCGGTCGCCGCATCCGCCACCGTCTTCTGCACCGCACGGTCGCGCTCGCTGTACTCCGCGGGCGCCGGCACGATCCCCTCGAAGTAGCGCTCGATCATCGCCGTCGTGCGCGACGCGAGGTTGCCGAACCCGTTCGCCAGCTCCGCCTGATACCGCGCTGACAGGTCCTCCCAGGAGAACGAGCCGTCGTGGCCGAACGGGATCGCGGAGAGGAAGTAGAAGCGGTACGCGTCCGATCCGAACACGTCGGTGATCTCGGTCGGCGCGATGCCGGTGAGCTTCGACTTCGACATCTTCTCGCCGCCCACGAGGAGCCAGCCGTGCGCGAAGACTCCGCGCGGCACCTCGAGCCCCGCCGCCATCAGCAGCGCCGGCCAGATGACCGCGTGGAATCGCAGGATGTCCTTGCCCACGACGTGGTAGCCCGGCCACCGCCGGTCGAAGTTCTCCTCATCGGTGCCGTAGCCGACGGCCGTGACGTAGTTCAGCAGCGCGTCGACCCACACGTAGATCACGTGGGATTCGTCCCACGGCACCTTGATGCCCCAATCGAACGTCGACCGCGAGATGGAGAGGTCCTTGAGGCCCTGCTTGACGAACGAGACGACCTCGTTGCGCGCCGAGTCGGGGCGCACGAAGTCGGGCTCGGTCTTGTACAGCTCGAGCAGCCGGTCCTGGAATTCGCTGAGCTTGAAGAAGTAGTTCTTCTCCTGCAGCAGCTCCAGCGGCTTCGAGTGGATCGCGCACACCTTGAGCCCCTCGAACGGGCCGGTGCCGTCGACGATCTCGGACTCGGGCTTGAACTCCTCGCAGCCCACGCAGTACAGCGCCTCGTACTCGCCGGCGTAGATGTAGCCGCGGTCGTACAGCGCCTGGAAGAACTTCTGCACCGCCTCTTCGTGGCGGGGCTGCGTCGTGCGGATGAAGTCGTCGTTCGCGACGTCGAGCGTCTCCAGGAGCGGGAACCAGCTCTCACTCACGAGCTTGTCGACCCACTGCTGCGGGGTGACGCCGTTCGCCGCCGCGGCGCGGAGCATCTTCTGACCGTGCTCGTCCGTGCCGGTCAGCATCCACGCGTCGTCCCCCGCCTGGCGGTGCCAGCGCGCGAGCGTGTCGACCGCCACCGACGTGTACCCGTGTCCGATGTGGGGAAGATCGCTCGGGTAGTAGATCGGGGTCGTGATGTAGAAAGAGCCGCCGGAAGTCACGCTGAGAGTCTAGTTTGCGAAAGACATCCGATGTCTGCCCGTTTCACTGGCTACGATGTGCTCATGGCCGTGACCGACGACGCGATTCTGCGCATCAAGGAGATGATCGTCTCGGGGCAACTGCGCCCGGGTGATCGCCTGCCGCCCGAGAAGGAGCTCGGCGAACGCCTCGGCGTCTCGCGCAGCTCGCTGCGGGAGGCGGTGAAGGCGCTCGAGGTCATCCGCGTGCTCGACGTGCGCCGCGGCGACGGCACCTACGTCACGAGTCTCGAGCCGCGCCTGCTCATGGAGGCGCTCACCTTCGTCGTCGACCTGCACAGCGATCGCTCCGTGCTCGAGATCTTCGGCGTGCGACGCATCCTCGAACCGGCCGCCACCGGCATGGCCGCGACGCGTCTCACCGAGGAGCAGCTCGCCGAGATCGCCCGCCTTGTCGACGACGCCGACTTCGACGGTTCGATCGAAGACCTCGTCGCCCACGATCTCACGTTCCACCAGACGATCGTGGGCGCCGCCGGCAACGAGTACCTCAGCCGGCTCATCGAGTCGATGCAGTCCGGCACGCAGCGCGCCCGCATCTGGCGCGGCCTCACTCAGCACGGCGCCGCCCACCGCACGATCGCCGAGCACCGGGGCATCCTCGACGCCCTCCGGCAGCGCGACGCCGAGCTCGCATCGGCCCTCGCCCTGACCCACATCGCCGGTACCGAGCAATGGCTGCGGGATGCGTCGGAAGCGGGCGTCCGATGAGGGTGGCGCTGCATTCCGTGCTCGCCCCGGGGGCGGCCGACGATTACCGCCGGGAGCACGCGCGGGTGCCCGACGAGCTCGCGGCGCTGTTCGAGCGGGCCGGCATCCGCGATTGGTCGATCTGGCGCAGCGGTGACCGGCTGTTCCACCTCGTCGACTGCGACGACTGGGAGCAGGCGATGCGGGTCGTCAAGGGCGACGCCGCCGACGACCGCTGGCAGGCGCACATCGGCCGGTTCGTCGCCGGCTTCCACGGACCCGACGGCGAGGACGCGTACGCGCCCCTCGAGCAGGTCTGGTCGCTCGCGGGCCAGGCCGAGGGATGACGCTGCTCGACGCGCACGTGCACGTGTGGGACACCGGGGCGCTCGACTATCCGTGGCTCGGCGGCGAGACGACGCTCGCCCAGCGATACCTCCCGTCCGACACCGATCGCGCCGAGGGCGCGGCGACCCGCGCGGTGTTCGTCGAAGCCGACGGACTCTCCGACCGGGGCGTCGACGAGGCGCGCTGGGTGGCAGGGCTCGACTGGCCGGAGCTCGTGGGGATCGTCGCGCGGGCCGACCTCGGCATGGGCGACGGTCCGGAGCTCGCCGCCACACTCGACGCCCTCGATGGGATCGACCTCGTCGTGGGAGTGCGGTGGCTGCTGCAGGGGATCCCGGAAGAGGAGTGGCCGGTCGCGGCCCTCGCCGAAGGGCTGCGCGCGCTCGCGCCGCGCTCGCTGACGTTCGACGCCTGTGTGCGCGCCGGGCAGCTGCCGGCCCTCGCTGCTCTCCTCGAACTCGCACCCGAGACGGACGTCGTGCTCGACCACCTCGGCAAGCCCCCGGTCGACGCGGGACTGGAGAGCGACGCCGGGCGCGCGTGGCGTGCCGCGCTCGACCGCGTCGCTGCGCTCCCCCGCGTCCACGTCAAACTGTCAGGCCTCGCGGCCGAGTCGCAGGACGCCGCCGCGTACGGCGCGCACGTCGACGCGTTCCTCGCCGCCGGCATCGAGGCGTTCGGACCGCGGCGCTGCATGATCGGCAGCGACTGGCCCGTGTCGGCCCACACCGGCGTCGGCACGACGCTGCGCACGTGGGCAGACCGCGTCCGTCGCCATGTCGGCGACGGCGGCCGGGATTGGGACGATGTGGCGGGCCGCACCGCCGAGCGCTTCTACCGCCTGGCCACGACGCGTCCCGCCGATCGAAGAGGCGTCAGCGCGACGGCTCACCCTGAATGAGGGCGAGCTCTTCCCACAGCTCGGCCGGAATCGGCTCGGCCATGCGCGCGAGGTTCTCGCGCACCTGCTCGGCCCGAGCGCTGCCCACCACGACCGACACGACGCCCGGTGTGCGTAGCGGGAACTGGAGCGCCGCCGCCGGCAGCTCCACGCCGTGCGCCTCACACGCGTCGGCCATGCGCCGCACCCGGGCCAGCAGCGGCTCGGGCGCCGGCCTGTAGTCGAACAGCGCGCCGGCACGAGGACGCGGGCTGGCCAGCAGCCCCGAGTTGAACGGCGACGCGGCGACGATGCGTGTGCCCCGCGCGGCGCAGAGCGGCGCGAGCTCGTCGAACCCCTGCGGCCGCAGCAGCGACTGCCGGCCGGCGACCATCACGACGTCCAGATGGGCCTCGCGCACGGCGCGCGCCGCGACTGCGGCGTCGTTCACACCCACGCCGATCCCGCCGACGATGCCCTCGTCGCGCAGCTGAGCCAGCGCGGGCAATCCCTCGCCGAGCCCGCGCTCGAGGTCGTACACATCGGGGTCGTGAAGATAGGCGATGTCGATGCGGTCGAGGCCGAGCCGTTCCAGGGACTCCTCGACGCTGCGGCGAATCCCGGACGCCGACGGGTCGAAGACGCGCATGAGGTCGTCGGGCACATCGAAGTCGTGCGCCATGTCGCGGCCGCCGGCGAAGTCGGGGTTGGGCACGAGCAGCCGCCCGACCTTCGTCGACAGCACGAATTCGTCGCGTGGTCGATTGCGCAGGAACGCGCCGAGCCGCTTCTCGCTCAGCCCGAGGCCGTAGTGCGGCGCCGTGTCGAAGTACCGGATGCCGCCGTCCCACGCGGCGGCGAGCGCGGCCTCGGCCTGCTCCGGCGCGACCTCGCGGTAGAGGTTGCCGATCGAGGCGGCACCGAACCCGAGCGGATTCAGCGCCTCCCACGCCGGCGTCGTCATGCCACCACCCGCTCAGCCTTCCACGAGTACTCGGCGATCGAAGCGGGCAGCATCTGGGTGCCGGCCCCCGGGGCCTCGGGAGCGCGGTACCGGCCGCCGGTCACGGCGGTGGGGACGACGAAGTGCTCGTGCAGGTGGTCGACGTACTCGATCATGCGACCGTCCATCGTGCCCGACACTGCGACGTAGTCGAACATCGACAGGTGCTGCACCGCCTCGCACAGCCCGACACCGCCGGCGTGCGGGCACACCGGCACGCCGAACTTCGCCGCCAGCAGCAGATGCGCGATGTTCTCGTTCACGCCGCCGACGCGCGTCGCGTCGATCTGCATCACGCCGATCGCCTCGGCCTGCAGCAGCTGCTTGAAGATCACCCGGTTCTGCGCGTGCTCTCCCGTCGCGACACGGATCGGCGCGACCCCGCGTGCGATGGCAGCGTGACCCAGCACGTCGTCGGGGCTCGTCGGCTCTTCGATCCACGCGGGATCGAACTCAGCGAGCGCGTTCACCCACTCCACCGCGTCCGACACGTCCCACCGCTGGTTCGCGTCGATCGCGATCGGGAACCGGTCGCCGACGCACTCCCGGGCGATGCGCATGCGACGGATGTCGTCGCCGAGGTCGGCGCCGACCTTGAGCTTGATCTGGCCGAAGCCGTCGGCCACCGCCTCCCGACACAGCCGCGCGAGCTTCTCGTCGGAGTAGCCCAGCCAGCCGGGCGATGTCGTGTAGGCGGGATAGCCCTCCTCCCGGAGGTGCGCGACGCGCTCCGCCCGCCCCGGCTCGGCAGCGCGGAGGATCTGCAGCGCCTCATCGGGCGTGAGCGCATCCGTGAGGTAGCGGAAGTCGACGAGCGACACGATCTCCTCCGGCGACAGCCCGGCCAGGTGCAGCCACAGCGGCTGGCCGGCGCGCTTCGCCCGGAGATCCCAGAGCGCGTTGAGCACCGCGCCGATCGCCATGTGCATGACGCCCTTCTCCGGGCCCAGCCACCGCAGCTGCGAGTCGCCGATGAGCAGCTGCGACGTCGCCCCCATATCGGCCAGCAGCGCGTCGACATCCTCGCCGACGAGGTACGGCATGAGCGCCCGCAGCGCCGACGTCTGCACGTCGTTGCCGCGCCCGATCGTGAAGACGAAGCCATGCCCTTCGAGCCCGTCACCGGCGTCGGTGCGGATCACGAGATACGCCGCCGAGTAGTCGGGGTCGGGGTTCATCGCGTCGGAGCCGTCGAGGCTCAACGAAGTGGGGAACCGGATGTCGTAGGTGTCGACGGCGGTGATGACGGCCATGGCGTCCTTTCGGGCTTGCAGTCCGACAATAAAGGTCTGATGTCTCCTCGTCAAGCATGGCGGAATGTGCGAGAATGGCGCCATCGCCCCGTGCCAGACGGCCGAGAGTTCTGACCTTCTGCCGCCCCGCCGACCCGAACCATCGAAAGA
This sequence comes from Microbacterium altimontanum, assembly GCF_058349865.2. Taxonomy (NCBI): domain Bacteria; kingdom Bacillati; phylum Actinomycetota; class Actinomycetes; order Micrococcales; family Microbacteriaceae; genus Microbacterium; species Microbacterium altimontanum. The sequence goes on along the minus strand of NZ_JBYRJB020000010.1, from coordinate 45,423 downwards.
GTGCCATGCGATTTGCCCGTCTCGGTCCCCTCGGCGCCGAGGTGCCCGTCGTCATCGCCGATGACCGCGCCCTCGACCTCTCCCCCGTCACCGCTGACATCGACGGCGACTTCCTCGCGTCCGGCGGCGTCGAGCGCGCGCGCCGGGCCGTCGCATCCGGCGCTCTCAGCGAGCTGCCCGAGGCGGCGCACCAGCGCGTGGGTGCTCCGGTCGCACGTCCGTCGGCGGTCTACTGCATCGGCATGAACTACGCCGCGCACGCCGCCGAGAGCGGCAGCGAGCCGCCGGCGCACATGGTGATGTTCATGAAGTCGCCGAACACCGTCGTCGGCCCCGACGACGACATCGAGATCCCCCGCGGCAGCACCAAGACCGACTGGGAGGTGGAGCTCGCGATCGTCATCGGCGCGCGCGCCACCCGCCTAGCATCCCTCGAGGCGTCGGCGGAGCACATCGCCGGCTACGCCGTGGGCAACGACCTCTCCGAGCGGGACTGGCAGATGGCGGTCTCGGGCGGCCAGTGGTCGAAGGGAAAGTCGGCCCCCGGCTTCCTGCCGCTCGGCCCGTGGCTCGTCACTCCCGATGAGGTCGACGCATCCGATCTGCGCCTGCGCTCCTGGGTGAACGGCGAACCGCGCCAGGACTCGCGCACCTCGGACCTCATCTTCCCGATCGCGCACATCGTCTGGGAGCTCAGCCACTACCTCACACTCGAGCCCGGCGACGTCATCCTCACCGGCACACCCGAGGGCGTCGCCCTGTCGGGCCGGTTCCCCTACCTGCGCGAGGGAGACGTCGTCGACCTCGAAATCGAGGGCCTCGGGCACCAGCGCCAGCAGTACGTCGCCGTGCGAGAAGGAGAGAACTGAGATGACCGGTCCCCTGAACGACCTCGTCGCCGTCGTCACCGGCGGCGCTTCCGGCCTCGGCGCCGCGATCGCCGCGCGTCTGCGGGCGGATGGCGCCCGGGTGGCGGTGTTCGATGTGAGCCCGGATGCCGCCGCCGACGTCGACCTCGCCGTCGCGGTGGACGTCACCGACGACGCGTCGGTCGTGGCGGGGGTGCAGCGCGTGGTGGACGAGCTCGGCGGGATCGACATCCTCGTGAACAACGCCGGCATCGGCGCACAGGGCGATGTGACCGCGAACGACGACGCCGAATGGCACCGCGTGTGGGACATCAACGTCGTCGGCATGGCACGCGTGAGCCGTGCGGCGCTCCCCCACCTGCGGGCGTCGAGCGCCGCGGCCATCTGCAACACGTCCTCGATCGCCGCCACCGCCGGGCTCCCGCAGCGCGTGCTGTACAGCGCCACGAAGGGCGCCGTGCTGTCGATGACGAAGGCGATGGCCGCCGACCATCTGCGCGAGGGCATCCGCGTCAACGCCGTGAACCCTGGCACCGCCGACACCCCGTGGATCGGGCGCCTGCTCAGCAGGGAGGAGGATCCGGCTGCCGAGCGCGCCGCCCTCGAGGCCCGGCAGCCGCACGGCCGGCTCGTCTCGCCCGACGAGGTCGCGGGCGCCGTGGCCTACCTCGTCAGCCCGTCCGCCGGGTCGACGACCGGCGTGGGCCTCGCCGTCGACGGCGGGATGCAGGAGCTGCGGCTGCGACCCGCCGGTCGTTGAGCGAGGAGCGAAGCGACGAGTCGAAACGACGTCCGACGGGGGCGTCGTTTCGACTCGCTGCGCTCGCTCAACGACCGGCGGGATCGCCGGTCACGCCTCCTCGACGCTCCCGGGCACGGGCACGGCGCCGGTCTCGGCGCGGGTGCGCTCGCGGTCGATGCGGTCGACCTCGTGCAGCGACGAGCCGCGGGTCTCGCGCAGCGAGATCACGGCGACGAGCGTGATGGCCGCCGCGATCGCGAGGTAGACGGCGATCGGGATGTACGAGCCGAAGTGCGACAGCAGGGCCGTCGCGATGATCGGCGCGAGCGATCCGGCGACGATCGAGGTCACCTGGTATCCGACGGAGACGCCCGAGTACCGCATGCGGGTCGGGAACATCTCCGACATGATCGCCGGCTGCGGCGCGTACATGAACGAGTGGATGACGAGGCCCAGCACGATCGCGAGGACGATGATCACCGGATTCTGCGTGTCGAACATCGGGAACGCGACGAAGCCCCACACGGCGGCGGCCACGGCGCCCACACCGTAGACCGGCTTGCGGCCCCAGCGGTCGGCCAGGCCGCCGACGAGCGGGATGACGATCATGTGCACGACGTGGGCGATCGCGATCATGCCGAGCACCTCGGTCGTCTCCATCTTCAGGGCGACGGCGAGATACGTGATCGAGAACGTCACGACGAGGTAGTACATGATGTTCTCCGCGAAGCGCAGGCCCATCGCGGTGATGACGCCGCGCGGGTAGCGCTTGAGCACCTCGAGGACGCCGTAGCGCTGCGATGCGCGCTGCTCGTCGATCTCCTTGGCCTCGATGAAGATCGGCGCATCGGTGATGCGGCTGCGGATGTAGTAGCCGAGCGCGACGATCACGACCGAGAGCCAGAAGCCGATGCGCCAGCCCCAGGCGAGGAACGCCTCGTTCGAGAGCGTGCTGGAGAGGATGAGGAGCACGACGGTGGCGAGCAGGTTTCCGACCGGCACGGCGGCCTGCGGGAACGAGGCCCAGAACCCGCGCGAACGGTCGGGCGAGTGCTCGGCGACCAGGAGCACGCCGCCGCCCCACTCGCCGCCGACGGCGAAGCCCTGCCCGAAGCGCAGCAGCACGAGGAGCGCCGGCGCCCAGTAGCCGACGGCGTCGAAGGTCGGCAGGCATCCCATGAGGAACGTCGTGACGCCGACGAGCACGATCGCGAACTGGAGCAGCTTCTTGCGGCCGTACTTGTCGCCGAAGTGCCCGAACACGATGCCGCCGAGCGGGCGCGCGATGAAGCCCACCGCGTAGGTCACGAACGCCGCGATGATCCCCGCATACGGGTCGTCCGACGGCGGGAACATGATGTGGTTGAACACGAGCGTCGCGGCGGTGGCGTACAGGAAGAACTCGTACCACTCGACCACGGTGCCGGCCATCGCGGCGGCGACGACCTTGCCGAGCCTCGACGACGCCGGGGCCTGGGGCGAAACGGATGATGCCATTGCGCAGATACCTCCTTGTTCACACGCATGATGCGACGGTGCACCGCGGCCGAGAGTACCTGAACCGTCCCTCAGGTTCGAGCGCGAAAATCGCACATCGGTGTGTGCGCCCATGCACACGGCGCTTCAGGTTCAGGCGTCCTTGGCTACGAGCGCCGCCTGATACAGCTCACGGCGCGAGTGCCCCGTGAGTTCGGCGACCTCGTCGGCCGCGGCCTTCAGCCGGGTACCCGCCCGCCGCAGCTCGAGCACCTGGGCCACGGCGTCGGAGAACGCCGTCCGGCGCGGAGCGGCACCGCCGACGACCACGACGAGTTCCCCGCGCACCCCCGCGTCGGCCCACTCCGCGAGCGCGCCGAGCGGCGCGCGCACGATCTCTTCGTGCAGCTTCGTCAGCTCCCGGCACACGGCGGCCGGGCGATCGGCGGCGAAGGCGACGGCCATGTCGCGCAGGGTCTGCCCGATGCGCGACGGCGCCTCGAAGAAGACCATCGTGCGCACCTCAGCCGCCAGGGCGGCGAGCGCCTGCGTGCGCTCCCCCGGTCTGCGCGGCAGGAACCCCTCGAACGTGAAGCGGTCGGTCGGCAGGCCCGCGACGGCGAGTGCGGTGACGACGGCGCTCGGGCCGGGGAGTGCCGTCACCTCGACGCCGGCGGCGGCAGCGGCCGCGACGAGGCCGTAGCCCGGGTCGCTCACCGTCGGCATCCCGGCGTCGCTGAGCACGAGCAGGTCCTCGTCGCGCGCGAGCTCGACGAGCTCGGCCGCACGGTCCTTCTCATTGTGGTCGTGGAGGGCTATGAGCCGCGGCCTGTTCTCGACGCCGAGCGCGGCCAGCAGGCGCTGCGTCGTGCGGGTGTCCTCGGCGGCGACGACCCGTGCCTCGGCGAGCGCCTCGACGAGCCGCCGGGATGCGTCCCCGAGGTTGCCGATGGGCGTGGCCGCGAGGATGATCACCGCCCCAGCATAGGCTGAACGGGTGACTGCGCCGGTGGATGCCCTCGTGCCCGACGCGCCCGGCTCGCCGTTCGATCGGTGGCGGACGCGGGTGCGCGCCTCCGCGGCGCTGCGGCGCCGGTTCGACGTGCTGGCACCGCTCGCGGTGACCCTGCTCGCGGCGCTGCCGCGGCTGTGGAACCTCGGGCACCCGCACGCCCTCGTGTTCGACGAGACGTACTACGTGAAGGATGCGTGGAGTCAGTGGGTGCTCGGCTACCCCGCCGAGTGGCCCTCCGACGCCGACGCCGGCTTCGTCGCCGGCCGCACCGACACGTTCACCGCCACCGGGAGCTTCGTCGTCCATCCGCCGCTCGGAAAGTGGATCATCGGGCTCGGGATGTGGGTCTTCGGCGCCGACTCCTCGGTCGGCTGGCGGGTCGCCGCCGCGGTGTTCGGCACGGCCACGGTGCTCGTGACGTACCTGATCGCCCGGCGGCTCACGCGCTCGACGGTGTTCGCCACCGTCGCGGGCCTGCTCATCGCGATCGACGGGCTCGGCATCGTGCTCAGCCGCGTGTCGCTCCTCGACATCTTCCTCACGTTCTTCATCGCACTGGCGTTCCTGTTCGCCGTGCTCGACCACGAGGCCCACGGCACCCGACTCGCGCGCGCCCTCTCCGCGCGCGCGGCGGCGGGCCTTCCCGGCGATCTGGGCCCGGTGGTGTGGGCGCGGCCGTGGTTGCTCGCCGCCGGGGCGGCCGCGGGCGCCGCGACCGCCGTGAAGTGGTCGGGACTCTACGCGCTCGCGGCGATCGGCATCTACGCGGTCGTCAGCGACGCGCTCGCGCGACGGCGCGCCGGAGTGCCCGTATCCGGAGCGTCGCTGTGGCCGTGGGGGGCGCTGCGGCAGGCCGCGGCATCCTTCCTCCTCCTCGTGCCGATCGCGGTCGTCGTCTACCTCGCGTCGTGGACGGGGTGGCTCGCGACCGACGGCGGCTACGACCGGCATGCCGCCGACGCGCGCCCGGCGACCGGGCTGTTCTCGTGGGTGCCCCTCCCGCTGCAGAGCCTGTGGATCTACCACCAGGCGATCTACCAGTTCCATGTGGGGCTCACGACTCCGCACGGCTACGCGAGCCCGGCGTGGCAGTGGCCGCTGCTCGTGCGTCCCACCTCGATGTACTGGCACCAGGATGCCCTCGGCACGGCGGGGTGCACGTGGACGGGCAGCTGCGTGCAGGCGATCTCGTCGATCCCCAACCCGTTCATCTGGTGGGCGGGGATCGCGGCGACCGTGTACCTCGTGATCGCCTTCGTGCTGCGCCGCGACTGGCGGCACGCCGTGGTCCTCACCGGCGTCGCGTGCACGTATGTGCCGTGGCTGCTGTTCCCCGAGCGCACGATCTTCCAGTTCTACACGATCGCGATGCTGCCGTTCCTCGTCATCGTGCTCACCTTCGCGCTGCGCGACATCGCGGGACGACGCACGGCCCCTGCACGGCGGCGCCTGGTCGGCCAGCGCCTGGTGTGGGTGTTCCTCGGCGTCGTGGTGCTGCTGTCCGCGTTCTGGTATCCGGTCTGGGTGGGCATGCGGGTGCCGTACGCGTTCTGGCTGCTGCACAACTGGATCCCCACCTGGATCTGAGCCCGACGGCGTGCAGACGAGTAGCCTCATGGTGTGACTGTCCGCATCGAGAAGGTCGACCTCCCGGGCATCGGCGTGCGCCACGATCTCGTCACCGAGAGCGGGCGGCGCCTGGCCGTCGTGCGCTACCGCGACGGCGAGCGCGAGCTGGGGCTGTACGACGACGACGACCCCGACTCGTGCCGCGAGTCGCTGCGCATCTCGGACGACGAGGCCGAGGCCCTCGCCGAGCTGTTCAGCGCGTCCCTCGCCGTGAGCCGGCTCACGAAGCTCACCGAGGAGACCGACGGCCTGTACACCGAGAAGATCGCGCTGCCGCCGGGCTCCCCGTTCGTCGACCGCACGCTCGGCGACACGAAGACCCGCACCCGCACTCACGTGTCGGTGGTCGCGATCATCCGCGACCGGCGCATCATCCCCTCCCCGACGCCCGATGAGATGCTCCGCGAAGGAGATGTGATCGTCACCGTCGGCACCCGGGCAGGGCTGGATGCCGCGGCCCGACTCATCACCGACGGCCCCGAGTGATCCCCGGGCGCCGCCGATGAACGACACCACCATCGTCCTGATCGAAGTCGGCGCCCTGCTGTTGAGCATGAGCCTGCTGGGGCGGCTCGCCGCACGCCTCGGCATCTCGCCCATCCCGCTGTACCTCGTCGTCGGGCTCGCGTTCGGCACCGGCGGGATCTTCCCGCTCGACGCGAGCGAGAGCTTCTTCGCCGTCGGCTCGGAGATCGGCGTGATCCTGCTTCTGGCCCTCCTCGGCCTCGAGTACTCCGCCGACGAGCTGCTGCACGGCCTGCGGCGCTCGAAGGCGGCAGGACTGCTCGACGCCGTGCTGAACGCCCTCCCGGGTGCGGCGTTCGCGCTCATCCTCGGCTGGGGCCCGGCCGCCGCCGTCGCCGTCGCGGGGATCTGCTGGGTCACCTCGTCGGGCGTCACGGCGAAGCTCCTGCGCGACCTCGGCCGCATCTCCAACCGGGAGACCCCCACCATCCTGTCGGTCCTCGTCATCGAGGACCTGGCCATGGCGTTCTACCTGCCGACGGTCTCCGCGCTCGTGATCGGCGTCAGCCTCGTGCAGGGCGCGGTGCGCGTCGCCGTCGCCGTCGGCGTGGTGCTCGTGATCCTCCTGGTCGCGCTGCGGTTCGGGTCGTTCGTCTCACGCCTGTTCACCCCCGACCACGCCGAGCCGCTGCTGCTCGGCGTGCTGGGGCTCACGATGCTCGTCGCGGGTCTCGCCGAAGAGGTGAGCGTGTCGGCGGCGGTGGGCGCGTTCCTCGTCGGCATCGCCCTGTCGGGACGGGTCGCTCAGTCGGCCCGCGAGGTGCTGACGCCCCTGCGCGACCTGTTCGCCGCGGTGTTCTTCGTGTTCTTCGGTCTGGCGACGGATGCGTCGGGCCTGCCGGCGATGATCGTCCCGGGTCTGATCCTCGCCGCCGTGACGATGGCGACGAAGATCCTCACCGGCTACATCGCGGCCCGGCGCGCGGGCATCGGACGTCCGGGCCGCTGGCGTGCGGGCATCGCCCTCACCCCGCGCGGCGAGTTCTCGATCGTGATCGCGGGGATCGCGGCCGGCACGGCGCCGATGCTCGCTCCCCTCGCCGCCGTCTACGTGTTCGTCACGGTGATCGGGGCGACGCTGCTCGCGCGGCTGAGCGACACCGCCTGGTTCAAGCGCGCGACCGGGCGCAAGCCGGCACCGCCGCCCGGCGCCGACCGGACGATCGTCACTCCGTGAGCGCGGCCGGGTCGGTCACCGGCAGCCGGCACGCGAAGTCGCGGCAGTCGTAGACCGTCGGCACCGCGGCGCTCTTGCCCTCGAACAGCGCGAAGCCGGCGGCCGCGAACGCCTCCGCCTGCTGCGCCGTGGCGACCGCGACGACGTCGGCGTCGAGCGCGCACGCCGCCCGGACGACCGGGTCGTCCACGGTGCCGAGGGCGACCACCTGCCGCACGGCGCCGGCGAGCTGCGCCGCCACGCGCAGCAGCGCCCCGTGCGCGAGCGGTTCCGACAGTGCCCGTGCGGAGTGCGCGGCGACGACGGATGCCGCGGCCGACCGGTAGCGCTCGCCCGCTCCGAGCTGCCAGAGCGTGCAGGCGGCCTCGGCGAGCGCGGACGGGCCCGAGGGATGATCGGTGTCGGCGGGCGCGGGGTCGCCGGGCACCCCGCGCGCGGCGAGCACCGGGTCGGCGGGGCCGGACGAGAACGCGGGCGCGTCCATGCCGGTGCTCGCACCGGAGCGCGGGAGGCACTCATCGACGAGCGACCGTGCCCGCTCCGCGTAGGCCACCTCTCCGGTCGCCTCGGCCAGGCGCAGCAGGCCCGTGGCGAGCAGCCCGTAATCCTCCTCGGTGGCGGCGGCCGGCGACACCGTCTCGTCGAGCGTCGCCCGCCGGAGGGTGCCGTCGGGAGCGACGGCCGTCTCGAGCACGGCGTCGGCCGCCCAGCGTGCGGCGGCGATGTACTCGGACGCGCCGAGGCGCACCCCGGCACGGGCGAGCGCCCCGATCGCCATCCCGTTCCAGCCGGTGACGATCTTGCCGTCGATCGCGGGCGGCTCGAGGGCCGCGCGGCCATCGGCGTCTCGGGCGTAGTAGCCGCCCTCGCTGCGCTCGCCGTCGATCCACGACTCCGAGTCCTGCGCGGCGGCGAAGCCCCCCGACGGCTGCTGCAGCACGTCGAGGAGGAACCGGGCGATGTCGCGAGCGGTCGGCTCGTCGCCTGCGTCGAGCGCGACGTCGAGCAGACCCGCGTTGTCGGTGAGCATGCGCTCGTAGTGCGGGACAGTCCAGTCGCGGCGCGTCGCGTAGCGGAAGAAGCCGCCGTCGACGGCATCGTGCAGGGGCGAACCCGCCATCGCCGTCAGCGCACGCGCGGCGCCGGCCGCCGCCTGCGGTGCCCCGGCGGCCAGCAGCGGGCTCTGCAGGAACCCGAGCACCGGGACCGTCGGGAACTTCGGGGTGTGCATGGGAGAGGCGGCGGCCGCGAATCCGCCGTACTCGGTGTCCTCCACCCGCAGGACGCGGTCGGCGGCGGCCTCGAGCTGCGCGCGCGTCGGGGTGTCGTCGGCGCCGGCCGCGGCATCCCGCGCCTTCGTCAGCGCCTGGACGACCGCCGCCGCCGTCTGCCGCACCTCATCGCGCCGGTGCTTCCAGGCGTCGCGAACGGCGCCGAGCACCTGACGGAACGACGGCATCCCGCCCCTCGGCGCGGGCGGGAAGTACGTCCCGGCGTAGAACGCATGCCCGTCGGGTGTGGTGAACACGGTGAGGGGCCAGCCGAGCCCCTGGGTGAAGGCGGATGCGGCGGCCATGTACGCCGCGTCCACCTCGGGATGCTCCTCCCGGTCGACCTTGATCGCGACGAAGCCGTCGTTCAACTCCGCCGCGGTTTCGGGGTCCTGGAACGACTCCCGCGCCATGACGTGGCACCAGTGGCAGGTGGAGTAGCCGATCGAGACGAGCACCGGCACATCCCGGCGCGCGGCCTCGGCGAACGCCTCCGCGCTCCACGGGAACCACGCCACCGGATTGTCGGCGTGGGCGCGCAGATAGGGGCTGGCCGAAGCTGCGAGACGGGAGGTCATGGGCTCGCCGGTCCGTTCCTGTCGCGGGCGGTCGCGCGCCGCGGCTAGTTGACCTCGTCGGGGTGCGAGCTGACCCGGCCCGAACCGTCGCCGGGATCGAGGGCATCGATCGCGGAGACCTCCGCGTCGGTCAGCGTGAAGTCGAAGACGTCGAGGTTCTCGGCCAGGCGCTCGCGGTGCACCGACTTCGGGAACACGATGAAGCCGTGCTGCAGGTGCCAGCGCAGCACGACCTGCGCGGGCGACTTCCCGTGCGCGGCAGCCGCGTCGGCGACCGCGGGAGTGTCGAACAGGTCGTACTTGCCCTGTCCGAGCGGGCCCCACGACTCGATGTGCACGCCGTGCGCGGCGGCCCAGTCGGTGATGTCGCGCTGCTGGTACGCGGGGTGCAGCTCGATCTGGTCGACGGCCGGGGTGACGCCGGTCGCCGCGACGATCTTCTCCAGGTGCGGCACGAGGAAGTTCGAGACGCCGATGCTCGTGGCGCCGCCCTCGTCGCGGATCTCGATGAGCTTCTCCCACGCGTGCAGGTAGTCGTCCTTCGCCGGAGTGGGCCAGTGCACGAGGTAGAGGTCGACCCGGTCGAGGCCGAGCATGCCGAGGCTCTCGGCGATGGCGGCGCGGGGCTCGTCGTCGTGGTGGCGGTCGTTCCACAGCTTGGTCGTGACGAACAGCTCGTCGCGTGCGATGCCGCTCGCGGCGATCGCACGCCCGACGCCCTGCTCGTTGCCGTAGATCGCGGCGGTGTCGATGTGGCGGTAGCCGAGTTCGAGGGCTTCGGAGACGGCGCGCTCGGTGTCTGCCGGCGGCACCTTGAACGTGCCGTAGCCGAGCTGCGGGATGGAGTTGCCGTCGTTGAGCGTGATCTGGGGAACGGTCATGATCCCAGCCTACGAGGCACCACGTCGAACGGGACGAGGTCGTCGACCTCCCACGACTCGGGCGGCGGAACCTCGAGCGGCTGCGGATCACTCCATGCCAGCGTGCGGGACGGGATCTCGGCGTCGGGATCCGACCCGCGAACGGGCACCGTCTGCCGCCCGCGCGTGCCTGCCCGCTGTGGTCGGCCGAGGCCCTTCCGCGCGGGGCGGAACGGGGCGAGCGGATCGTACTTTCGTCGGTGCTCGGCGTCCCAGCCGATAGCACCGTCGACCTTGGACCGAAGGTCAAGCAGTGCGTGCTCGAGCATGCCCACGCCCCGGGAGTCGAGACGGTACCAGCGCCATTGCAGTTCGGCGCGCACGTCGACGAGACCCGCGTCGCGCAGGATCCGAAGGTGCTTCGACGTCGCCGTGCGGCTGAGGTGGAACTCGGTGCAGATGAGATCGGCGATCTGTCCTGCGGTCTGTTCTCCGCTTGCGAGAACGTCGATGATCCGGCGCCGGACCGGATCGCCGAGCGCCTGAAACGGATGCACGTCGTGGTACCTCTCCATGCGTCAAGCATGGCCGAGTGCCACGCGGCCGGACCCCCGGGGCGCTCACTGGTGGATGGAGGACGGATCTCAACGGGTGGACGGGGTCTGGGGAGAAGCCGACGAGGTGCGGGACGGCCGGTCGCCCGGGCGCAGTGTCCTCGTTCTCGGCCCGTTCCCGTTCCCTTCCTCGTTCTCGTTCCCGTTCCCGTTCTCACCACACCCCACCGCACCTGTTCGCTGTCCGAGCACCGACATCCGGATAGTTCTGATTTCGGTGATGAACCTCCGGTGCACACAGCCCACGGCGGGGGCCCCGGCCGTGAACCGGAAGTTCAATACGGTTTTGGAGATACATCAACATCCGCGGACGGCGCTCTCAGCGACAGGAACGCAACATCGGGTGTGAGGGGCTCGCCGTGGGCCGCCCCGATGTGCCCGCGCCGGGCGGTGCGCGCGATACGATGGCAGGCTGTGTCTGCGCCCGAACCCGTCATCGCCTACCCGCCCGAGCTGCCCGTCAGCGCGGCGCGGGACGAGATCGCGCGCGCCATCGCCGAGCACCAGGTCGTCATCGTCGCCGGTGCCACCGGCTCGGGCAAGACCACGCAGCTGCCGAAGATCTGCCTCGAGCTCGGCCGCACCTCCATCGCGCACACGCAGCCGCGCCGCATCGCCGCACGCAGCATCGCCGAGCGCGTCGCCGACGAGCTGCAGGTGCCCCTGGGCACCACTGTCGGATACAAGGTGCGCTTCACCGACAAGGTCTCCGCCGACACGGCCATCGCGCTGATGACCGACGGCATCCTGCTGAACGAGATCCATCGCGACCGGCTTCTGCGCCGTTACGACACGATCATCGTCGACGAGGCGCACGAACGCTCCCTCAACGTCGACTTCCTCATCGGGTACCTGCGCCGCATCCTGCGCCGCAGGCCCGACCTCAAGGTCATCATCACGTCGGCGACGATCGATCCCTTCAGCTTCGCGCGGCACTTCGCCGAACCCGACGGCACGCCCGCACCCATCGTCGAGGTGTCGGGCCGGACGTATCCCATCGAGATCCGCTACCGGCCGCCGCTCGAGGCCGACGACGACATCGAGCCGCTCACCGCGGCGCTGCGGGAGCTCGATCGCGAGCCGCCCGGAGACGTCCTGGTCTTCCTGCCCGGGGAGGCCGAGATCCGGGATGCCATGGATGCGGTGCGCGGCATGTACGCGAAGGATGCCGCGCCCACCGAGGTGCTTCCCCTGTACGGGCGACTGTCGGCGGCCGACCAGCACCGCGTGTTCGAGCGCTCGGCAGTCGCGGGCCTGCGTCGGCGGGTCATCCTCGCGACGAACGTCGCCGAGACGAGCCTCACGGTCCCCGGCATCCGCTACGTCGTGGACGCCGGAACCGCCCGCATCTCGCGCTACAGCAGCCGCAGCAAGATCCAGCGCCTGCCGATCGAGGCGATCTCGCAGGCCTCGGCACAGCAACGGTCGGGGCGCGCGGGCCGCACCGCCCCCGGCATCGCGATCCGTCTGTACGCCGAGGACGACTTCGCGTCGCGGCCCGAGTTCACCGAGCCGGAGATCCTGCGCACGAGCCTCGCCTCGGTCGTGCTGCAGATGCTCTCGCTCGGCTTCGGCGACATCACGGAGTTCCCGTTCCTCACCCCGCCCGACTCACGCGGCGTGAAGGCCGCGTTCGACCTGCTCGTGGAGCTCGGCGCCGTGCGCTCCGGCGCGCTGACCGAGCTCGGCCGGGAGCTCGCCCGGCTCCCGATCGACCCCCGATTCGCGCGCATGCTCATCGAGGCGCGACACACCGGCGCGCTGGCCGAGGTGCGCGCGATCGTCGCCGGACTCTCGATCCCCGACGTGCGCGAACGCCCGGAAGCCGAACGCGAGCAGGCCGATCGGCTGCACGCCCGGTTCACCGACCCCACGAGCGATTTCCTCAGCCTGCTGAATCTCTGGAACCATCTGCAGCAGCTGCAGAACGACCTCGGTTCGAGCGCCTTCCGGCGCACCTGCCGTGCCGAGCACCTGAACTACGTGCGCGTGCGGGAGTGGTTCGATGTGCACCGCCAGCTCGGCTCGCTCCTCCGCTCGGGATCGGCCGCCGCCCAGAGCGCCGAGCCCGACGCGATCCACAAGGCGATCCTGTCGGGACTGCTGTCGCAGATCGGCATGCTCGACGAGCGCTCGACGGCCCCCGCCGGCGATCACCGCAAGGCCGGTGCGAAGCCGAAGAAGCCCCGGGCCGAATACGTCGGAGCGCGCGGCGCCCGCTTCTCCATCTTCCCGGGTTCGGGGCTGCGCAAGAAGAGCCCGCAGGCCGTGATGGCCGGCGAACTCGTCGAGACGAGCCGTCTGTTCGCCCGGACCGTCGCGGCGATCGACCCCGCCTGGGCCGAGCCGCTCGCCGGCGACCTCGCGAAGCGGCAGCTCTCCGACCCGCACTGGTCGAAAGATGCCGGCGCCGCGGTCGCGAGCGAGAAGGTCACCCTCTACGGCGTGCCCATCATCCCGCGCCGCCGCGTGCAGCTCGCCCGCATCGACCGGCCCCTGGCCCGCGAGCTGTTCCTCCGTCATGCGCTCGTCGACGGCGAGTGGGACCACTCCGCGCTCGACAAGCGGCTCACGGCGTTCGCGCGCCGCAATCACGAGCTGCGCCGGCGACTCGAGAAGGTCGAGGAGAGGGAGCGACGCCGCGACATCCTCGCCGGCGACGAGGCGGTGCTCGCGTTCTACGAATCGCGGGTTCCGCGCGACGTGTTCGACGTGCGGTCGTTCACGACGTGGTGGCGCGAGACCGTCGTACGCACGCCGCACCTGCTCGACATGAGCGAGGCCGACCTCGTCGACGAGGCGTCGCGCGCCGACGAGCGCGACTTCCCGATGCGGTGGCGACAGGGCGACCAGGTGCTCGGTCTCGCCTACCGCTTCGAACCCGGCGCACCCGACGACGGCGTGACGGCGGTGGTGCCGCTGGCGCTGCTCGCACAGCTGCGCCCCGACGGCTTCGACTGGCAGGTGCCGGGGATGCGCGATGAGCTGATCGCGGCTCTCATCCGCGCGCTGCCCAAGGCGATCCGCCGGCACGTCGTGCCCGCCGCGGACTGGGCCGCCCGGTTCGGCGAGGAGCTCGCCGGCGCAGGGCCGGAGTCGCTCGAGGGACTTCCGGCCACCGGCCTGCGCGCAGCACTCGCCGACCGCATCCGCCGGGTCGCGAACCAACCGGTGTCGGCGGACGACTTCGACATGAGCCGGGTGCCCGGGCATCTCCAGGTCTCGTTCCGCGTGGTCGACGAACGCGGCCGCGCCATCGGATCCGACCGGGACCTCGGCGCCTTGCAGCACAGGCTCGCCGCGAAGTCGCGGGACGCCGTCAGCCGGTCGTTGAGCCGTGGCAGGTCCCTGAGCGAGGATGCGAAGCGACCGAGTCGAAGGGCCGGCGGGCCCGACGTCGATCGCGCCCTTCGACTCGCTGCGCGGTTCCTGAGCGAGGACGCGAAGCCGCGGGACGCGGTCAGCGGGTCCTTGAGCGGAGACAGGTCCCTGAGCGAGGACGCGAAGCGACCGAGTCGAAGGGCCGGGGGCGGAGCGCTCGCCACGCAGTTCGCCGAGCGCACCGGCATCACCGCGTGGGACTTCGACGCCCTGCCCGAAGTAGTGGACACCAAGGTCGCGGGCGGCGTGGTGCGCGGCTACCCCGCGATCGTCGACGACGGCTCGTCGGTCTCGCTCCGCATCGAGGCGACCCCGGAGCGCGCAGCCGATCAGACGCGCGCGGGGGTGCGCCGGCTCGTGCTGCTCTCGGGCCCGAGCCCGGCCGACTACGTGCTCGACCACCTCACCGCGCCCGAGAAGCTGGCACTCGCCTCGTCGCCCTACCCTTCGGCCCGCGCGGCGATCGAGGACTGTCGCGTCGCGGTCGCCGACGCCGTCATCGCGCGCACCCACCCCGACGGGGTCGTGCGCACCCGCCTCGAGTTCGAACGCACGCGCGACGCGTTCGCCGGCGCCGTGGTGGACGAGCTGTTCGCCGCCGTGTCGCTGCTCAGCCGCATCCTGATCGCCGCCCGCGAGGTCGAGAAGACCATCCGCTCGACGAACGCGCTGACGCTGCTGGCGGCGCTCGGCGACATCAAGGCCCAGCTCGCCGGACTCGTGTTCGGCGGGTTCGTCTCGCGCACCGGGATGTCGCAGCTGGCGCATCTCCCCCGCTATCTCCAGGGCGCTCTGCTGCGGCTGAAGGCCCTTCCCGACAACCCCGGACGCGACCGTCAGCGGCAGTCGGAGTATGAGCGCGCCGCCCTCGTCTACAGCGAGGCCGGCGGCACGATCCCGCCCGCCTCCGACGCTCCGGCGCGCCTGGTGGCGACGCGGTGGCTGCTCGAGGAGTACCGGATCAGCCTGTTCGCGCAGGCCCTCGGCACCGCCGTCCCGGTGTCGCTTCCGCGCATCACGAAGGCGCTCACGGGGTCTTGACGCCGCTCCCGTCCCGGGTGAAAAGTGTTGTCGCGGCCTGAAAGGGTCCGCACAACAACTGAATCCGGAAGGAAGACGATGAGCTCCCCCGACACACCGACGCGCGGACCGGCTCGCCCCGGCCCGTATGTCATCGCCGGCATCCTGATCGTGATCGCGATCGTGATGCCGCTGCTCGTTCCGATGTACGCGCGGCACGATCCCGTCCTCTGGGGCCTGCCGTTCTTCTACTGGTACCAGCTGCTGTGGGTGTTCATCGCCTCGGCGCTGCTGTTCATCGCGTACCTCATCATGCGCAAGGAAGACCGTCGCCGCCGCGCCGAGGTGCGCGGCGCCCGGATCGGGGAGGCGTCATGATCCTCGCTGCGACCACGGCCGCCGCGGCCGCTGCCGCCGCCCCGCCGAACCGCCCGGTCGACTGGGTTCCGCTGATCATCGTCATCATCCTGTTCGTCGTCGTGGCCGTGATCGGCTTCCTCGCCTCCCGCTGGCGCACCGCTCCCGCCGACCGCGGCATGAAGACGCTCGACGAATGGGGCCTGGGCGGCCGCGGGTTCGGCACCTGGGTGACCTGGTTCCTGCTCGGCGGCGATCTCTACACGGCCTACACGTTCGTCGCGGTGCCCGCGGCGATGTGGGCGTCCGGCGCGGTGAGCGGCTTCTTCGCGGTGCCGTACACGATCGTGCTGTACCCGATCGTGTTCGTCCTGATGTCGCGCCTGTGGTCGGTGTCGCACCGGCACGGCTACGTCACCCCGGCAGACTTCATCGGCGGCCGCTACGGCAGCCGCACGCTGTCGCTCGCGGTGGCGCTGACCGGCATCATCGCGACGATGCCGTACATCGCGCTCCAGCTCGTCGGCATCAAGTCGGTCCTCACCGTGCTGGGCCTCGGCTCGAACACGAACTGGTTCATGGCCGATCTGCCGCTCATCATCGCGTTCGTCGTGCTCGCCGCGTACACGTACACGGCGGGGCTGCGCGCCCCGGCGCTCATCGCGGTGGTCAAGGACATCCTGATCTACGCGGCGATCATCGTGGCGATCATCTACCTGCCGAGCAAGTTCGGCGGGTGGGAGGCGATCTTCTCCGCCGCCGACACGAAGCTCAGCGCCACGAACCCCGCCACCGGCAACCCGTTCGGCGCGGTGATCCCGGGCGCGGCGAGCTTCAACGCGTACTGGACGCTGGCGCTCGGCTCGGCGATGGCCCTGTTCATGTACCCGCACTCGATCACGGGCGTGCTCGCGACGAAGAGCCGCAACACGATCCGGCGCAACGCGATGATCCTGCCGCTGTACTCGCTCATGCTCGGCGGCCTCGCGCTGCTGGGCTATGTGGCGATCAAGGCCGGCACGCAGCCGATCGACGTGAACGGCTCGGTCAACGCGCAGCTCGTGGTGCCCCAGCTGTTCACCGACGCGTTCCCGAAGTGGTTCGCGGGTATCGCGCTCGCGGCGATCGCGATCGGCGCGCTCGTGCCGGCGGCGATCATGTCGATCGCCGCATCGAACCTGTTCACGCGGAACATCTACAAGGACTTCTTCAAGAAGGACGCGACGCCGCAGCAGGAGGCGAAGGTCTCCAAGCTCGTCTCGCTGATCGTCAAGCTCGGCGCCCTCGTGTTCGTGCTCGGCATGGATCAGACCTCGGCGATCAACCTGCAGCTGCTCGGCGGGATCTGGATCCTCCAGACGTTCCCGGCGATCGTCGCGGGACTGTACACGCGCTGGTTCAACAAGTGGGCGCTGTTCGTCGGATGGGCCGCCGGGATCCTCTACGGCACGATCGCGGCGTACAACGTCGTGAACCCGGCGACGCACAACCACTTCGGCGGGTCGATCGCGAACTTCCCGTTCACCGACATCCCTGTCTACATCGGGGTCTCGGCGTTCTGCCTCAACGCGGTCGTCTCGGTCGTGCTCACCCTCATACTGCGGGCGGTCAAGGTCAAGGACACCACCGACAGCACGCGCGCGAGTGACTACGGGGCCGACGAGAACGACCCGAAGGTCGTGCAGATCGAGAAGGAGGCGGCCCTCGAGCCCGACAACCCGCTCGCACCGTGACATCCTGGTGAGATGGCACAGGCGATCCAGTACGTCGAGTTCGGTGGACCCGAGGTCCTGACGCTGCAGGAGACGACCTCCCCGGCACCGCACGCCGGGGAGGTCGTCGTCCGTGTGGCGGCGGCCGGCGTGAACCCGATCGATGCGAAGATCCGCTCGGGACTGCGTCCCACGGGTGAGATCACGACGCCGCGGCGGGTGGGTTCGGATGCCGCGGGCACCGTCATCGCGACGGGTCCCGATGTCGAGGGGTTCGGAGTCGGCGACGACGTCGTCGTGTTCGGCGCCGACGGCGTCTACGCGACGGAGATCACCGTGCCGTACCGCTGCGTCCAGCCCCGGCCGCCGCAGGTGTCCGCCGCGGAGGGGGCGGCGCTGGGCGTCCCGGCCGGCAGCGCGTACCAGACGCTGCGCTCGCTCGATGTGCGGGCCGGCGACACGCTGCTCGTGCACGGCGGGTCGGGCGCGGTCGGCCAGGCCGTCGTGCAGTTCGCCGTGCTGTGGGGCGCCGCGGTGATCGCGACGGCGTCACCGCGTCGTCATGAGCGGCTGCGAGCTCTCGGCGCGATCCCCGTCGCGTACGGCGAGGGCCTCGAGAAGCGCGTGCGCGCTGCGGCCGGCCAGCGCCCGATCACGGCCGTGATCGACATCGCCGGGACGGACGAGGCGATCGACGTGTCGCTGGCGCTGTGCGCCGACCGTTCCCGCATCGCGACACTCACACGCGGGAAGGATGCCGCGGCCCTCGGCATCCGGGCGTTCCTGGGCGGCTCCCCCGACCCGCTCACCGCACGTCAGCTCGAGCTTCGAGCCGAGGCGATGCCGGTGGTGCTCGCGCTCATGGCGGCGGGGCGGTTCAGCGTGGAGCTCGGTCCGTCCTTCCCCCTGGCCGAAGCGGCCGAGGCGCACCGCGTCCTCGATCAGGGAGTGGACGGGAAGATCACGCTGGTCCCGTAGCCACCGGCCGCCCGGGCGTGTTCGTCCACTGGCTCCAGGAGCCGGGGTAGACGGTGACGTCGATCCCGGCGACGGCGCCCGCGAGCGCGGTGTGCGCGGCGGTGACGCCCGATCCGCAGTACGCCGCCACGTCGACGCCGTCGGTGGCGCCGACGCCGGCGAATGCCGCGCGGATGTCCGCGGCATCCCGGAACCGGCCGTCGTCCAGATGGGTGAGGCTCGGCAGGTTGACCGCGCCGGGGATGTGGCCGGCGACGGGATCCATCGGCTCGGTCTCGCCCCGGAACCGCTCCGGGGCGCGGACGTCGAGGAGCACTCCGTGCTCGGGCCAGGCGGCGGCGTCGCCGATCGTCGCGACGCCGTCCGTGCGCTCGCGCAGCGTCACGGTGCCGGGAGCCGGCTGCTCCTCGCCGTCCTGCACCGGGAGTCCCGCGCGGATCCACGCGCGGTATCCCCCGTCGAGCACGCGCACGTCGGTCATTCCCGCCCCGGTCAGAAGCCACCACGCGCGGGCGGCTCCCATGCCGTTGAAGTCGTCGTACGCCACGACGAGATCTCCGTCGTTGAGTCCCCACCGGCGCGCCGCCGCCTGGAGGTCGGCGAGCGCCGGGAGCGGATGACGGCCGTCCTCGGGCCGGTCGATGTGCGCGAGCTCGTGATCCATGTCGACGTAGACGGCTCCGGGGATGTGCCCGTCGAGGTACTCCAGGCTTCCGTCGGGCCTGTCGAGCCGGTAGCGCACATCGAGCAGGCGCACCGGCCGGTCCGGACCGCGCGAGAAGGACACCAGCAGCTCGGACAACTCGTCGACGGTGATGAGAGGACCCATGAGACCATCGTGCACCCTCTCGCAACAGTTCGACACACGGCCCCGCGGCGGCATCCGGCGGCGGGGACAATGGAGGGCATGCCCGACTCCGCCGACTGTCCCCCCGTGTCCTTCGCCACCGCGCAGGTGCAGGCGGGGTATTCGACGGCGGCGGCTCCGGCCGCGGCGGTCCCGCCCGTGTACCAGTCGAACGCGTTCGTGCTCCCCTCGCTGAGCCACGCCCGGGATCTCTTCGCGCACCGCGTCGAGGGCGACGTCTACGCGCGCATCGGCAATCCGACGTCGGTGGTCCTCGAGCAGCGCCTCACCGCCCTCGAAGACGGTGTCGCCGCGGCCGTCGTGGCGTCGGGGCAGGCGGCGGTGGCGCTGACGATCCTCGCGCTCGCCGGCCGGGGCGGGCATGTCGTCGCGGCGGCGCAGCTGTACGGCGGAACCGTCGATCTCCTCGTGGAGACGCTCCCCGACTGGGGCATCACGACGACGTTCGTCGACCAGGACGACATCGCGGCGTGGCGTGCCGCCGTGCGACCGGAGACGAGGCTGTTCTTCGCCGAGACCGTCGCCAACCCGATCGCGCAGGTGCTCGACGTCCGCGCCGTCGCCGACGCCGCCCACGATGCGGGGGTGCCCCTCGTGGTCGACAACACCGTCGCCACCCCGTACCTGCAGCGGCCGAAGGAGTTCGGGGCAGACCTCAGCGTGCACTCCGCCACGAAGTTCATCGGCGGGCACGGCGCCGTGCTCGGCGGCGCCGTCGTCGACCTCGGCACGTTCGACTTCGGCGCCGCGCCGGAGAAGTGGCCCGCGCTCACGGCGCCGAGCCGGCGCATCCCGAGCGGTGCGAGCCTGCTCGAGCACTATGCGGGGGCGTCCCCGTTCATCGCGCTCGTCAAGGCGAAGCTCATCCACGACCTCGGGCCGACGCTGTCGGCGTCGAGCGCCTTCCAGCTGTTGCAGGGGCTCGAGACCCTCGACATCCGGATGCAGCGGCACGCCGCCTCCGCCCAGCGCATCGCCGAGCACCTCGCGGCGCATCCCGCCGTGACCCGTGTGCACCACCCGGGCATCGCCGGCAACCCGTGGCACGATGCGGCAGCGACGTACCTGACCCGCGGGGTCCCCTCCGTCTTCTCGATCGACCTGCACTCCGCAGGCGACGACGAGGCCGACTTCGCCCGCGCCGAGGCGTTCGTGGCCGGCCTGCGCGTCGTGCGGCTGCTGGCCAACATCGGCGACGCGCGCAGCATCGTCACGCACCCCGCGTCGATGACGCACAGCCACCTGTCGGCGCAGCAGCTGGCCGACGCGGGCATCTCCTGGTCCACGCTGCGCCTGTCGATCGGCCTCGAGGACCCCGCCGACATCATCGCCGACCTCGACCGGGCGCTCTCCGCGATCTGACGCGAATCCGACGACGGGAATCTGGCTACGCTGACAGGATGACTGCACCTGCGCCGCGTCTTCGCTGGGGAATCCTCGCCACCGGCGGCATCGCCCACGCCTTCGCCTCCGACCTGCGCACGGCCGGACTCGACATCCGCGCCGTCGGCTCCCGTCGACCCGACGCCGCAGCTGCGTTCGCCGAGCAGTTCGACATCCCCCGCGCGCACGGCTCGTACGCGCAGCTCGCCGCCGACCCCGACGTCGACATCGTCTACGTCGCCACGCCGCATCCGATGCACGCCGAAGACGCCCTCCTGTGCCTGGAGCAGGGCAAGCACGTCCTGGTCGAGAAGTCGTTCACCGTGAACGCGCGGGAGGCCGCGGCCGTCCGCGATGCGGCCGCCGCACGCGGCCTGCTGGCGATGGAGGCGATGTGGACCCGGTACCTGCCGCACATGCGACGCATCCGGGAACTCATCGCCGACGGTGCGGTCGGCGAGGTGCGCGCCCTCTCCGCCGATCACACGCAGTCGCTGCCGACCGACCCGGGCCACCGGATCAACGACCGCGCCCTCGGCGGCGGCGCGCTCCTCGATCTCGGCATCTACCCCATCTCGTTCGCCTGGGACATCCTCGGCGCGCCCGTCGACATCGCCGCCCGCGGACGCCTTTCGGACACCGGGGCCGACACCGAGGTCGCCACGATCTTCACGCACGCGTCGGGAGCGGTGTCGACGACGCTCTCGTCGTCGCGCGCCGCCGGACCGAACGTCGCCGCGATCGCCGGCACCGAGGGGCGCATCGAGATCGACCGGGTCTGGTACACCCCCACGTCGTTCCGGCTCACCACCCCCGACGGCACCGTGCGCGAGGAGTACTCGTCGCAGGTGGAGGGGCGCGGAATGCAGTTCCAGGCGCTCGCGGCCGAAGAGATCATCGCCGGCGGACGCCGCGACAGCGATGAGCTGCCGATCGACGAGTCGGTCGGGATCATGGCCTGCCTCGACGAGATCCGCACGCAGATCGGCGTGCGCTACTCCGCGGATGAGTCGGGCGAGTCGAGCTCGCCCGGCTACTCCGCGGACTAGTCCCGAGAGCCGGCCTCGCCGGCCGCGCGGCGGCGCTGCTCGGCGCGCAGCCGGTCCTGCTCGATCTCGCGCTCGAGGTCGGCCAGCTGCTGTTCCGTCGTGCGGGTGTCGCGGGGACGCATCGGTGCGGCGGGCGGGGCGGATGCCGCCGGTCGCGGCCGCGGGATCCGCACCGGCCGCGACTCGTCCTCTCCGCGCTCGCGCCCGATCGTGAACCACAGGATGGCGCCGAGCGCCGGCAGCAGGATCACGAGGATGAGCCACAGGGCCTTGGGCATGTGCTTGATCAGCGCGTCGTCGCGCATGATGATGTCGACGACGGCGAACACCATCGCCGCGAGCACCAGGAGCGAGAACACGTACATCATGACTCGAGCATAGGGTGGGGTCATGCCCACCGCACAGGATGCCCGCGTCGCCGTCTACCTCGACTTCGACAACATCGTGATGTCCTGGTACGACCGCGTGCACGGCCGCAACTCGTACTCCCGCGACCGCCAGCGCATCATCGCCGACGTCTCCGAGCCCGAGATCGCGCAGCGGCTCACCGAGGCCAGGATCGACGTGGGTGCGATCATCGACTACGCCGCGTCGTTCGGCACCCTCGTGCTCACCCGGGCCTACGCCGACTGGTCCAACCCCGTCAACGCCGAGTATCAGGCGCAGCTCGTCGCACGGGCCGTCGACCTCGTGCAGCTGTTCCCCGCCGCGGCCTACGCGAAGAACGGCGCCGACATCCGGCTCGCGGTCGATGCCGTCGAGGACATGTTCCGTCTCCCCGACCTCACCCACGTCGTGATCGTCGGGGGCGACTCCGATTATGTGCCGCTCGCGCAGCGCTGCAAGCGCCTCGGGCGCGTCGTGGTGGGGGTCGGGGTCGCCGGCTCCACGGCGAAGTCGCTCGCGGCCGCGTGCGACCAGTTCGACAGCTACGACTCCCTCCCCGGGATCGCGGTGCCGGAGCCGCCGAAGAAGGATGAGAAGACGGATGCGGCTCCCACACGCAAGCGCAAGAAGAAGGAGCCGGATGTCTCGGGCGAACTGCTCGAGCGGGCGCTCACGCTCGAGCACGTGCGCACCGACGACGAGTGGATGCACCTGTCGGCCGTGAAGAACCTGCTCAAGCGGATGGATCCGTCGTTCAGCGAGAAGGCGCTCGGGCACCGTTCGTTCTCCGATTTCGTCAAGGCGCACCCCGAAGTGGCCGAGATCGACGAGTCGACGAACATCGTGACGGTGCGCCTGAAGCCCGCGGGGGCGTGACGCCAGGGCGGCGCCGTGCGGCGTGCGCGCCGACTCTCACCCCGGCGGCAGCAGCGCGCGGAGCGTGGAGATCGTGTCTGCCTCGTCCGGACGCTTGTCGGGGCGGTAGCCCTTCACGCGTGCGAAACGCAGCGCCACTCCCCCGGGATATCGCGGCGAGCGCTGCACGCCGTCGATCGCGATCTCGACGACGGTGACGGGTGAGACGAAGACGGTGGATGCCGTACGCCGGGTCTCGATCGACGGGAAGTGCGCCGTCTGCCAGCGCAGGAGCTCGTCGGTGAGTCCCTTGAACGTCTTCCCCACCATGACGAATCCGCCCGGCTCGCCGAACTCCCCCTCCGGGTCGCGGGCACCGAGGTGCAGATTCGAGAGCCAACCGCGGCGCCGGCCCGACCCCCACTCGCACGCGAGGACGACGAGATCGTACGTGAGCACGGGCTTGACCTTGATCCACGACTTGCCCCGGCGACCCGCGGCATACGGTGCGTCGATCGCCTTCACGACGACTCCCTCGTGCCCCGCGGCAAGCGCCTCGGCCGAAAGGCGCTCCGCCGCATCCGGATCCTCCGTCACCACTCCCGGCATCCGCCAGGCGCCGGCGACGCGGTGGAGCTCCGCCCTCCGCACGTGCAGCGGCTCGTCGATGAGATCGCGGCCGTCGAGATGCAGGATGTCGAAGAACCACGGCCGCAGCGCGATCTGCGCCGCATCGTCGCCGGCGGCCGCCGTGCCGAATCGGGCCATCGTGTCCTGGAACGGTCGCGGGGCGCCGTCCTCGTCCAGCGCCAGCGTCTCGCCGTCGAGGATCGCGTCGTACAGGGGAAGCGCGCGCGTGGCGGCGACGATCTCAGGCACGCGCGCCGTGATGTCGGCGAGGCTGCGGGTGTAGACACGCACGTCGTCGCCGTGCCGGTGCACCTGGATCCGCGCGCCGTCGAGCTTGTACTCCACGGCGGACGGGCCGGCCGTCGCGATCGCCTCGGCGACGGTGGCAGCCGACGACGCGAGCATGGGCAGCACCGGGCGCCCCACCTGCAGGCCCACCTCGGCCAGGTCACCACCGCCGAGGGCGAGAACAGCGGTCTCGCCGAGGTCTCCGGCGAGCATCGCGGCGCGCCGCACCGCTCCCGGCTCGGCGGCGGACGCGCGGGCGATCGCATCGAGGAGCACTCCCTGGAGGGCGCCAGTGCGCAGCTCGCCGAGCATCGCGCGGGCGAGGAAGTCCCACTCCGCGTCCGTCGCCCGAGCGGCGAGCTGCCGCAGAGCGCCGCTGCGAACCGTGTCGGAGCCCGAGCCGGATGCCGACGCCAGCGTGTCGAGGGCGGCATCGACGTCGGCGATCGTGAGGGTCGCCTCGTCCGCATGCGCGGTCTTCAGCCCGGCGATCCCCCGCCACCCGACTCCCAGCCGGCCCTGCCGCGGGGTTCCGGTGAGAAGGCCCACGGCGGCCCTCGTCTCATCGGGCGCGAGGCGGGCGAGCACACCGGCGAGCGCCTCCGTCTTGCTCAGTCGCGACCGGGTCGCGGCGACGGTGGCCGCGACCCGCACGAGTTCCGACAGCAGCATGACGGGATTCTCCCATCCCGCTCCGACACCGCGGCCGTCCGACACCGCGCGGCGGGGCCGGAGGGATCAGCGCCGGCGCCAGACGTCCCGCAGGGCCGGGCCGAGTTCGGGATGGGCGAACGAGTACCCGGCTTCGATCAGGCGCTGCGGGACGACCCAGCGACTCTTGAGCACGAGTTCCGGCTCCGTGCGCAGCGCCCACATCGCCGGCTCGAGCACGGCGCGTGGCGCGGGAACGCCGATCGGCATCCCCACCGTGCGCCGCAGCAGCGCCATCAGCGTGCGGTTGTCGCTCGGGCTCGGCGCAGCGAGGTTCACCGGTCCTTCCAGCGACGGGCTGTCGCGGATGAACCGCGCAGCGCCGACGACGTCGTCGATGTGGATCCAGCTGAACCGCTGCCGGCCGCGCGACCGGTGCCACGGCGCCGTCCCGTCACCGGAGGCATGCGGCCCGATCCCCCGATACCGCCGGTGCGGGAACCACCATCCGTCATACTGCGGTCCGCCGAGCCCGAGCCGGGCGAGACGGAACAGCAGGTTCGACGCCGGCCCGTCGCCGAGCACGATCGCCATGCGCAGCGACGCGCGGCGGGTGCCGGGCAGCTCACCGGCGAAGAGCTCGCTCTCCCAGTCGCGCGCGACATCGACGGAGAATCCCGCTCCGAGCTCGCCGTCGTCCTCGGTCTGCGGCCGGTCCAGAGCGTAGCCGTAGATGGTCGCCGTGCTCGCGTTCAGCCACACCGCAGGGGGAACGGATGCCGCGGCCACCGCCTCGCGCAGCTGACGCGTGGTCGCGATGCGCGACCGGTGGATCTCGTCACGATTGCGATCCGTGTAGCGGCAGTCGACCGACTTCCCGGCGAGGTTCACGAGGAGATCGGCGCCGTCGACCGCGCGGCGCACGGCCGCGTCATCATCCCAAGCGGCGTCGGGACCGTTCCGGCCGATGCGGCGCACGGCGTACCCGTCCGCGCGCAGCGCATCCACGACGGCTCCGCCGACGAAACCCGATGCCCCCGCGACCGCGGCGACGCGCATCACGCCGTCGCTCGCACGAGGCGCCCCACCTCAGCGGCCTGCGCGTAGTACTCGGCCAGGCCGGCGCCATCCGGCGGCATGAGGACGACATGGTCGGCGCCGGCGTCCGCGTACCGGCGCACACCGTCGGCCACATCCTCGACGGATCCCGCCAGCACCCTCTCGGTCGCGTCCTCCGGCACGTCGTCGCCCATCTGGCCGACGGCATCGGACGCCGCATCCGACCCGAACGCCGCGATGACGTAGGCCACGACGTCACGTGCGTGGCCTCCCGCCCGCACGCGCGCCACGGCCGCCGCGGTCTCGGCCACGGTGTGCTTCATGTCGAAGACCACTCCGTCGGCCACCTCTCCGACCAGGGCCAGCGTCTTCGGTCCCTCCGCGGCGGCGTACACGAGCGGCGGCGCGGCCGGCGGCCAGTCGAGGCGCACGCCGTCGAGCCGGACATAGCGACCGTCGACGGTGACCTCCTCCCCGGCGAGCAGGGCGCGCAGCGCCGGCACGTACTCGCGCATGAGCGTGAGCGGCGAGGCGACGCGCGCATCCGCCCGTCCCATCCACGACTGCACGCCGTGGCCGACGCCCGGCAGAAGGCGGCCCGGGAACATCCGCTCGATCGTCGCGATCTCCATCGCCGTGGCTGCGACGTTGCGCAGCGGCATGGGCGCGATCCCGATGCCGATGCGCAGGCGCTGCGTCCACGCGAGGGCGGCGGATGCGGCAGAGAACGCCCCGGTGCGGAAGCAGTCCTCCCACACCCACAGCTCGTCGAGCCCGACCTCCGCCGCAGCGGCGACCGCGGTGCGGAACGTCTCGGGTGCGTTCGGATACGGGCTGAACATCGCCCCGACACTCGTCATGCCGCCATTGTGCCCGCTCGCCGGACGAACCGCAGATACGACGCCGGCTCGTCATCGGGCGTCATCGCCCGCAGGACGACTTCGTCGACGGCGCCGCGGTACTGCGCGAGCCGCCCGACGGCGTCATCCGGAGTGAGCACCGTGTCGGCGGCCTCGACGCCGAGCCGCGCGAAATTGGCGGCGTACTTGGGGAAGCCCGCGTAGCGATGCGTCTCGGCGCGCAGTCGCGGCATCCCGTCATCGCCCAGCGCCGACCGCACGTAGAGGGCGACGTGGGCGCCCGCGTCGGTCTCGTGTGCGGCGGCGGCCTGATCCGCGGCGACCTGGGGCGGAAGCCAGTTCAGCAACATCCCGTCGGCTTCCGCCACGGCGAGCGTGCGCATCTTGGGACCGAGCGCGCCGACGACGATCGAGGCGGCGGTCCGCTCACGAAGCGTGTGCACGGCGTTGCGCACGGCGGCCAGCACGGGTCCCGAGGCCTGGCCCGATCCGATCCCGAGCATCACCCGTCCGGCCGGAAGCCCGTCGGCCCCCGCGGCGATCTCGTCGGGCGTGTAGCGGTCGAGCGGCACGACGCCGGTGGCCAGCACGAGCCTTTCGGTCACGTCGGCGGCGGCACGCAGGGCGGAGAGCGCGTCTCCCCCCGGGGTGTCGTTGACCCACAGCGCATGAAGACCGGCCTCCTCGGCCGCCGCCGCGATCCTCGCGATCGCGGCGGGGCCGAGGGTGCCGGCCACTCCGATCGAGACGGGAGCTTCACTCATACCCCGAGTGTGCCACTCCCGTGCGACGCCGTGGGCTGCGGCTCGTGTCAGGCCGCGTGCGCCGCCTGCTCGGCGGCCCGCACCACGAGGCTGTCGCCTGCTGCGTCCACCGTCACCGCTCCCCCATCGACGAGCGCACCCGACACGAACAGGTCGGCGATGCTGTCATCGACCTCGCGCTGGATGAGCCGGCGCAGCGGGCGGGCCCCGTATTCGGGCTCGTAGCCGTGCTCGGCCAGCCACGCCACGGCGGCGTCGGTGACCTCGAACCGCACGTCACGGCCGTGCAGGCGACGAGCCGTCGCGCCCAGCAGCAGACGCACGATCTCGCCCAGCTGGGCGCGGTCGAGCTTACGGAACAGCACGATCTCGTCGATGCGGTTCAGGAACTCGGGCCGCATCGCCTCGCGCAGCTTCGCGAAGACGCGGTCACGCAGATCCTTCTCCGACCCGAATCCGGTCTCGCCTCCGCCGTCGGCGAGGAACCCGATGGCTCCGCCGCGCGACGCGAGGAACTCGCTGCCGAGGTTCGAGGTCATCACGATCACCGTGTTCCGGAAGTCGACGGTGCGCCCCTGGCCGTCGGTGAGACGGCCGTCGTCGAGCACCTGCAGCAGCAGGTTGAACACGTCGGGATGCGCCTTCTCGATCTCGTCGAACAGCACGACGGCATACGGGTTGCGGCGCACGCGCTCGGTGAGCTGACCCGCCTCGTCGTAGCCGACGTATCCGGGAGGGGCGCCCACCAGGCGTGCGACGGTGTGCCGCTCGCCGAACTCGCTCATATCGAACCGGATGACGGCGCTGGAGTCGTCGAACAGCGACTGCGCGAGCGCCTTGGCCAGCTCGGTCTTGCCGACGCCGGTCGGTCCGAGAAACAGGAACGAGCCGATCGGACGGCGCGCATCGCCCATTCCGGTGCGGTTGCGGCGCACCGCCTTCGCGACGGAGGTCACCGCGTCGTCCTGCCCGACGACGCGGGCGTGCAGCTCCTGCTCGAGAGACGCGAGACGGTCGCGCTCGGTCTCGGTGAGACGGCTCACCGGGATGCCGGTGGCGCGGCTGATCACCGCCGCGATCTCGGGCTCGTCGACGATCGCCTCGGCGTCCGCCGGGTGGCTGCCTGCGGCGACCTCGTCGAGGCCGCGCTGCACCGCGGTGATCTCGTCGCGCAGCCGCGACGCGTCCTCGTACTGCTCGGCCGACACCGCCGCGTTCTTGGCGGCCTCCAGATCGGCCAGGCGCTGCATCAGCGTCGCGGCGTCGTCGCGAACACCGAGCCGAAGGCGCAGCCGTGCACCGGCCTGATCGATGAGGTCGATCGCCTTGTCCGGCAGCACGCGCTCGGTGAGGTAGCGGTCGCTGAGCTGGACGGCGGCGCGCAGCGCGTCGTCGGTGTAGGCGACACGGTGGTGCCGTTCGTACGCGCTCTTCAGCCCCTGGAGGATCTCGACGGCTTCCTCGACGCTCGGCTCGCCGACCTTGACGGGCTGGAAGCGGCGCTCGAGGGCCGCATCCTTCTCGATGCGGCGGTACTCGTCGAGCGTCGTGGCCCCCACCAGGTGCAGATCGCCACGTGCGAGACGGGGCTTGAGGATATTGCCCGCGTCCATGCCGCCCTCGCCGTTGCCGCCAGCGCCCACGACGGTGTGCACCTCGTCGATGAAGACGACGAGGTCGCCCTTGCGGGCGGCGATCTCGTCCATCGTCGCGGTGAGGCGCTCTTCGAAGTCACCGCGGTACCGGGTGCCGGCGAGCATCGCCGGCAGGTCGAGCGCGATGACGCGCACGCCGCGCAGCTGCTCGGGCACCTCGTCCGCCACGATCGCACGGGCGAGGCCCTCGACGATCGCGGTCTTGCCCACGCCGGCCTCGCCCACGAGCACGGGGTTGTTCTTCGTCCGGCGGCTGAGGATCTCGATGGTCTGCTCGATCTCGTCGGCACGGCCGATCACCGGGTCGAGCTCGCCCGCCTCGGCGAGAGCCGTGAGGTCGGTGCCGAACTTGTCGAGCATCGAGCCGGAGGACGGCTGCTGCTGCGGAGCCGGGGCGCCTCCGGGCGCGACGGTCTCGCCAGGCTGGGTCAGCGCCTCGGCGGTCACACCGGCGTGGGCGAGCACCTGGCCGGCCGGGGAGTCCTGCGCGAGCACGAGCGCGAAGAACAGGTGCTCCGGGTCGATGTAGGTCGAGCCCGACGAGCGGGCGACCTGGAACGCGTGGAACAGGGTGCGCTGCAGCGCCGGCGTGACGACGGCGCCGTCGGGATCGGCGGATGTCGCGCTCGGCGCGGGCAGCCGCTGCTCCGCGCCCTGCGCGATCGCCGTGGGCTCGGCGCCCGCGCGCCGCACGGCGTGCTGCACCGGATCGACGTCCATCAGCACGCGCAGGACGTGCAGGGTGTCGACCTCGCGCTGCCCGCGGGCGAGGGCGAACTGCGCCGCCTGCTGCAGGATCTCCTGCGTACGGGCTGTCATGAAGCGGCTCAGGTCGATGGACCGCTGCTGACGCGCACGCTCACCGGCGAGGTAGCGCGCGAGGAAATCGTCGAATGCGCGCGCGCCATCCGCGGCGCCCTCGAACGGGGTGTCGTCTGACATTCACTGGCTCCTTGAGAAGTGCTTCCCGCACATCAACGTCAACTTGAGTGCGGTCGTATCAAGTTTAACGCGTACGCCCGCTGAGTATTCCCGATGTCGGACGTCGGCCCTACCGTGGGAGCTCCCGAGCAAAGGAGCAGGTATGGACTGGCGGATCGAGCTGATCTTCGTCCCGGTGACCGATGTCGACGCGGCGAAGGAGTTCTACACGCGGATCGGGTTCCACCCCGACCACGATCAGACCCCGTTCGAGGGGCTGCGGTTCGTGCAGATGACCCCGCCCGGGTCTGCCTGCTCGATCGCGTTCGGCACGAACCTCGGCATCGATCTCGAGCCGGGCCGGCAGAACACGATCCAGGTCGTGGTGCCGGATGCCGATGAGGCGCTCGCGCATCTGCGCGACGTCGGAGTCGAGGCCGACGGGGTCGATGAGCAGGCGTGGGGGCGGTTCGTGACGTTCCGCGACCCCGACGGAAACCGCTGGACCCTGCAGCAGCTTCCGCCCCGGTAGCGGTGGGACGCCCCAAGGGCCTCCCGCCCGGCAGCGGCGGACCGCGCGGCGCGTCCGGCTCTCAGAGGGGCGCGAGGAGCGACGGGTCGGTCTCATCCCACTTCTGCGCGGTCTGCGCGAGCCAGAAGATGGCGAAGAGGCAGATGAGACCGACCTCGCCGACGAGCACCCACGGCTGGCCGTGCTGGTCGGCGCCGGCGAGACGGGCCGCGAACACGACCGCGAGGTAGCAGAGCGCGCCGACCATGCCGACCGCGACGACCACGTACACGCCGCGCCACGGCGCACGGGCCGTGCGCGCCGACACGATGGCGACGGCGACCATGAGGCCGAAGAAGACCCCGGTCGCGATGAAGTGCCCGAAGGCCAGGAGCGTGTCCGGCGAGGCGGTCAGCCAGACGAGGAGCGCGACGGCGACCGCAGCGACGACCACGGCCGGAACCCACACGCCGGGCGCGATCATGGGCGCCTTCGGCGCGCGGGGTCGTGTCACGGCCAGGACGACAGCGGCGGCAGCGGCGGCGAGGGTCGTCACGACGAGTACGGTGACGCCCACCTGCATCGCGAGCGCCTCAGAGGCCGGCACGCACTCCACGTCGGGCGGACACAGCTCGCCGGCGTCGCGCGTGTCGCCGGCGATGACCGGTGTGGGTACGAGCGCGATCAGCACGGCGAAGGGGGCTGCGACATCCAGCAGCACCTGTTCCACACTGTGTCCCGACAGGGCGACGAGAGCGAGCGCGATGGCGAACAGCGCGCCGGTGAAGACCGTGCGGCCGGGCGTGTAGTACAGAGCGCTGAGACTTGTGACCGGCCCCGTGGCGGCGGTGCCGACGAGGAGGGCGACGAGCATCATGACGGCGGCGCCGACGATCGCGAGGCGCAGGTGGCGGTACGTCCGCTGGGTGGAGGTGCTCGACAGCCGCATACTCACGATCCTGCACCACGGCGCGCCTCCCGCCGGGCGATACCCTGATGCCGTGTCAGCACCGTCCTCACTCGCGCAGCGGGTCGACGCCGCCATCGGGCAGCTCACGCCGGGCTACTTCGCCCTGGTGATGGCGACCGGCATCGTGTCGATCGGCATGCGGACGAACGGATGGCTCGCCGTGTCCGCCGTGCTGCTGGCGATCGCGGCGGTGGCGTATGTCCTGCTGGTCGCGCTCAACGGTGTGCGGATCGTGCGGCATCCGGCCGAGATGGCCGATGACTTCGCGGATCCCGGCCGCGCATTCGGGTTCTTCACGTTCGTCGCGGCGACGTGCGTGCTCGGGAGTCGGCTGAGTCAGGAGGACGGGTATCACGGCGTCGCGGTGGTCCTGCTGCTCGTCGCGTCGATCGCATGGATCGTGTTCGGGTACACCGTGCCGTGGACGGCCGTGCTCGGCAAACGCCGGGTTGCGCCGATCACGACGGCGAACGGCACCTGGTTCATCTGGGCGGTGGCGAGTCAGTCGATCGCGGTGCTCGCGGCGACGCTGGAGGTCGAACTCGTCGAGTGGCGACCGGCGCTCGCGCTGCTGGCGGTGTTCTCCTGGTCGGTGGGGACGTTCCTGTACTGCGCCGTGGGCGTGTTCGTCGGGGTGCGGATGCTGACGGTGCCGTTCCGTCCCCAGGACCTCACTCCCCCGTACTGGGTGGCGATGGGAGCGACGGCGATCACCGTCGTCGCCGGGGCGCGCATCGTGCAGATGGCCGACGCGCCGACCGTGGATGCGACGCGCGGACTCATCGCCGGGGCTGCCGTGTTCTTCTGGGCGTTCGGGACGTGGCTCATCCCGCCGCTGATCATGGCCGGGTGGTGGCGTCACGTGCGCCACCGCATCCCGTTCCGCTACGAGGCGACGCTGTGGAGCATCATCTTCCCGCTCGGCATGTACGGCGTCGGGTCGCAGTTCCTCGGCGACGTGGACGACCTGCCTTTCGTGCACGCGATCGGTTTCGGCGAGAGCTGGGTCGCGTTCGCGGCGTGGGTCGCGACATTCGTGTGGATGCTCGTGAGCATCTGGCGCGGCGTCCTGCGCCCGCCGGTCACGCCCGTCCGCCGGGAGGGCCGATCACGAGCAGAGCCGTGAACAGCGCCGCCACCGCGACGATACCGAGCCCGCCGAGGAGCACGGGGCGTACGAGGAAGAAGCGCAGCAGCCGGTCGTGCCACGTGCCGTCGCGGGGGTCGTCCGTCGCTTCGACGCGCCAGACGCCGGCGAGGCGGCCGGTGCGGTGCAGCCAGATCTCGGCGGGGATGGTGGCGTACGGCACGATGGCCGAGCCGACGGCGACGATCACCGGCCACGGCCGCCAGCGATTGTTCTTGGCGACGAGGATGGCCGTGGCGCCGTAGCAGAGGAAGACGAAGCCGTGGATGCTTCCGGCGACGAGGACCGCGGCGGCAAGGCCGGCGGTCGCGCGCAGGATGAGACCGGCGATGAGGAGGGTCCAGGTGATCGCCTCGGCGACGGCGAAGACGCGGAACAGCCGAGAAGGGGTGCGGAACATGCCTTCAGTGTAGCTGAAAGCCCTTCAGTATCTCTGAAGGATGCCTCAGAACGGCTCCTCGTGCAGCCCTTGCAGTGCCGCGGTCAGGGCGGGAGCGGCGTCGGCGAACGAGGCGTCCATGCGTGCGAGGCGCGCGTCGGCATCGGCGAGCGCGGCCGCGCCCTTGTCGGTGACACGCAGGTTGGACGCAGAGCCGGCGTGAGCCATGGCGTCGGCGACGAGCCCGTCGTCGACGAGGGTGCGCACGGCGGTGTGCGCCGTCTGCACCGTGATCTGCGAGCGTCGCGCCAGTTCGCTGAACGAGATGCCCGGTGTGCCCTGGATGTGGGCCAAGAGGGCGTACTTTCTCGTCGTGAGTCCGAGCGGCTTGAGCTGCTGATTGAGGCGGCTGTCCCACACGCTGCCGACCGTCAGCAGCGAGATCACGGGGCTGAACGGCGGGCGCTGGGGCATGGATCCATCGTAGTCACGGGTGCTCGTCGGGTACGGAGGGGTTGCCGCGCACATCCCTGTAGCTTGCGATCATCCGGCGCTCAACCCCCTCTGCGCATCCGCCGGAGAAGGGCACCGTTGATCGACCCACTGAGTCGGGCAGAAAGGTACGAGAGATCATGAACGACACCGCCGACGAGCGCAAGAAGGTCGCCGAGCTCATCAAGGAGTTCAGGGTGGCGATGTTCGTCACCCGCAACAGGGACGCCCGGATGGTCGCCCGTCCGCTCACCATGCAGGAAGCAGAGTTCGACGGCGACCTGTGGTTCCTGGTGGCGAAGGACTCCTCCCCCGTGGCCGATCTGGCAGCCGACTCCGAGGCGACGGTCGCGCTCAGCTCGGACGACTCCTGGGTCTCGCTCTCCGGGACCGCCGCACTCGTGGAGGACCGCCGCAAAGTCGATGAACTGTGGAACCCCTTCGTCGAAGCATTCTTCCCCGAGGGCCCAGATGACCCGAGCGTGGGGCTGCTGAAGTTCACCACCGAACGCGCCGAATATTGGGACAGCCCCGGAAAGATCGCCACGGCGTTCAACTTCGTCAAAGCGAAGGTCACCGGGGACAGATTCCACGAGGGCGAGAGCGGCACGGTCGACCTCTGAGAACCACGCCCCCGACCGAGACGCGCATGAGGCGAGCGATGTCGGTGGGCAGGGCCACGGTGGAGGTATGACAATCGCCATCACCACCCCCACCGGGCACGTCGGGCGTCACGCTCTGCGGCTTGTCGCACAGGCCGGTGCACGGCCTCGCGCTCTCCTGCGGGATCCCGCGAAGCTCCCGCCAGGCTCGACCGAGTTCGTGGATCCGGTGCCCGTTGACCAGTTCGATGCGCGTTCGGTGACGGACGCGACGGTCGACGTCGACACGCTGTACTGGGTGGCCCCTCCGACGGATCGGCCGGATCCACTCGAGGGCTACCGGCTGGCGACGCGGGCGCTGCTCGCCGCCATTCATGAGAACGGCATCCGCCGGGTGGTGTTTCAATCCAGCCGTGGAGCGGAGCGCCGCCACGGCGTCGGTGAGATCGACGGACTCGCCGCCACCGAGGAGGCGCTGGATGCGGCAGGTATCCACGTGACTCACCTGCGTTGCGGCTACTTCTTCAGCAATCTCCTGTTCGACCTCGACGCGCTTCAGGAAGGCGTGCTGCCCACCGCGTTCCACGTCGACGCCCCGATGCCGTGGGTCGCACCCGAGGACATCGCCGCCGTCGCGGCCGTGCGCCTCCTCGACGAGCATTGGACCGGAAGACACGTCGTGGCCGTCCACGGTCCGACGGATCTCTCCTTCGCCGACGTCGCCGACACCCTCTCCGCCCTGCGGGGACGCCGCATCCGGCCTGTTCAGCTCAGCGACGACGACGTTCGCGCCCACCTCCGGGCGGCCGGCATGCCGGCTCCCCGAATTGAGGCGATGGTCGGCATGACCGCGGGAATCCGCGACGGGTACACACCCGAGAATCGCCGGGACTACACGACCACCACGCCGACGACGCTCGCCGCATGGGCCGCCGAGCACCTGCTTCCGCTACTGCGGCGCGAAGAAGCAGAGGCTCACAACTCCTAGAAGTCCCAGTCGTCGTCTTCCGTGGCCTCGGCCTTGCCCATGACGTACGAGGAGCCCGAGCCGCTGAAGAAGTCGTGGTTCTCGTCAGCGTTGGGCGACAGCGCTGAGAGGATCGCCGGGCTCACGTCGGTGACAGTGGCCGGGAACATCGCCTCGTAGCCCAGGTTCATCAGCGCCTTGTTGGCGTTGTAGTGCAGGAACTTCTTGACGTCCTCCGTCAAGCCGACTCCGTCGTACAGGTCCTGCGTGTACTGCACCTCGTTGTCGTAGAGCTCGTAGAGCAGCGAGAACGTGTAGTCCTTCAGCTCGTCGCGGCGCGCCTGATCGACGCGCTCGAGGCCCTTCTGGAACTTGTAGCCGATGTAGTACCCGTGCACCGCCTCGTCACGGATGATGAGCCGGATGATGTCAGCGGTGTTCGTGAGCTTCGCCTTCGACGACCAGTACATCGGCAGGTAGAAGCCCGAGTAGAACAGGAACGACTCCAGCAGGGTCGATGCGACCTTGCGCTTGAGCGGGTCGTCGCCACGGTAGTAGTCCATGACGATGCGTGCCTTGCGCTGCAGGTTCTCGTTCTCGCTCGACCAGCGGAACGCCTCGTCGATGTCCTTCGTCGAGCACAGCGTCGAGAAGATGGACGAGTAGCTCTTCGCGTGAACGGACTCCATGAACGCGATGTTCGTGTACACCGCCTCCTCGTGCGGCGTCAGCGCATCCGGGATCAGCGACACCGCGCCGACCGTCCCCTGGATCGTGTCGAGGAGCGTGAGCCCGGTGAACACCCGCATCGTCAGCACCTGCTCCTCGGGCGTCAGCGTGTTCCACGACTGCACGTCGTTCGACAGCGGCACCTTCTCGGGCAGCCAGAAGTTCCCCGTGAGGCGGTGCCAGACCTCGAGGTCCTTCTCGTCCTCGATGCGGTTCCAGTTGATCGCCTGGACGCTGGCCAGGAGCTTGAGCGGTTCGGGTGTCATTTCAGTTCTCTTTCACGGATGCGGAAGTCGTTTCGTCTCGCTGCGCTCGCTCAACGACCGGGGGTCGCTGCGCGCCATCAGCGACCGGCGGTCAGAGCATGCAGCTGACGCAACCGTCTACCTCGGTGCCCTCGAGGGCCATCTGGCGCACGCGGATGTAGTAGAGCGTCTTGATGCCCTTGCGCCACGCGTAGATCTGCGCGCGGTTCACATTACGCGTCGTCGCAGTGTCCTTGAAGAACAGCGTGAGGCTCAGCCCCTGGTCGACGTGCTGGGTCGCCGCCGCGTACGTGTCGATGATCTTCTCGGGGCCGATCTCGTACGCATCCTGGTAATACTCCAGGTTCTCGTTCGTCATGAACGGCGCCGGGTAGTAGACGCGACCGAGCTTGCCTTCCTTGCGGATCTCGATCTTCGACACGATCGGGTGGATCGAGCTCGTCGAGTTGTTGATGTACGAGATCGAGCCGGTCGGCGGCACCGCCTGCAGGTTCTGGTTGTAGATCCCGTGCTCCTGCACCGACGCCTTCAGCGCGACCCAGTCCTCGCGGGTCGGGATGTGGTGCCCGGCGAACAGCTCGGCCACCCGTGCCGTCGCCGGCGCCCACTCCTGGTCGATGTACTTGTCGAAGAACTCCCCCGACGCGTAGGTCGAGTCGGGGAAGCCGTCGAACGCCTGCCCCCGCTCGATCGCGAGCTTGTTCGACGCGCGCAGCGCGTGGAACAGCACCGTGTAGAAGTAGATGTTCGTGAAGTCGAGGCCCTCTTCCGAGCCGTAGTGCACGTGCTCGCGCGCGAGGTACCCGTGCAGGTTCATCTGCCCCAGGCCGATCGCGTGCGAACGGTCGTTGCCGTCCTCGATCGAGCGCACCGACGAGATGTGGCTCTGGTTGCTCACCGCTGTCAGTCCCCGGATCGCCGTCTCGACGCTCTTGGAGAGGTCTCCGCCGTCCATCGCCAGCGCGATGTTCATCGACCCGAGGTTGCAGGAGATGTCCTTGCCGATCTGGTCGTACGACAGGTCGTCGTGGTACGTGGTCGGCGTGTTCACCTGCAGGATCTCGCTGCACAGGTTGGACATGTTGATCCGGCCCTTGATCGGGTTGGCCTTGTTCACCGTGTCCTCGAACATGATGTACGGGTAGCCCGACTCGAACTGGATCTCGGCGAGGGTCTGGAAGAACTCGCGCGCGTTGATCTTCGTCTTCTTGATGCGCGCATCGTCGACCATCTCGCGGTACTTCTCGGTCACCGAGATGTCGCCGAACGGCACACCGTAGACGCGCTCGACGTCGTACGGGCTGAACAGGTACATGTCCTCGCCGGTCTTCGCCAGCTCGAACGTGATGTCGGGCACGACGACACCCAGCGACAGGGTCTTGATGCGGATCTTCTCGTCGGCGTTCTCGCGCTTGGTGTCGAGGAACCGCATGATGTCGGGGTGGTGCGCGTTCAGGTACACCGCACCCGCCCCCTGACGCGCGCCCAGCTGGTTCGCGTAGCTGAAGCTGTCTTCGAGCAGCTTCATGACCGGGATGATGCCGCTCGACTGGTTCTCGATCTGCTTGATCGGCGCACCCGACTCGCGGATGTTGCTCAGCAGCAGCGCGACGCCACCGCCGCGCTTGCTCAGCTGCAGCGCGGAGTTGATGCCGCGGGCGATCGACTCCATGTTGTCCTCGATCCGCAGCAGGAAGCAGCTCACGAGCTCGCCGCGCTGCGCCTTGCCCGTGTTCAGGAACGTCGGCGTCGCCGGCTGGAAGCGCCCGGAGATGATCTCGTCGACGAGTGCCTTCGCGAGCTCCCGATCGCCGTCGGCCAGTCCCAGCGCCGTCATGACGACCCGGTCCTCGAAGCGCTCCAGGTACCGCTTGCCGTCGAACGTCTTCAGCGTGTAGCTCGTGTAGTACTTGAACGCGCCGAGGAACGTCTCGAACCGGAACTTCGCGGCGTACGCCCGGTCGTTGAGCTCCTGGATGAACTCGAACGGGTACTTCGCGAGCACGTCGCCCTCGTAGTACTCCTTCTCGACGAGGTAGTCGAGCCGCTCCTTGAGGGAGTGGAAGAACACGGTGTTCTGGTTCACGTGCTGCAGGAAGTACTCCCGCGCCGCGCGCTTGTCGGCGTCGAACTGGATCTTGCCGTCGGCACCGTACAGATTCAGCATCGCGTTCAGGGCGTGATAGTCCATGCCCTCGAAGCGCGTGTCGTGCTTGAAGTCGGTCGTGTCGGTCACTGCAGCTTCCACCATCGTTCCAATCCGTCGCTCACTCGCGCGACGTCCTCGGGCGTGCCGAACAGTTCAAGCCGGTACAGGTGCGGCACGTTGCACTTGCGGCTGATGATCTCGCCGGCCAGGCAGTACGCCGGGCCGAAGTTCGTGTTCCCCGCGGAGATGACTCCGCGGATCCATTTGCGGTTGTTCTCGTCGTTGAGAAACCGGATGACCTGCTTGGGGACTGCTCCCCGCTCTTCACCGCGTCCCTGACCGCCGCCGTACGTGGGGGTCACGAGCACATACGGCTCGTTCACGTGCAGCGGCGGCTCGGCGCTGCGCGGTCCGGAATGCACCGGGATGCGCTCGGCCCGAAGGCCCAGCTTCTCCACGAACCGCGCCGTGTTCTCCGAAACGCTGGAGAAGTAGACGAGAAGCGGCGCATCGGTCGCCAGCATGATCCGCCTCGGTTCCGAGCGATCCCGCCGGTCAGGAAAGACGGGCGGCGAGCTCGTCGATCTTGTCGGGACGGAAGCCCGACCAGTGGTCCTCGTCGGTGATCACGACGGGCGCCTGCAGGTAGCCGAGAGCCTTGACCTGCTCGAGTGCCGTCGGGTCCTCAGTGAGGTCGTGCACTTCGTATTCGATGCCCTTCGAGTCCAGCGCGCGGTAGGTCGCGTTGCACTGCACGCAGGAAGGCTTCGTGTAGACCGTGATCGCCATGTTCGACCACTTCTCCCCTCATCCGATTCTTCGTTTTCCAGTCCGTCTGCCGGCAGGCCCCCCGCCGGAGCTCCAATACTACATATGGGTGCCGACATCAGGAAGCACCACAAGGGATAGTAGTTACATCCGTGTAGTTTTCCACTGCTCTCCCCATGTACAACACAGGTTGTCCACCGTTTCATCCACAGCCCGACGGCGTGTCGTGAGGCGCGCGAATCGCGAGATCCCGCGGGTCACGACGGCACCGATCGGAACTGTCCACACCCGGCACGCTAGGTCCGGGCTCCGACATCCGATCCGCTGTGGATAAGCACCGTCGGCGTGTCGCGGCGTGTCGCGCCGGGGGCCGGATGCGTCAGCCTCCGCCGGGGCCGTAACGTGGACGTCGTGGCGGGATACCGGGATCTTCTGCGCACTCCGGGCGTGGGGCGCATCATCGCAGCACAGCTGACGGCGCGGTTCCCCTCCGGCATGACGAGTCTCGCGGTCCTCATGCACATCGAGCACCTCACCGGCTCGTACGGCGCGGCGGGCCTCGTGCTCGCCGCCGCCTCCGTCGGCCAGGCGGTCGCCGGCCCGGTCACGAGCCGCTGGATGGGCATCTGGGGCATGCGTCGCGTGCTCACCCTCACGATGCTCGTGTGCGCCGCGTCGCTCGCCGCGATGGCCACCCTCGCGCTGCCGCTGCCCGGCTACATGGCCCTCGGGCTCATATCGGGCCTGTCCACTCCGCCGGTCCAGTCGGCGGTGCGCACGATCTACCCGAAGATGGTGAACTCGCGCCAGCTGACGCCGCTGTTCTCCCTCGACGCATCCCTGCAGGAGATCATCTGGATCATCGCGCCGGTGGTCATCACCCTCGTCGCGACGCAGATCGGCACCGTCGTCGGGCTGCTGCTCATCGTCGTGATCCTCCTCGGCGGCGGCTCCTGGTTCATCGCCTCGCCCGAGCTCGGCCGCGTGCGCATCCCCCGCAGCCGGCGGCGGTTCGGCAAGGTGCTCACCCGTCCGCCGGTGGTGCTCGCCACCGTCATCGGGTTCCTGCTCATCGGGGCGTGCTCGGCGGTCGAGACCGGTGTGATCGCCACGTTCGGCAAGGGCGGGCTGCAGGCCGGCATCGTGCTCGCCGTGTTCTCGATCGGCAGCCTCGGCGGCGGGCTGCTGTCCGGCAGCATCCCCATCGGCCGCTGGGCGATGGCGCGGCGCATGGCGATCGTCACCGTCGGGCTCGTCGTTGCGACATTCTCCCTCAACTTCTGGTGGCTGGGCGGTTCGCTGCTGGTCGCCGGCATCGGTGTCGCGCCGGCCCTCGCCGTGATGTTCGCGATGACGACGGCGAGCGTGAAGTTCAGCGACACCGCCGAGGCGTTCGGCTGGGTCGGCACCGGGCAGCTCATCGGCGCCGCCGCGGGATCGGCGGTCGCCGGCTTCCTCATCGACGCCCAGGGCCCGTCCGGCGCCTATCTCACCGCCGCCGGATTCGCCGCCCTCGGCCTGCTCGCGTCGGTGCTGTTCGTGCGCGGCTTCCCCGACCTGCGACACCGCGACGCCAGCCCCATCCCCGACACTGAGCCGGTGCAGACGGTCACCTCCTGACCGCCCGCCGCAGCGACGCATCCGCCCCGGGACGCCCCCGCGGCCGCCCGCGAACGGAGAACCATACGACGGTTCTCGGCGGAAGACAAGACCCAGGTCGTTCACTTTGTGAACTTTTCGATCCGTGGCACGCTGTCGGCTACCCGCTGGTCGGCAGCGTCCGCTGCGACCAGCGACCTGCCGGACTCATGCAAGGAGAGACGATGTCACTCACGCTCGAACAGCACACCACCGCCGCTGCGAACGACGCGGCGATGACCTGGGTCGAAGCCGACGCGGGTTTCTGGGTGGGCAACATCGACGGCGCCTTCGGAGGATCCGTGGACCGCGTCGGCCGCACGTATCGCGCGACGGACGCCCGGGGCGGCCATCGCGGCGACTTCCCCCGGCTGCGCGACGCGCAGCGCTGCCTCGAATCGTTCATGGCGCACCCCGCCCTGGCCCGGCTCCGCCGTCCGCAGGAGGCGGATCGTCGAGAGGCCGAGACATGGTCGGCCGCGTCGTAGAACGAGAGGCGACGCACCTGTACGCCCGGCGCCCGGACGGCGCCGGCGACGATCTGGTCCGCGCGCTGCTGCGGGTCCATCGGGTGGAGGGCGACGCCGTCGAGGCCGCCCGCCGCGCGACGGGCCTGGGGCGCAGCGAGTTCCAGGCCCTGCGGTACCTTCTGCAGGCGGCGCGCGACGGGCGCCCGGTCGGCCCCAAGGACCTCCACGTCATGGTGGGCCTCTCGCACGCCGCGGTGACGAAGGTCACCGACGGCCTCGAACAGGCCGGCCTCGTCGAGCGGCGCCAGCATCCGTCCGACCGTCGCGCGCAGCTGCTGACCGCCACGCCGAAGGCCGAGGACATCATCGCGGCCGGCTACCACCGATTCCACGCCGCGCTCGTGGCGGCTGTCGAGCGACAGGATGGGTCGACCGCGCGCCTGTGCGCCGCGGCGCTCCACGACATCGCCGATGAGCTCGCACGCCACGTCGCCGAGCAGCCCTGACCTGCTGCCGCCGAGACCCGCCACCGAGACCCGCGGCGTGCGCCGCACCACCCCGCGGCGCCCGCCGCATGAGGAAATGAGGAAGACATGAGTGAGAAGAAGCCCGTGATGCCGAGCGACGTGTCCGACCGCGTCGGATTCTTCGATCGCTTCGCCGAAGGCGCGTCGCGGCTCGCGAGCCGCGCCTGGTTCTTCTGCTTCTGCGTGATCCTCGTGGTGCTGTGGGCGCCGTCGATCATCGTGCTCAAGAGCATCGACACATGGCAGCTCATCATCAACACCATCACGACGATCGTCACGTTCCTGATGGTGGCGCTGCTGCAGAACAGCCAGACCCGCGCCGACCACGCGGTGCAGCACAAGCTCAACGCGATCGCCGACGCCCTCAGCGACCTGATGGCCGACGACCATGAGCAGGATGCGCGCGAGCTGCGCGACGCCGTCGGGCTCGAGGAGCGCGAGAGCACGAGCAAGAACTCCGCCTGACGAGTCTCGGATCGGGCCGGACGCGTTCAGCGCGCGCCGGCCCGATCCGCGTCACCGCGAGCGCCGCACCGCGACGGCGTCAGCCGCGGGCGCGCCGCAGCAGCTCGAGCAGTGCCAGGGCGTACGCATCCGAGGGCTCCGGATGCTCGAAGCTCAGCGCCTCCGCCTGGATCTCGACGTCCACGACGTACGCGTCGGGGAGGCGCCGCAGCCCGCGGAACGTGCCGCGCAGCAGCTCGCGCAGCTGCTCCTCGCTCGGCAGCCAGAGGGCGTCCTCGAGAGCGACGGAGTCGAGCGCCCACTCGGTGGTGCCGTTGAACGCGAGGATGCTGCCGGTGGGAAAGCTGCGCGCCTCGATCGTCATGTCGCTGACGGTGAACACGTCGGCCTCGAACTCGGGCTCGTCGAGCTGGAACCGGTCGCCGGAGCGCGGGTGCCACACCAGGCCGGCATCCCGCAGGGAACGGGCCAGATCGGCGGAGATCATCGGCTGCCGACGTCGTAGGCCTTCAGCAGCTCCGCGACGGCCTGTTCGCGGTCGTCGCCTCCCTGCTCGAACATGTGCGTCACATGCGTGCGCAGGTGATTCTCCAGCAGCATCTTGTCCAGGGACGCGAGCGCCTTCTGGATCGCCCGCGACTGCCCGATGATGTCCATGCAGTAGTCCTCGTTCTCGATCATCTTCGCGAGGCCCCGCACCTGCCCCTCCAGGATCGCCGTGCGGTGGAGGGCGCGCTTCTTGATGTCGTCGATCACGCCGCAAGAGTACCCGGACGCGCCCAGTGCCGCGTGAGAGGATGCCGCCATGGCGCGCACTCCCACGGCTCTGCTCAGCCCCGCCGACCAGGAGCGGCGGCGCGCGCTGCGCCGGATGAAGGCCATCGCGCTCGGCGCTCTCGTCTTCCTCGCGATCGTGTTCGTCGTCGCGTTCACACAGGAGGAGCGCCTGCCGTGGCTCTCCTACGTCCGCGCGGCGGCCGAGGGCGGCATGGTCGGTGCCCTGGCCGACTGGTTCGCCGTGACGGCCCTGTTCCGACACCCCCTCGGCCTTCCCATTCCT
Organism: Microbacterium altimontanum; assembly: GCF_058349865.2. Classification (NCBI taxonomy): domain Bacteria; kingdom Bacillati; phylum Actinomycetota; class Actinomycetes; order Micrococcales; family Microbacteriaceae; genus Microbacterium; species Microbacterium altimontanum. Next base: position 2,709 of record NZ_JBYRJB020000010.1, on the reverse strand, counting down.
CACACCGCGATCATCCCGACCCGGAAGGACGAGATCGGACGCACTCTCGGCGAGTTCGTCGAGACGAACTTCCTGTCCGCGCCGGTCGTCCGCACCAAGCTCGAGGGCACGTCGATCGCGGCACGGCTGGGCGCCTGGCTGTCGGAGCGCACGCATGCCGAGCGGGTCACCGCCGAGGGCGCGGCGATGGCATCGGGCGTCCTGCGCGCCCTGTCCGACGCCGACGTGCAGGAGGTCATCGAGTCGCTCGCGCGGGAGCACCTCCTCGCGCCCGAGTGGGGGCCGCCGGCAGGCGCGTGGCTGGCACGGGTGACGGATGCCGGCGCCCACCACGGTGCCGTCGACCTCGCCGCCGACAGCATCGCCGGATGGCTGGAGGCGAACCGTCCCGCGTTCGAGGGGCTCGTCTCGCGCCGTCTTCCCTCGTGGCTCCCGCGCATCGCGCACCGCCTCGTCGACGACACCGTGTACCACGAGGCGGTGAAGTTCGCCGCCGCCGTGCGCGGCGACCCCGACCACCCGGCGCGTCGCGCGCTCGACGACTACCTCGGCCGGCTCGCGGATCGCCTGCAGCACGACCCGGCGATGATCGGGCGGTTCGAGGACGCGAAGGCCGCGCTGTTCGACAGCCCGCGCGTGCGTGAGCTCGCCGTGCAGGCGTGGAACACGGCGAAGTCCGGGCTGCTCGCGGCGCTCGCCGACCCCGAAAGCGGGCTGCGCCGCCGGGCCGCGGCGGCGATCGCCGAGATCGGCGAGCGCCTGTGTGCTGAGCCGGCTCTGCAGCGGCGGGTGGACACCTGGGTGACCGACGCCGCGGTGTTCCTCGTCGACCGGTACCGGCACGACATCGCGTCGATCATCACCGACACCGTAGAGCGCTGGGATGCCGCCGAGACCACCGAGAAGATCGAGCTCATGGTCGGCCGCGACCTGCAGTACATCCGGCTCAACGGCACCGTGGTCGGAGCACTCGCGGGCGTGGCGATCTACACCGTCGCACAGTTGACGCTCCTCTGAGCCGGGGCGCCCACGGCGGCGGCATGATGGAGGCATGGTCACACTCGCGCTCGTGCGTCATGCGAAATCCGACTGGGGCGATCCCGACCTGGCCGATCATGATCGGCCGCTCAACGCCCGCGGGCTGCGCGATGCCCCCATCATGGCCCAGCGAATCGCGGCGGCCGGATTCCGCCCCGACGTGATCGTGTCGAGCACGGCGGTGCGGGCGCGTACGACCGCCGAAGCGTTCGGGGCCGCACTGGGGGTCGCGGTGGGCCTCGACGAGGAGTTGTACGGGGCTCCGGCCGAGACGATCCTCGCCCGGGCGGCGCGCACCGGCGCCGACGCGGTGATGATCGTCGCCCACGACCCGGGCATGAGCGCACTCGCGGAGCGGCTGTCGGACGGCGAGATCGCCCGGATGCCCACGTGCGCCGTCGCGGTCTTCACCTGGGACGACGACTGGGATGTCGCGACCGCCGTGGACCCGGCATTCTTCACCTTCGACGCGCCGCGTGCGTGAGCGAGGTGCCCGCGAACGCGCTCGGACTGGTCGGTGCCGTCCCGCAGAAAGCTGTAGCTTGCTGCAGATGCGCCAGTTATTCACCGAGCGCTGCACGTTCCTGCTGATGCGACAGGAAAAAACAGGCGCAATAGCAGGAAAGTGCAGCGCGAGTGCCACTCGCGGGCATCTGCATCGCGGTGATGAGCACGTGCGGATCAGCCATGCGTGCGGCGACCCAGGCGCGCGCAGCGGCGAAGACGACGTATGCCACGGCCGGAACGATCGCGTGCAGCAGCATCCGTTCACGATCCGCGGTGCCGTAGAGCGCCGCGGTTGCGACCGACGACGCGGCGGTGCGCAAGCCCGTCGCCCACACGCCCACCGCGAGTACAGTCGCTCAGCCTGACACTTGCCGGGAGTGCTAGCATTGCTGTCATGGCCACCCTGACCGTCCGCAATTTGCCCGAAGAGACGCGACGGGCGCTCAAGTCGCGCGCGGCCGCGCACAACAGGTCAATGGAAGCCGAGGTGCGCGACATCCTCGTCGACGCAGTCGCACCGACGGCCTTCATCACGGGCTGGCTGTCATCGACGGTGGCCGTGCGAGGAGAGTTCGATGTACCTGAGCGCTCCGCTCCCCGAAGGTTCGACCTTGCATGATCGTCGCCGACACGAACGTGTTGTCTGAGCCGCTGCGCCGCGACCCAGATCCTCGCGTGCTGGCTTGGCTCGATGCCCACGCCCAGGACCTCGCCATCGCCGCGATCTCGGTCGGCGAACTCTCCTACGGCGCCGCCCGTCTGCCGGCAGGTCGTCGTCAGGACATGCTCGTCGAGGCGATCGACAAGCTCGTCACGGGCGCCGCCGACAGACTGCTGCCCTACGATGCTGCTGCAGCCCGGACCTATGCTGCGCTTCGCGCTCGACGAGAGGCCTCCGGTCATGCGATCAGCGTTGAGGACGGGATGATCGCCGGAATCTGCATTGCAGGCGACCATGCCCTGGCCACCCGCAACACGCGCGACTTCGCAGACACGGGGATCGTGCTGCACGATCCGTGGACGGCCGACTGAGGCTTATCCGACCTCCATCGCCCGACGTGAGGGCCGCCCGAGCTTTGCGCTCAGGCCCTATGAGGGTGGGGTTCTGAAGTTGGTCTTGTTGGCCCAGGGCCTCACGGTGCAGATTCGTGGATCATCTCGAGA